>NZ_CP135963.1:3885896-4628844 GCF_032460525.1 Geodermatophilus sp. DSM 44513 | reverse complement strand
GGCCCTCGTCCTCCTGGGTTCGGTGTGTCGTCGCTCCGCTATGGCCGCCCGTCGCCGGGCCCGTCGTCCCCGACCGGTCCCCGCTGTGGACACCCGGACACACGCCGTCCACACCGGTGTCCACAGGCTGTGCACGGGCCCGCGCCGCAGGCGCAGGGGCCCGCGCGTCCTGTCGGAGTGGGGACGTTCCCGCAGGTCGGAGACGAGTCGTCGTGCTCGTCGGGGAGCGTGGGGGTCGGTCCACACCCGCGGGGCGGCCCCCACGCCGGACGCCGGTGTCCGGTGTGGAGCGACGGCGACGCTAACAGCCCCGTCCACAGCCCGGCAACGAGCAGGCCGACAGCGCCCGGCGTGCCGCGGGGCGTGTCGCGCAGAGGTCTCGCGCAGGACCACAGCGTGGCACCACCACCGCCGCGGGCGGTTGCGGGACCATGAACAGTCGGCGTCCGCCCGGACCGCCGATCCCCCCGCTCCCTCGGCTATGCTGAGCTGAGTCCTGTGGACGGGATCCGGCTCCTGCCGTGCGCCCGTCCCTGTCGCGTATGCCCGCCTCCCGGTGGGCACGCCCCGTCGATGCCGTGTAGTGGGAGTACCTCGTGAGCAAGCGCACGTTCCAGCCGAACAACCGCCGCCGGTCCAAGACCCACGGTTTCCGGCTGCGGATGCGCACCCGCGCGGGCCGGGCGATCATCGCCGGCCGTCGGCGCAAGGGCCGCGAGAAGCTCTCCGCCTGAGGTGCTGCCCGCGCAGGCCCGCCTGCGCCGGCGTCCGGAGTTCACCGCGGTCGTCCGGTCCGGCAGGCGAGCCGGACGGCCGACCATGGTGCTCCACTACCTCCCCGAACGGCCCGCTCCCCCCACCGTCCCCGGCGGGGCCGGGAGTCCGCGGGCCGGGTTCGTCGTGGGCAGGGCCGTGGGCAACTCGGTGGTCCGCCACCGAGTCACCCGGCGCTTGCGCGCCGCCGTCCTCGAGCAGCTGGACCGGCTGCCGGTGACCGCGGACCTGGTGGTCCGCGCCCGGCCGGAGGCCGCCACCGTCACGTCGGCGGAGCTGCGCCGCGACCTGACCGCCGGGTTGGACCGCGTGCTCCGGGTCCGCACCCCGTGACCACCGACCGGTCGGCTGCCCGCGACGGACGAGGTCCGGTCGCTCGGGCGCTGCTGGCCGCCGTCGGCTTCTACCAGCGGGCCATCAGCCCCAACCTGCCGCCGCGCTGCCGCTTCCAGCCCACCTGCAGCGACTACGCCGTCGAGGCGCTGACCGTGCACGGCGCGGGGCGGGGCAGCCTGCTGGCCCTGTGGCGGCTGCTCCGGTGCGCCCCCTGGCACCCTGGTGGTCTGGACCTGGTGCCGCCGGCCCGCACGTCCCCACCCGGATCCGCCCGACCCGTCCCCCCGGCACCGCACCGGGGCCCGCAGCAGGAGGCTGGCGTTGCTTGACTGGCTGTACACCGCCATCTCCTGGGTCATGGCCCAGTGGCACTCGCTGTGGAGCCTGGTCTTCGACGACCCGGCGGCCGGCACGGGGCTGTCCGGGCTGGCCTGGGCGCTGTCGATCGTGTTCCTGGTGGTCACCGTCCGGCTGATCCTGTTCCCGCTGTTCGTCAAGCAGGTGAAGTCCCAGCGGGCCATGCAGGAGCTGCAGCCGGAGATCCAGCGGCTGCGCAAGGAGTACGGCAGCGACCGGCAGGGCTTCGCCGTGGCCATGCAGAAGCTCCAGAAGGAGCGGAACGTCAACCCGCTCGCCGGGTGCCTGCCCATCCTGCCGCAGATCCCGATCTTCCTGTCGCTGTTCCACGTGCTGCGCCGGCTGGCCCCGGGCGCCGACGGGCTCTACAGCTGGGACGACGCGCTGACCGACGAGGCCGCGCGGGCACCGTTCTTCGGGGCGCCGATCTCCTCGTCGTTCGTCATGAGCGGCGCCAAGGAAGACGCCATCCTCGCGATCACCGGCGGCTACGGGCCGATCCGGATCGTCGGGTTCCTGCTCATCCTGGTCATGAGCCTGACCACCTACGTCACGCAGAAGCAGATCATGTCGCGCTCGGGCCCGGTCGAGGGCCAGGCCGCGATGGTGCAGAAGCTGCTGCTCTACGTCATGCCGCTGAGCCTGTTCGTCTCCGGCTTCTTCTTCCCCATCGGCGTGCTGCTCTACTGGTTCACCAACAACCTGTGGACGCTGGGCCAGCAGTTCTTCATCCTGCGCAAGATGCCGCCGCCCGGCTCCGACGCCGCCAAGGCCAAAGGGCTGAAGGACGGGACGCTGAAGCCGCCCGTCGACCCGAAGACCCTCGCGCCCAAGCCCGGCGCCAAGCCGGTCCGCCCGAAGGCCGGCCGGACCGCCGCCCCGGCCTCGACCGTCGACCCCTCCGGCGACGCGACGGCCGGCACGAACGGCGGTGCGACGGCCGGCACGGGCGGCGACACGACGGCCGGCACGCCGACCGACGGTCCCGCGGACGCGCCGGCACCCTCCGGGGCCACCGCCGCCAGTGCCAACGGCGCGTCACCGGCCGCGCGGGCCGCCAACGGGCGGCCACGCGGGACGGCCGGCCGTGGCAGCCCGGGCCCGGCCAACCGCGGCAAGCGCAAGCGCCGCTGACCCGGCGCGCGCGGTGCCCGCTGCGGGCGCCCGCGCCGGCCACCGACTCCCGGGGAGGACCCGGACGCCCGCACCGACTGGAGGACCGCCATGAGCGCCCCGCAGCACCCCACCGAGCCGGCCGGCCCCACCAGTGAGGCCACCTCCGGCGCCGTCCTGAGCCCGGTGCCCACCGACGCCGGGGGCCCGGGGCAGCCGGACCTGCCCGACCCGGACGAGGACGGGGCGGACGCCGCCGTCGAGCCCACGGACGTGACCGGGGACGACGGCGGGGACGACGCCGACGACCTGCTGGTGCGTGAGGGGGACGTCGCGGGCGACTACCTGGAGCGGCTGCTGGACATCCTCGACGTGGACGGCGACATCGACCTCGACGTCGAGGGCGACCGCGCGTCGGTGGCCATCGTCGGCGGGGACCTGCAGGACCTGGTGGGCGCCGACGGAGCGGTCCTGGAGGCGCTGCAGGAGCTCACCCGGCTCGCCGTCGCCCAGTCCACCGGCGTGCGCAGCCGGCTCATGCTCGACGTCAGCGGCTTCCGGGCCCGACGCCGCTCGGACCTGACCTCCCTGGCCGCCGACACCGCCCGCCGGGTCGCCGGCAGCGGGCAGCCGGAGCGGCTGTCGGCAATGAACCCCTTCGAGCGCAAGGTCGTGCACGACGTCATCTCCGGCGTCGCCGGGGTGCGCAGCGAGTCCGAGGGCGAGGAACCCCACCGCCGCGTCGTGGTGCTGCCGGAGCGGTGACCGAGCCGACCTCTTCCGGCACGGACGTCCCACCGGCCCCACCCGTCGCGCGGACGGTGTTCGGGGCCGGGTTGGCCGACGTCGAGCGCTACGTGGCGCGGCTGGCCACCGACGGCGTGACCCGCGGACTGATCGGCCCACGGGAGGTGCCGCGACTGTGGGAGCGGCACGTGCTCAACAGCGCGGCGGTCGCCGACGCCGTGCCACCGGGAGCCCGGGTGGTCGACGTCGGCAGCGGCGCGGGCCTGCCCGGCATCCCGCTGGGGCTGGCGCGGCCGGACCTGCGGCTGACGCTGGTCGAGCCGATGGCGCGGCGGGTGGAGTTCCTCGAGGAGGTCGTCGCCGAGCTCGGCGCCCCGTGGCGGGTCGTGCGCGGCCGCGCCGAGGAGCGCTCGGTGCGCGCCGCGGTGGGTGCGGTGGACGTCGTCACCGCGCGGGCCGTGGCTGCACTCCCCCGGCTGGTGTCCTGGTGCCGCGGGCTGCTGCGGCCCGGGGCGCAGCTGGTCGCCCTCGTGGGCACCCGCGCGGTGGAGGAGCTGCCGGCGCTGCTGGCAGAGCTCGAGGCGGCCGGCATGCGCGACGTGCACGCGCGGGCTGTCGGCGCGGAGCTGGGGGAGGCTGCCACTACCGTGGTGGTCATGACGCGTGGCCCCCGATGAGGTGCGTTCCACGTGGAACGTCTCGGTCAGGGACGTCGCGGTGTTCCACGTGGAACGGACCGACAGGGAGGAGCTGAGATGACCGACCCGGGCCAGCGGCTGCGCAGCAGTCTGACGGCCGACCAGTCGGCCTCGACCGTCGAGTTCGACAGCCCCATCGCGATGGAGGCGCTGCGGGCCACCCGGGTCCTGCACGCGGCCGACCAGGAACCGTTTCCCGCACCCGGCCGCATCCGGGTCATCACCATCGCCAACCAGAAGGGCGGCGTCGGCAAGACCACCTCGTCGGTGAACCTGGGCGTGGCCCTGGCGCTGTACGGGTTGCGGACGCTGGTCGTCGACCTGGACCCCCAGGGCAACACCAGCACCGCCCTCGGCGTGGACCACAGCGTCGGGACGCCGTCGGTGTACGACGCCCTGGTCGGGGACAGCTCGCTGGCCGAGGTGGTGCACCCGACCACGGCCACCCCGCTGCTGTCCTGCGTGCCGGCGACGATCGACCTGGCCGGCGCGGAGATCGAGCTGGTCTCGGTGGTGGCCCGGGAGTACCGGCTGCGCCGGGCGATCGAGGCCCACCTGGAGGAGCTCCCGCCGGAGCAGCGGCCGCACTACGTGCTCATCGACTGCCCGCCGTCCCTCGGCCTGCTCACGCTCAACGCGCTGGTCGCCGGGGACGAGGTGCTCATCCCCATCCAGTGCGAGTACTACGCACTCGAGGGGCTGGGGCAGCTGCTCAACAACATCGACCTGGTCCGCCGCCACCTCAACCCGGGGATCGCCGTCCGGACCATCCTGCTCACCATGTACGACGGGCGCACCAAGCTCGCCGACCAGGTCGCCGCGGAGGTGCGCAACCACTTCGGCAGCCTGGTGCTCGACGCGGTCATCCCCCGGAACGTCCGGGTCTCGGAAGCCCCCGGGTACGGCCAGTCGGTCGTGACCTACGACCCGGGGTCCCGCGGCTCCACGAGCTACGTCGAGGCCGCCCGGGAGCTGGCCCAGCGCGGTGCCGCCCTGCCGCCGCTGCCCTCGCGGCCCTCGCCCGGCTCGCCGGTGGCCGCGGCTGCCGGACCGGCGTTCCCCGACCGTGCCGCGGCGACCGTCCGCGTGCCCCCGTCCTCCCAGGAGATCCCGTGAGCGAGCTCAGCACCGGTCCGGGCGGCCCCGCGGACGCGGCCGACGAGCGCCGCCGGGGCGGCCCCCTCGGCCGGCGGGGCGGTCTGGGCCGCGGGCTGGCGGCGCTGATCCCCACCAGTGCACCCGCCGACGACCGGCCCGCGCCGGACGCCGGGGACCCCACCGGCGGCCCCGGCGACCGCGAGCACGCCCCGCCGGCCGCTCCGGTGCACCTGCTCCCGCCGGCCGCCCAGGCCGCGGCGACGGTGGCCGCGCAGGCCGCGGCGACCACGAGCGTGCCGGGCGCGCAGCTGCGCGAGGTGGCCGTGGCCGACGTCGTGCCCAACCCCCGCCAGCCCCGCCAGGTCTTCGACGACGAGGCGCTGGAGGAGCTCACCCACTCGGTGCGGGAGTTCGGCCTGCTCCAGCCGGTCGTGGTGCGCGAGCGCGACGGTGACGCGGGCGGCGGCTACGAGCTCATCATGGGCGAGCGGCGGCTGCGGGCCGCCCGTGCGGCCGGGCTGGAGGCGGTGCCGGCGATCGTCCGGGACACCACCGACGACGCCCTGCTGCGCGACGCCCTGCTGGAGAACATCCACCGGGTGCAGCTCAACCCCCTGGAGGAGGCCGCGGCCTACCAGCAGCTGCTGGAGGAGTTCGGCGCCACGCACGAGGAGCTGGCCAGCCGGATCGGTCGCAGCCGCTCGCAGGTCACCAACACCATCCGGCTGCTCAAGCTGCCGGTCAGGGTGCAGACCCGGGTGGCCGCCGGCGTCATCTCCGCCGGTCACGCCCGGGCGCTGCTGGGGCTGGCCGACGCCGAGGCGCAGGAGGCCCTCGCCACCCGCGTCGTCGCCGAGGGCATGTCGGTGCGGGCCACCGAGGAGGCGGTCGCGCTGGCCGTCGCCGCACAGCCGGCCGCCAAGCGCCGGCCGCGGCGGTTCAACGCCCCCGGCGTCGAGGACCTCGCCGGTCGGCTCTCCGACGCCTTCGAGACCCGGGTGCAGATCCAGATCGGCCGCGCCAAGGGCCGCATCGTCGTCGAGTTCGGCTCGGTCGACGACCTGCAGCGGATCATCGGCCAGATGGCCCCGGACATCACCGGCCGCCGTCCGGAGGAGTGAGAGCCGGTTCCGTCACGTACGGAATCCGGCGGCCCCGTCCAGGGCACCGCCCCCAGCGTGAGAGGGGGAGGGAGGACGGGGCCCTCCCTCAGCGGGCGGCGGCGGCCCGGCGGGTGAGCAGCCGGGACAGCACGTCACCGAGCGAGGAGCCGGCCGCCTCCACCGCCATGGGGAACATCGACGTCTCGGTCAGTCCTGGGGAGACGTTGACCTCGAGAAAGTGGACCTCGCCGTCCGGGGTGACGATCGCGTCGGTGCGCGACAGGTCGGCCAGGCCGAGGACCTCGTGCACCCGCACCGCGAGGTCGGCCGCGCGGGCGGCGACGTCGTCGGCGAGCCGGGCCGGCGCGTGGTACTCGGTGAGGCCGGGGGTGTAGCGGGAGGTGTAGTCGAACACGCCGGACTCCGGCGCGATCTCCACGGCCGGCAGCGCCTCGGGCCCCTCGCCCAGGTCGACGACGGAGAGGGCCAGCTCCACGCCGTCGACGAAGCGCTCGACCAGCACGGTGTCCCCGTAGGCGAAGCAGCTGACCATGGCGGCCGGCAGGTCCTCGACCCGGCTCACCTTCTGCACCCCGAGCGCGGAGCCACCGGAGGCGGGCTTGACCACCAGCGGCAGCCCCAGCCGGGCGACGATGAGGTCCAGCACCGCACCGGCACCGAGCTCCCGGAAGGTGCTGTGCGGCAGCGCCACCCAGTCCGGGGTGGTCAGCCCGGCGGAGCGGACGACGGACTTGGCGGCCGGCTTGTCCCACGCCAGCCGGCAGGCCGCGGCCGGTGAGCCGACGTAGGGCACGCCGGCCAGGTCGAGCACCGCGCGCAGCGCGCCGTCCTCGCCGGTGGCCCCGTGCAGGGCGATGAACACGGCGTCGGCCGGCGCGGCGGCCAGCCCGGGGAGCAGCTCGGCGTCGGCGTCGCGCAGCTCGGCCTCCACGCCGGCACGGTGCAGCTCCTCGGCCACCTGCGTGCCCGAGGACAGGCTGACCTCCCGCTCGACGTTGAGGCCGCCGGCCAGCACGACGGCCCGCAGCGGGTGCACCGCGGCGGTGGGCTCGGTCGCGGTGGCCGGTGCGGTGTCGCTCATGCCCGCTCCTCGGAGCGGTCGCTGCTGGCCGGACCGACGGCGCCCGGCCGGCCGCCGGACACGGCGCGGAAGGTGCCGGTGTCCACGCCGTCGAAGGTGGCGTGCAGGTCCAGTTCGGCCTCGATGACGCGGGCCAGCCGGCGCACCCCCTCGCGGATCTGGTCCGGCTCGGGGAAGCAGTAGGACAGCCGCAGGTGCTCCCGGCCCGACCCGTCGGCGTAGAAGCCGATGCCCGGCACGTAGGCCACGTGCGCGTTGACCGCGCGCGGCTGCATCAGCTTGGCGTCCAGCCCGTGCGGCAGCTTCAGCCACACGTAGAACCCGCCGTCCGGGCGGGTCCAGGTGGTGCCCGGCGGCATGAGCGCCTCCAGGGACTCCAGGGTGGCGTCGCGCCGCTCGCGGTAGAGCTCGACGAAGTGCTTGACCTGCTCGCGCCACGGCTGCGTGTCCAGGTAGCGGGCCACGGCGTACTGGGTGAGCGACGGCGGGCAGAGCACCTGCGCCTCGGTGGCCAGCACCAGCTTCTCCCGGACGGCGAGCGGGGCGAGCACCCAGCCCACCCGCAGGCCCGGGGAGAACGTCTTGGAGAACGAGCCGAGGTAGATGACCCGCCGGTCGTCCCGGGCGCGCAGGGCGCGCATCGGCTCGCGGTCGAAGCCCAGCAGGCCGTAGGGGTTGTCCTCGATGACCAGCAGGTCGTACCGGTCGGCGATCTCCACGACGGCCTGCCGGCGCGGCTCGGACAGCGTGACGCCGGCCGGGTTGTGGTAGTTGGGCACGGTGTAGAGGAACTTCACCCGGTCACCGGCCGCCCGGCACTCCAGCAGCGCCTGCTCCAGCGCCTCGGGGACGAGCCCGTCGTCGTCCATCGCGACGTGCCGCACGCGTGCCTGCGCGGCCTGGAACACGCCCAGGGCGCCCACGTAGGAGGGGCCCTCGGCGAGGACGACGTCGCCCGGGTCGACGAACACGCGGGTGACCAGGTCCAGCCCCTGCTGGGAGCCGACGGTGACCACGACCTCGCTGGGGTTGGCGTCGGTGATGCCCTCCAGGGCCATGACGTCGCAGATCCGCTCGCGCAGCCGCGGGTCGCCCTGACCGGAGCCGTACTGCAGCGTCTGCGCGCCCATCCCGGACACGAGCTCACCGATCATGGAGCCGACGGCGTCCAGGGGCAGCGCGGTGACGGCGGGCATCCCGCCGGCCAGCGAGACCACCTCCGGACGGCTCACGACGGAGAACAGCGCGCGGATCTCCGAGGCCTTCATCCCGTGCGTGCGGGCCGCGTACCGGTCGGCCAGCGGGTCCAGCCGCGGGTGCCGCGGAGCCGGGTGGTGCGCACCGGGGCCCGGGGACGTGCCGGGCGGGAGGGAGGCCACGCCCCGAGTGTAGGGAGCACCGGGGCCTGCCCGACCCGGACACGGCCGGGACGGACCCAACCGTCACACCCGTCGCGCCGTGAGCGGTCAGCCCCTCGCGGGCAGCACGAAGGTGCCGGTGGGCGGGTCGGCCTCGGCGGGAAGGAACAACCGCTGGACGGCGGCCAGGACGGCGCTGGCGACCGTGCTGCGCAGCCGGGCGTCCAGCAGCAGCAGCCGGTCCACGGGGTGCGACAGGTAGCCGCAGTCCAGCCGGACGGCGGGCATCCGGGTCATCCGCAGCAGGTCCCACGTCTTCGGGTGGGAGCCGAGGTCCAGCAGCCCAGTGCGGGCGACGACCTCCCGCCGGGCCAGGTTCGCGAACTGCTCCCCCACCGTCGAGGACGGGCCCGACCCGGTGCCGTAGTAGTAGCTGGCCACCCCGCGGGCGTGCTCGGAACGGTGTGCGTCGGTGTGCAGGGACAGGAACAGGTCGGCGCGGGCGTCGTTGGCGAACGCCGTCCGCTCCGCCGGGGTCGGGTCCTGGTGTCGGCCGCGGGTCAGGTACACGGTGGCCCCCGCCGCGGCGAGCCGGCCCTCGATGCGGGAGGCCAGGTCGAGGACCAGGTCGGCCTCGGTGGTCTCCCCGGCGCTGAAGCCGCGGTCGGTGCCGCCGTGCCCGGGGTCGACGACGATCCGCCGGCCGATCAGGTGCGGGCCGCTCTCCACGAAGCTGGCGCTCTGCCGCAGCAGCTGCGGCCGCCCGCCGGTGACCTTGCGGCCGAGCTGGCGCAGGGCGCGCAGCGTGGCCGGCCCGCAGGTGCCGTCGGAGGTCAGGCCGTAGTCGCGCTGGAAGGTCCGCAGACCGGCCTCGGTCTGCGCGCCGAAGACGCCGTCGACCGGGCCGGCGTCGTAGCCGAGCTCGTGCAGCCGGTCCTGCAGGTTGGTGACGTCGTCCCCGCGCATCGGGCGCACCGGGTCGTGGTGCAGCAGCCGGTCGCCCAGGGACCAGCGCGCCTCGGACAGCGCGCGGTAGGTCTCCTCGCCGACCCGGCCGTCGACGGTGAGGCCGCGCACCTGCTGGAAGTGCCGCACGGCGAGTTCGGTGGCCGGGTCGTAGACCGTCTGCTCCAGCGGTACCGGCTCCTGGGCCTCGCCGGCGGGCAGCAGGGTCAGGGCGCGCAGGGCGGCGCGCACGTCGGCCACGACGGGACCGCGGTCCCCGGGCCCCAGGGGCTGCATCTGGCTGTCGGTTCCCATCGGGGTCGATTGTGGTCCCCGTCCGTCCGGTCGGCCCGGCGGGCCCCGGACGCACGAGGGCCTCCCCCGCCGGTGGCGGGGGAGGCCCTGGTGACGTGTCAGGCCGTCCGGGTGTGTTCGGTCCTCACAGGTAGTCGGCGAGGTCGGAGAGGATCGCGCCCTTGGGCTTGGCGCCGATGATGCTCTTCACCGGCTTGCCGCCCTGGAAGACGGTCATCGTCGGGATGGACATGACCTGGTAGTCACGCGCGATCTGCGGGTTCTCGTCGATGTTGAGCTTGGCGATCGTCAGCTTGTCGCCGTGCTCGGAGGCGATCTCCTCCAGGACCGGGGCGACCATCTTGCACGGGCCGCACCACTCCGCCCAGAAGTCGACGAGCACGGGCTTGTCACTGCCCAGCACGTCGTCGGCGAAGCTCGCGTCGGTGACGGTCACGGTGTTGCCTGCCATGGGTCGCTCTCCTCGTGGTCCGGTGACGGCCGGGGCGCAGGGGCCCCGGCCGGTGGGTCTGTGCGGGACAACCCGCTCGACGGGTGGTGTATGCCCCGGAGGGTCACCCCCCATGGGTCCGCGCCGAGCGCGGTGAGCTCTTGGGACGGCCACCCTCCAGGGGCCCTCCGCCTGAGCTCGCGAGGCGTGGGGGGAAGGAGGAGGGCCACCTCGCAGGGGCGGCCGTCAGCGCTCGCCGAAGGCGGTGGCCAGCCATCGCTCGGCGTCGATGGCGGCCGCGGCCCCGGTGCCGGCGGAGGTGATCGCCTGGCGGTAGATGTGGTCGACCACGTCACCGCAGGCGAAGACGCCCTCGAGGTTGGTCCGGGTGGTGGGGTGCTCGACCTGGACGTACCCCTCGTCGTCGAGCTTGAGCTGGCCGACGAACAGCTCGCTGCGGGGGTCGTGGCCGATGGCGACGAACACCCCGGAGACCGGCAGCTCCTCAATGGCGCCGGTGCCGACGTCGGTCAGCTGGACGCCGGAGACCGTCTGGTCGCCGAGCACGTCGGTGACCTGCTTGCCCAGCGCCCAGCGGATCTTGTCGTTCCCCTGGGCCCGCTGCTGCATGATCTTGGAGGCGCGCAGCTCCTCCCGCCGGTGCACGACGGTCACCGACCGGGCGAAGCGGGTGAGGAAGGTGGCCTCCTCCATCGCCGAGTCGCCACCGCCGACCACGGCGATGTCCTGGTCGCGGAAGAAGAAGCCGTCGCAGGTCGCGCAGGCCGACACGCCGCGGCCCAGCAGCCGCTGCTCGTTGTCCAGCCCGAGGTAGCGGTACTTCGACCCGGTCGCGACGATGACCGCGTGCGCCCGGTGCACCTCGTCGCCGACCGTGACGACCTTGGGCTCGGCGGTCAGGTCGACCTCGGTGACGTCGCGGGCCACCAGCTCGGCGCCGAAGCGCTCGGCCTGGGTGCGCATGTCGTCCATGAGCTGCGGGCCCTGGATGCCCTCGGCGAACCCGGGGAAGTTCTCGACCTCGGTCGTGGTCATCAGCGCGCCGCCGAACTGCGAGCCCTCGAACACCAGGGGGTGGAGGTTCGCGCGGGCGGCGTAGACGGCGGCGGTGTACCCGGCCGGACCGGACCCGATGATGATCAGGTCGCGGACGCCGTCGTGCTCGGCGGGCGGGATCGCGGGCACTGCGTGCTCCTCGGTCACCGCGGGGCCAGGGGTCGGGTGGTTCGTCGTCACGGCTGGCACAACCGGGACCGTGGTGGCCGCATTCCTGCGCCCGGTGCTGCAACCGGCCGCCCTCCAGGTAGAAGGACCCCGTCCTCCTCACCGCTCGCAGGCTCGCGGCGAGCCTCTGGACGGGGCCCAGCGCGAGCTCGCGAGGCGTGGGGGGGAGGGTGGTCCTCCTTCAGCCGGCCGGTGTGAGGGTGACCTCGGTGACCTCGGCGGAGAACCCGCCGTCGGAGGGGACCAGCCCGGTGACCCACACCAGCAGGTAGCGGGTGGTCACCGGCTCGTCGAAGGCCAGGTCGGCCGCCTCGCCGAGCGTCCCGCCGGCCACCACCCGGTAGGCGGCGAGGTCGCCGTCGGGCCGGTCACCGACGCGGACCTCCACGGTGGCGCCGGCGCTGCCGCTGATCCCGACGCCGGCCAGCGGCTGCTCCGCGCCCAGGTCGTAGAGGACGCCGACGCCGTCCTTGAGGTTGCCGAACGCCGGCGACCCCCGGTAGGTCACCGTCGACCAGCCGGTGGCCGGGTCGCCGTCGAAGGACAGCGGGACCTCGTCGGGGTTCTCCGGGTCGCCGTCGCCCTGGGGGTTGTAGACGCTGCCGCCGGCGATGGTGGCGGCGGCGGGCGCGTCCGCCGGCGGAGCGCTCTGCTGCGGGGCCAGGGGGCCGGCCGACGGCGCGCTGGGGGCCGCACCCGGGTCGCCGGTCCCGTCATCGGGCACCGAGAGCACGCTGCTGCCCAGCCAGGCCGCCAGCGCGACGACCACGGCCAGCGCCAGCAGCGGCAGGCCCACCAGCAGCAGCCGGCGGCGCCGGGCGTCGGGCCGGCCGGCCGGGTCGTC
This sequence comes from Geodermatophilus sp. DSM 44513, assembly GCF_032460525.1. Lineage (NCBI taxonomy): Bacteria > Bacillati > Actinomycetota > Actinomycetes > Geodermatophilales > Geodermatophilaceae > Geodermatophilus > Geodermatophilus sp. DSM 44513. Next base: position 4,616,379 of record NZ_CP135963.1, on the reverse strand, counting down.
GTCGGCGCCGTCCTCCCCGGCCGACAGCGGCAGGAGGTCGTCCTCCTCGGCGGCCGCGTGCCGCCGGAGGGGTACCGGCGGCAGCCCGCGGGCCGCCAGCGGCGGGGCGGAGCTGCTCGTGGCGTCCCGCGTCGGGGGGTCGACGGCGGGCCGGCGGCCCCCGGACTCGGCGCGCTCCTCCTCGCGGCGCTCGCGCAGCCGGCGCAGCCACCCGCTGTCGGACTCGTCGGCGGCGCGCGCCGGGTCGGCGGTGTGCCCGGTGCGCGGCCGCTCGGTGAGCAGGGCGGCCATGGCCGCGACGCTGGACAGCCCGGCACCCGGGTCGGTGGAGCGGGCCCGGCGCACCAGCGCCGCCAGGTCGGGGGGCATCCCGGCCGCCGTCGTCCCCTCGGGGACCGTCCCGGGACGCCGGCCGGTAAGGCAGTACTCGAGCAGCTCGCCGAGGGCGGCCACGTCGCCCTGCACGGTGCCGCTGGCGGCGGGCACCGAGCGCAGCCCCACCGAGCCGCCGCGGCGCAGGACGACGGTCTCCGGGGTGAGCCCGCCGACGGCCAGGCCGACCTGGTGCGCCGCGGCCACGCCCTCGGCCAGCCGGCGCAGCACGCTGCGCGCCTCCCGCTCCGACATCGGGCCCTCGGCGAGGCGCTCGGCGAGGGTGCTGCCCTCGATCCACTCGTTGACGACGTAGGCCGCGCTGCCCGGGGCGGCGTCCTCCCCCGCCCGGCCCGCGCTGCCCTCGGCGGCGTCGTAGACCATCGCCAGCGCCGGCGTGGCCAGTCCACCGGCGGTCAGCGCGCGGGCGATCCACTCCCGGGCGGCGGGCCCGCCGGGGGTGTGCACCCGGATGGCGACGTCGCGGTTGAGCACCCGGTCCAGGGCCTGCCAGGTGTGGATGACCCCGGTGGGGGTGGTCTCGGCGGGGCCGACCCGGTCGATCGGGCGGTAGCGGTCGGGCAGCCCGGTGGTCGTGGACGTCATCGGTGCGCCCGGCCCCCCGTCCCCTCCCGGCCGGCGGCTGTGTTGCCCCGGCCCGGCGCTGCTCACCCGCGCCCCCGCCGGGCCCGCAGCGCCGCCAGGGGCTCCCGGACCTCGGGGACACGGGCGACCACGAACCCGAGGAGGGTCGTGACGCCGATGACCACGGTACCGAGCAGCACGGTGGCGAGCGACCCTGCCACCGACGGGTCCAGGGCGTCGTCGGCCAGGGACACCGCGAGCCACCCCAGCAGGCCGGCGAGCGTCGCGACGACGGCCACGCGCAGCACCGGCAGCAGCGTCGTGCGGCTGTCCAGTGACCCCAGGCGGCGGCGCAGCAGCACGTTGCCCAGCACCCAGCCGACGACGTAGGTCAGGCCGGTGACGAGCATCAGGCCGGGCACCACGTCCTCCGGCTGCACCAGCACCGGTACGGCCACCAGCAGCGGCACGCGGACGCCGACCATGCCCAGCTGCAGCAGCGTGGGCGTGCGGGTGTCCTGCATCGCGTAGAACACCCGCAGCTGCAGCAGGGTGACCGCCATCGGCAGCAGCCCGAAGGCGCCGACGGCCAGCGCCAGGCCGATGGTGCGGGCCTCCTCGACGCCGGTGTTCCCGCGGGCGAAGGTCACCACCGCGATCGCCGGGCCGAGCACGGTCAGCGCCGCGCTGACCGGCAGCAGGCCCAGGGCCGACAGCCGGGTGCCCAGCGACAGGTCGCGCACCACGCCGGGGACGTCGGAGCGCGCCGCGGCCCGGCTCATCCGCGGCACCAGCGCGGTCAGCAGGGCCACGCCGATGATCCCGTAGGGCATCTGGAACAGCAGGCTGGCGTTGGCCAGGCCCAGCGACCCCAGCCCGCCGTCCCGCCCGGCGTCGTTGGCGATCCGGGTGGCCACCACGACGCCCACCTGGCTGATCGCCACGTAGCCGACCACCCACAGCCCGAGGGTGCCGATCTCGCGCAGTCCGGTGTCGCGCAGCCCCCAGCGCGGGCGCAGTGGCACGCCGGCCCGGCGCAGCAGCGGCAGCAGCACCAGTGCCTGCACGGCGATGCCCAGCGCGGTGCCGCCGCCGAGCAGCCACACCTGCAGCGGGGTGATGGTCACCGGGGTCAGCTCCCCGGGGCCGGCGGCGGCGAGGAAGAGGAACCCGGTGACGATGACGACCACGTTGTTGAGCACCGGGGCCCAGGCCGGCGGACCGAACACCCCGCGGGAGTTGAGGATCGCCTGGGCCAGGGCGCCGATCCCGTAGAAGACGATCTCCAGGAGCAGGATGCGGGCCAGCCAGGTGGCCAGCCGGTACTGCTCGGGGTCCTCGCCGAGGCCGTACAGCCGGGTCAGCAGCGGCGCGGCGAGCACCGCGAGCGCGGTGACCACGACCAGCCCGAGGACGGCGACGGTGGCCAGGCGCTGGGCGTAGGCGGTGCCGCCGTCGCGGTCCCGCTCCTGGGCGCGGACCAGCAGCGGCACGACCACCGAGGTGAGCACCCCGCCGAGCAGCAGCTCGTAGACGATGTTGGGCAGCGTGTTGGAGGTGTTGTAGGCGTCGCCGACCAGGCCGACGCCCAGCGCCGCGGTGAGCACCATCGTGCGCAGCAGGCCGGTGATGCGGGAGACCAGCGTGGCCACCGCCATCGTGCCGGCGGCGCGCAGGATGCCGCCGCTGGCGCCGGGACGGCCCTCGCGGGCCTCGACCTCCTCGTCGGTCTCGTCCACCCGCCGCGGCACGGCGGGCAGCACCGGGATGAGCTGGGTGTCGTCCGGGCCGGGCACGAAGCGCGACGGCTGCCGGGGCGGGGGCACCGGGGGGAGGTCCCGGACCCGCTGCGCCCGGGGTGGGACCGGGGGCAGCGGCCGCCCGCCCGGCGGCGCCTTGGGGTACGGCGGCGGGGGCAGCGGCAGGGCCGGCGGGGTGACCGGGCCGGGCACGGCGGGCGGGGCCGGGTCGCGCCGGACGCGCTCACCGGACCCGGACTCCGGCCCGCGCGCCGCGGCCGGGGGAGGCGGCACGGGCGGCAGCGGCCGGCGCTGCTGCTCCCCCACCGGACGGTCGCTCACCGGCGGTCCCCGGCGCGGCGGTGGCGGGTCACACCGGGCTCCGCGTCGGCGGCAGCGGGACCCCCGCACCCTCGCGTTCCGGGCCGCCGGGCAGGTCGTCGTCCCCCTCACCGGGCGTGCCGCGGCGGCGGCGCAGCAGGTAGCGCACCAGCCGGCGCAGGAACAGCAGCCCGAGCAGCGCGGCCGCGCCGATGGTGACGACCACGGAGATCGACCCGTAGGCGGTGCTCTGCAGCTGCAGCCGCACCGGTTCCCCCAGCGGGACGCCGTCCGGCGTGGTCAGCGTGGCCGTCACGCTGAACCTCCCCGACTGGCTGACCTCGCTGGGCACCTGCAGGATCGTCCGCTGCTGGGGTTCCAGCACCTGGTCGCTGACGTCGCCCACCGACAGCGCGTTGCCGCGGGTCTGCACCTGCAGCTGCACGCGCAGGGCGAAGGGCAGGTCGTTGAGCACGGTGAGCACCAGCGGCGCGTCGCGGGCGGCGAGGCTGTAGGTGCCCTCGGCCGGGGCGAGCAGCGTGACCCGCTCGAGCAGCCGGGCCGTCGTCGCCCGCACGTCCGCGGCGGCCGCGGCGAAGGCCACCGGGTCGTCCCGCCAGGCCGCCGAGCTGCTGCGCGCGATGGCGGCGTCCCACGGCGCCAGCACCGCGGCCGCGTCGCCGGACACCGCGCCGGCGAGGTCCTCCCGGACGGCGACGGCGGCGGCGACGTCGGCCAGCCCGGCGGGCTCCAGCCCGTCCGGCCCCGACGGCGGCGCCAGCCCGCCGGTGTCGGTGACCGGCCCCTCGCCGAGCCCGGCCACGGTGACCGGCCGCAGCCACGGCTGCCCCGCGGAGGTGGCCATCATGGTGCTGACCGGCACCGGGTCGGCGTCCACCTGGCGGGGCGGGGCGACCAGCACGCTCTGCCCCGCGGGGGCGCTCCCGGCCTGCAGGGCGAGCAGCGCCAGTTCGGCGAGGTGCCGCTGCTCGGCGGCCCGGCCGCCCCCGGGGATCTGCTCCGCCGTGGCCGCGACGTCGCCGAGGACGTCGTCGGCGACCAGGGCCTGCACCGGCTCGCCGGCGGTGGGCAACGTGGTCCGGGCCGCCGCCGGGCCGGTCGCGCCCAGCGCGGCCTCGCCGTCGAGGAGGGCGCCGGGGTCGAGCACGACCTGCCTGATCCCGCCGTCGGCGAGCACGTCCAGGGTGCCCGGGCGCAGCGAGTCGCCGACCGCCCAGGCCAGGTCGGTGCGGGCCTCGACGCCGAGGACCTCCCGCAGGATGCCCGCGCCGGAGGCACCGGCCGCGTCGGCGGCGCCGGGTGCGGCGGGGTCGTCCTGCGCCGTGCCCCCCGGGCTGCCGGGGAGGCTGCGGGTGACCACCTGGGGCAGCCCGGTGGCGGTCAGGGCGTCGGCGTCCACGTCGCCGTAGGGCAGCGCGACCACGGGGTGGTCGGCGGCCAGGGCGCGCAGCCGGTCGAGGAAGGCGGCCGCCTCGTCGGTGCCCTCGCCGCCGTCCGCATCGCCGGCGACGGCGTAGGGACCGGCGGCCATGAGCGCGAGCTCCTCGACCAGGGCGGGGTCGACGGCGAGGGTCACCGGCACCGTCGGCACCGGGTCGCCGCCCTCCGCGGGGACAGACTGCGGCAGACGCTCCAGCGTGGCCAGGACGCGGTCCAGCCGGCCCCCGACCGCGACCTCCCCGGCCAGCTCGTCGTCGACGAAGGTGCCGGAGGCGTCGCGGTGGGTGCGCTCGACCAGCGGCCACAGCCACGCGACGTCCGTCGGCCCGACCGGCGCCACCGGCGGCGCGACCAGCTGGGTGGTCAGCTCCCCGACCCGGCGGCGCTCCCCGTCGGAGCCGATGCCGTTGAGGTTGAGCAGCACCGGGTAGACGCCCTCGGAGCCGATGGCCAGCGCGTCGGTGGTCGTGCTGAGCGTGAAGGGCACCGAGTCCCGCGGCCGCAGCTCGTCGGCGACGTCCTGGAACGGGGTGACGGCGATCGCCGCCGGCTCGGGCCCGTCCGCGGCGGCCTGGAGCTCGGCGCGCGTGGTGAGCGGCTCCCCTCGCTGCAGGCGCACGTCGAGGTCGGTCAGCGTCTCCGTGCCGGTGTTGGTCAGCTCGCCGGCGACGGTCACCGGGACGCCGGGGGTGCCCGGGGCGACGGTGCGCGGCTCGAGCACGGTGAGTCGCACGGCGACCGGACGGTCGTCCGCGGCGGGGGCCGGGTCCTCCGGCGCGGCCGTCGCGGCCGGCGCCAGCGCCACGAGCGGGACGGCGAGCAGCGCGGCCAGCACGCACCCGGCGGCCGACCGCCGGGTGCGTGCTCTGCCTGCCGGTGCGCTCGCCGGCCGGCTCACGCGCTGTCGGCGAGGAGCGCGGGCGCCCGCTCGACCAGTGCGCGCTCGTCGGCGTAGGCCAGCCGTGCGCCGAGCTCGTCGAGGGGCACCCAGGCGACCTCGGTCACCTCGACGTCGGCGTCGGACAGGGCCCCGCCGATGGCGCGCAGCAGGAAGTGGTGCACCGTCTTGTGCACCCGGCGGCCGTCGGCGACGAACCAGAAGTCGATGATGCCCAGCGGGGCGACGACCTCGCCGATGATGCCGGTCTCCTCGGCGACCTCCCGGACGGCGGTGTCCTCGGGGGTCTCGCCCTCCTCGATGTGGCCCTTGGGCAGGGACCACAGCAGCCGCCCGCGGCGGTCGGTGCGGCCGATCAGGGCGGCACGCGGCCCCGTGATGGGGTCGTCGGCCACCACCAGGCCCCCGGCGGAGGTCTCGTCGACCCGGCGCAACCGGCGGCCGGGGCGCCCTCGCCCGCCCGTCCCAGCCATGCCAGGAGGGTAGCGCGAGACACCGCACTACCCTGGACCGTCGTGTCCGGTCAGCCGCAGAGTCCTCCCCGGGACGGCGCCCCCGTGCCGGCCGCCGTCCAGGAGACCGTGCGGCAGCTGGTCGACGTCTCCCCCGTGCTCACCCGGCTGGGGAAGCGCTTCACCGCCGCCGGGCACGAGGTGCACCTGGTCGGCGGGTCGGTGCGCGACGCGCTGCTGGCGGCGGGGTCCGGGGAGCCGCGCGTCCCCGGCGACCTGGACGTGACCACCGACGCCCGGCCCGAGCAGGTGCTCGACCTGCTGCGGGGCCTCGCCAGTTCCACGTGGAACACCGGCATCGCCTTCGGCACGGTCGGCGCCGAGGTCGACGGCGTCCGGCTGGAGATCACCACCTTCCGGGCCGACCGCTACGACCGCGAGTCGCGCAACCCCGAGGTGGCCTGGGGCGACTCGCTCGTCGACGACCTCGCCCGCCGCGACTTCACCGTCAACGCGATGGCGGTCTCGCTAGGCCCCGACCGCACCGTCACCGACCCCTTCGGCGGGCTCGGCGACCTGCTCGCCGGGCGGCTGCGGACGCCGGGGACCGCGGTGGACTCCTTCGCCGACGACCCGCTGCGGATGCTGCGCGCCGTCCGGTTCGTCGCGCAGCTGGGCCTGACCCCCGCCGAGGAGGTGGTCGCCGCGATGACCTCGCTGGCTCCCGAGCTCGGCCGGATCACCCCGGAGCGGGTGCAGGTGGAGCTGTCCAAGACGCTGCTGCAGCACTCCCCGCGGGCGGCGCTGGAGCTGTTCGTCGGCACGGGGCTCGCCGACGTCGTCCTGCCGGAGCTGTCCGCGCTGCGGATGGAGATCGACGAGCACCACCAGCACAAGGACGTCTACACGCACTCGCTGACCGTGCTGGACCAGGCGATCGCCCTGGAGGAGGCCGACCCGGACCACCCGTCGCCGGACCTGGTGCTGCGGCTGGCCGCGCTGCTGCACGACGTCGGCAAGCCGGCCACCCGCCGGCACGAGCCGCGCGGCCGGGTCTCCTTCCACCACCACGAGGTGGTCGGCGCCAAGCTCGTCCGCCGGCGGCTGACCGCGCTGCGCTACCCGAAGGACGTCGTCGAGGCGGTGGCTCGGCTGACCTTCCTGCACCTGCGCTTCCACGGCTACGGCCGCGGTGAGTGGACCGACTCCGCCGTCCGCCGGTACGTGACCGACGCCGGCGAGCTGCTGCCCCGGCTGCACAAGCTGGTGCGCTCGGACTGCACCACCCGCAACCGCCGGCGGGCCGCGGCGCTGGCGGAGACCTACGACTCGCTGGAGCAGCGAATCGCCGAGCTGTCGGCCGCCGAGGACCTCGCGCGGGTCCGCCCGGACCTCGACGGCAACGCGATCATGGCGATCCTGGGCATCCCGCCGGGGCGCGAGGTGGGCGAGGCGTGGACGTTCCTCAAGGAGCTGCGCCTGGAACGCGGCCCGCTGGACCCCGACGAGGCCGAGGCCGAGCTGCGCGCCTGGTGGTCGGCCCGCACCGGAGGCTGAGAGCGCAGGAAACCTCGTTCGCGGGCCTCCGCTGTGGACGACGCCCGCGCGCCGGGTGCTCGACACGGCACTCTCCGCGGGTGCGCCTCCCGCCCATCGACCACCACGGTCAGCAGGTCGCCCCCCGACGCGTCCTGCTGGCACAGGGGAACAGCAACTACCGCCTGCGCACGGCGGTGGCCGCGGGGAGGTGGCAGGAGCCGCTGCCCGGGGTGTTCGTCAGCCACTCGGGTCCGCTGACGCGCATCGAGCGCTGGCACGCGGCGCTGTGTTTCGCGGGCGCAGCCGCCGCCCTCAGCCACCGCAGCGCCCTGGTCGCCTGGCAGGCGCGGGCCGAGGAGCTCACCAACTTGCGGAGGGCGGCGGGAGTCCGCGGCGACTACGCCGTCCCGCAGGAGGGCGGGTTGGTGGAGGTGACCGTGCCGCAGGGTCACCACCTGCGCTCGCGCGGCTTCCTCGTGGTGCACCAGAGCCGCCGCCCGATCGCCGAGGGCGTCGTCGACGGCCTGCGGGTGTGCCCGCCGGCGCGGGCGGCGGTCGACGTCGCAGCCACTGTCGCCCGCCGTCACGACGTCGACCACGTGGTCGCCGACGTCCTGCAGCGGGGCCTGTGCACGGTCGCCGACCTGGAGCGTGAGGCGGCCCTGCTCGGCAGGCGGCTCACCCCTGGGCTGCGCACGGCGGTCGCCGACGCCCGGCGGGGGATGCGATCGGTCGGAGAGGCCGATCTTCGGCGTGCGCTGCTCCTCGCCGGGGTGCCCGAGCCGGAGTGGGGTGCCGCGATCGAGACCCCGTCGGGGACCTTCTTCGTGGACGCCTTCTGGCGGCGCACCCGCGTCGCGGCCGAGGCCGACGGGGCGGCGTTCCACCTGTCCGCGAGTGACTGGAGCTCCGACCTCGGCCGGCAGAACGCCATCCAGGGCGCAGGGGTGCGGCTGTTCCGGTTCCCGGTGCGCCGGCTGCGCACCGAGCCACTCGCCTGTGGCCGCGAGTTGTTGCGTCTCGTCGCCTGAGTGGAGGCTCAGCGCGCAGGAAACCTCGCTCGTGAGCCTCCGGTGAGGGCCGCGGCGAGGAGGTAGGCGGCAGCGACGGCGAGCACCGCGGGCCGGGAGACGCCGTCCGCGGGCAGCAGGAGCGCCGCGACCAGCAGCGCGAGCACGTAGCTGACGTTGACCAGCGTGTCGTAGACGGAGAAAACCCGGCCGCGGACGTCGTCGTCGACGACCTGCTGCAGCGTCGCGTCCACGCAGATCTTCACGCCCTGCCCGAGGAAGCCCAGCACGGCGGCGGCCAGGACGATGCCCACCGGCCGGAACGGCCACGCCAGCACGGCCAGCAGCGGCCCGCCGGTGGCCAGCAGCAGCGTCACCCACCGGGCCCGGCCCAGGCGGCGCACCGCCCGCGGGGTCACCACGGCCGCCAGCAGCGTCCCGGCCGCGCCGGCGGCGACGGCCGCTCCGACGCCGAGCAGCCCCCCGCCGGCCGGGGCGGCGGCGCGCGCGTACAGCAGGGTCATCAGGGTGAGCAGCCCGAAGCACAGCCGGTGCACCGTGACGACGGCCAGCGCGGTGACCGCCGGCGGGCGCGCCCGCAGGTGCCGGACCCCGGCCACCATCCCGGCGAGCACCTGACGGGCGGAGGCCCGGGCCGCGCCGTCGTCCGGCCCGAGGGCGCGGGAGCCGAACCCCGCGGCCACCGCGGCGGCCAGCAGGTAGGGCCCGGCCGCGCCGAGGGTGACCAGCGCGTAGCCGCCGTCCCCGGTGAGGTCGGCGGCCTGCTGCACGGCGATCGCGGTCGCGCCGCCGGCGACCGCGGCCACCGCGCCGGCGGTCGTCGACAGGGCGTTGGCCGGCACCAGGTCACCGGTGGTGTGCGGCAGGGACGCCGACAGCGCCGACAGCACGAAGCGGGCGACGGAGAACAGCAGCAGCCCGGTGACCAGCAGCGGCGCACCGGCGGTGCCGCCGGCCACGAGCAGGGCCAGGACGGCGACCAGGCCGGCGCGCAGCACGCCGGCGTGCACCAGCACCCGCCGCCGGCTCCACCGGTCCAGCCAGACGCCGGCGAACGGACCGACCAGCGACCAGGGCAGCAGCAGGACGGCGAAGCCGGTGGCGACCGCCAGCGGGTCGGCGGCGCGCTGCGGGTCGAACACCAGCGTGCCGGCGAGGGCGGCCTGCAGCACGCCGTCCCCGAACTGCGCGGACAGCCGGGTGGCCAGCAGCCGGCGGAAGCCGCCGGAGGACAGCAGGGTGCGCACGGTCGTTCCCTGCGGCACGCGGTCACCCTACGGTGGCGACCCCTCCACTCCCGGGCGACGACGGGCCGCGCGACCTCCCCCCGTGGGTGTGCCTGCCGCCGCCGGGGGGCGTCGCGGTGGGGCACACTGGTCGGTGATGACTCCCCCGTCCTCGCCCGAACCCGAGCCGGGTCGTCCCGCCCGGCCCGCGACGGGCCGCCGTCGCCGGGACGCCGTCCCCGCGCTCTCGACCGGGGGCCTGGACGACGTCCGCCCCGGGTCGCTGCTCGTCGCGATGCCGGGCCTGACCGACCCGAACTTCGCCGGCGCCGTGGTCTACGTGCTGGACCACAACGAGGGCGGCACGCTCGGCGTGGTGCTCGGGCGGCCCAGCCAGGTCGACATCCGCGACGTGCTGCCGGTCTGGTGCGACCTCGCCGTCGACCCCGGCGTGTTCCACGTGGGCGGCCCGTGCGAGACCGACACCGCCCTGTGCCTGGCCGTGTGTGCTGCCGCGGCGAGCGGGGGCCCGGAGGACGGGTGCGCGCTGCGGCCGGTGGCCGGCGGCGTGCACCTGGTGGACCTCGACGCCGACCCCGACGAGCTGACCGGGCGGGTCCAGGGCCTGCGGGTGTTCGCCGGCTACGCGGGCTGGTCGCGCGGCCAGCTGGCGGGCGAGATCGCCGAGGGGGCCTGGGCGTGCGTGCCCGGCAGTGCGGACGACGTGCTCAGCGAGCTGGCCGGGCCGCAGCTGTGGCGGCGGGTGGTGGGCCGCCAGACCGGCCGCCTGGCGGTGCTGTCCACCGCGCCCGCGGACCCCACGGCCAACTGACCGGCGTGTCCTGCGCTGCGCGCGGGCCCGGGATCTGGTAAGAACACCTCGGGAGGGGCGGTCTGGGGAAGAGGCCGCCCCTCCTGCACGTCCGGCGACAGGCCGGACCGGCCCGTAGGGGCTCCTTCAGAGCCCGACGGTCTCCGCGACGTCGGGGTGCTCGGCGGAGTCCACGGACTCGCCCGCGGCCGGTGGTGTGATCTCCCGCGGCCCGTGGTCGGACAGCGTCACCGTGACCTCGTCGGTCCCGGGCAGCGGCGTGCGGTACTGCACCAGCAGGTCGGTGGACCGGTCGACCGCGACCGACCAGCCGGTCCCCGAGGCGTAGAGCCCGGCCAGCTCCCCGTCGATCGACCGCTCGCCCTGCCAGGTGTAGCCCGCCCCGCGGAAAGCGCCGGCGGGATCGGGTTCCTCGGCGGCGAGGTTGAGCACCACCCGGGCGAGGACGTCGACCAGCGGCGCCTCCCGCGCCACCGACACCGGCCGGCGCACGTAGGAGGCCTCGGGCAGCCCGGCGGCCGCCAGCGCGGTGGCCAGGCCCGGGACGTCGCCGAACCACAGTTCGTCGGCGGTGAAGAACAGCGTGCGGGTGTCGTCGGGCCGGCCGTCGCCGTGCCTGGTCACCGCCTGGGCCCGCCCGGTGCCGCCGGCCAGGTCGACCTCCCCGGTCAGGGTGAGCACGCCGTCCTCGCCGTAGGGCGCCGTGACGACGACGTCCGCGCCGCCCCGCTCGTGGGTGTCGGCCAGCAGCCGGGCCAGCAGGCCGGCCTCGGCCTCGGTGACCGGCGCCCCCTCGAGTCGCTCCTGCGCGCCGCCGCACCCGGCCAGCAGGGCCAGCACCACCAGCGCCGGGAGTAGCGGACGGCGGCGCGCGGGCATGCGGGCAGCCTATTCAGCGGTCCCGGCCCGGACCGCCACCCACACGCAGCGGGCCCGCCCCTCGGCGAGGGACGGGCCCCGGTGCGGTGCTGGAACGGCCTCGCTGCAGGGGCCCGCGCCGAGCTCGCGAGGCGTGGGGGGCAGCGAGGTCCTCTTTCAGCGCTCGGCGTCGCCCCGGATGAAGGCCTCCACGGCGTCGCGGGCCGTGCTGTCGTCGTACTGCACCGGCGGGCTCTTCATGAAGTACGCCGACGCCGACAGGATCGGTCCGCCGATCCCCCGGTCCTTGGCGATCTTCGCGGCGCGGACGGCGTCGATGATGATGCCGGCGGAGTTCGGGGAGTCCCAGACCTCCAGCTTGTACTCCAGGTTCAGCGGCACGTCGCCGAACGCGCGGCCCTCCAGGCGCACGTAGGCCCACTTGCGGTCGGTCAGCCACGGCACGTGGTCCGACGGGCCGATGTGCACGTTGCCCGCGCCCATGTCCCGGTCGACCTGCGAGGTCACCGACTGGGTCTTGGAGATCTTCTTGGACTCCAGCCGCTCGCGCTCGAGCATGTTCTTGAAGTCCATGTTGCCGCCGACGTTGAGCTGCATGGTGCGGTCCAGCTGCACGCCGCGGTCCTCGAACAGCTTGGCCAGCACCCGGTGGGTGATGGTGGCGCCCACCTGGGACTTGATGTCGTCCCCGACGATGGGCACGCCCGCGGCGGTGAACCTCTCCGCCCACTCCGGGGTGCCGGCGATGAACACCGGGAGGGCGTTGACGAAGGCCACGCCGGCGTCGATGGCGCACTGGGCGTAGAACTCCGCGGCCTGCTGCGAGCCCACCGGCAGGTAGCAGACCAGGACGTCGGCCTGCGCCTCGCGGAGTGCTGCGACGACGTCCACCGGCTCCTCGTCGGACTCCTCGACCATCTCGCGGTAGTACCGGCCCAGCCCGTCGAGGGTCGTGCCGCGCTGCACGGTGACGCCTAGCGGGGGGACGTCGCAGATGCTGATGGTGTTGTTCTCGCTGGCCACGATCGCCTCGGACAGGTCGCGGCCGACCTTCTTGGCGTCGACGTCGAACGCCGCGACGAACTGCACGTCGGACACGTGGTACTCGCCGAACCGGACGTGCATGAGGCCGGGGACCGACGCGGTCTCGTCGGCGTCGCGGTAGTAGTGGACTCCCTGCACCAGCGACGCGGCGCAGTTGCCGACGCCGACGACGGCGACCTTGACGGATCCCATGGAGATCTCCTTCTGACCGGGTGCGGTCGGTGGGCACGGACCGGGACGGTCCTGCTGTGGGGGTGGCGGGCGGTGTCGGCCCGCCGGGTCGTGGGGGCGGCTCAGGACCGCGGCGGTGTCCCTGCCGCGGGCGGGCCCCCGGGCTCGGCGCCGTCGTCCCGGGGTCGCTGGCCGTCGGTCAGCTCCCGGTCGATGAGCTCGGCGAGCCACCGGACCTCGCGGTCGACGGAGTCCAGGCCGTGGCGCTGCAGCTCCAGGGTGTAGCGGTCCAGCCGCTCGCGGGTGCGGGCGAGGGAGGCGCGCAGCCCCTCGCGCTGGCGCTCCACGGCGCGCCGGCGGCCCTCGAGGACGCGCAGCCGCACGTCGGCGGCGGTGTGCCGGAAGAAGGCCAGCCGGACGCCGAACAGCCCGCCGTCGTCGTAGGTCTCCGGGCCGGTCTGGCCGACCAGCTCGTGGAAGCGCTCCTTGCCCTCGGCGGTGATCGTGTAGACCACCTTGCCGCGCCGGCCGGTGAGCGGGGGCGCGTCGGCCGGCAGCGGGGCGCGGGGGTCGGGCTCGTCGGTGCTGACGTACCCGGCGGCGTGCAGCCGCTTCAGGGCGGGGTACAGCGACCCGTAGGAGATGCTGCGCAGCCCGCCGAGCACCTGGGCCAGTTGCTTGCGCAGCTCGTAGCCGTGCATGGGCGACTGGTGCAGCAGGCCCAGGATGGCGAACTCGAGCACGCCGCCCTCCCCTCACCACGCTGCGGACCGATGTATCGAGACGATACAACGTCCGGTGTACGGGAGGCACCCGGAGTGGCCGCCGGGGAACGTGCGGGCGTCGCGGGAGGCCTTCCGCCGTCACCCGTGGTGCGTACATTGGCGCCGTGCCCGGACGTCGATCCGTCGTGGACTACGCGCTGCAGCGGCGCGCCGTCCTCGCCGACGTGTACGCCGGCCGCACCGGGCTCTCCGAGGTGTGCGACGCCAGTCCCTACCTCACCCGGGCGGCCCGGTACCACGGTCAGCCGACCGACCTCACCTGCCCGGTGTGCCGCCGGGAACGGCTCACGCTGGTCAGCTACGTCTACGGGGACCGGCTGGGCCCCACGGCCGGCCAGGCGAAGACGCCGGTGGAGCTGGCCCGGATGGACGGGGCGCAGGAGGAGTTCTCCGTCTACGCCGTCCAGGTCTGCCGGGGCTGCGGCTGGAACCACCTGGACTGCTCCTACCTGCTGGGCGCCGAACCGGACCCGGAGCGCCAGCCGCGCCGGTCACGGCGGCGGGCGGCCACCGAGTAGCCGCCACCGGGGGCCGCGGTGCCGCACGAGCCGGCGTCGTGCGTCACACGGGGACACGGAGTGCCCCGCGTGGTCGTTGGGACGGCAGGGTGTCCCCCGGGCAGCGGGCCTCCCCCGCCCGTACAGCTGAAGACGCCACCCTGGGCGCCGGACGACTGCCGGCTGCGCGCCCACCGAGACCTGGACCAGAGAGGGGCCCCGCGTGCCTCCCCACGACGAGACCTCACCGGTCGGGCCGCGCAGCGGCTCGGTCCGCCGTCCGCCGTCCGGTCGCACCGCCGGCGCCTCGGGCGGGGGCGGGCGACCCCCGGTGGGCAGGGGCCGGCCACCGGCCGGCCGCGGGGGGCGGACGACGGCGTCGCGCGGCCGTCCCCCCGCGCGGGGCGCCCGCTCCGGTGGCGGGGTGGCGCGGGCGCGCACCCAGCGCCGCCGGCGCCGGCTGCGGCTCCTCCTCGGGCTGGTGGCCGGCGCGTTCGTGCTGCTCGGCGTGTTCGTCGGCGTCGTCTACGCGACCACCGAGGTGCCCGACCCGAACTCGGTGCAGAACGCGCAGACCACCGTCGTCCACTACTCCGACGGCACCACCGAGATGGCCCGGCTGGGTGCGGAGAACCGCACCAACGTGCCGATCGGCGAGGTCTCCCAGGCCGCCCGCAACGCCGTCCTGGCCGCGGAGAACCGCAGCTTCTACACCGACCCGGGCATCTCGGCGACCGGCATCGTGCGGGCCGCGTGGAACAACCTCACCGGCGGCTCGACGCAGGGCGGCTCGACGATCACCCAGCAGTACGTCGGCCTGTCGTTCCTGGACAACGACGCCACCTACCAGGGGAAGTTCAAGGAGCTCTTCCTGGCCGTCAAGCTGGACAACACGGCCTCCAAGGACGAGATCCTGGAGAGCTACCTCAACGCCATCTACTTCGGCCGCGGCGCCTACGGCATCGAGGCGGCCGCGAACACCTACTTCGGCGTCCCGGCCAGCCAGCTCACCGCCCAGCAGGGCGCCGTGCTCGCCGTGCTGGTCCGCAACCCGACTGTGTACGACCCCGAGAACAACCCGGAGGGGGCGCAGGACCGCTGGGGCCTGGTGCTCGACGGGATGGTCGAGCAGGGCTGGCTGACCGCGGAGGAGCGGGCCGCCTCGGCCTACCCGCCGGTCCTGCCGCGCACCGGCACCAACCTGGGCATCCCCGCGGAGTCCGAGGGCCTGGTCGTGCAGCGCGCCATCGCCGAGCTGGAGGCCAAGGGCTACGACGAGCAGCAGCTGCGGGCCGGTGGCCTGCGGATCACCACCACGGTCGACAAGCGCTACCAGGACGCCGCCGAGGCCGCGGTCGCCGAGGTCATGGACGGCCAGCCGGAGCCCCTGCGCGAGGCGCTCGTGGCGATCGACCCGCGGACCGGCGCGGTGCGCGCCTACTACGGCGGGCCGACCGGTTCCGGCGACGGCGCCGTCGACTACGCCCAGGCGCTGCGCCAGCCCGGCTCCTCGGTCAAGCCCTACGTGCTGGCCACCGCGCTGGAGGACGGCATCGGCGTCAACGCCCGGCGCGACGGCTCCTCGCCGAAGACCTTCCCGGACCGTCCGGGCCTGCCGGTGAGCAACTCCGGCGGCGCCTCCTGCGGCGCCTGCACGCTGCGGGAGGCGATGACCCGCTCGCTGAACACCACCTACTACGGGCTGGCCTACGAGGTCGGCCCCGAGCGGGTGCGGCAGAACATCCTGGCGGCGACCGGCCTGCCCGAGACCTGGCCCGACGAGCCGGCCTTCGGCGACCTCGCCGGCGAGAACACGCTCGCCGACACCGAGACCGGCGCGGCCGGCGGCTCGATCGGGATCGGCCAGTACGAGATGCGCCCGATCGACCAGGCGCACGGGTTCGCCACGCTGGCCAACGGCGGCGTCGAGCACGAGCCGTTCTTCGTCTCGCGGGTGACCGACAGCCAGGGCGCGGTGCTGCTGGACTACGCCGGTGACGCCGGCGACCAGGTGTTCGCCGCCGACGTGGTCAACGACACCACGTACGCGATGACCGACGTCGCCGCGTACTCCCGCCGCGCGCTGGACGGCGGCCGGGAGGTGGCCAGCAAGACCGGCACCCAGGGCCAGGGCGCGGACAACTCCGACGCCTGGATGGTGGGCTTCACCCCCTCGATCGCCACGGCGGTGTGGATGGGCAACGACTCGCCGGCCAACCCGGTCGAGGACGCCCGGGGCCGCCCCGTCTACGGCTCGGGCCTGCCCGGCGCCATCTGGCAGACGTTCATGGACACCGTGCTCGAGGGCACGCCGGAGGAGGACCTGCCCGACCGGGCGCTCATCCGCGGGGACACCGGCCAGGGCGTGCCCGCACCGGCACCCGAGCCCGCGCCCGCCCCGGTGACCACCCGGCCGACGCAGCCGGCACCGGTCACGGGCCAGGACGACGCCACCCCGACGCCCACCCCCACGCCCAGCGCGACGGCCGTCCCCACGCCCACCGCGACGCCCCCGACCGCCCCGACGCCGGTGTCCCCGCCGGTCGCCCCCGGGACCAGCGCCGGCGCCGGCCGGCCGGACACCCCGGGTCGGGAGGACGCGCAGGGCCGGGAGGACGCGCAGCAGACACCGGGCGGCTGAGCCGACCGGGGACACTCTGCGCGTGAGCACCGACCGCACCGTCCCGCCCGCACCGGTGGGCGGGACGGTCGGCCCGGCGTCCCCGCACCGGCCCGACCGCGTCGTCCCCAGCTGGACCGACCCCGTCGTGGCCCAGGCCAGCGAGGCGGTGGGCGGCCCGTGGGGACGGCACGCCGTCGTCGGACGGGCGTCGTTCTGGACCCCGCTGCGGGTGTGCCTGCTGTTCACCACCGCCGTGCTGGGGGTGGCCTGGCTCAAGCAGGTGCCGTGCTCCGACGGGGACTGGACCGGCTCCGTGCAGTACACCCACCTCTGCTACTCCGACCCGGTGCCGCTGTTCGGCGTCTACGGGCAGGGGGACGGCGCGCTGCCCTACCTCGACGCCCGGGTGGAGTACCCGGTGCTCACCGGCGCGGTGATGGCGCTGGCCGCGTGGCTGTCGGGCGGGTACGACGCGCTGGCGGCCGCGGTGGGCCTGCCCGCCGTCCCGCCGGTGCAGAGCTACACGGTCGTCACCGCGCTGCTGATGGCGGTGTGCGCGCTGGTCGTCACCCGCGCCGTCCTGCCGCTCACCGGGCGCCGGCCGTGGGACACCGCGATGGTGGCGCTGTCCCCCGTCCTGCTCGTCTACGCGTTCAACAACTGGGACCTGGTGGCCGTCGCGCTGACCGCGCTGGCGCTGTGGGCGTGGGCCCGCGAGCGGCCGGTGCTCGCCGGCGCGCTCCTGGGGCTGGGCGTGGCCGCGAAGCTGTACCCGCTGCTGGTCCTGGGCGCGCTGTTCCTGCTGTGCCTGCGGGCCGGGGCGCTCGGGACCTGGCTGCGGGCGGCGGCTGCGGCGGCGGGGGCGTGGCTGGTGGTCAACGTGCCGGTGGCCCTGGCCGCACCGGAGAACTGGGGCTGGTTCTTCGCCTTCAGCCGGCAGCGGCCGGCCAACCCGGAGTCGATCTGGAACGTCCTGCTCACCGCGACCGGCGAGCGGGTGCTGGACGGGCCGCTGGCCGAGGGGCAGACGCCGTCGGTGCTCAACGCGGTCGTGGCCGTGCTGCTGGTCGCGCTGGCCGCCTGGGTCGCCTGGCTGGTGCTCTCCGCCCCGGTGCGGCCCCGGGTGGCGCAGGTCGCGTTCCTGCTGGTCGCCGGCTTCCTGCTGCTCAACAAGGTCTACAGCCCGCAGTACGCGCTGTGGTTGCTGCCGCTGGCGGTGCTGGCCCGGCCGCGCTGGCGCTCGCTGCTGGTCTGGCAGTCCAGCGAGGCCCTGGTGTGGGTCATGACGATGCTGTACTACCTCGGCACGCAGAACCGCGGTGTCGAGGTGGAGTGGTTCTTCACCGCCGTCCTGCTGCGCGACGCGGTCCTGGTGGCACTGATGGCGCTGGTGGCCCGGGAGGTGCGGCGGCCGGACGAGGACGTCGTGCGCACCAGCTGGCCCGGCGTCGACGACCCGGCCGGCGGGGTGCTGGACGGGGCTCCGGACGCGGTGACACTGCGATCCTCCGGATCGCACCGCGGCCAGGTGCCGTCCCCGACCTGAGCGGAGCCGCTGCCCGTGTCCCGGTCGGGGGACCCTGCGGGCCCCCGCGACCGGTCCACCGCGGCCAGGTGCCCTCCCCGTTCCACGTGGAACCGCTCAGGACAGGGCGCTCCTGAGCAGGGCGACCTCCCCGGCGTGGTCCGCCGCGTCGCCGGGGGTCTCCAGGACGACCGGGGCGTCCGCGGCGCGGGCCACCTCGAGCAGCAGCTCGACCGGGATCTCGCCGTCGGCCAGCGGGGCGTGCCGGTCGCGGCTGGAACCCCGCGGGTCGCGGCTGTTGTTCAGGTGCACCAGGTCGATGCGCCCGGTGGTGGCCCGGACGTCGTCCACCGCCGTGGCGAGGTCCCAGCCGGCGGCCCAGGCGTGGCAGGTGTCGAGCACGAACCCGGCGCCGAACCCGCCGACCGCCTCCCACAGCCGGGCGAGGGCGTCGAGGTCGCGGGCCATGGCGTTGCCCCCACCGGCGGTGTTTTCGATGAGCAGCGGGAGGGGGAAGCCGCCGTCCTCGGCCTGCCGGGCGAAGGTCTTGCGCCAGTTGTCGACGCCGGCGGCCGGGTCGTCGGTGCCCAGGACGTGACCGCCGTGCACCACCATGCCGCGGGCGCCGACGGCCGCGGCCAGCTGCGCGTGCTGGGTGAGGGTCTTGCGGCTGGGGATGCGGATCCGGTTGTTCGTCGAGGCCACGTTCAGGACGTAGGGGGCGTGCACGAACAGCGCCGTGTCGCCGGCCAGGAGCGCCTGCTCCTCGGGTGACAGCTTCGGTGCCTTCCACCCCTGCGGGTCGCCGAGGAAGAACTGCACGCCGTCGGCGTCCATCTCCGCGGCCCGGGTCAGCGGGCCGCCGCCGTCCATCCCGCCGTCCTGGGTGAGGCCGGGGCCGACGTGCACGCCGATCGGGTGAGCTGCCACCCGACCGAGCCTAGGAGGCCCCGGTGACCGGGCGGGACGGGGCTGCGGGCGCTGGTAGGCTGGCCCAAGCGCGTTCCCTCGGTGTCGTCACCGGGTGGGGCGCGCGACGCGTGTACGACCCTCCTGCTGCAGATCGACTGCAGCCGCCTGAGACCAGAGGAGGTGGGGTTCTCCGTGCGTCGCTACGAACTGATGGTCATCCTCGACCCCGACCTGGAGGAGCGCACGATCGCGCCCTCCCTCGACCGGTTCCTGACCGTCGTCACCAACTCCGGTGGCACCGTCAAGACCGAGATCTGGGGCCGCCGCCGGCTGGCCTACGAGATCGACAAGCAGGCCGAGGGCATCTACGCCATCGTCGACATCCAGGCCACGCCCGCCGCGGTGGCCGAGCTCGACCGGCAGCTGAACCTCAACGAGTCGGTCCTGCGCACCAAGCTGATGCGGCCCGAGGCCCACTGACCATGGCCGGCGAGACCGTCATCACCGTCATCGGCAACCTCACGTCGGACCCGGAGCTGCGCTTCACGCCCTCCGGTGCCGCGGTCGCCAACTTCACCGTGGCCTCCACGCCGCGGACCTTCGACCGCCAGTCGCAGGAGTGGAAGGACGGCGAGGCGCTCTTCCTGCGCTGCAACGTGTGGCGGCAGGCGGCGGAGAACGTCGCCGAGTCGCTCACCCGCGGGTCGCGCGTCCTCGTCTCCGGCCGGCTCAAGCAGCGGTCGTTCGAGACCAAGGAAGGCGAGAAGCGCACCGTCGTCGAGCTCGAGGTCGACGAGATCGGCCCCTCGCTCCGCTACGCCACCGCCAAGGTCACCAAGGCCTCGCGCGGTGAGGGCGGCGGCGGTGGCGGCTTCGGCGGCGGTGGCGGTGGCGGCTTCGGTGGGGGCGGCGGGTCCAGCGACCCGTGGTCCACCCCGGCCCCGTCGTCCGACGAGCCCCCCTTCTAAGAGGACCCCTCTGCCCCCCGCACCTCGCTGACGCTCGGCGCGGGGCCCTGCAGCGGGGCCGGTTCCATACCGTCACTTCCTGGAGAACCCAGTGCCCAAGCCCCCCGTCCGGAAGCCCAAGAAGAAGGTCTGCCAGTTCTGCAAGGACAAGGCGACCTACGTCGACTACAAGGACACGACCCTGCTGCGGAAGTTCATCTCCGACCGCGGCAAGATCCGTGCCCGCCGCGTGAGCGGCAACTGCAGCCAGCACCAGCGGGACGTCGCCGTGGCCGTGAAGAACAGCCGCGAGATGGCCCTGCTGCCCTACACCTCCACGGCGCGCTGACCATGACCACCCAGAAGCTCATCCTGACGCAGGAGGTCACCGGTCTCGGGTCCTCCGGTGACACCGTGGAGGTCAAGGGCGGGTACGCCCGCAACTACCTCCTGCCCCGCGGCCTGGCCATCAAGGCCACCCGCGGTGCCGAGAAGCAGGTCGAGTCGCTGCGCCGGGCGCGGGCCACCCGCGAGGTGCGCTCGCTCGAGGAGGCGCAGGCCGTGGCCGGGCGCCTGTCCGGCCTGACCGTGCGGGTGCCGGCGCGTGCCGGTGAGGGCGGCCGGCTGTTCGGCCGCATCACCACCGCCGACGTCGTCAACGCCGTGACCGCCGCCGGCGGCCCCGAGCTCGACCGGCGCCGGGTGGAGCTGCCCAGCAGCATCAAGACCACCGGCCAGCACACGGTCACCGTGCGGGTCCACTCCGAGGTGACCACCCAGCTGGCCATCGAGGTCGTCCCCGGCTGAGGCCTGGCCCGTCCCCGGGACGGGAGCACGCGCTGCCTGCCTGCGAGGGGCGCCGGACCCTGGTCCGGCGCCCCTCGCCGCGTCTCCGGACCGGAGCGTGTGCGCTGGGGCCTCGGTCGAGCGGCGGCACCGGGGCTTCGGCGCACACGCTCGGCCCCCTCAGTCGCCCGTGGCGCCGCCGTGCCCACCCCCTGTGGACGTGGGACCGCTGGGGCACCTGCGCAACCTCCGCGACACGAGACGTACGCCACCGGCTTTTCTGGCGGATTTCTCCCGTCCACACCCGGTGGGTGGCCCCCGTGCAGGTCAGACGCGGGATCCGGGGGACGGCGCGGCGGTGTCCCCCGCTGTCTCCACACGTCGACACGTCTGTGTCCACCGACTTGTCCACAAGTTGTGCAGAAGCCCGTGCACACCGGTGTTGGACGGGGCCCCCTCGTGCTTCCTACCGTCGTCCCCAGCTCCTGACGTGCCGAACTGTCGGTCCCTCCCGGTAGGAACGACCCGAACAGGCGTTCGAGTCAGGTGTACAGCGTGCTGGTGCTCCCCCACCAGGCCCCGGCGGTCCCGCCCGGGCCGGTGCGCGGGTGCGCCGTGAGTGGATGGAGGACCTCCCCGTGGCGGTGGCCGACGACTTCAGCCGACCGACCCCGACGGCGCCGGCGTACGACCGGCAGCCGCCGCAGGACGTCGCGGCGGAGCAGTCGGTGCTCGGCGGCATGCTGCTGAGCAAGGACGCGATCGCCGACGTGGTCGAGGTGCTGTCCGGCACGGACTTCTACCGGCCGGCGCACCAGGTGATCTTCGACTGCGTCCTCGACCTCTACGGGCGGGGCGAGCCGGCCGACGCGATCACCGTGGCCGCCGAGCTCAACCGCACCGACCAGCTGTCCAAGATGGGCGGCGCGGTCTACCTGCACACCCTGATCCAGTCCACGCCGACCGCGGCCAACGCCGGCTACTACGCCGCCATCGTCGCCGAGCAGGCGGTGCTGCGGCGGCTGGTGGAGGCCGGCACCCGCGTGGTGCAGCTGGGCTACGGCGCGGCCGGTGGCAAGGGCGACGTCGACGACATCGTCGACCGCGCCCAGCAGGAGATCTACGACGTCACCGAGAAGCGCATGAGCGAGGACTACTCGCGCCTCGAGGACGTGCTGCAGCCGACGATGGACGAGCTGGACGCCATCGCCTCCCGCGGCGGTACCGCCCGCGGCGTGCCCACCGGCATCCGCGACCTCGACGAGCTCACCAACGGCCTGCAGGGCGGCCAGATGGTCGTCATCGCGGCCCGTCCCGGCGTGGGCAAGGCCCTGGCGCTGGACACCCCGATCGCGACCCCCACGGGGTGGACGACGATGGGTGAGGTCGCTGTCGGTGACCGGGTGATGGGCGCGGACGGCCGGCCGACGACGGTCGTGGCCGCCACCGGGGTGATGACCGGCCGCCCCTGCTACGAGGTGCACTTCTCCGACGGGTCGGTGCTCGTCGCCGACGCCGCGCACCAGTGGCTGACCGAGACCCGGGGCGGCGGCCGATCGGGCGTCCCCGGGGTCCGCACCACCGAGGAGATCGCACGGACGCTGAACGACGCCGGTGGGCCTGCCCACGCCGTCACGGTGGCCGCGCCGCTGGTCCTGCCCGAGACACCACTGGATCCGCCGCCGTACGCGGTCGGCGTGCAGCTCGGCGCGCCGTCCGCGGCCGAGTGGGCCGAGCTGGACCCCGAGATCGCCATGTACGCGCACGGCGAGGTCGGAGCGTCGACGGACGGGTCCGCGCTGGCTGCCGTCGCGCACGCCGGGCGGATCCCGGCCGGCCACCTGCGGGCCTCGATCGCGCAGCGGCGAGCCCTGCTGGCCGGTCTCCTGGACGCCGGCGGGACCGTGTCGGACTCCGGGACGGTGCAGCTCGTCGTCCCGCAGCCCGGCCTGTGCGACGACGTGTGCGAGCTGGTCACGAGCCTCGGCCACCACGTACAGGTGAGCGGCGACGGGGAGGTGGCCTTCAGCACCGACGACGAGGTCTTCTGGCTGCAGCGCAAGCAGCTCGCGCACAAGGGACACCGCACCGGCGGCTCGCCCCACCGCGAGGTCCGCTTCGTCACTGACGTCCGGCGGATCGACAGCGTGCCGGTGCGCTGCATCCAGGTCGACGCGGCGGATTCGCTCTTCCTCGCCGGGCGCAGCTTCATCCCGACGCACAACTCCACGCTCGGGCTGGACATCGCCCGGTCGGCGACGGTCAAGCACCAGCTGGCCACCTGCATCTTCTCGCTGGAGATGAGCAAGCACGAGATCACCATGCGGCTGCTGTCGGCGGAGGCGAAGGTGCCGCTGCACCACATGCGGGCCGGCACGCTGTCGGACGAGGACTGGTCGCGGCTGGCCCGCCGGATGGGGGAGATCGCCGACGCCCCGCTCTACATCGACGACTCGCCGAACATGACGATGATGGAGATCCGGGCCAAGGCGCGGCGGCTCAAGCAGCGCAACGACCTCAAGCTGGTGGTGATCGACTACCTGCAGCTCATGACGTCGGGCAAGCGCGTCGAGAGCCGCCAGCAGGAGGTCTCGGAGTTCTCCCGCGCGCTCAAGCTGCTGGCCAAGGAACTGGACGTCCCGGTCATCGCGATGAGCCAGTTGAACCGCGGGTCCGAGCAGCGCCAGGACAAGAAGCCGATGCTTTCCGACCTCCGCGAGTCCGGTTGCCTGACCGCCGACACGCGCGTCCTGCGCGCCGACACGGGCGCTGAGGTGACCATCGGAGAGTTGGTCGAGACCGGCGCCAGGGACGTCCCGGTGTGGGCGCTGGACGACGGGCTGCGGTACGTGCGCCGGCACCTCACCCACGCTTTCTCCACCGGGCGCAAGCCGGTGCTCCAGCTCACCACGTCCTCGGGCAAGACCGTGCGGGCCACGGCCAACCACCCGTTCCTGACCTACGACGGGTGGCGGCCACTCGGTGAGCTCACCGCAGGTGACCGCATCGCCGTGCCGCGGCACGTGCCCGCGCCGGACCGGATGACCGTCTGGGAGGACGAGAAGGTCGTCCTGCTCGCCCACATGATCGGCGATGGCAGCGTCGTCAGACGACAGCCGCTGCGCTACGCCTCCGTCGACGAGGCGAACCTGCGCGCGGTGACGACCGCGGCGCTGCACTTCGGTGTCATCGCGGTGCGCGACGAGTACGCCGCTGCCCGGTGCACCACGCTGCGCCTGCCGGCGCCCTTCCGGCTCACCCATGGCCGACGCAACCCGATCGCGGCCTGGTTCGACGAGCTCGGGCTGTTTGGCCTGCGGAGTCACGAGAAGTTCGTGCCCGAGCCGGTGTTCTCGCTCCCCAAGAGCCAGATCGCGCTCTTCCTGCGCCACCTGTGGGCCACCGACGGTTCCGTCACGGTCACCAAGAACGGTCGCGGCGGGCGCGTGTACTACGCGTCGACCAGCCGCCGGCTCGTCGACGGTGTCTCACGGCTGCTGCTGCGCTTCGGCATCTCCTGCCGCATTCGCCGGACGCGCAAGAGCGGCTACCGGGACGGCTGGACCCTGGACGTCAGTGGCTGCGACGACCAGCGCCGGTTCCTCGGCGAGATCGGCGTCCACGGTGCCCGGGGGGTGGCCGCGGAGCAGTTGCTCGCGATCGTCCGGGACCTCACGGCAGGATCCAAGGCCGACACCGTGCCACCTGAAGTGTGGAACCGCGTTCGCACGGTGCTGGAGGAACGGGGTGTGAGCCACCGGGCCTTCGCTGCGGCCATGGGGTCTTCCCTTGACGACTCACGGTGGGGGAGGCATGCCCTCAGTCGGGAACGCCTCGGCCGTATCGCGGCCGTCCTCGGCGACGCGCAGTTGGAGATTCATGCAGTGAATGACGTCTACTGGGATCGAATCGTCTCCGTGGAAAAGGGAGCCGAGGAGGAGGTCTACGACGCCACCGTGCTCGGGACTCACAATTTCGTGGCCGACGGAATCGTCGTCTCGAACAGTATCGAGCAGGACGCCGACATGGTCATGATGATCCACCGCGAGGACATGTACGAGAAGGAGTCACCGCGGGCCGGCGAGGCCGACATCATGCTGGTGAAGCACCGCAACGGCCCCACGGCGAACGTCACGGTCGCCTTCCAGGGCCACTACAGCCGCTTCGTCGACATGGCCAACTGACCCCTCGGCTGTGGGTCCGACGGGGTCCGGTTCGCCCTCGACGAGGGGTGTCACGACCTGCCGGCGGGCGCACCGACCCCGGTCGGCCTGCCACGATGGGACCGTGACCAGCTACTCCGCCGTGGGGGCGACCTGCGCCGCGGAGGAGACGTGGTCGCGCAGGCCGGCGGGGTTCCGCGCACTGGAGCGCTCAGTCCGCATCGGGCGCGGGGACGAGTGCTGGCGGCTGGCCACGGTGGCGGTCGTGCACTGGGGCGTGAAGACGCGGAGTGGCTTCGACGTCCGGCCCGTCTCCGGCACCGACCTCCGGGTCGGAGAGGGACAGGACTTCACGCTGGTGGCCCGCATCGGCCCCCTCCGGGTACGCGAGCCGGTGCGGGTCGTCGCGGTGGTCGAACGCCCTGACCGGTGCGGGTTCGCCTACGGCACCCTGCCCGGCCACCCGGTCACCGGCGAGGAGGCCTTCGTCGTCCACCGGGACGCCGACGGCAGCGTCTGGCTCACCCTCCGGTCACTGACCCGCCCTGGTCGGGGCCTCTGGCGCCTGGTCTTCCCGGCCGCCCTCGTCGCCCAGCGCTGGTACCGCAGGCGCTACGCGCGTGCCCTCCTCGGCGATGGCGGCGGCCCCGGACGGCCCGCCGTGGGGGACTGACCGCCCGCGTCACCGCTCGTCGTGGCCGGCCGCGACCGGACCCGTCTCCGGCCGGTCCGCGCCGGCGCCGGCCCCGAGCAGGCCGGCACCGGCGCCGGGTCACCGAGGGCGTCCGGTCACGGGGTCAGCACCAGGCGGCCGCGGACCCCGCCCTCGGCCAGCCGGGCGTGCGCGGCCGCGGCTCCGCCGAAGGGGAGCACCTCGGCGACCGACGTGTGCAGCCGCCCCTCCTCCAGCGCCCGCGCCAGCCGCGCCAGCCGCTCGCCGTCACCGCGCACGCTGACCTTGGCCGTGCGCACCCCACGCTCGCCGGCCGGCGTGGCCGGGTCGAGCACCGACACGAACGCCCCCGCGTCGCGCACCGCCCCCACCAGCGACGGGCCCACCACCGCCGCGTCCAGCACGCCGTCCACGCCGGCCGGCCGCAGCCGCCGCAGCGCACCGGTGAGGTCCTCGCTCCAGGGCAGGTGCACCGCGGCGCCCCGCGCCGTCACCAGATCCGCGTCGGCCGCTCCGGCCACGGCGACCACCTCCAGGCCACGCGCGGCCGCCAGCGACACGGCGAAGCCGCCCACGCCACCGGCGGCACCGGTCACCAGCACGGTGGCTCCGGCCGGCAGGTCCAGCAGGTCCAGCGCCTGGTCCGCGGTCTGCGCGTTGAGCGGCAGGGTCGCGGCCACCTCCGGCGCCACACCCCGCGGCGCGGCGGCCAGGACGTCCGCCCCCAGGACGACGGCCTCGGCCTGCGTGCCGACGCCCGCGTCGAACCAGTCCGACATGCCCACCACCTCGTCACCGACCGACCAGCCGGTGACGCCGGCACCGACGGCGTCCAGCGTCCCGGCGACGTCCCACCCGAGCACCAGCGGCCGGGACGCACCGGCCGGCACCCACGAGGCCAGCGCCCCGGACCGGGTCGCCAGGTCCACCGGGTTCACCGCCGCGGCCCGGACCCGGACCCGCACCTGGCCCGCCGACGGCGTCGGCTCGGGCACCTCTCCCACCCGGAGCACCTCCGGGTCGCCGTACTCCTCCACCACCACGGCACGCATGGCCACCTCCCCGGTCGGCGGCAGGCCCCTCCCGCCGTCGCCCGGGGGAGCAGCCCGGCGGGCATACTGCTTCCTGTCGGAGAGCAGGCACCTGAAAGTGCGTTGGTACCGCGGAGGAGACCATGACCACCCGCACCGCCGCCCAGCACCGCGCCGAGGCGAAGGAGGCCTACGACGCGTTCCTCGCGTCCTGCCCGGCCCGCCACGTGCTGTCGGTGCTCAGCGACAAGTGGGTCGGCCTGGTCGTCTCGGCCCTCGGTGAGCGGCCGAAGCGCTACAGCGAGCTGCGCCGCGAGATCGCCGGGGTGAGCCAGAAGATGCTCACTCAGACCCTGCGCAGCCTCGAGCGGGAGGGGCTGGTGCAGCGCACGGTGACCGCCGAGGTGCCGGTGCGCGTCGACTACCGGCTCACCGACCTCGGCGGCAGCCTGCTGCCGGTGCTGCAGGCCCTGAAGACCTGGTCGGAGCAGCACGTCGACGCCATGGCCGCGGCCCGCGAGCGCTACGACAGCGCCCCGGACGGCGCGGCGCCGGACGTGCCGCGACCGGGGTCCGTGCCGGCGCGGTGACACCGGCGCCGTCCGCCGGCAGCCACCCGCGGTGGTGACCCCAATCACGGTGAGCTAGGAAGGGAGTCCCCACAGCTTGGAGATCCCTGTGCAGCGACGATGCTGGCCTCGGGCGACCTCGTCGGTCCTCGGCGTCCTGGCCATGACGGCCACCCTCACCATCACCGCGACCCCGGCAGCAGCCGGGTCACCGAACGCCCAGCCGGTCTCGGTGTTCCCGTCGAACGACCTGACCGTCCGCGACCCGGCCCAGCTGACCGGGCGCCGGGTCGCGCTGCCCACCGGC
Source organism: Geodermatophilus sp. DSM 44513 (assembly GCF_032460525.1). Classification (NCBI taxonomy): domain Bacteria; kingdom Bacillati; phylum Actinomycetota; class Actinomycetes; order Geodermatophilales; family Geodermatophilaceae; genus Geodermatophilus; species Geodermatophilus sp. DSM 44513. The sequence continues at coordinate 4,589,011 of NZ_CP135963.1, read as the reverse complement.
GACTGCGGGCAGCCGGTGCGCTGCGGCCTGGTGCGCGAGCTCAACGAGCTCGACGGCTTCGACCTCGACCCGCGGATCGCCATCCGCTTCGACCGGGCGGTGGACCCGGCCGCGGCCGCGCAGCGCGTCCGGGTCGAGGCGGTCGACGGCGGGTGGCACACCGGTGTCGACCGGGTCGTCTGGGACCCGGCCACGAAGACCCTCTACGCGCACCCCGCCGAGCAGCTGGCGCCGGGCACGACCTACCGGATCTCCGTGGACGCCGGCCGCAAGGGCAGGGGCGCCCAGGAGACGTTCACGACGATGAGTGCCACCGACGGCCTGCTCGACCTGCGCCGGCAGATCGACAGCGGCGAGGCCGCCACGGTCGCCGGGATCGTCGACGGCGGCCTGCGGGTCGAGGGCGTGTTCCCGGTGGGCGGCACGGTCCTCAGCTGGGCCCGGGACGAGGGCGTGACCGACCCGGCACCGGCTCCGCAGCCGCTGGTCCAGCTGCCACCGACCAGCCGGCTGGCCTTCGGCTCCTTCGCGGCACCGTCCTGGTTGGGCGAGGACGTCACGATCGAGCAGACCCCCACCGGGGACGCCGGCCCGAAGCCCGTCGGCGCCGAGCAGCTGCCGTTCCTCGCCGTCCTCCCGCCCGGCCCGGCGCCGGACGGTGGCTGGCCGGTCGCCGTCTACGGGCACGGCTTCACCCGCTCCACCGCCGACGTCCTGCTCGCGGCGGCCACCAACGCCCTCAGCGGGATCGCCACCGTCGCCACCAACGTCGTCGGGCACGGCACGGGCCCGGACAGCCGGTGGCTGGTCACCAGCACCGCTGGCAGCGCGGAACTGCCCACCTACGGCCGCGGGGTCGAGCAGAACGGCGACGGCACCATCGGCACCACCGAGGGCTCCTCGGCGACCGGCGACGCCGCCCCGGCCACGTCCCGCGACGCGCTGCGGCAGACCGCCGCGGACGTCATGACGCTGGTGCGTGCGGTCGGCGGCACCGACGTCGACGCCGACGGGTCGGCCGACCTGTCCGGCGAGGACGTCACCTACTTCGGGCAGAGCTTCGGCGGCATCTACGGCACCATGCTCACCGGCGCCGACCCCACCGTCGCCCGCTCGGTGCTCAACGTGCCCGGCGGCCCCATCAGCGAGATCGCTCGGCTGTCGCCGGCCTTCCGGCCGGGGACGGAGGCCGCCCTGGCGGCCGCCGGGCTGCTCAACAGCGACGACCCGACCCGCAACCGGTTCCAGGAGCAGATGCCGCTGCGCGGGGAGGGCCCGGTGACGGTCACCGTGCCGGGCGCGGTGGAGATCCAGGAGTACCTGTCGCGGGCCACCTGGCTGTCCCGCGCCGGCAGCCCGGAGACCTTCGCCCCGCTCATCGAGCCGGAGCGGGTGGTGTTCCAGGTGGCGTTCGGGGACCAGACGGTGCCCAACCCGACGTCCTACACGGTCGTCGACGCCGGGGACCTGTGGTCGCGCACGAGCCTCTACCGCAACGACCGCACGCCGCAGGCGGGCCTCAACCCGCACGGCTTCCTGCTCGACCCCCGGTTCTCCCCCGGGACGCAGCAGGCCCAGCAGCAGGTGGCCGAGTTCCTCGGCGACGGGGAGGTCGTGGACCCGGACGGCCCGCTGCCGGTGTGGGAGGTGCCGATCAGCGACCCGGCGCTGCTGCTGCCGCTGAACTACCCCTCCCCCGCGACGCGGCCCTGACGGCGGCGCCGGCCGGGCCCGGGACCCGCGCGTCCCCGGGCCCGGCCGGCCACTGCCGGGCTCAGCAGGCCAGCAGCCGGCCGGTCGCGGCCACCGCCGCCTCCTCCAGGTCCGCCCAGGTGGCGCCCTCGGCGAGCTGGGCGGTCACCAGGTCGGCGGCCAGCAGCGCCAGCACGGCCTCGGCCCGGTAGCGGGCGTCCGGCGCGCCCCCGGCCAGCGCGGCCAGGTGGGCCCGCCACAGCCGGTAGCTGCCGATGCGGTAGCGGGCCCCGGGCGAGGCCGTCTCCGACAGCCGCACCACCGGCAACGCCCGGCGCAGGTGGGCCAGGTAGGCGCGCACGAAGGCCTCGGCGCGCTCGGCCGCCGGAGCCCCCGGGCCCAGCGGTGGGGGGCCGCTGAGCATCAGCTCCTGCAGCGCCCGCTCCCGCTCGTCCAGCAGCGCCGCGGCCAGGCCCGACCGGTCACCGAACCGTCGGAACACCGTGCCCTTGCCGACGCCGGCCGCGCGGGCGATGGCGTCCATGGACACCGCGTCCACCCCGTGCTCGCGGAACAGCCGCTCGGCCGCGTCCAGCACCCGCCGGCGGTTGCGCGCCGCGTCCGCCCGCTCCCGCGGGGGCTCGGGCAGCAGCTCCCTTGACGAAGCGGACCGCGGTCCGCTAACTTGGGCCGGCATGAAGCGGACTTTAGTCCGTTACACCGACACAGGAGGTGCACCCGTGGTCGCCACCATCACCCGACAGCAGCTGCAGGAGGAGATGGCCGCAGGGTCGGTCGTCGTCCTCGACGCCCTCGGCGGCTCCTACTACGAGCAGCAGCACCTGCCCGGTGCGCTGCCCCTGGTGGAGGACGAGGTCGAGGCCGAGGCTCCCCGCCTGGTCCCGGACCGCAGCACGCCGATCGTCACGTACTGCTCCAACCCCGCGTGCGCCAACTCCACGCGGGTCGCGCAGCGCCTGGAGCAGCTGGGCTACACCGACGTCCGCAAGTACGCCGAGGGCATCGCCGACTGGGTCGAGGCGGGCCTGCCGGTGGAGACGGGCCGGGCGGTGCACGCCTGACCGCAGCGCTGTTCCACGTGGATCAGAAGACTGCGCAGGGGCCCGGAACCGTGTCGGTCCCGGGCCCCTGTCGTGGTGCGCGGCCTCCCTGCAGGGTCCCGCCGCGAGCTCGCGAGCGGTGGAGGGCAGGGAGGTCCTCCCTCAGGCCTGGGCGGCGGCCGCGGCCCGGGTCAGGCGGACACCGGCGGTCAGCTTGCGCTGCAGCGTGCGGCGCACCTTGGGGCTGCCCGTGGTCATCTTGTAGAGGACGGCGAGCTGCTGGGGCAGGTTGCGCCGGTTGGTCAGCTCCAGCCAGCCGTTCGGCAGCGACAGTCGGATGATCTTGTGCCAGGCGGAGCCGACCTGTTGGGGCAGCGGCGCGGTGTGGTAGTTCAGCCCGTAGCGGTCGAACAGGTCGCGGATCTTCGGGGCGATCTCGGCGTACCGGTTGCTCGGCAGGTCCGGGAACAGGTGGTGCTCGATCTGGTGGGACAGGTTCCCGGTCATGACGTGCATGGCCTTCGACCCGGAGATGTTGGCCGAGCCGAGCATCTGGCGCAGGTACCACTCGCCACGCGTCTCGCCCTCGATCGACTTCTTCTCGAACGTCTCGACGCCCTCGGGGAAATGCCCGCAGAGGATGACGGAGTTCGTCCACAGGTTGCGCGCCAGGTTCGCGGTGAAGTTGGCGGCGAGCGTGGCCAGGAAGTTGGGGCCGGACAGCAGCGGGTGGATGACGTAGTCCTTGCGCACCTGGGCGCCGATCTTGCCCATCACCGCCTTGAGGCGGGCGCGGAACTCCGGGTCCCCGGTCTGCTTCTTGGCGATGACCGCGCCGAGCTCCAGGTCGTAGGCAGCGATGCCGTACTCGAAGAAGCAGGCGTTGATGAAGCTCCACAGCGGCTGGCCGAGGTGGAACGGCTGCCACGGCTGGTCCTCGTCGACGCGCATGATGCCGTAGCCGAGGTCGTTGTCCTTGCCGATCACGTTGGTGTACGTGTGGTGCAGCTCGTTGTGCGAGTGCTTCCACTGGTCGGCCGGGCTGACGATGTCCCACTCCCACGTCGTGGAGTGGATCTTCGGGTCGCGCATCCAGTCCCACTGGCCGTGCAGGATGTTGTGCCCGATCTCCATGTTCTCGAGGATCTTGGCCACCGTGAGGCCGACCGTGCCGAGGACCCACGCCGGCGGGAAGCCGGAGGCGAGCAGCACCGCGCGGCTGCCCAGCTCGAGCTTGCGGTGCACGTCGATGACCTTGCGGATGTAGCGGGCATCGCTCTCGCCACGTGTGTCGATGACGCTCTGCCGGATGTCGTCGAGCTCCTTGCCGATGAGCTCGATGTCCTCGGCGGTGAGGTGCTCGATCGGGTTGTCGGTCTTCTTCTGCAGCACGGTCATGCGGGTACTCCTCCGGCTCGGGGTCAGTGGTCGATGTCGCAGGCGCCGGCGGCGGCGCTGATGCAGGTCTGGACGAGGACGCCGTCGCCGGGGGCGGCGGTGGTGACCTCGCCGGTGCGCAGGTCGCGGACGGCGCCCTCGCGCAGCGGCAGGACGCAGCCGAAGCAGATGCCCATCCGGCAGCCGCTGGGCATGAGGACGCCGGCGGACTCGGCGGCGTCGAGGATCGGGGTGGCGCCGTCGGCCTCGACGGCCGCGCCGTTCCGGGTGAAGGTGACCGTGCCGCCCTCGCCGGGGACCAGGACCGTGGCGCGGAAGCGCTCGGTGAACAGCCGGTCGGCGATGCCGGCGGCGCTCCAGTGCTCCTCCAGGGCCTCGAGCATGGCCACCGGCCCGCAGGCCCAGGTGGCGCGCTCGGCCAGGTCGGGCACCAGCGCGGCGATCGCGGCGGCGTCCAGCAGCCCGGCGGTGTCGGTGTGCTGCTCGACCAGCCGGATCCGGCCGGCGGCGGCCAGCTCGCGCAGGTCCGCGCCGAACACGACGTCGTCCGCGGTGGGCGCGGAGTGCACGACGACGACGTCGCGGAGCTCGGAGTGGTTGCGCAGGATGCCGATGACCGGGGTGATGCCCGAGCCGGCGGTGACGAACAGGACCTTCTCCGGTGCCTGCGCCGGGAGCACGAACTCCCCGGTGGCCTGGTCCAGGTGCACCAGCGTGCCCGGCTGCGTCCGGTGCACCAGGTGGTTGCTGACCTTGCCCCCCGGGATGGCCTTGACGGTGATGCTGATGCAGCCGTCACGCCGGTCCAGGTGCGAGGTCAGCGAGTAGGCGCGCCACATGCGGATGCCGTCGACGTCGATGCCGATGCGCACCCACTGGCCGGGGACGTGCCGCTGCCAGTCCGCACCCGGGCGGATCACCAGGGTGGCGGCGTCCCGGGTCTCCCGCCGCACCTCGACGACGCGGCCGCGCAGGTCGGCGCCGGCACGCAGCGGGCTGACCATGTCCAGGTAGTCGGCGGGCAGCAGCGGCGTGGTGGCCAGCTCGGCCAGGCGCAGCACGCGGTCGCGCAGGCCGCCCAGGGCCGACCGGGCCGGCGAAGGGCGCGGGACGGTCGCGGTCATGCCCCTGATGGTTCCCAGCCGAACGTGCAATCACCTGTGCCCTGGGCGTGAACCTGCGGCCGGATACTGTTCGGTCCGAACAACGGGGCCGTGCCGACGGGAGGCGTGCCGATGGCGCCGCAGCAGGACACCTTCCCGCCGGAGGTCGCCGCCGCGATGCAGGGCCAGTTGCCGGCGGTCGCCGAGCGCACCGTCGCCGCGATCGTGGTCGAGGTCCCCAGCTACACCGAGGCCTTCAGCGGTGTCATGGGCCGCAAGATCGAGAACGCCGTCCAGCTGGCGCTGGCCGCCTTCCTGGAGCTGGCGGCGACCAGCGGCGGCACCGCCCCGAGCCGGCCCATCGGCCCGGCCCTCGAGGGCGCGTACGCGCTCGGTCGCGGGGAGGCCCGGTCCGGACGGACCATGGACGCGCTGCTCGCCGCCTACCGGGTGGGCGCGCGCGTCGCGTGGCGGCACATGAGCGAGACGGCCGTCGCGGCCGGCATGCCCGCCGGCTCGCTGGCCCGCTTCGCCGAGCTGGTGTTCGCCTACATCGACCAGCTGTCGGCGGCCAGCGCCTCCGGGCACGCCGACCAGCTGGACACCAGCGGCCGGCAGCGCCGCCGGCACCTGGAGCGGCTGGCCGAGCTGCTGCTCACCGGTGCGCCCCCCTACGACCTCGGCACCGCCGCCGAGCGTGCGGACTGGACGCCGCCGCGGACCCTGACCGCCGTGCTGGTGCCCGAGGCCCGGGTGCGGGGCGCGCTCGGCGTGCTCGACGTGCGCACCCTGCAGGCCGGTGAGGACGCGCCGGGTGCGGAGTCCGGCGGCGAGCGCGCGGTGCTGCTCGTGCCGGACGCCGACGGGTACGCCCGCGGCCAGCTGGTCCGTGCGCTGACCGGGCGGGAGGCCGTCGTCGGCCCGGCCCGGCCGTGGCAGCAGGCCCGGTCGTCCTACTCGCGGGCGTTGCGGGCGGTGCAGCTGGACCTGCGCCCGGACGGCGACCTGCCGGTGGACACCGAGCTGCGGCTGGCCGACCTGGTGCTGCGGGCCGACGGCGAGGCGCTGGCCGACCTGCGCGCCCAGGTGCTGGGTCCGCTGGACGAGCTGGGCCCCGGCCCGCGGGAGAAGCTCGTGGAGACGCTGCGCGCCTGGCTGCTGCACCACGGGCGGCGGGAGCGGGTCGCCGCCGAGCTGTTCGTGCACCCGCAGACCGTCCGCTACCGCATGGGCCAGCTGCGCGAGCTCTACGGCACCCGACTGGAGGACCCGCGGTCGGTGCTGGAGCTCACCCTGGCCCTCGGCGTCCCGGAGGCCTGACCGCGGGCGGTCCCGGCCCTACGCTCGGCGTCGTGCCGGAGGACCTGCGCGGACGAGGTGTGGACCTGCTGGCGCAGGTGTGGCCGCTGCTGACCGGCACCGACGGACCACCGCCGCAGCTGCGGGTCACCGGCGCGACCGGCCTGGCGTCCCCGCTGCCGGTACCCGACCTCGCGGTCGGCTCCGTCGCCGCCCAGCTCGCCGCCGCACGGGTGCTGCGCGAGGACGGCGGCCCGCTGGACGTGGACGCCGCCCACGTCGGGCTCGCCTTCCGCAGCGAGCGGTACGCCGCGGTGGACGGCACGCCGGCCGGGCTGCGCCTGCACCCGCTGTCCCGCTTCTGCCGCACCGCGGACGGCTGGGTCCGTCTGCACGCCAACTACCCCCACCACCGGGCCGCGGTGCACCGGGTGCTGGGCCAGGACGTCGAGGCGGCGGCGCTGGACCGGACGGCCGGAGAGCTGGCCGACGCCGTGGTCGCGGCCGGGGGCGCGGCGGCCGCCGTCCGCCCGGCCGTGGCGTGGGCGGCCAGCCCGCAGGGACGGGCCGCCGCGTCCGCACCGCTGGTCGCGCTGCGCCGCACGGCCGACGGCCCGCCTCGCGCGGTCCTGGTCGAGGGGGTGCGGGTGCTCGACCTGACCCGGGTGATCGCCGGTCCGGTGGCCACCCGCACGCTGGCCTCGCACGGCGCCGACGTCCTGCGGCTGGACGGACCCGCGCTGCCCGAGGACCCGGCCGCCCTCGTCGACACCGGCCCGGGCAAGCGGCACGCGGTGCTCGACCTGGCGTCGGCGGCCGGCCGCCGGACCGTCGAGGAGCTGCTCGGCGCGGCCGACGTCGTCGTGCAGGGCTACCGGCCCGGCGCGCTGGCCCGGTTCGGGCTCGACCCGGCGTCCCTCGCCGAGCGGCACCCGCACCTGGTGGTGGTCAGCCTCTCGGCGTGGGGGACGACCGGGCCGTGGGCGGACCGCCGCGGCTTCGACTCGCTGGTGCAGGCCGCCTGCGGCATCGCCCTGGAGTGCGGGACGGCCGAGGCGCCCGGCGTGCTGCCCGCCCAGGCGCTGGACCACGCCACCGGCCACCTCGCCGCGGCGGCGGTGTTGGCGGGGCTCGCCCGGCGACGGGTCGAGGGCGGCGGGTGGCACGGGGAGCTGTCGCTCGCGCGGACGGCGGCCTGGCTGCTCGCCGCCCCCCGCCGCGCCGAGCCGGTCGGCGAGCCGGCCGACCCGGCGCCGTACCTGCTGACGCTCCCGTCGACGGACGGCGAGGTGACGGTGCTCGCCCCGCCGGGGTCGCCGCGGTGGTCCGCGCCGGCCCGGTTCCTCGCCGCCACCGAGCGCCCGGCCTGGCGCGACCGGGGGTAGCGGCCGCACCCGGGTCAGTCCGGCCGGCGCACCAGGTGGACCCACTCCAGGCCGGGGCGGTCGGGGGCGTCCCGGACCTCCTCGAGCACCAGCTCGGCGGCTGCGAGAGAGTCGGCGATCTCCTCGCGACCGCGGAACCGGAGCGTGGACCGCGAGGTGAGCAGCGCGCCGTCCTCGTGGAAGGCGAAGCTCGACCGGAACGACACGAGGTCGCCCCGGACGTCGGTGACCTCCACCCACGCCTCGACGACCCCGACCCCAGGGACGTCCACCCGGCGCGCCGACCGTTCCCGGGTCCACGTGCGCCAGGCCTGCCGCTCGGGGCGGCGGGTCTCGAAGACGAGGTACCCGCCCGGGCGGAGCGCTGCCCGTGCCGCGGACAGCGTCGCCGCCCACTCCTCGTCGGTGAGGAAGACCTGGGCGACGTTTCCCGTCATGGTGGCCAGGTCGACCTGCAGGGGCGGCAGGGACCGGACGTCCCCGGTCACCCAGCGCACGTGCCGGGCCTGCGGTTTCGCACGTGCGACGTCCAGGGAGGCCGCCGCGGGGTCGACGCCGACCACCTGCACGCCTCGGTCGGCGAGCAGGCACGCGAGGCTGCCGGTCCCGCACCCGACGTCCAGGACGGTGCGTGCGCCCAGTTCCCCGACCAGGGCGACGTAGGAGTCGAGGTCCGACCGCTCGCCCTCGAGGACGTCGTACAGGCGGGCGAGTCTGGGGTCGGCGAAGTGGGCGTCGGGCACGGCGGGACGGGGGCTCAGGCGGGGCGGAGGACGGCGACCAGGAAGTCCGCCTCGGCGGTGAACGGTCGCAGGTCCCAGGTGGACAGCAGCAGGTCCTCCGCCCAGCCGGCCGCGCGGGCGTCGTCCCGGAAGTCGTCGAAGGCGTAGCCGCGGCCGGCCCCGAAGCCGATCACCGCCCGCCCGCCGTCGGCGACGTGGGCACGCAGCCGCGTGAGCACCGCCGCCCGGGTGGACGGCGCCACGAAGGCCATCACGTTGCCGGCGGACACGATGACGTCGAAGGGACCCGCGACGCCGCGGGCGGGCAGGTCGAGCTCGGCCAGGTCCCCGACCAGCCACCGCGGGCCCGGGTGGTCCTCCTCCGCGGCGGCGACGAGCACCGGGTCCACGTCCACCCCGACGACGTCGTGACCGGCGCGGGCCAGCCAGCCGCCGGTGCGCCCCGGGCCGCAGCCGGCGTCCAGCACCCGCGAGCCGCGGGGCAGCATCGCGTCGACCATGCGCGCCTCGCCGGCCAGGTCGAAGCCCTGGGCGGCCAGGTCGCGGAACCGCTGCACGTAGGCGGCCGAGTGGCCCGGGTCCTGCTCGGTGATCCGCACCCACGCGCTCTGCTCGACCATGGCGCCCATCCTCACCCGCACGCTGCGAGCGCGAGGGACCGGCGTCCGCGAGCGCCGCCTCGTGGACCGCGAGGCCGCGCGGACCGGCCGGTCGATCTCGGCCCTGATCCTGGCCATCGCGGCCACCGTCGTCCAGCTCGACGGCCGGCTGCTGACCGGCAACGTCCGCCACTCCCCCGTTGTCCGCGGACATGCGCCGGTGCGGCTCGTGCGGATCAGGTGCCGGGCATGCCGGCGGGCCGCCGTCCGGATGGGCAGCGGCTGGGCGGAGGCGGTGCGGTCAGGTGCGCAAGCGGGTGGCGGCGATGAGGATCTCGGTGCCGTCAGGCCGCCAGGTACGCCATCGATCGTCGATGCGTTCGACGCGGTACCCGTGGTGGACCTTGGTGTGGTGGCGTTCGCAGAGCAGTGCGGAGTTCTCCAGGCTCGTCGCGCCGCCCTGCGCCCAGTGCAGCAGGTGGTGCACGTCGCAGAACCAGACGGGAGCCTCGCAGCCGGCGAAGACGCAACCGGCGTCGCGGAGTTCGGCCGCCCGGCGGATGTGCGGCGGGACGATGCGCTGGGTGCGGCCGACGTCGAGGGGGAGGCCGTCGGGGTCGAGCACGATCCGGGTGATGCCGGCGTCGCAGGCCACCCAGCGGGCGCGGGCTGCGGAGATCGTGGCGCCGGTGGAGGTCTGCGCCGCCCCCGGTGCGGTGTGGCTGCCGGAGAGGTCGGACAGCGGCACAGTGACGATGACCTGGGGCTTGGTGCCCCGCAGGACCGGCAGCTGTCCGCCGGTGAGCTGGTTGTCGGCCAGCTGCACGAGTGCGTCACCGGTGCGCTCGGCGCGGGTGCGCTCGTCGCCGGCGCACCGGGACGCGGCCTGGACGGACTCGAGCGCGGTGGCGACCTTCTGCCCGCCGACGGCGTCGAGGTGCCCGCCGATGGTCCACGTCCCGTCGGGGTGCTGGACGAGGGTGACCGCGCGCTCGGAGGTCGGGTCGGGTTCGGTGCCGTCGGGGTCGAGCTTGGCCAGGTACTCGCCGACTGCCTGCTGCAACTGCCGGTGGGTGCCGACGCAGGCCAGCTGCACGAGGGCGCCCTCGATGGCGCCGACGTCGATGCCCTGTGCCCGCGCCAGATCGACGTTGGCGGGCTCGGCGATGACGGCGATGACCTCGACCTGGTCGGGGCCGATCGATCCCTCGGCGAAGGCGTGCGCGGTGGCGGGCAGCGACTCGAGGACGCGCCCGTGGTCCACCAGGTCGCCGGCCCACGCGCCGGAGATCCGGGGGACGCCGCGCAGCCAGGCCCGGACGTTCTTCGCCCCGTCGTGCTCGCTCGCGCCCCGCACGTCGCTGCGGCGGACCACGCGGGTCAGCTGCGCGTGGACGCGGTGGGCGGCGGTGATGAGGTCGCGCGCCTGGTCGAGCAGCTCGGCATCGCTGAACTCGTCGAGGTCGACGGCGGACAGGGCGTCGAGCGCGGAGGCCAGTTCGCCCACTGCCGTCACCTCCTCGATCCATCGAACTCGTGTTCGAGGATACCGGAGGGAGGGACGCCTGCGCAAGGTGAAAGTCCAGCTCAGAGGCTTGTTTCCGTCAAGATTCGGCCTCTGTGATCGGCTGGTCGGCGACTCGGGGAAGTCCTCGTCGAGCTCGACCACGCGGTAGGTGTGTCGGGTCTGGACGCCGGCCCTACCGAGCCCGAGGCCGCCAGTCCGGCGGGTCGGCGGGGTGCAGGGCGGGGTCGTCGGCGGACAGCGTGCGCACCGGTCCGGGCGGGGTGAGCGGGCCCTCGAAGCGGACCGTGACCCGCCCGAGCCCGCGCCCCCACACCCACCCGGCGCCGAGGTCGTCGTGTCGCACGTCCTGGCCCGGCCACCACCGCGCCTCGGCGGTCACCGGCTCCGGCGCCTGCTCGGCCGGTTCGCCCTCGACCGCGTCGTCCGGCGGCGGGTCGTCGTCCACGGCGAACAGGTCCCCCTGGGCGTACAGCGACAGCCCGGAGACGCCGACGCCGAGCAGCCGCAGCCCGCCCTGCGTGCCGGCCTCGGCGAGCAGCCGGTGCGCCACGGCGGCGATCACCCGCGGGTCGTCGGTCGGCTGGGGCAGGGTCTGGGAGCGGGTGAGCGTGGTGAAGTCGTAGCGGCGCAGCTTCAGCGTCACCGTCCGGCCGGAGTAGGCGGCGCTGCGCAGCCGGCTGCCCACCCGCGCGGCCATGCTCTCCACGTGCCGGCCCAGCACGGCACGGTCGGTGAGGTCACGGGCGAAGGTCTCCTCCTGGGAGACCGACTTGGCCTCGCGCTCGGCGACCACCGGCCGGTCGTCCTCGGCGCGGGCCAGCGCGTACAACCCCGTCCCGTGCGCCCGGCCGGCCAGCGCGACCAGGTCCGACAGCGGCTTGGCGGCGAGGTCCGCGACGGTGGCCACGCCCACCTGGCGCAGCCGCTCGGCGGTGGCCGGCCCCACGCCGCCCAGCCGGGTCACCGGCAGCGGGTGCAACACCGCCAGCTCACCGCCCGGGGGGACGACGACCAGGCCGTCGGGCTTGTCGAGGTCCGAGGCGATCTTCGCCATCAGCTTGGACGTCCCGATGCCCACCGAGCCGGTCACCCCGCCGGTGGCCGCCGCGATCCGCTCCTTGAGGCCGCGGGCCAGGGCGGTCACGCCGTCCACCGACAGGTCCGCGACCCCGCCGGCGGCCAGGTCGACGTAGGCCTCGTCGATCGACACCGGCTCCACCAGCGGCGAGAGCTCGCGCAGCAGCTCCATGACCACGTCGGAGGTGCGCCGGTACGCGGCGAACCGGCCGCCGAGGAACGCCGTCCCCGACGGGCAGCGCCGCCGGGCCTCGGCCGTCGACATCGCCGAGCGCGCCCCGTAGGCGCGGGCCTCGTAGGACGCCGTCGCCACCACCCCGCGGCCGCCGGTGCCACCGACGACCACCGGCCGCCCGCGCAGCGAGGGCTTGTCGCGCTGCTCCACCGCGGCGAAGAAGGCGTCGAGGTCCAGGTGCAGGATGCCCGCCTCCCGCCGCACGCCCCACCTCCCCGCCCGTCGTCGCACTCCATGGTCGCCCGTCCTCCGCACGGGTGAGAGCGGACGCCCCGGAGCCGGATCTCGTTGATCACCGGCGCCCCCGCCTGCCAGTGTCGGGCGGACACCGACCGGAGAGGGGCAGCGTGGAGGTGCTCTTCCTCGTCCTCGGGGCGTTCGGCGTCGGCGTCCTGCTGCTGGCCCTGGTCGTCGGCGAGGTCGGTGACCTCGGTGACGCCGACGGTCCGTTCTCCGTCCCGGCGCTGGCCGCGCTGGCCGGCGGGGTGGGCTTCGGCGGTGCGGCCGCCGCCTCCGTGCTGCCCGAGGAGCTGCCGGACGCCGGACGCGCCGCGCTGGCGCTGGCGGCCGGGCTGGTGCTCGCCGTCCCGCTGGCGTGGGCCACGGTCCGGCTCTCCCGCGGGCTGCGCGACATGCCGACGGCCCCCACGCTCACCCGCTCCGACCTGGTCGGCACCCAGGGCGTCGTCGTGTCCGCCGTCCCCGCGCCGGGCTACGGCGAGGTCCGGCTGGTGCTCGCCGGCCAGCAGCTGAAGTTCGCGGCGAGCAGCGACACCCCGTTGCCCGCCGGCACCCCCGTGTACGTCGTCGAGGCGCTCAGCGACACCGCCGTCCACGTCGTCTCGACCGCACCCGACCCCGGAGGCACCATCCAGTGGACCTGACCCTGCTCATCGCGCTGGGCGGCCTCGCCGTCCTGGTGCTCGTGCTCGTGCTGTTCGTGCTGTCCCGGATCAAGGTGGCCGGGCCCAACCAGGCGTTCATCGTCACCGGCCGGCAGGGCCGGGAGGTCACCAGCGCGGCGGGGATCACCTCGCGGGACGCCTCCGGGCAGAAGGTCGTCATGGGCGCCAGCGTGTTCGTGCTGCCGGTGGTGCAGAAGCTGCACACCCTGGACCTGTCCAGCCGGCGCATCCCGGTGGGCATCCGCGGCGCGGTGTCCAAGCAAGGCGTCAAGTGCGACCTGGAGGGCGTGGCCATCGTAAAGGTCGGCGGCACCGAGGACTCCGTGCGCGCCGCCGCGCAGCGCTTCCTCAACCAGCAGGAGGGCATCGACACCTTCACCTCGGAGGTGCTCGCCGGGGCGCTGCGGTCGATCGTGGGCCGGCTGACCATCGAGGAGATCATCCGCGACCGCGCCGCCTTCGCCTCCGCCGTCGCCGAGGAGGCGGAGTCCTCGCTCACCGGGCAGGGGCTGGTGCTGGACACCTTCCAGCTGCAGGACATCCAGGCCGAGGGCAGCTACCTGGCCGACCTGGGCCGCCCGGAGGCCGCCCGGGTGCTCAAGGAGGCGTCGATCGCCGAAGCGCGCGCCCGGCAGGCCGCCGAGCAGGAGCAGCTGCTCGCCGACGAGGCGATCGCGGTGGCCAAGCGGCAGCTGGCGCTGCGGCAGGCCGAGATCACCGCGGAGACCGACGCGGCCACGGCCCGCGCGGCGGCGGCCGGCCCGCTGGCGCAGGCCGCGCAGGACCAGGCCATCCTCGCCGAGCAGGAGAAGGTCGCCGTCCGGACGGCGTCGCTCACCGAGCGGCAGCTGGACACCCAGGTGCGCCGGCCCGCCGACGCCCAGCGGTACAAGGTCGAGCAGGAGGCCGAGGCGCGCAAGAACGCCGCCATCCTGACCGCCGAGGCGCAGCGGCAGGCGACGATCGCCGGTGCGCAGGCCGCCGCCGAGCAGGCCCGGCTGTCCGGTGAGGGCGAGCGGGCGCGGCGGTCGGCGCTGGCCGAGGCCGAGGCGGTCGAGGGCGCCAAGCGCGGCGAGGCCGAGAAGCTGCGCCGGCAGGCGGTCGCGGACGCCGTCGAGCGCGAGGGCACCGCCGAGGCCGCGGCGATCCTCGCCCGTGGTCAGGCCGAGGCCGAGGCGCTGGACGCCCGCTCGGAGGCCTTCGCCAAGTACGGCGAGGCCGCGGTCCTGGAGATGCTGGTCAAGGTGCTGCCGGAGGTCGTGCAGGCCGCGGCCGCCCCGCTGGCGGGCGTGGACAAGATGACCGTCATCTCCGCCGACGGCGCCGGCGCGCTGGGTCGCTCGGTCGCGGCCAACGTCGCCCAGGGGCTGCAGCTGTCCGGCGACCTCACCGGCGTGGACGTCGCCGCCCTGCTGCGCCGCTTCGCCGCGGACGGCGGTGGTGCCACCCGCGTGCCGATCACGACCGACGGGGACGCCCCGCCCCGCCCGTGATCATCGGCATCCGGCGGCTCGACACGCCGGTGTAGGCCCACCACTCGCCGATGATCACGGTGGGTGGCGGTGGGCTCACCGCTCCCAGACGCCGGCGAAGTGGTGCACGGGACCGTGCCCGGAGCCGACGCCCAGGGTGCCGCCCGCCTGCAGCGCCCGCTGCAGGTAGTCCCGCGCCGGGTCGACCAGCCGGGTCCAGTCGTCGGTGCGGTGGCGGGCGGCCAGCGCGGCGAGCGCGGAGGACAGCGTGCACCCGGTGCCGTGCGTCGAGGTGGTGTGCACCCTGGGCCGCCGGGTGACCGTCACGCCGTCGGCGGTGGCCAGCACGTCGACGCTGTCCTCGCCGCCCAGGTGGCCGCCTTTGAGCAGCACCGCCCGCGGGCCGAGCGCCAGCAGCGCGGTGGCCTGGCCGGGCAGCTGGTCGACGTCGGTCGCCGGGTCGACGCCGAGCAGGACGGCGGCCTCGGGCACGTTCGGCGTCACCAGGTCGGCATGGGGCAGCAGCTCGGCGCGGACGGCGTCGACGGCGGTGTCGTCGATGAGCCGGTCGCCGCTGGTCGCCACCATCACCGGGTCGCACACCACCGGCCCGCCCGGGCGGGCGGCCAGCGCCTCCGCGACCGCGTGGACCACGTCGGCGGTGCCGAGCATGCCGAGCTTGGTGGCGTGCACCCCGACGTCGGCGAACAGCGTGGCCAGCTGCTCGGCGACGAAGGCGGCGGGGACGGCGTGCACGCCGGTGACGCCGCGGGTGTTCTGCGCCGTGAGCGCGGTGAGCACCGCGGTGCCGTAGACGCCCAGCGCGCTGAAGGTCTTCAGGTCGGCCTGGATGCCGGCGCCGCCGCTGGGGTCGCTCCCCGCCACGGTCAGCGCCACCGCGACCCCGCTCACCGGGCCGCCCCGATCGACTCGTCCAGCCGGCGGGCCGCCCGCTGCGGGTCCTCCGCCGTGCAGATCGCCGAGACGACGCACACGCCGTCCACCCCGGTGGCGGCCACCTCGCCGGCCCGGTCGGCGTCGATGCCGCCGATCGCGACGGTGGTGAACCCCGCGGCCCGGGCCTCGTCGGCCAGCGCGCGGACGCCGTCCGGGCCGAGCGCGGTGCCGGCGTCGGGCTTGGTCGGCGTCGACCACACCGGGCCGATGCCCACCAGGTCGACGGTGCCGGGCGGCAGGGCGCGGGCGACGTCGAGCTCGGCGACGGAGGAGACGCTGAACCCGAGCAGCCGGTCGGGACCGAGCAGGGCCCGCACCTCGGCGGGGGGCAGGTCGTCCTGGCCGAGGTGCACGCCGTCGGCCCCGGCGAGCAGCGCGACGTCGACCGCGTCGTTGACCCACAGCGCGACGTCGGGCCGGCCGGCCAGCGCGTCCTGCACCGCCCGGGTGAGCGCCAGCAGCTCGCGGCGGGCGGCGGTCTTGTCCCGGACCTGGACGGTGGTGACGCCACCGGCCACGGCCGCGCGGACGACGTCGGCCACCGGGCGGGGGCGGCACAGCGCGGTGTCGGTGACCAGGTAGAGGGTCGGGTCGAACGCCCTGCTCATCGGACGTCGGCCGCGGCCAGCGCGTCGCCGTCCACGGCGTCCAGCGCGTCGAGCCAGGCGGGGGTGAAGGTGCCGGGGCCGCCGGCCACCGCCGCGGCGCGCTCGGCGGCGACGGCGACGTGCGCGTGCGCGGCGACCGCCCCGGTGAGCGGGTCGCCGGTGGCGGCCACGTAGGCGGCGACCAGGGCGCCCAGCGCGCAGCCGGCACCGGTGGTGCGGGTGAGCAGCGCCGAGCCGCCGCCGACGCGGACCGTGCGCCGCCCGTCCGTGACCAGGTCGACCGCGCCGCTGACCGCGACCACCCCGCCGGTGCGGGCGGCGAGCTCGGCGGCGGCCTTCGCGGCGTCCTCGGCGCTGTCGGTGCTGTCCACGCCGCGGCCGCCGGCGCCCGCGCCGGCCAGCGCCATGACCTCCGAGGCGTTGCCGCGGACGACGGTCGGCCGCAGCCCCACCAGCTCGGCGGCCAGTCCGGTGCGGAACGCCAGCCCGCCGACCGCGACCGGGTCGAGCACCCACGGCGTGCCGGCCGTCCCGGCCGCGCGGGCGGCCAGCCGCATGGCCTCGGCGGTGCGGGCGGAGACGGTGCCCACGTTGACCAGCACCGCGGAGGCGACCGCGGCGAAGTCGCCGGCCTCCTCCGGGGCGTCCACCATCGCCGGCGCGGCGCCGACGGCCAGCAGGGCGTTGGCGGTGACGGTCTGCACGACGGTGTTGGTCAGGCAGTGCACCAGGGGGGTGCGGGTGCGCAGCGCCGCGGAGGCGGCCCGCAGGTCGAGGACCGGCATGCCGGTGACATCCCTTCGCCAGTGCGAACTGGAGCAGGTTCGACGGGTGTGCTCTCAGTCCCCGGGAGGGGACACCCCGTGCCGAGCCGAACGTAACACCGGCCGGTCGGCCCGGTAGCGTCCCGGCCCTGACCACGGGAGCCCGCGCCGAGCGGGCTGAGAGGGCGGCTGGGGCCGCCGACCGTCCGAACCTGTCCGGGTCGTGCCGGCGTAGGGAGGCCGTTGCGTGCGTGCTGTCCGTTTCTCCGGGGTGGGACACCCCCTGACCGTCGAGGACGTCGAGTCCCCTCGCCCCGGTCCGGGCGAGGTGCTGCTCGACGTCGCCGCGGCCGGGGTGTGCGGCACCGAGCTGCACTTCCTCGACGGCCTGCTCACCCCGGCCCGCACCCCGATCACCCTGGGCCACGAGGTCGCCGGGGTGGTGGCCGCGCTCGGCGAGGGGGTCGACGGCGTCGCGGTGGGTGACCGGGTCGCCGTCCACTACCTGCACGCCTGCCACCGGTGCCGCTGGTGCCGGGCCGGCGACGACCACCTGTGCGACGCGCCGCTGGGCTTCCTCGCGTTCGCCACCGACGGGGGGTTCGCCGAGCAGGTCGCCGTCCCGGCCTCGTCGGTGGTGCCCGTGCCGGCGGGGGTGGACCTGCCCACCGCGGCCACGCTGTGCTGCAGCGGGACGACGGCGTTGCACGCGGTGTCGGTCGCCGGCGTGCGGCCCGGGTCGGACGCCGTCGTGTACGGCGTCGGCGGGGTCGGGCTGGCGTTGGTGCAGGTGCTGCGGGAGGCCGGCGCGCGGGTGGTCGCGGTGGCCCGGTCGGCACGGCGGCTGGAGCTGGCCCGCGAGCTGGGCGCCGCGGTGACCGTGGACGCGTCGGCCGGGGACGTCGCCGGCGCCGTCCGGGAGGCCACCGGTGGCCGTGGGGCGGACGTCGTGTTCGAGCTGGTCGGCACCCGGGAGACCGGCGCCGCCGCGCTGGCCGCCCTGGGCAAGCGCGGCACGCTGGTCTACGTCGGCTACTCCGCCGAGCGGGTGGAGGTCGACCCGCTGGCGATGGTGGTGCCCGAGCAGCGGATCGTCACCTCCGTCGGCAACCGGCGCGCCGAGCTGGTCGAGGCCCTGGAGCTGGCCGCCCGCGGCCGGCTGGTCACCAGCGTGAGCACGCACCCGCTGGCCGACGCCCCGCGGGTGCTCGAGGACCTGCGCGCCGGCCGCGTCGTGGGCCGCGCGGTGCTCGTGCCCTGACCACCCGTCGCTCCGCCGTCCGCTCGTCCCGGTGGCGGCCCGCGCGGGTCAGCCGTCGGTGAGGGTGGCCGGTGGCAGCCAGTCGGCGTCCAGCAGCTCGGCGACCTCCCGCAGCGCGGAGGTGTCCGCGCCCGCGGTCGAGCCGCTGACCGCCAGCCGCTCCACCATCACCCGGGCCACCTGCTCCTCCACGGTGTCCGCGGCGAAGGCCACCCGCCACGGGGAGACCTGGCCGTCGCGGTGGGTGCGGCCGGTGACCTGGCGGGCCTGGATGCCGGAGAACCGCGGCTGGTGGAACAGTCCGACCCGCGGGGTGGTGGACGCCGTCGCCCCGCCGGGCAGCAGCTCGCCAGCGTGCAGGCTGATCGACGCCGTCACGGTGAACACGCACACCGGCGCCACCCCGGTCTGGAAGCGCAACCGCTCGGCCTCGACGTCGAAGCGGTCGCGCCCGTAGATCGACGCCACCGCGACGCCGGAGTCCTGCAGCGCCTCGCGGATGGGATCGGCGGCCGTCTCCACGAACTCCACCGACACCGCGACCTGGCGCTCGGCCTCCACCTGGGCCCGCACCCAGTCGACGGTGGCCTGCGCGCGGATCAGCCCGGCCTTCTGCCGGAACCGCAGCAGCGCCGCCCGCCCGCGCGCGGTCTGCCGGGCGCGGCGGGCCAGCTGCATCTCCGCCCGGAACTCCTGCCACTCCGACTCGTAGGCGGTCCGCTCGGCCGGGGTGAGTGCGACCGGCGTTCCGGTGACCGACACCGGACCCCACGGCGCCGGGCGGTGCAGCGTGGCGGGCGGGTCCCCGCCGGCCAGCCAGCCCTGCAGCCGGGCCAGGTCCGCGCGGCGGGCGTCGGCGTCCTCGGTCCACGCCCACCCGTACCGCCCACGTTCCACGTGGAACCCGTGCTCGGCGAGCCTCGCGGGCAGGTCCGCCCAGGCGCGCAGCGGGTCGCCGTGCCGCTGGGCGAACTGCGGCGCGAGGTAGGGCAGCTCCAGCGGCGTGTGCGCCGGGGTGGCGGTCGCGGCGACGACGAACGGCACGTCCCTCACCCGGCCGGCGCCGGAGACGGCCCGCCAGTGCTTCCACCGCTGGGTGGTCGTGTGCCGGACCATGTGCGCCTCGTCGGCGATGACGACGTCGAACCGCAGGCCGGCGACCTTGGCCAGCCGGTCCCAGGTGGTGACGCACCAGCGCAGGCCGCCGTCGCCGAAGCCGGCGATCGAGCGGGTCCAGTGCGGGACGGTGATCGCGGCCGGGCGGTCGGCGACGACCAGCACCCGGTCGCCGCCGCGGGCCTCGCAGACCTCACGGGCGGCCAGGACGGCGGTGCCGGTCTTGCCCACGCCGGGGTCGTCGCCGAGCAGGAAGACCCGGTGCCCGGCGGCGGCGGAGGCGACCACGGCCTCCGCGCCGGTGCACTGCTCCTCGCGCGGGACCAGCGGCCGGCCGGGCGGCACCGGGCGGGGGGTGTCGTTGAGCTCGTCCTCGAGGAACCGCTCGAGGGTGTACGGCGGCGGGTCGTAGGCGGCCAGCGCCGGGGGCAGCTCGCGGCCGACCCACACGTGCGCCTGCAGCTCCGCGTGCCACTGCGCGCCCGGCGCCGGGGCGCGGAAGGGCACGGCGAGCACCCACACCCGCTCCCCCGGCCGGGCGACCGGCCGCTCGGCGGCGGGCTGCGCGGTGCGGCGGGCGGGCGCCTTCCGGCGCGAGGTCGTGGTGGTGCCCGTGGAGCGGCTGGTGGTCCGGCGTCGCCGTCCGGGCACGGTCGCGGTGCTCCTCTCCTCCGGCGGTGGCCCGGGGAGCCGGGCCGCCGCAGGGATGGTGCGTCGGCCCGGCGCCGGTCCGGTGGCGCCCCGCCGGACCGTGAGCCGCGTGGCGTCGTGTCCGGCTGTGGTGCGATGACCCGGTGACCGACGCGGAGGAACGGCTGCACGCCCGGACGCTGGGGGACGCCGGGCCGCGGGTGGCGTTCGTGCACGGCCTGTTCGGCCAGGGCCGGAACTGGACGACGATCGCCAAGGGCCTGGCGGGCGACCACCGGGTCACCCTGCTGGACCTGCCCAACCACGGGCACTCGCCGTGGACCGACCGGGTCGACTACGTCGACATGGCCGAGCTGCTGGCCGTGGAGCTGCGTTCGTCCGGGGAGCCGGTCACCCTCGTCGGGCACTCGATGGGCGGCAAGGTGGCCATGCAGCTGGCGCTGCGGCACCCGGAGCTGCTGCGCGCGCTGGTCGTCGTCGACGTCGCCCCGGTGGAGTACCCGGTCTCCGGCGGTCGCACCGGCGACCCCGACGAGGAGGCCTCGCCGTTCGCCGCCTTCATCGCCGCGATGCGCGCCGTGGACCTCGACCGGCTGGAGACCCGCGAGGACGCCGACGCCGCGCTGCGGGACGCCGTCCCCAGCACGATGGTGCGCTCGTTCCTGCTGCAGTCCCTGGTGCGCGACGGGGTGGGCCCCGACGGCGGCTGGCGCTGGCGGCTGAACCTGGCGGTGCTCGAGCGCGACCTCGGTGAGCTGCGCGGCTTCCCCGAGCCGCCGCCGGGCGCCCGCTACGACGGGCCGGTGCTGTGGCTCGCCGGCGCCACCTCCCACTACGTGCTCCCGCAGGACCGCGCGCGCATGGAGGAGCTGTTCCCGAACACCCGGCTGGTGCGGGTGAAGGGCGCCGGCCACTGGGTGCACTCCGAGCAGCCCGAGGTCTTCCTGCAGTCGGTGCGGGCCTTCCTCGACCGCGTCGAGTCCTGAGCCGTGCGCCGGGCCGGGACGTCGCCGTCCCGGCCCGGCGCCGGTCGCTCAGGACCCGGTCAGGCCGCGGCCCGCTGCTCCTGCGGGTCCTCCTCGAGCAGGAACGCCTGCAGCCCGGGCAGGTCGTCGGTGTTGAGGTGGTCGACGTCGGCGGCCACCAGCTCGCCCCACAGCGCGTCGCGCTGCGGTCCGGGCAGGTCCGGCGTGGCCCAGAAGCGCACCCGGTACCCCTCGGCGTGCGCCTCGGCCACGATCTCCCGCAGCCGCGCCCGCTCGGCCTCCGGCATCGGGCCGATGCCCAGCCAGGTGAAGTGCCGGGTCCAGTTGTCGCTGACCAGCGGCACCAGCGTGGCCGGCAGCCCGGACCCGAGGTCGGCCAGCCGGCCGTCGTAGCCGGCGAAGCGGGTGCGCTGCGCGGCCATGGCCGGCAGGTCGCGGTTGCCGCTGATGACCGCGGTGACCGCCCGCTCCTTCTCCCGCCCGTCGGTCCAGCGGGTCATCAGCACCGCGTACTCCCGCAGCTGGGCGTCGATGGCCGCGTAGGTGGCCGCCGCCTCGCTCTTGACGTCGACGAGCAGCTGTAGGGAGCCGTCCCAGCCCGGGTACACCGAACCGCGGTTGGCCGCGACCCGCTCGGCCAGCGGCTGCAGGTACAGCGACTCCAGCGTCACGCCCGGAGAAGCGTCGACGAGGTCGTGGGCGACCCGCAGCTCGCCGTCCACCAGCCACACGTCGGCCTCCACGCTGGTGAAGCCGTGCTCCAGCGCGTCGAGCAGCGGGCGGTCGTGCTCGTAGTCGTTGTGCGCGTGCGCCCGCTCGAGCGGCTGGACGTCGGAGGTGGTGGGCGGGGCGGCGGCCGCCGGTCCCACGGCCGGCGCCAGGGTGGCCGCGACGACACCGAGGAGCAGGGTCAGCACCCTGCCGGGGAGGCTCACCGCCGGCCGCCGGGGACGGCGACGTCGACCCACACCATGCGGTGGTCGGAGCTGGGGAACCCGTTGGTGTACTGCGGGTCGTAGACGCCGGTCAGCCGGGACAGCGGGTCGGCCAGCGGCGGCCAGAACACCCCGGCGCCGGCCACCCGCAGGCCGCGCGAGGGCAGCGCGTAGTCCACCCGCAGGTTGCCCGGGCCGGTCTCGCCGTCGGAGAAGTCGGCGGTGTCGTACGCCGGGTCGCCCTCGTGCGCGAGGTTGGCCCCGCCCTGCAGCGCGGTCGCCTCGACGGCGCCCTCGCTGGCCGGCAGCGGGTCGTGGACGCGCGGGTGCTCGACGATCTGGTCGGCCGCGCCCGGCAGGCCGTTGCCGTCCTCGGCCGGGTCGGCGTTGAGGTCGCCCATGACGACGAAGCGCGCACCCGCCGCCAGCCCGCCGGTCTCCCCGGCGTCGTCGTAGACGTAGTCCGCCGCGCCCGGGGTGACGTAGTCGGCCCAGAAGCGGATCTCGTCGGCGTTGCGGGTGCCGTTGCGGTCCTCCGGCCCGTCGAAGCCCGGCGGGGTGGGGTGGCTGGCCAGCACGTGCACGGTGCGCCCCCCGATCCGGACCGGGACGTCGACGTGGTTCTTGCTGGACAGCCGGAAGACCGCCAGCTCCTCCTCGGAGTACCAGTCGGCGGGCTCCGGGGTGGCCGGGTCGTCGGGCAGCCGGGCACCGGGCATGTCGGCCCAGCGGAAGGTCTGGAAGGTGCGGACGGCGTCGGTGTCGATCGGGTGCTTCGACAGCACCGCGAAGGCGTACTGGCCGGGGAACTCGCCGTAGCCGAACGAGTCGTCGCCGTAGGCCCGACCCGACTCGCCGACCTGGCCGTCGCCGTTGAGGTCGAAGCCGGTGGCCACGCCGGTGTTGGACGGGAAGGCCATCGCGTAGGGGTACTCGATCGGGTCGGCGTCCCCCTGGCCCACGCCGAGGAAGTCCTCCTGGAACCGCTCCAGGGCCACGCCCTCGGCGTCGAAGTCGAACTCGTTGACCAGCAGCACGTCGGGGCGCTGCCGCTGGATGATCTCGGCCACGTTGCGCACCTCGGCGTCCTGGGCCTCGTCGTCGGCGTCGGCCAGGTCGGCGGCCAGCTCGCCCTCGGTGGCGCGGAACATCGACACGTTGAACGACGCGAAGCGCACCGGGTCGGCGGAGCCGCCGCGGTCGTGGGCGGCCGCCGGGGCGGCGGTCAGCAGGGGCAGTGCCAGCGCGCCGGCGAGCAGCAGGCCGGCGGCGGGGGCGGGTCGGGACGGGCTCACGGGGCCTCCGGGGGAGCGGTGGGACGGCGGGCGGTCGCGGGCGACCCTGCGCGCCGGCCGTGAACCCCGGGTGCTGCGCGGCGTCCCGGGAGGCGACGAGGACGCGAAGCCCCGGTGGCCGGAGCCCGCCCGGTCCCCCGGTCGGGGCGCTCCGGCGGCCCGGCGGGTGCACGTCCGGCGCCGCCGCTGCCATCCTGGCGCGGTGGTCAGCCAGGTCGTCGCGCACCGGCCGCACGCGGCGCTGCGCGGGCTGGTCACCGGCGCGGTCGGCTACCGGCAGGAGGGCCTCCCGGCGGGGGTGCACCGCGGCCTGCCCTCCCCCGCGCTCACGCTGGTCGTCACCCTCGACGAGCCGCTCGACGTGGCGGCCCACCCCGACCCGGCGCAGTCCCCCGGCCGCTACGACGCCCTGCTCGGGGGCCTGCACACCGCCCCCGCGCTGATCCGCTCCCCCGGCCGGCAGTCGGGCCTGCAGCTCGACCTGTCCCCGCTGGGCGCCCGCCGGCTGCTCGGTGTGCCCGCCGGGGCGCTCGGCTCCCTCGACCTCGACCTCGCCGACGTGCTCGGGCCGGCCGCGGGCGAGCTGGTCGAGCGGGTGCGTGCCGCCACGACCTGGCACGGGCGCCTCGCCGCCGCCGACGACGTCCTGCGCCGGGTCGCCCGCGACGGCGACCCGGCTCCCGAGGTCGCCGAGGCGTGGCGGCTCACCCTGGCCGGCGGCGGCCGGGTGCCCGTGGCCGAGGTCGCCCGCCGGGTCGGCTGGTCGGCCCGGCACCTCACCGTCCGGTTCCGCGCGGAGACCGGCCTCCGCCCGAAGGAGGCCGCCCGGGTGGTGCGCTTCGACCGGGCCCGCCGGGCGCTCGCCGTCCACCCGCGCCCGGACCTCGCCGGGCTGGCCGCGGCGGCCGGGTACGCCGACCAGGCCCACCTGTGCCGGGAGTGGCGGGCGTTCACCGGGCTGGCCCCGCTGCGCTGGCTGGCCGCCGAGTCCGGATCCGTCCCCGACGGCCGAGACCGCGCCGCGGCGGGGTCGGCGGCATGACCACCCCACCACCCACCGTCTGGCCGGCCCTCCGCGCCGCCGACGCCCCCGCCCGGGTCCGCTGGCTGGTCGACGTCCTCGGCCGGCCCCTGCAGCAGACCGCGTACGGGGCGCAGGAGTCCACCGTGCGCGACCCGGAGGGCGACAGCTGGAGCGGCGGCGACCACCGGGGTGCGCCACGGGACTGACCGACGACGACGTCCGCGCGCTCGCCCTCGCCCTCCCGGAGGTCACTGAGGCCGACCACCACGGCCGCCCGTCGTTCCGGCTGGGCACCGCGGTGCTCGCCACGCTGTGGGCGCCCGGCAAGCTGAACGTCATGGCGGGGGAGTCGGAGGCGCGGGCGGCCGAGGGCGGCGCGGTCACCCTGCTGGAGTGGGGCCGGCGCCTGGCCGGCGTGCAAGTCGACCTCGCCGCGGCCGACGGGACCCTGGTCGCCGACCTGCTGGACGACGCCTGGACCCGGCGCGCACCGGCCCGGCTGCGGCGGGACCGCCCGTGACGTACCCCCGCCCGGTCCCGGTCGTCGGCGACCCCAGCTCGGCCGCCCAGCGCGCCGGCGACCCGGCCGGCTGGGCGATGTCCGACGACGCCGCCGGCCTCTACGCCGTGCTCGCCGCCCGCCGCGACGTCCGCCGGTTCCGGCCCGACCCGGTTCCCGGCGATGTCCTGCGCCGGGTGCTGGCCGCCGGGCACGCCGCGCCGTCGGTGGGGCACAGCCAGCCGTGGCGGTTCGTCGTCGTCCGGGACCCCGCGTTGCGCGACCGCGCCGCCGTCCTCACCGACCGCGAGCGGCTGCGGCAGGCTGAGCAGCTGGAGCCGGACGCCGCCCGCCGCCTGCTGGACCTGCAGCTGGAGGGCGTGCGCGAGGCGCCGCTGGGGATCGTCGTCTGCTGCGACCGGCGCGTGCCCGCGGCCGGCGTGCTGGGCCGGGCCACCTTCCCCGACGCCGACCTGTGGAGCTGTGCCGCGGCCATCCAGAACCTCTGGCTGGCCGCCCGCGCCGAGGGGCTGGGCCTGGGCTGGGTGACCCTGTTCCGCCCCGAGGAGCTCGCCGGTCTGGTCGGCCTGCCCGACGGGGTGGCCACCCTGGGCTGGTTGTGCCTGGGCTGGCCGGACGAGCGCCCGCCCGCACCGGGCCTGGAGCGGGCCGGCTGGTCGCGGCGGCTGCCGCTGGACGCCGTCGTCGTCGAGGACCGGTGGCCGGCCGACGACGGCGGCCCGCCCGTGCCGCCGTCCTCCCTGCGCGCCCCCGGGCGCGAGGCCGTGGTCGGCGCCCGCGACGAGGCCGACCGGCTGCTGACCCCGCCCGGCTCGCTCGGCGTGCTCGACCGCGCCGTCGACCGGGTCGTGGCGCTGGGCCGCGGGGAGCTGACCGGCGGCACGCTGGTGCTGGCCGCCGCCGACCACCCGGTGGCGGCGCTGGGGGTGTCGGCCTACCCGGCGGCGGTCACCCGCGACGTGGTCCGCGCCGCGCTGGCGGGCACCTCGGTCGGCGTCACCGCCGCGGCCGCGGCCGGACTGACCGCCGTCGTGGTCGACGCCGGGGTCGGCGGTGACCCGCTGCCCGGGACGGTCGACGCCCGCCCGGCCGGCCTCCGCGGCGACCTCGCCACCGCGCCCGCGATGACCGGGCACGACGTGGCCCGGCTGCTCGACGCCGGGCGCGCGCTGGGTGCGCGGGACGGGTTGCTCGCCCTCGGCGAGGTCGGCGTCGGCAACACCACCGTCGCCGCCGCACTGGCCGCCGGGCTGCTGGACGCCGACCCGGCCGAGGTCACCGGTCTGGGCTCCGGCGCCGACAGTGCCGTGCTGGAGCGCAAGCTCGCCGTGGTCGCGGCCGCCGTGGCACGCGCCGGGCGCGGCCTGGGCCCGGCGCGGGCGCTGGCCGAGCTGGGCGGACCGGAGCTCGCCGTGCTCACCGGGGTGGTGCTCGGCGCCGCGGAGGCGCGCAGCGCCGTCGTCCTGGACGGGTTCGCCGTCTCGGTGGCCGCGCTGGCCGCCGTCCTGCTCGAGCCGGGCGCGCAGGCCTGCCTGGTCGCCGGGCAGCGCAGCCGGGAGCGCGGGCACGGCCCGGTGCTGCAGGCCCTGGGCCTGGAGCCGCTGCTGGACCTGCGGCTGCGGGCCGGGGAGGGCGCCGGGGCGGCGCTGGCGGCCGGGCTGCTGCTCGACGGGCTGCGGGTCCGCCGGACCACCGCCCGGGTCGGCTGACTGGCCCGGGCGGTGGTCAGGGGACCGACGGCGTGCGGGCGTCGAAGTCGGCGCGGGCAGCGGCCACGTCGTCCCGGTGCTCGACCGCCCACCGGGTGAGCTCGGCGAGCGCGCGGCCCAGGCCGGCGCCCAGCGGGGTCAGCGAGTAGGTCACCTGCGGCGGCGTGGTGGGCCGGACCTCGCGGGCGACCAGCCCGTCGCGCTCCAGCAGCCGCAGGGTGCGGGTCAGCATCCGCTGGGAGAGCCCCTCGGTGCCGCGCAGCAGGGCGGAGAACCGCCGCGGCCCGTCCTGCAGCTGGGCGACCAGCAGCACCGACCACTTGTCCCCCACCCGCTCGAGGACGTCGCGGACGGGGCAGGGGTCCAGCGCCGGGTCCCCGGGCCGGGGCACACCGGTGTGCGCAGTGGTCACGGAAGTGCCTCCTTGTGGCCGTCGGTTCTCCATGGTGCCCTGGTTCTCCTCAGGAACCAACACAAGGAGGGGTCCACGTGGAACTCAGCGGGGCACGGGTGCTGGCCTTCGGCACCTCGGGGGACCAGGGGTCGGGTCTGGTGGAGGCGCTGCGCGCCCACGGCGCCGTTCCCGTGGTGGCCACCAGCCGTGCCGGCCGGGTGGCACAGCTGCGGGCCGACGGCGAGGAGGCGGTGCAGGCCGACCTCACCGCGCCGGACGCCGTGGCCGCCGCGGCGGGCGAGGCCGGCGCGGTCGCCGCGGTGCTGCACGTGCCGCTGGCGGTGAGCACGCGCGGCGGCGCCGGTTCGGTGGTCGCCTCGGTCGGCGCGCTGACCGCCGCGGGGCTGCCGGTCGCGGTCAACCTGGGCACGGTGCTGCCGCCGCCCGGTGCGCCGGACCCGTTCGGCGCCGCCGCGCTGGCCGAGGGGCTGCTGGGCACCGGCGCCGCCGTCCTCGGGGTGACCGCCTACCTGGAGAACCACGCGACCCCGTGGGCGCTGGGACCGCTGTCCCGGGGCGAGCTGGTCTACCCGCGGCCGGCCGGCGACCCGATCGCCTGGATGACCGCCCGCGACGTCACGGCGGCCGCGGTGGCGGCGCTGGCCCGGGACGTGCGCGGCCGGGCGCTGCAGCTGAGCGGGCCGACGGTGCTCTCCTTCGACCAGCTGGCCGCCGAGGTCGGCGCGGGCCTCGGCCGCGAGGTCGTCTACCGGCGGATCACGCCGGACGAGTTCGCCGACCTGCTGCGCCCGGTGCTCGGTCCCGAGGCCGCGGCCGGGGTGGCTGGCGGGTACGCGGCGATGCCCGAGGAGCCCAACCCGCTGATGGCGGTCGACAGCAGCGCGGCCTGGGCGGAGCTCGGGGTCACCCCGACGCTGGCGCGGGAGTGGGCGGCGCAGGTGCTCAGCAGCCGGCTGCAGCAGGCGGCAGCTCCGTCCTGACCTCCCGGTCTCACCGCGACGTCGGCCGGGTCGTCGGTGTCCAGGGTCAGCCGGCCGGAGCCCGCCGCCTCGGCGGCGGCGGCGACCTGCGCCCGTGCCGGTTGCGGCGGACGCCGCCCACGGGTGGGAGTCCGCCGGGCCGAGCAGGGGATGGAGGACGGCGTCGGTGGCGGCCCCGTCGCGCAGCAGCCGGACGGACCCCGCCGGGTCCAGCCGCAGGGGCAGGGCGAGCGCGCCGGCCCGCCAGGCGGCCGCCGGGCCGGTGCCCTGCTGGGTCGCCGGGTCCAGACGGCGGCGCCGCCCGCGAGGTCGGCGTCAGCCACGCCGCTCCGGAGAACCACGTCCCCGACCGGCGGGCGCTGTTCTGCTGGCCGGTGGCGCGTAGGGCGGCGGCGGGCCGCCGGTGGGTCAGGGGCCGGCGCGGCTGAGGACCTCGGTGCCGTCGGGGCGGTGGGTGTGCCAGCGGCTGGTGCCGGGGTCGCGGTGGATGGTGAAGCCGCCTTCGTGGACGGCGGTGTGGTGGCGTTCGCACAGCAGCGCCCCGTTGTCGCAGCTGGTGGGGCCGCCGTGGGCCCAGTGCACCAGGTGGTGCACGTCGCACCACTGCGGGAGGGCGTCGCAGCCGGTGAACACGCACTGCCCGTCGCGGACCTCCACGGCGCGGCGGATCGCGGTGGTGGCGGTGCGCTGGGCGCGGCCCACGTCCAGCGGCAGCCCGTCGGGGCCGGTGATCATCCGGGCGACGGCGGCGTCGCAGGCCAGCCGCCGCGCGGTCTCCGGCGTGATCGGCCCGGCCCAGCCCAGCTCGCCGCCGGCCACGCCGGGGGCGCCGCGGGCGGCGCACAGGGCCTGCCAGTCGATGGTCACCCGCAGGTGCGGGCGCTCCCCCCGGACGGCCGGCAGCGACCCGGCGTCCAGGGCGTCGCGGGCGATGGCGACCAGCGCGTCGCCTTGGCGCTCGGCGTGCCCGCGGGCGTCCCCGGCCGGGCGGTCGCCGTTCATGCGCGCGGCCAACGCGGTGCGCAGGTACTCCCCACCGACCGGGTCCAGTTCGCCGCGCAGGTGTACCCGCCCGTCCAGGCCGGTGGCCATGCTGAACGAGCGGCGGACGTCGGCGGCGTCGGCCAGCGCGCCGTCGGGGTCGACGCCGGCCACCCAGCGGGCCACCCCGCGGGCGGTGTCCCCCGGCGTGGTGCGGCGGGCCAGCTCGGCCAGGATCTGGTCGGTCTCGGCCAGGTCGATCCCGGCCGCGGCGGCCGTGGCCACCCGGCGCGGGGTGATGGCCTCGGTGATCACCCGGGCGTGAGTGGCGGTGACCTCCCCGGCGGCGAACGCGGCCGCGACCGCGGGCAGCTGCTCCAGCCGCCGCCCGGTCGTGACGATCGCGGTAGCCTCCGCCGGCGCCAGCCGGACCGACCCCACCAGCCAGCCCCTCACCGACAGCGCCCCGTCGCGGCGGTGGGCCTCGCGGCGGTCGACCGCCCGCACCGCCGAGGTCAACACCGCGGCCACCCGGTTCGCCGCCACCGACAGCTCCCCCACCAGGTCCAGCAGCGCGTCATCGGACAACCCGACCAGGTCCACCGCGGCCAGGTCGTCCAGGGCCGAACGCAGCTCCGACACGCGCCCGCCCCTTCCCGCCGTGCACCGGATCGACGAGTCGAACACACGACCGAGGCACGACAGAAACCGCAGCTCAGAGAGGAGATCGACCCGCTCGGGAGCTCGGTCGACGAGACGGGACCGAGCCGCCGGTGCTCGATCTCGACACGCACGGACAGCCGGCGCGCTCACCGCCTCCTGCACCGCACATGGCCCACGGGGGCTCGTCGCACGACGCCAGGCCACACCTCGACCCACCTGGGTCGAGGACGCCTCGCCAGGACGTCGAGGACCGGCGTGGCCACCGGGGACACCGCTCCACGGGGCAGGAAGGCCGAGGGCCTCGTCCTGGGCTGGATCGGGGTCGGCTTCCTGCTCCTCGGGCTGGTCGCCGCTGTCGCCTCCTCCGCCTGACCAGGGCTGACCCGGGTCGCGCGCCGGGGTGACGCCGGGCCAGGATCGGCCCATGACCGACCCCCGCGCCGGACAGCCCGCCCAGCCCAGCGACCTGGTCGACGTCGCCTCGCTGGTCACCGCGTACCACACGCTCGAGCCGGACCCGGCCGAGCCCGCCCAGCAGGTCGCCTTCGGCACCTCGGGGCACCGCGGCTCGGCGTTCGACCGGGCGTTCAACGAGGCGCACATCCTGGCCACCACGCAGGCCATCTGCGAGTACCGCGCCGCGCAGGGGTACGACGGGCCGCTGTTCGTCGGCCGGGACACCCACGCGCTGTCCGAGCCGGCCTGGGCCAGCGCCCTGGAGGTGCTGGTCGGCAACGACGTGACCGTGCTGGTCGACGCCGCCGACCGCTACACCCCCACCCCGGCGGTCAGCCACGCGATCCTGCGCGCCAACCGGGGGAGGACGACGGGCCTGGCCGACGGCATCGTCGTCACCCCGTCGCACAACCCGCCCCGCGACGGCGGCTTCAAGTACAACCCGCCGAACGGCGGCCCGGCCGACACCGACGCCACCAAGGCGATCGCCGCCCGTGCCAACGAGCTGCTGCGCAGCGGCCTGGACGGCGTCCGGCGGGTCCCGTTCGCCCGGGCCCGCGCCGCGGCGACCGCGCACGACTTCCTCGGCGACTACGTCGACGACCTGCCGTCGGTGCTCGACCTGGACGCCGTCCGCGACGCCGGGGTGCGCATCGGCGCCGACCCGCTGGGCGGCGCCAGCGTCGACTACTGGGCGGTCATCGCCGAGCGGCACCGCCTGGACCTCACCGTGGTCAACCCGCTGGTGGACCCCACCTGGCGGTTCATGACGCTGGACTGGGACGGCAAGATCCGGATGGACTGCTCCTCGCCGAGCGCCATGGCCTCGCTGATCGGCGCCAAGGACCAGTACGGGATCGCCACCGGCAACGACGCCGACGCCGACCGGCACGGCATCGTCACCCCCGACGGCGGGCTGATGAACCCCAACCACTTCCTCGCCGTCGCGATCGCCCACCTGTTCGCGCACCGCCCGCAGTGGGGTGCCGACGTCGCCGTGGGCAAGACCCTGGTGTCGTCGTCCCTCATCGACCGCGTCGTCGGCGGGCTCGGCCGGCGGCTGGTCGAGGTGCCGGTCGGCTTCAAGTGGTTCGTGCCCGGCCTGCTCGACGGGTCGGTCGGTTTCGGCGGGGAGGAGTCCGCCGGGGCCTCGTTCCTGCGCCGCGACGGCAGCGTGTGGACGACGGACAAGGACGGCATCCTGCTGGCCCTGCTGGCCAGCGAGATCCAGGCCGTGACGGGACGGTCCCCCTCGCAGCTGCACGCCGACCTGACCGCCCGGTACGGGGAGTCGACGTACGCCCGCACCGACGCGCCGGCCACCCGGGAGCAGAAGGCGGCACTGGGGCGGCTGACCCCCGAGGCGGTCACCGCCACCGAGCTGGCCGGCGAGCCGATCACCGCCAGGCTCACCCGCGCGCCCGGCAACGACGCTCCGATCGGCGGGCTCAAGGTGACCACGGAGAACGCCTGGTTCGCCGCCCGTCCCTCGGGCACCGAGGACGTCTACAAGGTCTACGCGGAGTCCTTCCGCGGCGCCGACCACCTGGCCCGGGTGCAGGAGGAGGCCCAGGCGGTGGTCACCGCGGCGCTCGGCGGCTGACCCCCTCCACCCTCGGGCGGAGAGGGTCAGCCGAGGGGGCGGCTACCCGCCGGCGACCGCCTCCGCCTCCTCGACGAGCCGCCGGCCGTCGGAGGGCGTCAGGAAGCGGGCGTCCACCAACGCCCGGACGTCGTCCCGGACCTGCTGCACGTAGTCCTGTGGCGACGGGTACAGCTCCGCCAGCGTCGCCTCGTCGAAGGGCACCTCGTAGCCGGCGATGTAGCAGAACGAGGCGCCGGTGGCCGTGCCGTACCAGGTGCTGCGCGGCACGTCGAGGTACGGCGAGCGCAGGCCGCCCTGCACGTTGCCGAACCGGTCGAGGACCGGCTCGCCGTACCGGACGACGATCGGGTCGGCCCGCGGCGGGGCGACGCCGTCACGGACCCAGACGTCGAGGTTGCGCAGCGCGGCGTCGAAGAAGATCGAGCTGGGGAAGCGGCTGCGCGGCCCCTGGTCGCAGGCCGCCGGTGGCACCGTCCGGCCGGCCTGCACGATGTCCTCCGCCGCCGCGGAGAAGTCCAGCTCGTCCGGTGTGGCGTGCCCGGCGCCGGCCATCTCGTAGTGCCGGAACTGGTCCGGGGCCACGTCGCTGTCCGGACGCCGGGAGCCGATGCCGCGCAGGTAGTCCGACTGCGACATCAGCTGGATGACCGGCACCCCGATCCCGTAGAGGTCCCGACGGGGGTCGTCGACCGGCGGGGCGGCCTCGCACTGGTTCATCGGGTAGGCGCCGGCGAAACCGCCGCCGGCCACGCCGATGAGGTAGCCGTCGTAGGTGGGCCGCCCCTGCTCGGCGACGACGAGGGGGTGCACCGCCTTGGCGTAGTTGACGAGGTAGCCGCCGGTCTGGGAGTAGCCGAAGCCGTACGCGTGCTCCACCCGGGTCCGCGACCCCCCGTAGGTGAGCGGGTTGGTCGCGCCGTCCCCGCGCAGCCAGTTGCCGACCTGGGTGTAGACGTCCCAGATCAGGCCGTTCTCGGTGGCCTGGGTGGTGTCCGCCGGCAGCGGTGTCGGCGGCGTGGCCGGGTCGGCGTCCGCGTCCACCGTCGAGCAGTTCGCCGGGTCCTCGACCGGGAGGGGGTTGGCGAAGGACAGCGGACCGTAGCGCTGGGGGTCGAAGGTCCTCAGCGCCTCGACCGCGACGGGCTTCGCGGTGATCCCGACCCACGCGTCGCCGTTCTCCAGGATCTGGCGGTGGGCCATCGCCCAGCCGATGTTCAGGTCGAAGAGGTTGGAGGGGTTGAGCATCTCCACGACGACGTTGCCGCTGAAGTCCGCACCGTCGGCGGGACGCCGGACCAGCACCCGCGTGGTGTAGGGGGCGTCGGGGGTGCGCACGACCGCCGGTGCGTCGGCCGGCCAGCTGTAGACGTTGGAGGTGCCGCTGGCCAGGAACTCCTCCTCCAGGTAGCCCGACGCCGCCAGGTCCTGCGGGACCTGCGTCCGGTCGGCGGCGCCGAAGGGGTGGGAGTCCGTCGTCACCGGCAACGGGCCGGTGACGTCCGGGACGGGACCGGCCGCGTCGGGTGCGGCCGGTCCCGGGTCGTGCGCGGCGGCGGGTGCCAGGACCGCACCGGACAGCCCCGCGGCCAGGGCCACGGTGAGCAGGAGGCGACCGGTGCCCCGTGTCCGGGCGGTCCTGGTGGGCGTGGTCCTCGGTCGAGCGGCTGTCATGACGTGTCCCCCTGGAGTGGTGTCGCGGACCGGGTCGGGCGGTGCGGTGGTCGGCTCAGCTCACGTCCTCGTCCACCCAGTCGAGGCTCTTGGTGACCGCCTTCTGCCAGTTGCGGTAGCTGCGCTCGCGCTCCTCGGCCGGCATCTGCGGGTCCCACCGCTTGTCCTCGGCCCACTTGGCGGTCAGCTCGTCGAGGTCGGACCAGAAGCCGACGGCGAGCCCCGCGGCGTAGGCGGCCCCCAGCGCCGTGGTCTCGGCGATCTTCGGCCGGATCACCGGGACGTCGAGCAGGTCGGCCTGGAACTGCATGAGCAGCTCGTTGCCGACCATCCCGCCGTCCACCCGCAGCTCGGTGAGGTCCACCCCGGAGTCGGCGTTCATCGCGTCCAGCACCTCGCGGGTCTGGTACGCCGTCGCCTCCAGCACCGCCCGGGCCAGGTGGCCCTTGGTGACGTACCGGGTGAGCCCGACGATCGCGCCGCGGGCGTCGGAGCGCCAGTGCGGGGCGAACAACCCGGAGAAGGCGGGCACGAAGTAGGCGCCGCCGTTGTCCTCCACGGTGCGGGCGACGTCCTCGATCTCCGGCGCGCTGGAGATCATCCCCAGGTTGTCCCGCACCCACTGCACCAGCGACCCCGTGACCGCGATCGAGCCCTCCAGGGCGTACACGGGCTTGCCGTCGCCGAGCTGGTAGCACAGCGTGGTGAGCAGGCCGTTCTGCGAGGGGACGGCCTCCTCGCCGGTGTTGAGCAGCATGAAGTTGCCGGTGCCGTAGGTGTTCTTGGCCATGCCCTTGGTGAAGCAGACCTGGCCGAAGGTGGCCGCCTGCTGGTCGCCGAGGGACCCGGCGATCGGCACCCCGGCGAGGAAGCCGGCCTTGCGGCCCTGGCCGTACTCCTCGGAGTTCGACCGGATCTCCGGGAGCATGGACGTCGGGATGCCCATCTCCTCGGCGATGCCGGCGTCCCAGGACAGCGACCGGTAGTCCATGAGCATCGTGCGGGAGGCGTTGGAGACGTCGGTGAGGTGCAGCCCGCCGTCGGCCCCGCCGGTCATGTTCCAGATCAGCCAGGAGTCGATGGTGCCCATGAGCAGCTCGCCGCGCTCGGCCCGCTCCCGGGCGCCGTCGACGTTGTCGAGGATCCAGCGCACCTTGGGCCCGGCGAAGTAGGTGGCCAGCGGCAGGCCGACCTTGTCCTTGTACCGGTCGGCGCCGCCGCCGAGGGCGCCGAGCTGCTCGACGATCCCCTGGGTGCGGGTGTCCTGCCAGACGATCGCGTTGTACACCGGCTCGCCGGTGGCCCGGTCCCACACCACGGTGGTCTCGCGCTGGTTGGTGATGCCGACCGCGACGATGTCGCCGGTGCCGACGTTGCCCCGGGCGAGGGCCTGGCCGACCACCTCGCGGGTGTTGCCCCAGATCTCGTTCGCGTCGTGCTCGACCCACCCGGCGCGCGGGAAGATCTGCCGGTGCTCCTTCTGCCCGACCGAGACCACGGCGCCGTCGTGGTCGAAGATCATGCAGCGGGTGCTGGTGGTGCCCTGGTCGATGGCGGCCACGTACTGGCTCACGGGGGGTTCCTCTCGATCGGTCGGTGCGGGGGTCGGACGGGTCGGGGAGTGGGTCAGATCGGCACGCGGGAGAACAGGCCGGCCACGATCCCGCCGAGCAGCGGGCCGACGATCGGCACCCACGAGTAGCCCCAGTCGCTGCCGCCCTTGTTGCGGATGGGGAGCACCGCGTGGGCGATCCGCGGGCCCAGGTCGCGGGCCGGGTTGATGGCGTAGCCGGTCGGTCCGCCGAGCGAGGCGCCGATGCCGACGACCAGCAGCGCGACCGCCAGCGGGCCGAGCTGGCTGGGCGTGTCGCCGAACCGCAGGATGATGTAGACCAGCACGAAGGTGCCGACGAACTCGGCGAGCACGTTGTTCGGGGTGTTCCGGATGGCCGGCCCGGTGGCGAACGTGCCCAGCACCGGCTCGGTGGCCGCGGCGTAGTGGCTGCGGTAGGTGAGCCACGCCAGGACGGCGCCGAGGAAGGCGCCCACCAGCTGCCCCGCGAGGTACACCAGCGTGCTGGTGAGCGTGATCGGCACGCCCGGCGCGTACTGGTCGGTGCCGCTGGCCCACAGCCCGACCGTCACGGCCGGGTTGATGTGCGCCCCCGAGCTGGCCCCGGCGAAGACGCCGGCGAAGACCGCGAACCCCCAGCCGATGGTGATCAGCAGCCAGCCACCGCCGTTGCCCAGGGTCTGGGGGAGGACGACGTTGGCCACCACACCGATGCCGAGGAGCAGCAGGACCCCCGTCCCGACCACCTCGCTGCCGAACACGGTCCACAGACCGATCTCTTCCATGCGCGCTGCTCCTCGTCGCCGGTGGTGCGGGGGTGCGGTCCGGGGCCGGGGGACGGCCGGGAGCCGACTGGAGCGGTGACGCTATTCACACAGGTGACCGGGGGACAATGGCTGCTGTACGACGATGTCGGACAACTCGCCGGCGATCAGGGCCGCTCGCCCCACGCGATGCTCAGCCGCACGGCTCGCTCCCACTCCGGGTAGGCCGCGTCGAGGGCCGCCACCCGCGCCGGGTCGGGCGACCACTGCGCCGACCGGTGCCAGTTGCGCCGCAGCGCCCCGGTGTCCGACCACACCCCGACCGCCAGCCCGGCCGCGTAGGCCGCGCCCAGGGACACCGTCTCCCCCACCATGGGGCGCACCACCGGGGTGCCGAGGACGTCGGCGAGGAACTGCATGAGCAGGTTGTTGGTGGTCATCCCGCCGTCCACCCGGAGCGCCGTCATGGGCAGCCCGGAGTCGGCGTCCATGGCCCGGACGACGTCGCGGGTCTGCCAGCCGGTCGCCTCCAGTGCCGCGCGGGCCAGGTGCCCCTTGGTCACGTAGGACGTCAGGCCGGCGACCAGGCCGCGGGCCCGGCCCGCCCAGTGCGGCGCGAGCAGCCCGGAGAACGCCGGGACGACGTAGCAGCCGCCGTTGTCGGTGACCGTGCGGGCGAGGGTCTCCACCTCCGCCGCCGAGCCGATCAGCCCCAGGCTGTCCCGCAGCCACTGCACCAGGGCCCCGGTGACGGCGATGGAGCCCTCCAGCGCGTAGTGCACCGGCTCCCCCGCCAGCTGGTAGGCCACCGTGCTGATCAGCCCGTGCCGCGAGCGGACCAGGTCGGTGCCGGTGTTCTGCAGCAGGAAGCTGCCGGTGCCGTAGGTGCACTTGGCCTCGCCGGGGGCGAAGCAGGTCTGCCCGAACAGCGCCGCCTGCTGGTCACCGAGGGCACCGCCGATGGGCAGGGGCACCGGCAGGGCACGCGCCGTCCCGAGCACGCCGACCGACGGACGGATCTCCGGGAGCATGGCGGCCGGGACGCCGAAGAAGTCGAGCAGGTCACGGTCCCAGGCGCAGGTGCGCACGTCCATGAGCAGGGTGCGGCTGGCGTTGGTCACGTCGGTGACGTGCACCCCGCCGTCGGTGCCGCCGGTGAGGTTCCAGACCAGCCAGCTCTCCATCGTGCCGAACAGCAGCTCGCCGCGCTCGGCCCGCGCCCGCGCGCCGGGGACGGCGTCGAGCACCCAGCACAGCCGCGGTCCGGCGAAGTAGCCGGCCAGCTCCAGCCCGGTGCGCTCGCGGACCAGCGCGGCCTCCGGTCGCCCGGCCAGCTGCTCCACCAGCGGCCCGGTGCGGGTGTCCTGCCAGACGAGCGCGTTGACCAGCGGCCGGCCGGTGGCCCGCTCCCAGACCACCGTCGTCTCCCGCTGGTTGGCGATGCCCAGCGCCACCACCTGCCCCGGCGCTGCGGCGACGTCGCGCAGCGCCTGGGCGGCGGTGAGCTGGGTGTTCGCCCAGATCTCCTCCGGGTCGTGCTCCACCCAGCCCGGCCGGGGGAAGTGCTGGCGGTGCTCGCGCTGGCGAACGGCGACCAGCCGGCCGGCGCGGTCGAACACGATCGACCGGGTGGAGGTGGTCCCCTGGTCCACCGCCAGCACGTACCGCTCCCTCACCGCCGCACCCCGGTCACGAGGCGAGCTCCCGGGAGACGGCGGCCGCGGCCTCCACCACCATCGCGCGCAGCGCCGGCCGGGCGGTGTCGGTGAACAGCTGCTCGACCGGCCCGCTGATGCCCAGCGCCCCGACCACCTGCCCGCCGGGGCCGTACACCGGCGCGGCGATCCCGCCCGTGCCGAGCCGGTACTCGTCGCGCTGGTCGGCCCAGCCCCGTGCCCGCACCGCCTGCAGCTGGGTGAGCAGGACCGCCGGGTCGACGACGGTGCGCCCGGTGAGCGCCTCCAGCGGGGCGTCGGCCAGCGCCCGGGCCATCGCCGGTCGCCCGGCCAGCAGCACCTTGCCCACCGCCGTGGCGTGCGCGGGCAGCAGCGCGCCGACCTCCAGCTCCTGCGGCGAGTCGTCGGGCCGGAACACGTGGTGGACGACGACCACCTGCGGCCCCGCCGGCGTCCCGAGCCGGACGGCGCAGCCGCTGCGCCCGGCCAGGGAGTCCGCCCAGTTCGACGCCCGGGAGCGCAGCTCGTTGGCGTCCAGGTAGTGCGACCCCAGGCCGAGCAGGCCGGCGCCGAGGGCGTAGCGGCCGGTGCGCGGGTCCTGCTCGACGAAGCCGACCGCCAGCAGGGTGCGCAGCAGGCCGTGGGTGGTCGTCTTCGGCAGGCCGACCGCGGCGGCCAGCTCGGTGACGCCCATCTGCCCGCCGGACTCGACGATGGCGTGCAGCAGGGTGGCCGCCCGCTCGATCGACTGCACGGTGCCTGGCACGGGCGGTCACCCTAGGGCCTCGACGTCCGACATTGTCGAACGGAGGGCGTCGACCCGCCCGGGAGGCGCGCCTACCGTGGACGGCGAGCAGTCCCCGCCCTAGGAGTCGGCATGCCCGTAGTCCCCGCACTCGGTCCCGAGCAGCGCGCCCGCGCCTGGGCGGACCTGGCGGAGCACCCGTTCGAGGTCCTCGTCGTCGGAGGCGGGGTGACCGGAGCCGGCGTCGCGCTCGACGCGGCCACCCGCGGCCTGCGGACGGCGCTGGTCGAGGCCCGCGACTTCGCCAGCGGCACCTCGTCGCGGTCCTCCAAGCTGTTCCACGGTGGGCTGCGCTACCTGGAGTCCTTCGACTTCGGGCTGGTCCGCGAGGCCCTGCACGAGCGCGACCTCAGCGTCACCCGGCTCGCCCCGCACCTGGTCAAGCCGGTGCCGTTCCTCTACCCGCTCACCCGGCACTGGGAGCGGCCCTACGTGACCGCGGGGCTCACCCTCTACGACGGGCTGGCCCGCATCGGCTCGCTGTCCACCCCCCTCCCGCCGCAGCGGCACCTCACCCGCACCGGGGCGCGCAAGCTGTTCCCCGCGCTGCGCCCGGACTCCCTCGTGGGCGCCGTCCGCTACTACGACGCGCAGGCCGACGACGCCCGGCACACCCTGGGTGTGGTCCGCACCGCCGCGGCCTACGGCGCCACGGTGCTCAACTCCGCGGAGGTCGTGGCCTTCAACCACGCCGGCGGCCGGGTCACCGGGGTGCGGGTGCGCGACGTGGAGACCGGCGCCGAGGTCGACGTGCAGGCCGAGGTCGTCGTCAACGCCACCGGCGTGTGGACCGACGACATCCAGACCCTCATCGGCGGGCGCGGCCGGTTCCACGTGCGGGCGAGCAAGGGCGTGCACATCGTCGTCCCGCGGGACCGGATCAACGGCGAGACCGGGCTGATCCTGCGCACCGAGAAGTCCGTGCTGTTCGTCATCCCGTGGGGCAGCCACTGGATCGTCGGGACGACCGACACCGACTGGGACCTCGACAAGGCCCACCCGGCGGCGTCCCGGGCCGACATCGACTACATCCTCACGCACGTCAACCAGGTGCTCGCCGTGCCGCTCACGCACGACGACATCACCGGTGTGTACGCGGGGCTGCGGCCGTTGCTGGCCGGCGAGTCCGAGGTCACCAGCCAGCTCTCCCGCGAGCACGCCGTCGCCCGGCCGATGCCCGGGGTGGTCGCGGTGGCCGGCGGCAAGTACACGACCTACCGGCCGATGGCCGCCGATGCGGTGGACGCCGTCGTCGCCGACGTCACCCGGTCGGTGCCGCCGAGCGTCACCGAGAACATCCCGCTGGTCGGCGCCGAGGGCTACCACGCGATGGTCAACCAGCTGCACGGGCTCAGCCAGCGCTGGGGCATCCCGCGCTTCCGCGCCGAGCACCTGCTCAACCGCTACGGCTCGGAGACCCCCGAGGTGTTGGCGCTGGCCGCCGGCGACCGCTCGCTGCTGGAGCCGGTGCCCGGTGCCGAGGAGTACCTCATGGTGGAGATGGTGTGGGGGACCGCCCGCGAGGGGGCGCTGCACCTCGACGACCTGCTGGCCCGGCGCACCCGCATCTCCATCGAGACCTCGCACCGCGGCGCCGCGTCCGCCGAACCGGTGGCCCGCGCGGTCGCCGGCGTGCTGGGCTGGGACGAGGAGCGCATCGCCAGCGAGGTGGACAGCTACGCCGCCCGGGTGGAGGCCGAGCGCCGCTCGCAGGGCGAGCCCGGCGACCAGGAGGCCGACGCGGTCCGGGTCGCCGCACCGGACACCCGCGCGGTGGCGGTGGGTCGCGCGCTCGTCTGAGGAGTCTCTCAGCCCCCTGTTCCTGACGATCATGGCGTCCGGGACGCGACACGCCGGTCAGCGCCGGTGGGTCGCTTCCTCGGTGCCATGATCGTCGCGGGGCGGGCGCACCCGGGCTGCGCGGTGGCCCTCGGGTGAGCAGGATCAGCCCATGACCGCGACCGCTCCTGCCCTCGACCTGACCGCGCTGGTGCGGGAGCTGGTCGGCCGCAGCACCGTGTCCGGGGACGCCGCCGCCCAGCGCGACGTGCTCGGCCTGCTCACCGAGGTGGTGCGCGGGCGGGCCCCCCACGTGCAGGTCACCGAGGGCCGGGACGCCGACCACCCGTGGACGCTGCTGCGCACGCCGGCCGACCCCGGCCGCCCGGTGCTGCTGCTGGCCTGCCACGTCGACACCGTGCCGGTGCCCGACGCCGGGGCCTGGCAGCGCGACCCGTTCGGCGCCGACCTCGAGGACGGCCGGGTGTGGGGCCGCGGGGGCAGCGACATGAAGGCCGGGGTGGTCGCCGCCGCGGCCGCACTGGCGGCCGCCGACCCGCAGACGCCGGTCGCGCTGCTGCTGACCAGCGACGAGGAGACCGGCTCGCAGGGCGCCGCCGCCGCGGCGGAAGCGGTCGACGGGCTCCCGGTCGGCGCGGTCGTCGTCCCCGAGGCCACCGGCAACCAGGTCGTCCTCGGTCACAAGGGCGCCCTGTGGCTGGCCGTGCGCACCGCCGGGCGGGCCGCGCACGGCAGCACCCCCGAGCGGGGGCACAACGCCGTCCTGGACCTGGTCGCGCTGCTCGGCCGGGCCGGCGGCGCGCTGCCGCTGCGCACCGACCCCTTCCTCGGCACCGAGACCTGGAACCCCGGCGTGGTCTCCGGCGGCACGGTGTTCAACGTCGTCCCCGACCGGGCCGAGGTGCTGGTCGACATGCGCACCGTGGGCGAGGGCGCCGACCTGCTGGCCTGGTGGCGGGCGCAGCCGGAGGTGGCCGACGTCGAGGTGCGGGTGGACCTGCCGCCGGTCGGCACCCCCGCCGACGACCCCTGGGTGGCCTCCCTGCCGGCCGCGGTCCGGCCCGTGCCCGCGACCTACTTCACCGACGCGTCGGTGCTGGTCCGCGTGGTCGGCGGGGCGCCGATCGTGGTCTGGGGGCCGGGCACCCCCGCGGTCATGCACGCCGTCGACGAGTACGTGGAGCTCGCCGAGGTGCAGCAGGCCGCGGAAGCCTTCGGCGCCGTCCTCACCCGCTGGGGCGGCTGACTGCCCGGCCGGCCCGGTTCAGCGCCGGCGGGCGGCCTTGTCGGCGTACATCGCGTCGTCGGCCTCGCGGACGAGCCGCTCCAGGGCCCGCTCGGGGTCGGTACCGCCGGCGACGGTGCCGACCCCGATGCTCATGCCGATCGGCACGTCCACGTCGCCGACCCGCAGCGGTTCGGTGACCGTGGTGCGCAGCCGCGCGGCCAGCGCCTCGGCGTCGGTGCGGGCGCTGTTCTCGCAGACGATGCTGAACTCGTCCCCGCCCACCCGGGCGGCGGTGTCGCTGGAGCGCAGCACCGAGGTCAGCCGCTCGGCGATCGCGACCAGCACCGCGTCGCCGACCGGGTGGCCGTACCGGTCGTTGATCTCCTTGAACCCGTCCAGGTCGATGCCCAGCACGCAGGTGGCGGTCCGCTCCCGGTGGCCGCGCTCCAGCGCGTGCCGCAGCCGGTCGCGGAAGAGGATCCGGTTGGGCAGCCCGGTCAGCGGGTCGTGCAGCGAGCGGTGCACCAGCGAGGCCTCCAGGGCCTTGCGCTCGGTGATGTCCTCGACGATGGCCACCACGTGCGGCGGGTCGCCGTCCGGCGTGCCGTCCACCCAGGACGAGGTCACCTGGACGGGGACGACGCTGCCGTCCGCGCGGACCAGCCGGGTCTCGTGCCGCATCATCCGGCGCCGCTCGAGGAGCTCGGCGAACGCCTCCGCGGCCGCCGCACGGTCGTCGGGGTGGACGAGGTCGAGCATCGAGGAGCCGTAGAGCTCCCCGGCCGGCACGGCCACCATCGCCGTGAGGGCCGGGTTGGCGTCGACGACGAGACCGGTGGTCGTCGCCAGCGCGATCCCCATGGGGGCGTTGGCGAACGCGCTGCGCCGGTCGGCCGGCGGCAACCCGCGGATCTCCTCCGTCAACTCCCACCTCCGTGCCGGACATCCTGCAGGAGGAGTGCCCTCCTGCTGCACGTTCGGTCGCCCTGGGCGGTTCCACGTGGAACCGGCGGAGGGGGCAGGATGGCACGGCGACGATCGAGGAGGGTGTCCGTGAACGAGTTCGACCTGGTGCTGCCGGCCACGGTGGACGTCCGCGAGGTGGGCATGCGCGACGGCCTGCAGCTGGAGGCGCCCGTGCCCCTGACGGACAAGCTGGCCATGCTGGAGGCGCTGGTGGCCACCGGCGTCCGCCGGATCGAGGTGACCTCCTTCGTCTCCCCGAGAGCGGTGCCGGCGCTCGCCGATGCCGCCGAGCTCGCTGCCGAGCTGCACCGGTTCGACGGCGTGCACTTCTCCGCGCTGGTCGCCAACCCCCGCGGGGCCACCCGGGCCGTGGACGCCGGCATGGCCCACCTGGAGTACGTCGTCTCCGCCTCCGACGGGCACAGCCGGGCCAACGCCGGACGCTCCACCGCCGAGGCGCTGGCGGCCGTCGGCGAGATCGCCGCCCTGGCCTCCGCTGCCGGCGGCTCGCTGGAGGTGGTCATCGCGACCGCGTGGGACTGCCCGTTCGACGGCCGGACGCCGATCAGGCGCACCGTGGACGTCGCCCGCGCCGCGGTGACCGCCGGCGCCGGCCGGCTCTGCCTGGGCGACACGATCGGCACCACCACGCCGCTTCGGGTCGTGCAGCTGGTCGACGCCGTCCGCCGGGCGTGCCCGGGCGTGGACGTCGGCGTGCACTTCCACGACACCCGCGGGACGGGCCAGGCCAACGCGCTGGCCGCCGTCCAGGCCGGGGTGACCCAGCTGGACTCCTCCGTCGGCGGCCTCGGCGGCTGCCCCTTCGCGCCGGGCGCGAGCGGCAACATCGCCACCGAGGAGCTGGTGTACATGCTGGAGGAGTCCGGCGTGCACACCGGGCTGGACCTCGACGCCGTCCTGGCCGCCGCCCGCGTCACCGAGCAGGCGGTGGGCCGGCCGCTGCCCAGCTCGCTGTACCGGGCGGGTGGGCGCTCGGTCCCCCGCTCGGCCGGCACCCCCGCGTGAGGCCGCCGGGAGTCGCGGCGCCGTGGTTGAGTGGAGGTCATGAGCCAGCCGTCGTCGGGGGACGGCGTGGTGGACCCCCGCACCATGCGGGACGTCCTCGGCCACTTCGCCTCCGGGGTGACCGTGGTGACCGCCCAGGCCGACTCCGGCCCCATCGGCTTCACCTGCCAGTCGTTCAGCTCGCTGTCCCTGGACCCGCCGCTCGTGGTCATCGCACCGGCCCGCACGTCGCGCACCTGGCCGCAGCTGCGGGCACTGGGCCGCTTCTGCGTCAACGTGCTGGCCGAGGACCAGACCGACCTGTCGGTCACCTTCGCCCGCTCGGGGAGCGACAAGTTCGCCGGCGTCCCGTGGCGGCCCAGCGGGCTGGGCCAGCCGGTGCTCGAGGGCGTCGTGGCCTGGATCGACTGCGAGCTGTGGGCCGAGTACGACGGCGGCGACCACACCCTCGTCGCGGCCCGGGTGCTGGACCTCGGCGCCGACCCCGGCCGGCGGCCGCTGCTGTTCCACCGCGGCGCCTACGGGCTGCTGGAGACCCCGCGCGGCTGACCGCGGACCGGCCTCAGCTGAAGCGGACGGCGAGCAGCGCGACGTCGTCCCGGCCGTCGAT
The DNA here is from genome assembly GCF_032460525.1 of Geodermatophilus sp. DSM 44513. Classification (NCBI taxonomy): domain Bacteria; kingdom Bacillati; phylum Actinomycetota; class Actinomycetes; order Geodermatophilales; family Geodermatophilaceae; genus Geodermatophilus; species Geodermatophilus sp. DSM 44513. The sequence goes on along the minus strand of NZ_CP135963.1, from coordinate 4,545,468 downwards.
GGACCCGGCCACCGCGGCGTCGCACAGCTCCCGGGGGCCAGCCCCGGCCCGGGTGGCCGCCAGCCGGTCGACCAGCTCGGCGATGCCCTCGTCCAGGTCGGTGCCGGGCCGCTCGATGAGCCCGTCGGTGTAGGCCAGCAGCGTGGTCCCCGGCGGCACCTCCAGCGTCGTCGACGGCCGCTCCGCTCCGCCGTCGACGCCGACGAGCAGACCGGCCACCTCGTCGAGCACCCGCACCCCGCCGTCGGGGGCCCGCAGCAGCACCGGCGGGTGACCGGCGCTGGCCACGTGCAGCCGCCACGGGTCGCCGTCCCCGGCCGGTGGCACGGCCCGCGCGTAGACCAGCGTGGCCATGGCGGCCACCCGCAGGCCCTGCACCAGCCGGTCCACCCGGGCCAGGACGATGCCCGGGTCGGGGTCGGCCGCCTCCCAGGCGCAGGCGCGGATCAGGCCGCGCAGGTGCCCCATCGCGGCCGCCGCCACCACGTCGTGGCCGACGACGTCACCGATCACCACGCCGATCGACCCGTCCGGCAGGTGCAGCAGGTCGTAGAAGTCACCGCCGACGTCGGACGCGGTCGAGGCGCTGACGTAGTGCGCGGACGACTCGACCCCGGGGATGTCCGGCAGCTCGGGGAGCAGCGAGCGCTGCAGCGTGTCGGCCACGACGTGCTCCTGCTGGTAGAGGCGCACGTTGTCCATCGCCAGGGCGGCCCGGCGGGCGAGGTCCTCGGCGAGGTCGACCTCCTCCTGGTCGAACGGCCGGCCGGGGTCGGCACGGACCAGCAGGATGGCGCCGCGGGTCCGCCGGCGGGCGACCATCGGGACGGCGACCAGCGAACCGGTGCCGAGCACGTCGACCGCCCGGCGAGCCGCGTCGGAGGTGAGCAGGGCGTCCAGGTCGCCGGCGGTGAGCTGGGCCAGCACCGGCCGGGAGGTGGCCATGCTGCGCCGGGTGGGGGAGTGCGGCGGCAGGTGCGGCACGTACTCGGTGGCCAGCAGGTGCAGCTCCTCCTCGAGCCCGTCCCGGTGCCGCGACGCGGTCTCGCGGACGGTGCCGGCGTCGTCGACCAGGGAGATGAACACCCAGTCGGCCAGCAGCGGCACGCAGAGGCGGGCCAGCCGGTCGAGGACGTCGGAGAGGTCGAGGGTGGCGATCAGCGTGCTGGTCGCCTCGGCCATCAGCGCGAGGCGGCCCTGCATGCGCTCGGCGTCCGAGCGGGCCCGCTCGGCGTCGGCCTGCGCCTGCTCGGCCACGGCCTGCGCCCGTTCGGCGTCCGCCCGCGCCTGCTCGGCCGCCGCCTGGGCCAGCTCGGCCTCGCGGCGGGCGGCCTGCTCGGCGGCGAACGCCGCCTCGCGCTCGCGCTCGACCCGCACCCGCTCGGTGACGTCGGTCTGCACGCCGACGAAGCTGACCAGCTGACCCTCGCCGTCGAACACCGGGCTGATCGCCAGCTGGTTCCAGAACGCCGTGCCGTCCCTGCGGTGGTTGAGCAGCGTCGTGGTGACCGGTCGGCCCTCGTCCAGTGCCGCACGGATCTCCGCCACGGCGTGGGGGTCGGTGGCGGGGCCCTGCAGGAAGCGGCAGTTGCGCCCGACGGCCTCGCCGTACTCGTAGCCGGTGATGCGCGTGAGGGAGGGGTTGACCCACACCAGCGGGTCGTCGGGCTGGCGGGGGTCGGAGATGGTGAAGGCGATGTCGGTGGCCACCACCGCCCGCTCGCGCAGCGCCTGCATCTGGTCCTCGGACCGGTCGGGCCCGCCCTCGACCTCCAGGAAGACGACCAGCGACAGCTGCTCCTCGCCGTCGGCCCGCGACAGGGGGAAGCCGGTGACCCAGAGCAGCCGGTCGTCGGCGGCCGCGTCCTGGTCACCGCCGTGCTGGGCCAGGCGCACGGCCTCGCCGGTGACCGGCTGCCCCTCCGCGACCAGTGACAGCGGACCGGACGTGCGGACGAGCGGCTGCCCGCCCAGGTCGGTCAGCCCGGCGGCGGTGCCCCAGGTGTCGATGTCGACCGGCAGGCGGACGTTGCCGGCCAGCTCCACCGCCGCGCTGTTGGCGTAGGTGACCGCGCCGGCGCTGCGGTCGATGAGCAGCACCGCCACCGGGACCTCGGACAGCACCTCGGGCAGCGCGGCCGACGCCGGTTCGCCGCCGGTGCGCTCGGTGAGGACGGCGCTGGCAGCGGAGACCACGCCAGCCGCTTCCCGGCCCACGACCGCCTCGGGGGGCGGAGCGGGGGAGGTGTCCCGCGGTCGGTCCCGCTCGGCCGGCACGACGACGACCCTAACCCGCCCGGCGGCCGCGGGGGGCGGCCGCCGGGTGACGCGCGTGCAGGAGGCGGACCAGCGGGCGCGCCGGGGCAGGTGTGGCGCGCCCCGCGGGGGGAACCCCACCACGGGAGCACACCGTTCCCGGACCGGAGGGAGACGATCGCCATGGGACTGCTCGACCGGCTCTTCGGGCGCGGCCGACCCACCCACGACCAGTACGACGGCTACCAGCGCACCGCGCCGTCGTACGGCGGTCACCAGCAGCCGCAGGGGGGTGCCCCCGCCGACCAGCAGGCGGTCGAGCGCTACCGCTACCTGCTGCGGACCGCACCACCGGACAAGATCGAGGAGGCGCACGCCGAGGCCTTCGCACAGCTCACCCCGCAGCAGCGCCAGGAGGTGCTGGTGCAGCTGGCGGCCGCGGTGCCCGCGTCCGAGCGGCCGCGCTCCGACGACCCGCACACCCTCGCCCGTGCCGCGACCCGCGCCGAGGTGCGCCAGCCCGGCACGCTGGAGCGGGCCTTCGGCCCCGGCGGGGGCGGTGGCTACGGCGGGTACGGGGGTGGCCACGGCGGCTACGGCCGCAGCGGTCCCGGCTTCGGCAGCATGGTCGGTGCCAGCCTCCTCGGCACCGTCGGGGGGCTGGTGGTCGGCACGGCGGTCGCGGACGCGCTGTTCGACAGCGGCATCGGCGACAGCGGGCTGTTCGGCGGTGGGGACGAGGAGGCCTACGCCCAGGGCAACGAGGACGCCGGCGGCGACCCCGGTGGTGACCTCGCCGGCGGCGCCGACCCGAGCGGGGACCTCGGCGGCGGGGACTTCGGCGGCGGGGACTTCGGCGGCGGGGACTTCGGCGGCGGGGACTTCTAGAAGGACCCCGTCGTCCCCCACCGCTCGCAGGCTCGCGGCGGGCCCCTACGACGGGGCCGTTCCAGGACGTCGCCGGGCGGTGCGCCGCAGGTAGAGCAGCCCGAGCACGGGCAGCACCAGCGGGACGAACAGGTAGCCGCGGCCGTAGGCCGACCACACCGTCTCGTCGGGGAACGCGGCCGGCTCCAGCAGCGACAGCGTGCCGACGACGAGGACGCCGGCCAGCTCGACGCCGATCGCGACGAGCGCGGTGCGCCGGCCGCCGCGGGCCAGGGCCACGGTGGCGACGACGTACACGGCCGCGGCGAGCGCGGACAGCAGGTAGGCGACCGGCGCATCGGCGAACCGGGTGGACAGCTGGACGACGGCCCGCGCCCCGGCGGCCAGCGCGAACACGCCGTACACCGCGACCAGCACCCGACCGGGTCCGGTGGTCCCCGCCCGGTCAGCCACCCGTCGCCTCCCACAGCTGCTGCAGCCGCCACACCATCACGCCGACCGTCCCGGCGGCCACCGCCAGCACCGTGCCCGCCCAGCGGGTCGGCTCGGTGCGCGCCCACAGCGCCCCCGCGATCGGCAGCAGCACGGCGCCGGCCAGGTAGCCGAGGAAGGTGGGCGTGTCGGCCGGGGTCTCCCCCTGCGCCAGCCGGACGACGGCCACGACCGCCTGCACCAGCAGCAGGACCTCGAGCAGTGCGGCGCCGACCAGGTGCAGCAGGCCGATGCGCCGGCGGGCGAGGGTCGAGGCGATCCCGGCCAGCGTGAGCAGCACCGCCGTCACCGTCACCGCGACCACCAGGGCGGCGGTCACCGGGTGGACCCCGTGGCGGTGGTGTCGGGCACGGCCGCCATCCTCCCGCGTGCCGGGCGCAGGCCGGCCGGGGCCCTGTGCCCGGCGCGGGGGACGCGGCGCGGATCCCGCGTGGGACTGATCGGAGCGACCGCCGGCCGTGTCCGTGGACCGGCTCGGACCCGTCCTGGGCCACGTCCCACCGGCCGCGACGGCGGCCCTGGACGACGCCCTGCGGCTGCACCTGCTCCTGTGAGGCAGGCGCCTCCTCAGGACGCCGACGGCTCCAGCAGCAGCTTGCCCGTGGTCCGGCGTCCCTCGAGGTCCTCGTGCGCCCGGCGGGCCTCGGCCAGCGGGTACCGGCCGCCGATGCGCACGTCCAGCCGCCCGGCGGCCACCAGGTCCAGGACGGCGCCGGCCCGCTCGCGCAGCATCTCCGGGGTGCGCGTGTAGGTCTTGAGGGTGGGCCGCTGCACGTACAGCGAGCCGTGCCCGGCGAGGGACTGCACCTCCAGCGGCTCCGGCTGCCCGCTCGCGGCGCCGTAGACGATCATCCGGCCGGTGGGCCGCAGCGCGGTCAACCCGGCGGCGAACGTCGTCCGGCCCACGCCGTCGTAGACGGCCGCGGCGCCCTCGCCCCCGGACAGCTCGCGCACCCGCTCGGCGAAGCCGTCGTACCCGACGACCACGTCGTCGGCGCCGGCCTCCCGGGCCAGCGCGGCCTTGTCCTCGGTGGACACCGTGGCCAGCACGTGCCCGCCACGGGCGCGCACCAGCTGGGTGAGCAGCAGCCCGACGCCGCCGGCCGCGCTGTGCACGACCACCCAGTCACCCTCGGCCACGGGGTGGGAGTCGCCGACCAGGTACTGCGCCGTGCAGCCCTGGAGCATGACCGCGGCGGCCACGTCCAGCGGGACGCCGTCGGGCACCGGGACGAGCGCGTCCCGGTGCGCGGCGACCCGGGCGGCGTAGCTGCCGGCGACGTCGAGCCAGGCGACCCGCTCGCCGGTGCCGACGACGGTGCCCGCGCCCTCCGCGCCGAGGACGGAGGGGAAGTCACCGCCGCTGTAGGGCGGGCGGCCCTCGCGCTCGTAGACGTCCCGGAAGTTGACCCCCACCGCCGCCACGTCGACCAGCACCTGCCCGCCGCCGGGCTCGGGGTCGGGCACGTCGCCGACCGTGAGCACCTCGGGCCCACCCGGCCGCTCGTGGAGCACCGCCTGCACGTCGTCTCCCGCCGTCCCTGGGTCCGTGCCCGCCACGGACCGCCGCCCCACCCTGGCCCCGCGCCCACCGGACGGCGACTCGACGGCACCCGGCCCCGCGCGCGGGAGACCCCCTGGGGGTGGCCATTATCGCGATAAAGGCGACGGGGGCGGGGCCGGTCGCGCGCGGGAGGCCGCACCCCCGGGTGACCTGTTCCACGTGGAACGCGGCCGTGTTGCGTCGACGTGACGTCCGCGCGGGCCGCTCGCGCCGGTACGCAGGGTGGGGTTGGATCGACACCATGTGCGGCCTCTCCGGTGAGATCCGGTTCGACGGCTCCCTGGCCGACACCACCGCCGTGGCGCGGATGGTCGAGTGCCTGGTCCCCCGCGGGCCGGACGGTCAGGGCGCCTGGAGCAACGGTCGGGTGGCCTTCGGGCACCGGCGGCTGTCGGTCATCGACCTGTCCCCCGCGGGCAGCCAGCCGATGGTCGACAACGAGCTGGGCCTGACCGCGGTCTTCAACGGCTGCATCTACGACTACCAGGAGCTGCGCGCCGAGCTGGAGGGGCACGGGTACCGGTTCTTCTCCACCAGCGACACCGAGGTGATCCTCAAGGGCTACCACCACTGGGGCACCGACGTCGTCTCCCACCTGCACGGCATGTTCGCCTTCGTCATCACTGAGCGGGACACCGGCCGCACGGTGCTGGCCCGCGACCGGCTGGGCATCAAGCCGCTGTACCTGGCCGAGACCCCCGGCCGGCTGCGGTTCGCCAGCTCGCTGCCGGCGCTGGTGCAGGCCGGCGACGTCGACACCGCCATCGACCCGGTGGCGCTGCACCACTACCTCACCTGGCACGCCGTCGTCCCCGCGCCGCGGACGATCCTCGCCGGCGTCCGCAAGCTGCCCCCGGCCACCGTGCGGGTGGTCGAGGCCGACGGCACGTCCCGCGAGCACCGCTACTGGGAGGCCCGCTACGAGCGCCGTGCCGAGCACGCCGGCTGGTCGGCCCGGGACTGGGAGGACGCGATCGAGGAGGCGCTGCGGGTCGCCGTCCGCCGCCGGCTGGTCGCCGACATCCCGGTCGGGGTGCTGCTCTCCGGCGGCCTGGACTCCAGCCTCATCGTCGGCCTGCTCGCCCAGGAGGGGCAGACCGGCCTGGCCACCTACTCGATCGGCTTCGAGGCCGTGGCGGGGCGCGAGGGCGACGAGTTCGTCTACTCCGACGTCGTCGCCGAGCGCTTCGGCACCGACCACCACCGCATCCGGGTGGCCGGTGACGAGCTCGCCGCGGCCCTCGGTCACGCCATCGGCGCGATGGCCGAGCCGATGGTCAGCCACGACGTGGTCGCCTTCGACCTGCTGTCCGAGCGGGTCAGCCAGTCCATCCGGGTGGTGCAGTCCGGGCAGGGCGCCGACGAGGTGTTCGCCGGCTACCACTGGTACCCGCCGCTGGCCGGCGTCGGCCGCGACCGGGCGGTCGAGCGCTACGCGCGGGCCTTCTTCGACCGGGACGCCGCCGACACGGCCCGGTTGGTCGCCGACCGGTACGCCGTGGCCGGCGACCCGAGCCTGGAGTTCGTGCGCGAGCACATGTCCGCGCCGCACGCGGAGACCGCCGTGGACGCCGCGCTGCGCCTGGACAGCGAGGTGATGCTGGTCGACGACCCGGTCAAGCGGGTGGACAACATGTCCATGGCCTGGGGCCTGGAGGCCCGGGTGCCGTTCCTCGACCACGACCTGGTGGAGCTGGCCGCCGCCTGCCCGCCGGAGCTGAAGCTGGCCGACGGCGGCAAGGGCGTGCTCAAGGCGATCGGACGGCGGATCATCCCGCCGGAGGTCATCGACCGGCCCAAGGGCTACTTTCCGGTCCCGGCGATCACCCACCTCGAGGGCAAGGTGCTCGACCTGGTGCGCGACGCGCTCACCGGGGACACCGCCCGTGACCGCGGGCTGTTCCGCCCCGAGTACGTCGACGCGCTGCTGGCCGACCCCAACGGGAAGCTCACGCCCCTGCGTGGCAACCAGCTGTGGCAGCTGGGCCTGCTGGAGCTCTGGCTGCAGACCCACGGGGTGTGACGGTGCCCCGGATCGCCGGGCACCGCCGGCACGCGCCGGTGCCCACCAGCCGGCCGTGGCAGCAGCTGTCGGAGCACCAGCGGCAGGGGATGGACGCCGACGTCGTCCTGGACCTGGCCTGGGGCCGGCTGGTCTTCGGGCAGACGTTCGCCGCCCTGGACGGCATCGTGACGGCGCTGCGCTCGGAGGAGAGCGGCCAGCGCGACATCTGCATCTACCCGCGCGACCCGCACGTCCTGGTCGGCATGGCGCCCGACGAGCTGTTCATCGACCCCAGCTACACCTACCGCCTGGACCTGCACCGCTACCGGCCGCGCACGGACCTGATCCGCGGGGTGTTCGTCCGCACGGTCACCTCGCTGGCCGAGATGGAGCAGATCAACGGAATCTACCTGCGCAACGGCATGGTCACCGGCGACCCCGCGACCATGTGGGCCAACCACCGCACCCGCTGCTTCACCTACCTGGTCGCCGAGGACCGGCGGACCGGGGCGGTCGTCGGCACGGTCACCGGCGTGGACCACGTGCTGGCCTTCGGCGACCCGGAGGGCGGCGCCAGCCTGTGGTGCCTGGCGGTGCACGCCCAGGACGCCCCACCCGGGACCGGCGAGGCGCTCGTGCGCGTGCTGGCCGAGCGCTACGTCGGCCGCGGCCGCGCCTACCTGGACCTCTCGGTCATGCACGACAACACCGGCGCGATCGCGCTCTACCGCAAGCTCGGCTTCCACCGGACCCCGGCGGTGTGCGTCAAGCGGAAGAACCCGATCAACACCCCGCTGTTCGCCGCCCGGCCGCCGGGCCTGGAGGACCTCAACCCCTACGCGCGGATCATCGCCGAGGAGGCGCTGCGGCGCGGCGTCCGGGTCGAGGTGACCGACCCCGGGTGGGGGGAGATGCGGCTGGCGCTGGGCGGGCGCACCGTCCTCACCCGGGAGTCGCTCTCGGAGTTCACCAGCGCGGTGGCCATGAGCCGCTGCGACGACAAGCGGGTCACCCGGCGGATCATGGAGCGGGCCGGCGTCCGCGTCCCCCGCGGGGCGGCCGCCGGCGACGGCGACCTGGTCGCCGCCCGTGCCCTCCTGGCCGAGTGCGGCGAGGTGGTCGTCAAGCCCGCCCGCGGCGAGCAGGGCAAGGGCATCACGGTGGGCGTGGCCTCGGCGGAGGCCCTGGAGCGGGCGGTGGCGCTGGCTACCCAGTTCTGTCCCGACGTCCTGGTGGAGGAGCTGGTGGCCGGCGAGGACCTGCGGGTCGTCGTCATCGACCACGAGGTGGTGGCCGCCGCGGTGCGCCGTCCGGCCGAGGTCGTCGGTGACGGCCGCAGCCCGGTCACCGAGCTGGTCGAGGTCACCAGCCGCCGGCGCGAGCGCGCCACCGGGGGGGAGTCGCGCATCCCGCTGGACGCCGCGACCACCGAGGTGGTGGCGGAGGCCGGCTACGCCATGGACGACGTCCCGCCCGCGGGGGAGCGGATCCGGGTGCGGCGGACGGCGAACCTGCACACCGGCGGGACGATCGAGGACGTCACCGACCGGCTGCACCCCCAGGTCGCGCAGGCCGCCGTCCGGGCCAGCCGGGCCATCGGCATCCCGGTGACCGGGCTGGACTTCTTGGTGCCCGACGTCGGTGCGTCCGGTCCGATCGGTCCCGAGCACGTGTTCATCGAGGCCAACGAGCGGCCCGGGCTGGCCAACCACGAGCCGCAGCCGACGGTGGAACGCTTCGTGGACCTGCTGTTCCCCGAGACCCGCCGCCGCTGACGCCGCCAGGGCCGACCGCGCGGGCTCAGCCGGCCACGGCGGGGGCGCGCAGGGCGGCGACCAGCTCGTCCACCGGGCGCGGGGGGTCGTACAGGTATCCCTGCACCAGCGGGCAGCCCAGCGACACCAGCAGCGCCTCGTGCGCCTCGGTCTCCACGCCCTCGGCGATGACCGTCAACCCCAGGGTGCGGCTGAGCGAGAGCAGCGCCTGCAGCATCCCGGCCCGCCGCGGTGAGCTGGTCGTGGTGGCGATGAAGGTGGAGTCCAGCTTCAGGTAGTCCGCGGGCAGCGTGTCCAGCCGGCTGAACGAGGAGTACCCGGTGCCGAAGTCGTCGATGGCGATGGCGATGCCGTGCCCGCGCAGCTCGGCGAGGGTCTCCAGCGCGACGCCGGAGGAGGCGTCGACGACGCTCTCGGTCACCTCCAGCACCAGCCGCTCGGCCGGCCACCCGGTCTCGGCCAGGGTGCGCAGCACCGAGTCGCTGTAGCCGGGGACGACCAGCTCGCGGCCGGAGACGTTGACGGTGAGCAGCAGCGGGCGCCCGGCCGCGTCCTGCAGCGTGCGCACCTGGCGGCAGGCCGCGGTCAGGACGGCGCGGCCGAGGGCCGGCACCTGCCCGGTGCGCTCCGCGACCGGGATGAACTCGTCGGGGCGGACCGCGCCGCGTTCGGGGTCCCACCAGCGGGCCAGCGCCTCGACGCCGACCAGCTGCCGGTCGGGCAGGGACAGGACGGGCTGGAAGGCCACCGCGATGACCCCGTCGTCGATGGCCGCCGACAGGGCGACGGCCAGGTCGTCGGCGTCGGCACCGCTGACCTCGACGCGCCCGCGGCCGGCGGCCTTGGCGGCGTACAGGGCGGTCTCGGCGCGGCGCAGCAGCTCGGCGCCGCTCTCCCCGGGCAGGTGCTGGGCCACGCCGCCGGAGAGCTCGCAGTCCTGCAGGGCGGCGCGGACCTGCTCCACACGCGCCAGCGCGCCCGCCGCCGTGGCGCCGGGGAACAGCAGCGCGAACTCGTCGCCGCCCAGCCGGGCCACGAGCACCCCGGCGGGCAGGGTCTGCTGGCAGGCGAGGGCCACCGACCGCAGCAGCTGGTCGCCGGCCGCGCGTCCCTGGCCGTCGTTGACCGCCTTGAAGCGGTCGAGGTCCAGCAGCGCCACGGCCGGTGGCCGGGACCCGCGGACGGCGGCGGCCGCGGCGGCCTCCAGGGCCACGTCGAACCCGTGCCGGTTGAGCAGCCCGGTCAGGCCGTCGCGGCTGGCGCTGGAGGCCCGCTGCACCAGCGCACCGACGACCAGGGACACCCCGACGCACACCAGGCCGACGGCGACGGCGGCCTCCGGGCCGGTGCCCGGGTGGCCCAGCAGCGCCGCGGACTGCGCGGCCTGCACGACCAGCAGTTGGACCAGCGCCTGGCGCCAGGAGAAGAACAGGAAGCTGCCGATCGCCACGAAGGCGTAGATGGCGGCGACCGCCAGCGCGACCTGCGCCGAGGGCGCCTGGGCCACGGCGGTGCTGATCAGGGCGGTGCCGGCGAGGACGACGCCGTGGAAGGCGGGGTGCGGCAGCCGGCGACCGGCCCACAGCAGGACGCCGCCGCAGGCCACGGCCAGGGTGCCCACCAGCCACAGCGCCGTCACGCCGGGGCCGGACCCGGCCGCGAGCGCGAGGATGGCGCAGCCGCCGACCGTGTAGAGGAACCCGGCCGTGCACCCCATCACCCGCGGCGTGGCCACGTCGGGGGTGGCCGAGGACAGCTGCATGCGGTCGTGATCGGTCGGCCACCGGCCCCGGTTGAGCGCAGCCGCCGGGTAGCCGGCCGGCTTCCCCCCAAGGGGGTGCGGACGGCAACCGGTCACCGGGCACCTCGCTTGCCTCGACAGGTGAAGTCTGCTTCACTGTTTTCAGGAGGGGAGTATCCCCCACGCTCGTGTCGTCACTACGGCCCCGACCGACGGGGTCCGGCCGAGCGGGCGCCCTGCGGGGCGTCGGAGAGACCTCCGGTTGGTGCACCACCGACTGGAGGAGAGTTCGTGGACGTCCCCTTCTGGCTCTGGACGGCCGTGCTCGGCGTGATCGTCGGCATGCTGGCCATCGACCTGTTCGCCCACCGCCGCGCCCACGTGATCGGCGTGCGCGAGGCCGCGGTGTGGTCGGCGGTGTGGGTGGCCTTCGGCGTCGGGTTCGGCGCCTGGATCTGGTCGGCCTACGGGTCGGAGTTCGGCCAGCAGTACTTCGCCGGCTACCTGATCGAGAAGTCCCTCGCCGTCGACAACGTGTTCGTCTGGGCGATCATCTTCACCTTCTTCGCCGTGCCCCGGGAGTACCAGCACCGGGTGCTGTTCTACGGCGTGCTGGGCGCCCTGGTGCTCCGCGGTCTGTTCATCGCCGGCGGCTCGGCGCTGATCGAGAGCTTCGGCTGGGTGCTCTACCTGTTCGCCGCGTTCCTGCTGTGGACCGGCTACCGCATGCTCCGGCAGCGCAACGAGCACATCGACCCCTCCCGGTCGCGCACCCTGCAGCTGTTCCGCCGGTTCGTGCCGATGACCGACGCCTACCACGGGCAGCGGTTCCTCGTCCGGCGGGGCGGGGTCCTGCTGGCCACCCCGCTGCTGGCGGTGCTGGTGCTCGTCGAGGTCACCGACGTGGTGTTCGCGGTCGACTCGATCCCGGCGATCTTCGCCGTGACCGACGAGCCGTTCCTCGTCTTCACCGCCAACGCGTTCGCCATCCTGGGCCTCCGGGCGATGTACTTCCTGCTCGCCGACCTCATCCACCGCTTCGTCTACCTGAAGGCCGGCCTGGCGCTGGTGCTCATGTGGGTGGGCGTCAAGATGCTGCTCAAGATCGACGTCTACTACATCCCCACCACCGTCAGCCTCGCGGTGATCGCCACGATCCTCGCCGTCTCGGTGTGGGCCAGCCTGCGCGCCACCCGGGGTCAGGGACGCCGGGCCGTCGAGGCGCCCGCCGCTCCCCCGTTCCGGGTGGCGACCGCCGAGGAGATGGCCGAGGTGGAGCCGCTGTGGCGCCGCGGCCGCGACCAGGACCGGGACCGGGAGCCGCTGAGCCCGGCTCCCTGACCGACCGCGATCATGGAGGTGCGGAGGCGACACGCCGGCTCGGCCCGGTGTGTCGCCTCCGGCACGTCATGATCGCGGGGACGGGGAGGAGCAGCCGGTGGCGTACCTGCTCGCGGCGGTGGGCGGGGCCCTGGGGGCGCTGGCCCGGTGGGGCGTCGGGACGGCGCTGCCGCAGGCCCCCGGCGAGTGGCCCTGGGGCACGCTGCTGGTCAACCTCACCGGCTGCCTGCTCATGGGCGTCCTGCTCGCCGCCCTCACCGCCCGCTCCCCCGAGCCGGCGTGGGCGCGGCCGCTGCTCGGCGTCGGCGTGCTGGGCGGCTACACGACGTACTCGGCCTTCGCCGTGGAGGTCGTCGTCCTGGTCGAGGCCGGTGCCCCGGCGCTGGCCGCGGCGTACGTGGTCGTCTCGCTGCTCGGCGGCCTGCTCGCCGTCGCCGCCGGGGCGGTGGCGGTCCGGGAGTCCCGGACGGGGGCCCGGGGCCGGTGACCGGGCCGCTCGTCACGGCGCTGCTCGTGGTGGCCGGCGCGCTGGCCGGTGCGCCGCTGCGGCTGCTGGCCACCCGGCTGGCCGCCCGCGCCGGGTGGGACACCGCGTGGGGGACGCTGGCCGTCAACGTCGCCGGCAGTGCGCTGCTCGGCGTGGTGCTGGGGTCCGCGGCCGCTCCCCCGGCCGTGGTGGCACTGGTGGGCACCGGCTTCTGCGGCGCCCTCACCACCTTCTCCACCGCGAGCGCCGACGTGCTCCGGCTGGTCGAGCAGCGGCAGCTGGCCCGCGGCCTGGGCCACCTGCTCGGTACCGCCGTCCTGGCGGTGGGGGCCGCCGCACTGGGGTGGGCCCTGGCGCGGGGGTGACGTCGCGGTTCTGTTCCGGGACGACGATGGCACGCAACTGTGCCACGCACCACCTACGGGGTTACCGTGGCGTGCCGACGAGGACGCAGTACACCTCGGGGTCTCCCCCGCCCCGGCTCGTCCCCCTCCGGAGGCCCCGTGTCCCTGCGCCGCCGACTCGCCCTGGGCCTGACCACCCTGGTGCTGTTGTCCGCCGTGTGTGCCGGTGCCGGGCTGTACTTCCTCGGTCACGTGAACCGCAACGTCGAGCGGATGTACACCCAGGAGGTCGTGGCGCTGGAGGCGCTCGACGACGTCAAGTCCGCGCTCTACCGCATCCGTGGGGACGCCCTGGAGCACATCCTGGCCGGGTCGGTGGGTTCGGAGACCCGGCTGGCCGGCGAGGTGGCCGACCAGGAGCGGCGAGCCCGCGAGCGGCTGGAGGAGTACCGCCGGACCCGGCTGTCCGCGGAGGAGGGGGAACTGCTCGGCACGTTCCTGCGCCACTTCGACGTCTACACCGGGCGGGTGCGGACCGACATCCTGCCCAGCAGCGCGGCCGGGGACAAGGAACTCGCCGAACAACTGGCCCGCGGCGACGCCGTCGAGGAGTTCCGGGCCGCCCGTGAGGCGATGAACGACCTGATGGACTACGCGCTGCAGCGTGCCGAGGAGCGCTCGGAGGAGGCGCGCCGGCTGTACCTCACCTCGGTCGTCGCCCTGCTGATCGTCGCCGCGGTCATCGCCGCGCTGGGCCGGGTGATCGGTGCCCGGCTCAGCCGCAGCGTCTTGGGACCACTGCGCGAGCTGATCGCCCACTTCCGCCGCATCGAGTCCGGTGACCTCGGTCAGGAGGTGCCGGTCGGCCGTCCCGACGAGATGGGCGAGGTCATGGCGGCGCTGGGCAACACCCAGCGCCGGTTGCTGGAGACCGACGCCGAGCGCCGTGAGGCGCTCGACTCCCTCCGGGAGAACGAGCACCGGTTCCGGACCGCGTTCGAGAACGCGCCCGTGGGCATGGCGATCGTCACGCTGGACGGCCGGTGGCAGGAGGTCAACGCGGCCCTGTCCGCCATGCTCGGCCGGTCGGCGGCCGAGCTCGTGGCCGGCGGCTCGGCGGCGGTCACCCACCCCGGGGACGAGCAGGTCGAGCGGGACGTGCTGCGTGCCGTGCTCGGCGAGGCGGTGGCCACCGGCATCGTGGCCGGCGCCGCTGCGCCTCGGCACATCCGGGACAAGCGCTACCTGCGCCCCGACGGGCGGCTCGTGGTGGCCGAGATCAGCGCGGCCGTCGTCCTCGGCCGCACCGACCGCCCCACGCACTGCCTGCTGCAGGTCGTCGACGTCACCGACACGCGGCGGGCCACCGTCGAGCTGGAGCACCTGGCCCACCGGGACAGCCTGACCGGTCTGCCCAGCCGCAGCCTCTTCCTCCGGCGGCTCCGGGCGGCCTTGGCGGTGGACCGGCCAGGAGCGCTGCACGCGGTCCTGTTCGTCGACCTCGACCGCTTCAAGTTCGTCAACGACGTCCTGGGGCACCGGGCCGGCGACGAGCTGCTCGTCGCGACGGCGCGGCGGATCGAGACCTGCCTGCGCCGCGGCGACACCGTCGCCCGGTTCGGCGGGGACGAGTTCATCGTGCTGCTCACCGACGTGCGGGACACCGCCGAGGTGGTCCACGTCGCCGAGCGCGTCCTGGCGGTGGCCCGGGAACCGGTCGTCCTCGACGGTCGGCCCATCGTGTGCTCGGCCAGCGTCGGCATCGCGTACGCGGCGCTCGGGACCGAGGAGGTCGCTGCTGACGACCTGCTGCACGACGCGGACGTCGCCATGTACGAGGCCAAGACGGCGGGCAAGGACCAGTACCGCGTGGCCGGCCCGGAGCAGCGCGTCCGGTCACTCGCCCGGCTGGCCCTGGAGGCCGACCTGCGGGTCGCCGTCCAGGAGGAACTGTTCACCCTGCACTACCAGCCGATCGTCCGGCTGGCGACGGGGGAGACCACCGGCGTCGAGGCGCTGGTCCGCTGGCACCACCCCGAGCGTGGCCTGCTCCCCCCGGCGGAGTTCCTGCCGCTGGCGGAGGAGGTGGGCCTGGTCGTCCCGCTGGGGCGGTGGATCCTGCACGAGGCGTGCCGCACCGCGCAGCAGTGGCGGGAGCGGCACGGCCTGCCCTTCGAGTTCCTCCTGCACGTCAACGTCTCGGCACGGCAGGTGCGGGTGGGCCTCCTCGAGGAGATCGACGAGGTGCTGTCGGCGACCGGTTTCCCCGCGGACCGGCTCTGCCTGGAGGTGACCGAGAGCCTGCTGCTGGACGACGACGAGGTGGTCCGGGCCCTGCTCGAGGGCATCAGCGCCCGGGGGATCCGGCTGGCGATCGACGACTTCGGGCAGGAGTACTCCGCGCTGGGCCGGCTCAAGAAGCTGCCGGTTACCTGCCTCAAGATCGACAGGGGTTTCGTCGAGCAGCTGGCCTCCGACGAGCGCGACGTGGCGATCGTCCGGGCGGTCGTCGAGCTGGCGCGGTCCATGGCGCTCGACGTCGTCGTCGAGGGCGTCGAGACCGACGAGCAGGCGGGGGTGCTGCAGGAACTGGGCTGTGACCTCGGTCAGGGATACCTCCTCGGCCGGCCTGCGTCGGCCGCCGAGGTGGGTGACCGGTTGGCCGCTGCGTCGGCGCCCGGATCGGTGCAGGTCCCGGCCCCGCGCTGACCGGGCCACCAGGCCGGCCACCGTCCCGGCCGACGGCCGGACCCGCCGTCCGGTCGTTCCGGAGGCCGGTGCCCCGGCGCTCGCCGCGGCCCATGTGTGTCGGGCTGAGGCCCGGACGGTCTCAGGCTCCCGGGGGCAGGTCCGCGACGGCGCCGGAGCGGGGTGTGCCGAGGGTGCCGGGCAGGCCGCTCCGGTGGGCCGGGCCGGCCACGGGCTCCCGCGGGTGGCCGAAGTGGTACCCCTGGCCGAACCCGACGCCGAGGTCGCGCAGCGCGGCGGCCTGCTCCGCGGTCTCCACGCCCTCGGCGACGAGCACGGCGCCCACCTCGGTGGCGTAGCCCGCGACCGCGGCAGCGACCGCGCGGCAGGCGGGCTCGTGCAGCAGCCCCCGGACGAAGGCGCCGTCCAGCTTGATGACGTCAGGGCCCAGCTGGGTGAGGTGGTACAGGCTGGCGAAGCCCGCCCCGGTGTCGTCGACCGCCAGCCGCACCCCGCGGGCCCGGTGGGCGGCCAGCGCCTGCCGGACGGCGGCGTAGTCGGTGACCGCCTCATGCTCGGTGATCTCCACGACCAGGCGGGGGGCCGGTACGGCGGCCAGCAGTGCGTCGGTGCCAGGGTGCAGCAGTGCGGCGGGGGAGAGGTTGACCGACAGGTAGGTGCCCGGCTGCAGTGCGGGCAGCAGAGCCAGCGCGTCGCGGGCGGTGGCCTGCTCGAGCTGGACGGACAGGCCCAGCTCGCGGGCGTCGGCGAACACCCGGTCGGCCGGCACGGGTGCCTCCCCCGCGTCGCCGAACCGGGTCAGCGCCTCCTGGCCGACCACGGTGCCGTCGCGCAGGTCGACGATCGGCTGGACGACGGTGCGCCGGCACCGGCCGGCGATGACCGAGCGGAGCGCCGCACGCCGCTCCTCCTGCCGGGCGGCCGCCAGCCGTTCGTCGTGCAGGCACTCCCCCACCAGGCCGGCGACCAGGCGCAGGGCGTCCATCCGGGCGGGGTCCGGTGCGGTGGTGGTGCGGGAGTGCAGGCCGCAGAGCGTGCCATACAGGGACCCGTCGGGGAGTCGCACCGGCACCCCGCAGTAGGCCCCGATCCGCAGGTCCGCCGTCACGGCCAGCGCGCCCAGGAGCGGGTGGGCCGGGACGTCGGGTACCGCCGCCGGGATGGCGTCGTCGAGCAGCAGGCTGCAGTAGCCCTCGTCGGCGTCGATGGTGGTGCCCGGGCGCAGCGCCGGTGCGGCCGTACCCGCGTCGACGGCGTCGAAGGTCTGGCGGCCGTCGGCGACGTGCGACAGGAAGGTGAGGTCCATGCCGAGCAGCGCCCGGGCGGACCCCAACAGCCGGCGGATGGTCGGGGACGCCTCGCCGGCGACCGGGGGCGGGTCGCCGGCGCGCGTGCCGATGGGGTCCAGCGCCGTGAGCACGGCGTCGGTGGCCAGCCGCGCGCGGACCCGGGCGATGACCGCACCGGACTGCCGGCCGAGGGACTCGGCCACCCGCCGGTCGCGGGGGGAGAACGGGCGGGCACCGGGCGCCGGCGTGAAGGTGAGCCAACCGAGCGGTTCCTGCTCCGTCGCCACCGGGGCGACCAGCGGGGGGTGGTCCTCCCCCACCGCCGCCGGACCGGCGGCACAGGACTCCACGACGACCAGCGACGAACCGCCGTCCGGGCTGCCCAGCCACCCGTGACCGCTGCCGGCGTGCAGCAGCGAGCAGCCGACCGTCACCGCCCGCCGGAGGACGGCCTCCTCGCCGTGCTCCTGGGCGATCGAGACGACCGCGGCCAGGGCGGCTGCCGTCCCCCCGACCGGTCCGTCGGTCTCCTCGCCGTCGACCTGCACTGCGCCCCCGCCCGCCCACCCGGAGCGGGTGGCCCGTCGTCGGGCCCGCGGAGCGGGCCGCTGCGTCGTCCTGGTCCTCGAAGTGTCCCTGACGGGACGGCTCAGTAGGCTCGCAGCGGTATGGCTGGGACCTCAGCAGGAGACGGGCAGGCGGACAGCCCGGTCGTCGTGGTGGCCAACCGGCTGCCCGTCGACCAGGTGACCGCGCCGGACGGCACGACGAGCTGGCAGCGCAGCCCCGGTGGGCTGGTGACCGCGCTGGAGCCGTTCGTGGCCGGCCGGAACGGCGCCTGGGTCGGCTGGTCGGGGTCGGCCGGGGACGCGCCGGAGCCGTTCGAGTCCGGCGGGATGTCGCTGGTCCCGGTGGAGCTGTCCGCCGAGGAGGTCGACCGCTACTACGAGGGCATGTCCAACGCCTCGCTGTGGCCGCTGTACCACGACGTGGTCGAGAAGCCGGAGTACCACCGCACGTGGTGGGACACCTACGTCCAGGTCAACAAGCGCTTCGCCGAGCGCGCCGCGGAGGTCGCCGGCGAGGGCGCCGTCGTCTGGGTGCACGACTACCAGCTGCAGCTGGTGCCGGCGATGCTGCGCCAGCGGCGCCCCGACCTCACGATCGGCTTCTTCCTGCACATCCCCTTCCCGCCCTACGAGCTGTTCACCCAGCTGCCGTGGCGCTCGGCGATCGTCGAGGGTCTGCTCGGCGCCGACCTGGTCGGCTTCCAGCGGCCCAGCGCGGCGGCCAACTTCGTGCAGCTGGCCCGCCGGCTGCACGACCTCCCCGCCCGCAGCTCCGCCATCGAGTACGACGGCCGGACGGTCACCGCCCGGGCCTTCCCCATCTCCATCGACGTCCGGGCCTTCGAGGAGCTGGCCGCCTCCCCCGAGGTCGTCAAGCGGGCCGAGGAGGTCCGGGCCGAGCTCGGCAACCCGGAGAAGCTCATCCTGGGTGTGGACCGGCTGGACTACACCAAGGGCATCACCGTCCGCCTCGACGCCTTCCAGGAGCTGCTGGAGGAGGGCGCGGTCGAGGTCCCCGGCACGGTGATGGTGCAGGTCGCGACGCCCAGCCGGGAGCGGGTCGAGCACTACGTGCACATGCGGGAGACGATCGAGCAGCAGGTCGGGCACATCAACGGCGTCCACGGCACGCTCGGCAGCCCGGCGGTGCACTACATCAACCAGTCGGTGCCCCGCGAGGAGCTGGCCGCCCTGTACCGCGCCGCCGACGTCATGCTCGTGACCCCGTACCGCGACGGGATGAACCTGGTGGCCAAGGAGTACGTCGCCGCGCGCAGCGACCTGGGCGGTGCCCTGGTGCTCTCGGAGTTCGCCGGCGCGGCCGCGGAGCTGCGCCAGGCGTTCCTGGTCAACCCGCACGACATCGCCGGGGTCAAGAACCAGCTGCTGCGGGCCCTGCGGATCGAGCCGGCCGAGGCGGCCAAGCGGATGCGCGCCATGCGCCGGCACCTGGCCAAGAACGACCTGGAGCACTGGGCCACCTCCTTCATCGAGGCGCTCGAGGCGCAGGCGTGACCCCCGCCGGGGTGCTCCCGGCGGACCTCGCCGCGGCGCTGCCCGCGCTGGCCCGGCGGCGGCCGCTGCTGGTGGCCAGCGACTACGACGGCGTCCTCGCCCCCCTCGTCGGTGACCCGTCGGCGGCCGTCCCCGTGCCCGGGGCGGCCGAGGCGCTGGCCCGGCTGGCCGCCCGCGACGACGTCGTGGTGGCGCTGGTCAGCGGGCGCGGGGTGGCCGACCTGCAGGCGGTCAGCGGCTTCCGGGGCGCCCACCGCTGGATCGGCAGTCACGGGGCGGAGTACGACGGCCCGCTCACCGGGCAGCTCGCCGCCCGGCGGGACGCGCTCGCCGAGCGGCTGGCCCCGCTCGTCGCGGCGGTGCCCGGCGCGCGGCTGGAGGTCAAGCCGGCCAGCGTGGCGGTGCACGTTCGGCAGGTCGCCGACCGCGCCGCGGCCACCGCCCTGCTCGCGGAGGCCGACGCCGCCGCGGATCCGTCACTGACGAAGAAGCCGGGCAAGGAGGTCCTCGAGCTCGCCGTCACCGACGCCGACAAGGGCAGCGCCCTGCTGCGGCTGCGCGCCGACGTCGGCGCCGCCGCGGCGGTCTACCTCGGCGACGACCGCACCGACGAGGACGCGTTCCGCGCCCTGTCCCCCGGGGACCTCACCGTCAAGGTCGGGGACGGCGACACCGTCGCGCGGTACCGCATCGCCGACCCGGCCGCCGTCGTGGTCCTGCTCGACACCCTGGCCGGCCTGCTCGACTGACGCACGACGGTCCGGCGGGCGGCACCACGTCCGGACGCGCCCGGTGTCGACGACTCCCGGGACGCCTCCGTCTGCCGCGACACGCACTCGACGAAGTCGGACGACCCGTCCGGAACAGGAGAGAATGTAGGTGCCCGCACGGCGGGTCGTGGCGCACGGGTCCGTGTCGCGCGGCGCCGGCAGGTGACTGCACGCGGCGGTCGACGTCACCGCTCCCCACGTGTCGACACCCCGGCGGTCTCCCGTAGACGTGCGAGGTGCCCACCCGCCCGTGAGCAGCGCGGACGCTCCCGCGCCGTCCGGGCCGGCGGTCGTGCGGCCCCAGCCGCCCGGGTGGTGGGCCGACGACCTCGGTCGACTCGGCGCCTCGCGCAGGCCGGTCACCCGCTCGCCGCGCAACGATCGGCGCACCGGCCGGCCGACGTCCCCCGGGCGCAGCGCCCTCGGCCCGACGATCCGTTCCGACACCAGCCGCCCCCCGGCGAGGACCCGTCCACGAGGAGAGACCATGAGCACTGACCCCACTGCGCGCCGCGGGGGCTGGTTCGCCGACCGCCCCGTCGGCGTCAAGATCGCCACGGCCCTGGTGCTGCTCGGCGTCGTGGCCACGGCCCTCACCGGCCTGGCCGTCCAGCGCATCTCCAGCCTGGCCAGCGACGAGCAGCACCTCTACGAGGAGGCCGTCGAGCCACTCGTCGACCTGGGTGCCATCCTGCGTGAGTTCCAGGGCATCCGTGCCCGCTACGTCACCTACGGCCTGGCCGACGCCCCCGGCCGGGCTCAGCTGGCGACCGAGATCGCCGAGTGGAAGGCGGGCCTGGAGGAGGAGCTCGTCGCCTACGAGGAGCACGCCTCCAGCCCGGAGAACTACGCCCGGCTCGTCGGCCTGGTCGACGGCTACTTCGCCGTCACCGAGGGCCAGCTCGTGCCGGCCGCCGACACCGACAACCGGGCGGCCGTGCAGCAGCTGGTGCTGGGCCCGGTGCGCGAGGCGGCCAACGCCGTGGGCGACGAGCTCGAGGCCGCCCAGTCCCGCAAGGCGGAGCAGGCCCGGCTCGAGGCCGAGGACGGCGCCGGCGCAGCGAGCAGCGCCATCGTGACCCTGTGGGCGGCCCTGACCGCCGGGGTGCTCGTCGCCGGCCTCCTGGCCTGGGTGGTGGTCCGGCAGATCACCCGCACGGTCGGGGCCGTGCAGCGGTCGCTGCAGGCGCTGGCCACCGGTGACCTCACCGTCGACCCCGAGGTGCGGTCGAACGACGAGCTGGGCCGGATGGCCGCCTCGCTGACGCAGGCCCAAGTCTCGTTGCGCGAGGTGATGGCCGGCGTGGTGTCCTCGGCGGACGCGGTGGCCGCGTCGTCGGAGGAGTTGAGCGCGTCGTCGGCGCAGATCTCGGCGTCGGCGGAGGAGACCTCCGCGCAGTCCGGGGTGGTGGCCGGTGCGGCCGAGGAGGTGTCGCGCAGTGTGCAGACGGTCGCGGCCGGTGCGGAGGAGATGGGCGCGTCCATCCGGGAGATCGCCACGAACGCCGCGGAGGCCTCCGACGTGGCGGCCCGGGCGGTGACCGCGGTGGAGACCACCTCGGCCACGGTGACCAGGCTGGGCGCGTCGTCCGCGGAGATCGGCAACGTGGTGAAGGTGATCACCAGCATCGCGGAGCAGACCAACCTGCTCGCATTGAACGCCACCATCGAGGCGGCGCGTGCCGGGGAGGCCGGGAAGGGCTTCGCCGTGGTGGCCAACGAGGTCAAGGAGCTCGCGCAGGAGACGGCCAAGGCTACGGAGGACATCGCCCGGCGGGTGCAGGCGATCCAGGGCGACACCACCGCGGCGGTCACGGCGATCGGGGAGATCAGCATGATCGTGGCGCAGATCTCCGACCGGCAGACCACCATCGCCTCGGCGGTGGAGGAGCAGACCGCCACGACGAGCGAGATGTCCCGGTCGGTGACCGAGGCCGCGGGTGGGGCCACGCAGATCGCGGAGAACATCGCCGGGGTGTCGGGTGCGGCGGACGCGACCACGCAGGCGCTCACCCAGACCCGCACCGCCGTCGACGAGCTGTCCCGGATGGCCGCCGACCTGCGCCTGGGGGTGTCCCGCTTCACCTACTGACCAGCTCGGCACCACGGACAGGAGCCGGCGCCCGGCCCCGCGACCACGCGGGCCGGGCGCCGTTGCCGTTCCCCGGACAGGACCGGGGGTGTGATGTCGACCCCGGGAGAGCGGTGACCGACCTTTCTGCCCTGCACCGATCCGACACGTGGTTGGACGCGCCGAGGAGCGGCACGCAACTCCCTATTTTCCTCTCGCCCGGAGGATCCGGGCGCACGCCTCCACCCGCACCGCACACACAGGAGACAGGGATGTCGCGCACCTCTACCGACCGCCGTCCGGGGGGGTGGTTCGCCGACCGCCCGATCGCCGTCAAGATCGGCGCCGTCGTCGGCCTGCTGGCCGTCGTCGTCCTCGCTACGAACCTGCTCGCCGTCGTGCGCATCTCCGAGCTGCGCGAGAACCAGCAGACGCTCTACGCCGAGAACCTGCTCCCGCTCAACGCGCTGTCCGAGGTGCAGCGGGCGCACGCCGCCCACCGCGCCCGCACCCTGGAGTACGCCGTGTCCACCCCCGAGCGACGGGTCGAGCTGCGCGAGCAGATGGCGGACAAGAACGCCGACCTGGCGGCCGGCATGGACGCCTACGGGCCCCACGTCGTCGCCCCGGAGGCCATGGCGACCTTCGCCACCGACCGCGAGCAGTTCCTCGGCCTGCTGGAGACCGCGCTGTTCCCGGCCGCCGACCGCGGCGACCTCGCGGGTTTCGCCGCCGTCCAGTCCACGCAGCTGCAGCCGCTGCTGGAGACGATGGCCGACGCGCTCGAGGCCGAGGGCGTCGCCCAGTCGGCGCAGGCCGACGCGCGCAACGCCCAGGCGGCCGCCGACGCCGACGCTGCGGTCACCCTGCTGCTCGCCACCGCGGTCGGTTCGGTGGCCGCTGCCGGCGTGCTGACCGTGCTCGTCGTCCGCCGGCTGACCCGGACCGTGCGGTCGGTGCAGGCCGCCGCCGAGGCGATGGCCGACGGTGACCTGACGGTCGCCACCGGCGTGGTGTCCCGCGACGAGCTGGGCCGGATGGCGGCCGCCCTGGACTCCGCGCAGTCGGCGTTGGGCGAGGTGCTGTCCGGCGTCGTCAGTTCCGCGGACGCGGTGGCGGCCAGCTCGGAGGAACTGTCCGCGTCGTCGGCGCAGATCTCCGCGTCGGCGCAGGAGACCTCGGCCCAGTCCGGCGTGGTCGCGGGCGCGGCGGAGGAGGTCAGCCGCAGCGTGCAGACGGTGGCCGCCGGGGCGGAGGAGATGGGCGCGTCCATCCGGGAGATCGCCTCCAACGCGGCGGAGGCCTCCGATGTGGCGGCCCGTGCGGTGACCGCGGTGGAGACGACGTCGGCGACGGTGACGAAGCTGGGGGAGTCCTCGGCGGAGATCGGCAACGTGGTGAAGGTGATCACCAGCATCGCGGAGCAGACGAACCTGCTGGCGCTGAACGCCACGATCGAGGCGGCGCGGGCCGGGGAGGCGGGCAAGGGGTTCGCGGTGGTGGCCAACGAGGTCAAGGAGCTGGCGCAGGAGACGGCCAAGGCGACCGAGGACATCGCCCGCCGCGTGCAGGCCATCCAGGGCGACACGACCGCGGCGGTGACCGCGATCGAGGAGATCTCGGTGATCGTGGGCCAGATCTCCGACCGGCAGACCACCATCGCCTCCGCGGTGGAGGAGCAGACCGCGACCACCAACGAGATGAGCCGCTCGGTCAGCGAGGCCGCGGGAGGCGCCACCCAGATCGCGGAGAACATCTCCGGGGTCTCCGGGGCTGCCGAGGCGACCACGCAGGCGCTCACCCAGACCCGCACCGCGGTGGACGAGCTCTCCCGCATGGCTGCGAACCTGCGCACCTCGGTGAGCCGCTTCACCTACTGAGCTGCCCGCGGGAGCACCGGGCAGGACACCTGGACAGGGGCACGGCTGCGATCCGCGGCCGTGCCCCTGTCGCGTGTCGGGGCTCCTGGCCGGGGTGACGTCTCCCGGACGGTCGGCCGCTCGCCCGGAGACGACACGTCGACGAGAGGCCCTCGGCAGGCAGGCTCTCCCCGCCGACCTGACCCGGCACGACCATCCGGTCCGCGGGGCCGATCGCCGCGACGGCCAGCCGGCCGAGATCCGGAACTCCTCTCGTCGCTCAGCCCCCGCGACCTCCCGTCGAGCCCCAGGAGGGGTCCCCATGACCACCACGCCACCGCCCCCTCGGCCGGCCGGGGAGCCGGGTGGTTCGCTGATCTCCCTCAGCGCGAAGTGAGCCGCTGGGCGAGCGGGGCCACCGGGGGCACGACGCAGATCGCGCAGGACGTCTCCGGGGTCTCCGGGCCACCGATGCGACCACGCAGGCGCTGACCCAGACCCGCACCGCGGTCGACGAGCTGTCCCGGATGGCGGCCGACCTGCGCTCGGGGGTCACCCGCTCCACCTTCTGAGCAACACGCACGCCTCCCGCCGCAGCGGGACCACGCCTGCGGGCCGGGCCCCTCCGGGGTCCGGCCGCCGTCGTGTACGCCGAGGGTCGGCCCGCCGCGCGGCGTGTCGCCCGCCGTGGCGCAGCGACCGGGGGGCGCGGCGACGGCGACCGGCCCCGCGGTGTCGACACCGGAGAAGACGCGCAGGTCGGGCGACCGCGGGACCCGGCGGGCCGGCGCGCCGCGGCGCGGTGCGGTCGACACGGAGAGAACCCCGGAGTGCTCACCCACCCCTCGGGTCGCAATCCGTGCAGAACCCCGCCGGCATGCGCCGTCCGCGCGCCGTCGGCACCCACCCTGGTCCCCGACAGGCAGCCGTGCTGCCCCATCCTGCCCCTGCCCCGTACCAGGAGTGAGCACCGTGTCCGACACCCTCAGCCCGTCCAGCTCCCCCGCTCTCCGCCGCTCCTGGTGGGGTGACCGCGGCGTCAAGGTCAAGGTCCTGACCGCGGTGATCGTCGCCGCCCTCGTCGCCACCGTCATCGGCGTCCTCGGGTTGCAGGCCCTCAGCTCAGCGGCCGGCAGGACCCAGCACATCTACGAGGTCAACCTGAAGGGCGTCAGCGCCATCACGGGCGTCCGCGGGACGACCAAGGACTTCCGGGTCGCGGTGCGGGACGCCGTCCTCGCCGCCGACCCGGCGGCGGCGCAGAAGGCCGTCGACCGCCTGACCGAGCTCGAGCAGGGCTTCGAGACCAAGCTACAGCAGTACACCGACTACACGGCCCCGGCGCCCGGCTCGGAGAAGCAGGCCCTGGTGGCCGAGATCGGGACGGCCTTCGCCGGGTACCTCGACGTGGCGCGGACGGAGCTCACCCCGCTCGCCCTGGTCAAGGACTATGCAGGCTGGGTGGCGGCCAACACGACCAAGGCCAAGCCGCTCGCCGATCGGGTCGAGGAGGCGGCGACCGCCCTCGTGGCGATGGAGGACGCCGAGGCAGCGGCCGCCGCGCAGGCCGCGGCCTCGGCAGCGACCGCCCAGCGGACGACCTCGATCGTCCTGCTGCTCGCCGGCATCGCACTGGCCACCGGGCTCGGTCTGGTCGTGGCCAGTGGGATCGCCCGGGCGACCCGCCGGGTGCAGGACGTGGCCGAGGCGCTGGCGGCCGGTGACCTGACCCGCACCTCCGGGCTGACCACGCGCGACGAGCTGGGTCGGATGGGCGCCTCGCTGGACACCGCGGTCACCGGGCTGCGCGAGCTGATGGCCTCGGTGGTGTCCTCGGCCGACGCGGTGGCCGCCAGCTCGGAGGAGCTGTCGGCGTCCTCGGCACAGATCTCGGCGTCGGCGGAGGAGACCTCCGCACAGTCCGGCGTGGTCTCCGGCGCCGCCGAGGAGGTCTCGCGCAGCGTGCAGACCGTGGCCGCGGGCGCGGAGCAGATGGGCGCGAGCATCCGCGAGATCAGCCAGAACGCCGCCGAGGCGGCACGGGTGGCCGCGCAGGCGGTGACCGAGGCGGAGACCACCACGGCCACGGTGACCAAGCTCGGCGAGTCCTCCCGGCAGATCGGCGACGTCATCAAGGTGATCACCTCGATCGCGGAGCAGACGAACCTGCTGGCGCTGAACGCCACCATCGAGGCGGCGCGGGCCGGGGAGGCGGGCAAGGGCTTCGCGGTGGTGGCCAACGAGGTCAAGGAGCTGGCGCAGGAGACGGCCAAGGCGACCGAGGACATCGCGCGGCGGGTGGAGGCCATCCAGGGCGACAGCACCGGTGCGGTCGCCGCGATCGGGCGGATCAGCACGGTCATCGGGCAGATCAACGACTACCAGACCACCATCGCCAGCGCGGTGGAGGAGCAGACCGCGACCACCAGTGAGATGTCCCGCTCGGTGAGCGAGGCGGCAGGGGGCACCACCCAGATCGCGGAGAACATCTCCGGGGTCTCCGGGGCGGCCGATGCCACCACGCAGGCGCTCACCCAGACCCGCACCGCGGTCGACGAGCTGTCCCGGATGGCCGTGGACCTGCGCACCACGGTGGGCCGCTTCACCTACTGACGACCGCAGCACCACCGGACAGGGGCACGGCCGCGAGAGTGGCCGTGCCCCTGTCCGGTCCGGGCGCGGGTCGTCGACACCCGTCATCGCCGGCCGTGGACGCGGGCGTGGTTGTCGACACGCAGACGCACCAGGGACGCCCACCCGACTCTCCTGTCACGAGTCGGTGGCATGGCTCGACAGTCGGACCCGCCCCGCCGACAACGACTCCTGAGGGCGCTCGTCAGGGACGGCGCCGTCTCCTCCCGCGGTGCAGTCCCTACTCCTGATTGGACCAACTCCCATGGCCACCACTCCGTCCGAGACCGGCCGGCGCCCCGCCGGCGGGCCGCTCGGGTTCTTCCGCAACCTGCGGACCGCACAGAAGCTGCTCGCCGGCTTCCTCGTGGTCGTCGGCCTGACCGCTGCGGTCGGGTTCGTCGGCTACACCAAGCTGAACCAGGCGGCCAGCGACGCCCAGGGCATCTACGAGCAGAACCTGCTCGGTGGGATGGAGGTGGCCGAGATCCGGCGTACGGCGCTGCAGTCGCGGCTGGAGCTGAGCGGTCACGCCCTGGCTGCCACCGCCGAGGCGAAGGGCAAGGCGGACACCAAGATCGTCGATGCGGACACGGCGCTCGACGCGGCGGTGCAGACCTACGACACGGAGCTGTCCGCCACCGAGCGCGGACTGCTGGACACCTTCACCGCCCAGTGGGGGCAGTACCGCTCCATCCGGGACGCGGAGCTGCTGCCGCTGAGCCGGGTGGGCGACATCGCCACCTTCAACGCCGTCCGCTCGGCGAAGCACACCGGGATCGTGGACGAGGCGTATGCGGCCCTGGACGGTCTCGCGGCCTACCAGGCCGACGAGGCTGAGGCCGCCGCCCGGTCCACCGCCCGGTCCGCCGACTCCGCCGGTCTGCTCATCCTCGGGGTCGTGGCCGGTGCCGTCGGCCTGGGGCTCGGGCTGGCCCTGGGGCTGGGCCGGATGATCGCCGCCCCGCTGCGGCGCACGGTGGAGGTGCTGCAGGGTGTCGCGGAGGGGCGGCTCGACCAGCGCCTGGACCTGCACACCCGGGACGAGGCCGGTGCCATGGCCCGCGCCCTGAACACCGCGGTCGAGAACATGGCCACGGCGATGCGCAGCATCGGGTCCAACGCGCAGACCCTGTCGGCGGCCTCGGAGGAGCTGTCGGCCACCTCGGCGCAGATGTCCACGAGCGCCCAGGAGTCCGCGGCGCAGGCCGGCGCGGTGTCGGCGGCCGCCGAGGAGGTGTCCAGCAACGTGCAGACCGTGGCGGCGGGCACCGAGGAGATGGGTGCGTCCATCCGGGAGATCGCCACGAACGCCGCGGAGGCCTCCGACGTGGCGGCGCGGGCGGTGACGGCGGTGGAGACCACCAGCGCGACGGTGACCAAGCTCGGAGAGTCGTCGGCGGAGATCGGCAACGTGGTGAAGGTGATCACCAGCATCGCGGAGCAGACGAACCTGCTGGCGCTGAACGCCACGATCGAGGCGGCGCGGGCCGGGGAGGCCGGCAAGGGCTTCGCGGTGGTGGCCAACGAGGTCAAGGAGCTGGCGCAGGAGACGGCCAAGGCGACCGAGGACATCGCCCGCCGGGTGCAGGCCATCCAGGGCGACACCACGGCGGCGGTCACCGCCATCGAGGAGATCAGCACGATCGTGGCGCAGATCTCCGACCGGCAGACCACCATCGCCTCCGCGGTGGAGGAGCAGACCGCGACCACCAACGAGATGGCCCGCAACGTCTCCGAGGCCGCGGCCGGCGCCTCGGAGATCGCCCGCAACGTCACCGGGGTGGCCCAGGCCGCCCAGGAGACCACCAGCGGGGCGAGCAACACGTCATCGGCGGCCGGGGACCTCTCCCGGATGTCGGCCGAGCTGCAGGAGCTGGTGGGCCGCTTCCGCTTCTGACCACCAGTCGCGCCCGTTCCGGCCGCGGTGCCCCGCCACGGGGCACCGCGGCCGTCGGTGTCCCGTGGCCCCGCCGCGTGCGGCGACACGCCCACGGGTCCCCGTCAGGGAGGTGACGCAGGCTGCCGAGATCCATGGTGTACACCACGGTCGTCCCCCAACACCCCTCGGGGGATGCGTCGTGGCGGCAGCACCCCAGCGGACCCACAGGCCGGGAACCGTCTCGGCTCCCGCACGTGCAGATCTGGGTCAGCCGCTACGCCACCGGGTGTCCGCTCCCCACGCGGTCGGTCGGCCTGGGGGAGGGGACCGTTCCCGACGACGCGGGCGGTTGGTGGCCGACGGCCAGCGTGGCGACGCGGGCGGCGGTCGTGGGTGCGGAGAACAGGTACCCCTGGGCGAGCTGGCAGCCGAGCTGCCGCAGTGCGGTCAGCTGGTCGGCGTGCTCGACGCCCTCGGCGACGGTCTGCAGGCCGAGGGAACGTCCCAGGGTGACCACGGCGGCGACGATGGCGGCGTCACTCGTGTCGTCGACCAGGTCGCAGACGAAGGACCGGTCGATCTTGACCACGTCGATGGGGAAGCGCTTGAGGAAGGTGAGGGAAGAGAACCCGGTGCCGAAGTCGTCCAGGGCCAGGCGCACGCCGAACGCGTGCAGGCGCCGCAGGGTCGCCACCGTCGCCCCGGTGGCGTCGAGCAGTGCGGTCTCGGTGAGCTCGAGGCAGACGGCGGCCGGGTCGACGCCACTGGTCGTCACGACGGCCGCGACGAGGTCGGGGAACTGCGGGTCGGCGAGCTGGCGGGCGGAGACGTTGACCGCCACGGTGAGGTCCAGCCCGGCGCGCCGCCAGGCCGCCAGCTGGCGGCAGGCCTCCTGCAGGACCCACTCGCCGAGGGGCACGACGAGCCCGGTGTCCTCGGCGACGGCGATGAACGCGTCGGGCCCGAGCAGGCCGCGCGTGGGGTGCTGCCAGCGCACCAGGGCCTCGACGCCGACCAGGCAGCCGGACGCGGTGTCGACCACCGGTTGGTAGAGCAGGCGCATCTCGTCGCGGGTGATGCCGGCGCGCAGGTCGGCCTCGGTGCGCTGGCGCCGCTCGAGGGCCGCCCGCAGCGCACCGTCGAAGACCACGATGCTGCCGCGACCCCGGTCCTTGGCCTCGTACATCGCCAGGTCGGCGTCTCGCAGCAGCGCCTCGGCACTGTCCTGGCCGCGCGCGGAGACCGCGATGCCGATGCACGCGCCGAGGGTGAACTGCTCGCTGCCGACGTGGAACGGCGCGGCCATCGCGTCTCGCAGGCGCTCGGCGACCACCAACAGCTCGCGGTCGCCGCCGATGTCCTCGCACACCACGACGAACTCGTCGCCGCCGAAGCGTGCGGCGCAGTCGGCGGCCCGCAGCTGCGCCGACAGCCGCTGGGCCGCCGTGCGCAGCAGCGCGTCGCCCACGGTGTGGCCGGCGGAGTCGTTGACGGTCTTGAAGCGGTCCAGGTCGACGAACAGCACCGCCACCGCCGTTCCGCGCCGGCGTGCCCGGGTGAGGGCCTGGTCGAGCCGGTCGGCCAGCAGGCGCCGGTTGGCCAACCCGGTGAGACCGTCGTGCAGCGCGTGGTGGGCCAGCTGGTCCTCGGCCTCCCGGCGTCCGGTGACGTCGACCAGCTGGAGCACCGCGTGCACCGGCCGGCCGTCACCGTCGCGCAGCACCGAGATGCTGGTGTCCGCCCAGACCACGGCCCCGTCGGCGTGTCGGAAGCGCTGCTGCCCCAGGTGGTGAGCCAGCTCTCCGGCGGCCAGCTGCTCGATCGCGGTGCGCAGGGCGGCCCGGTCGTCCGGATGGGACAGGTCCTCGACCGTCGTGCGGCGCAGCCGGGTGGGTGGGTGGCCGACGATGCGGCCCAGTGCCGCGTTCGTCTCCACGAACCGGCCCAGGTCTCCCGGCGTCAGGCTGAGCAGCGCCATGCCGGTGGGGGCGTCGGCGAAGGCCGACCGGAAACGGTCCTCCGACACCGCCAGCGCGTCCAGTGCCGCCGTCCGCTCGGCCAGCAGCTCCTGGTTGGCGGCGAGGGCCGCCTCCTTCTCCTGCAGGTCGGCGAACAGTGCCCCACCACCCAGCAGCGCGCCGTACGTGCGCCGCAGCGACCAGTAGTAGACGGCGACGGCGGCGGTCACCAGCGCCCAGAACGTGTCGTGCCAGCCCCAGCTGTCCCGTACCGCGTGCAGGTCGTGCGCCTCGGCGCCGGGCAGCGGCAGCAGGTGGACGACGTGCAGGGCGTGGCCCACCGCGCAGGAGAAGAAGATCAGCCCGGTCGCCGTCCCCAGCCGGTTGGACAGCAGCTGCCCGCTGCGGGCCAGCGGAGCGAAGACCGCCACGGAGATCGCGAGGTAGGCGACGGCGATGACGCCGCCACCGACCGCACTCAGCTGCCAGGACACAGCTCACCTCCGCACGCCATCGGATCGTGTACGACGCGTTCATCGGTACCGCCGCCGGTCCGGCTAAACCCGGAGTCCCCCCAAGGGGGCAGGTGGCTCCCTGACCCTTGCCGACGTCGACTGCGGTGCGTCCCGCCGCCGTGCTGCCAGCAGATCACAGCGGTGTAACGATCACGACCGTGACAGCGTCCACCGGCCGTTGTCAACCGGCGCGCCGGGCAGTTGCGGCCACGGCTCGACGTCCACCGGCCGCCCTCCGTGACCCGACCACGGACGCGTCCTGCGCGACGCGCGTGGCGGCAGGTGCTGGGCACTCGACGGAACGGGCACTGTGGTCTGGAACACTCCTCCTGCGTGGGGCAGTGGACCGACGATGCGGGTGAGGTCGACCGTCAGGCAGGGCTGCTCCGGGCACTGTTCGCCGGTGACGCCGTCGGGATGGCGGCCGGCTCCGGAGAGGCGATCACCCAGGCCAACGACGAGCTGCTGCGCATCCTCGGTCGCAGCCGGGCGGACGTCGACGCCGGGCTCGCGTGGCCGGCCATCACGCCGACCGACCACGCCGAGCGGGATGCCGGAGGGGTGGACGACGTCCGCCGCACCGGGTCGGCGGTGGTGCAGAAGGACTTCCTGCGGCCGGACGGCAGCCGCACCCCGGTCCTGGCGGCCGTGGCCGCGGTGAGCTGGAACCCCTACGAGTGGGTCGCCGTCGTCATCGACCTCAGCCAGCAGGAACGCCTGCGCCGACTGGTGCAGTCGGAGGCCGCCATCGTCTCCACCCTCCTGGAGGACGCCCCGGTCGGCTTCGCCCTCATCGACCCGGACCTGCGCTTCGTCCGCATCAACCGGGAACTGGCCGCCATGAACGGCTTTCCCGTCGCCGAGCACGAGGGCCGGTCGGTGTTCGACCTGCTGCCCGATCTGCGGGCGGAGGCCGAGCCCCTGCTGCGGCACGTCCTGGAGACCGGCGAGCCGCTGCGGGACGTCGAGATCGTGGGCACCACGCCCGCGGACCCCGGTCACAGCCACACCTGGCTGGAGTCCTTCTTCCCCGTGCGCGTGCCCCAGGGGCCGACCATCGGCGTGGCCGCGGTCGCTCGGGACGTCACGGCGGTGCGCCGCCTCGAGCAGGAGCTGACCGCCACGCTGGACCGCCAGCGGCAGGTCCTGCACGAGTTGCAGACCAGCGTGCTCCCGGAGCTGCCCGACGTCCCGGGGGTGGACCTGGCCGCGCGCTACCTCGGCGCCTCGCAGGAGGTGCACCTGGGCGGCGACTGGTTCGACGTGTTCACCGCTCCCGATGGGCGCCTGGTCCTGGCCGTCGGCGACGTCGTGGGCCACGGACCAGCTGCCGTCGGGCTGATGGCGCGGCTCAGTGGTGCCGTGCGCGCGTATGCCGGCGACGGCCGGGCTCCCGCGGAGGTGCTGGCTGGTCTCAACCGGCTGCTGGACCACTCGCTGGCCCCGGCCATGGCCAGTGCCGCGATGGTCTTCCTCGACGTGGCCTCCGGCGAGGTGGAGTACGCCAGTGCCGGTCATCCCCACCCGCTGCTGTGTGGACGCAGCGACGCACCCGAGGTGATGGACCGCGCCCAGGGACGGATGCTCGGCGCCAGCGCGGACTCGGCATACCCGACCGGGCACGCCACCCTGGTCGATGGTGCGACGGTGCTGCTGTACACCGATGGCCTCGTCGAGCGGCGCGGCCAGACCCTGGACGAGGGCATGGCCCGCCTCACCGCCGCCGTCACCGAGCACTGCGGGACCGGCAGGGACGCCGGGCGACTCGTCCACGCGGTGGTCGAGCACAGCCACACGGCCCTCGACCGGGACGACGACGTCTGTGTCCTGGCCGCCCGGAGGGTCAGCGGTCCGCAGTCGCCGCCCGCCAGCGCCTGATCGAGGGCGCGGCGCGTCGGTGCCCGACTCCTCGGCCGTCCCGCTCCACCACCTCCCCGATGGGCACGGAGCGCATGCCCAGGGCCCGTGCCCGGAGACCCTCCGGACCACTGACGGCAGCGGCGCCGGGTGTCAGCGAGATCCGGGCGGTCCGTACAGATCTGTCACGGACCTGCCGATGGGCTGGTGTCCGTGCCACACGACCTGACGAGAGGGGCTTGGAGTGCTGATCTCCGCCCGGACGACGAGACCCGCGACCGACGCAGACGTCACCCGGGAGGTCCCCCGGTACTTCGCGCGTCGGGCAGCCCTCGAGCAGCCGCCGGCCACGCTGACCGTCTCCGACGCGGTCGCGCTCGGCATCGCCGGCTCCTTCGGCAGCCGGACGCCGTCCGGACAGCTGCTCGGCCGCTTCGCCACCGGGGGCCTGGTCGACAGCGACGCCCTCCGGGAGGCAGCACGTTTCGAGCAGGGGTTCGCCACGCCGGAGGGGCACGCCGCGTTGCGGTGCCTCGTCCTCTGGGTCGACGGCCAGGTGCACGAGCGGCGGAGTCTGGCCCAGGCCTGAAGCCGGCGGCGCGCCGGTCCGGCCCGCCCGACCCGCGCCCACGGGCACCACGCTCGACGGGGAGGGCGCCGCGCTGACCGTCGGGGTGAGCCGGCCACCGTCACCGCTGTCGACACGGCGCGACCGACGACGTCCTGGAGGGCCCGGTCAGGTGCCGAGGGGGAGCGCCGGTGCGCGACGTGCGACGGGCGACGTCGTCTCGCGCGGCTTCCCCGCGCGACGCACCCGACCGGACAGTGCGGCTGCGCCGGCCGTGGCCAGCAGCACACCGGTGGCGGTCACGGCGACCGTGGCCATGGGCACCCCGGTCAGCACCAAGGGCAGCACCCCGGTCGCCGCCGCCCCGCCCAGGGCCCGCCCGGCGGTGACCGAGGCGAGCGCGCCGGTGACCTGGCCGGGCCGACGGCGGACGGCCGCGTCGTCGAGGAGCCCCTCCAGCAGGGTGAGACAGAGACCGGACAGCACCTGGGCGGTACACAGCAGCACCACCGACAGCGGGGCGACGGTCCAGCCGGCGACCATGCCGGCGGCCGCCAGTGACCACGTCACACCCCCGTCCGCATGGGCTCGGCGGGTCGCCCGCACCACCAGGGGGGCCAACAACGAGCCTGCCGTGAACGCCACAGCGGCCAGCGCGACCGCGCCCCGTCCGTGCACCTGCTCGCTCAGTGCGACGAACAGCAGGGTGGGGCCGGCCGCCAGCACCATCAGCAGCGCGCCCGCCAGCACGGGCCCCGACGGCACGAGACGCACGCCGTCCGCGACCGAGGAGACCATGCGGGGTACCCGCGAAGCACCGGCGACCACGACGGTGGGGACCAGGGAGAGGACGTAGCAGCAGGCGACGCCGAGGAGCAGGGCGCCGCCGTCCTCGGCGGTCACGGACACCAGCGCCGCCAGGGCGACACCGGTGGCCTCGGCCGCGGCGACGAGCGTTCCGTACCCGGTGAGTGCGCCTGCGCCGGGGCGGACAGCGGCGACCTCGGCACGCATCGCGGCGTAGCCGGTCCACGCAGTGACGTTCATGGCCCCGATGACCACGGCCGTGAGGACGATCGGCGCCTGCGCCGCCACGAGGAGCACCAGCCCGGTGCGCAGCGCCATCTCGGTGCCCGCGGCGGCCCGCAGCACACGGCGACCGTCCCCCAGACGCGCCGCCCGTCCGGCCACCGGTGCCGAGAGTGCGACGCCCACGAGCATGGCTGCGGTGCAGAACCCGACCGCGGGCAGCCCGTGGGAGTCGGCGATCTGCAGGACCACGAGGGTCCACCCGACCGACAGGAACAGGGAGTCGGTCAGGCCGGCGGCGCAGATTGCGGTCAGCCGCCGACGGTCGGGGTCCCGTGCCGTCCGGCGCGGCGCCGAGTGCCTGCCCACTCAGCCGCCGGTGAAGTGCGTCCCCGGTGGCGGGAACCCGTTGAACGAGGAGGCGTAGCTGAGCGTGT
Organism: Geodermatophilus sp. DSM 44513; assembly: GCF_032460525.1. Lineage (NCBI taxonomy): Bacteria > Bacillati > Actinomycetota > Actinomycetes > Geodermatophilales > Geodermatophilaceae > Geodermatophilus > Geodermatophilus sp. DSM 44513. Next base: position 4,510,916 of record NZ_CP135963.1, on the reverse strand, counting down.
AGGCGCCGGCGGAGGCGATGAACAGCCGGTCGCCCTCGGCCAGCGTGACCGGCAGCGGTGCCCCGTAGAACATCGTGTCCGAGCTGTCGCAGCTCGGGCCGGTCACCGTGACCGGGACCTGGTCGACCGCGGAGTGGTCGTGCCGCGACGACCACATCGGGAAGGGCCACCGACCGCCCATCTGCTGGGTCTCCATGAGGCCGTTGTAGGCGCCGACGTCCAGGTACAGCCACTCCTCGCCGGCCCGCTGCTCCCGCCCGAGGACGCTGGCGACCATGACCGCGGTCTCGGCGACCATGTGCCGCCCCGGTTCGGCCACCAGCAGGGGCGGCTGGTACGGCAGCAGGTCGTCCAGGGAGGTCTCCACCACGGTGCCGATCTGGTCGATGGACGGCACGGGCGCGCCGTACGAGGCGGGGAAACCGCCGCCGACGTCCAGCATCTCCAGCCGGATGCCGTCGGCGGCGAGTTGACGCATCAGCCGGCCGGCCGAGGCGATGGCCCGTCGCCACGCCGACGTCTCGACGCACTGCGAGCCGACGTGGAAGGTCAGTCCGTACGGCCGCAGGCCCAACCGCTCGGTCTGCTGGAGCAGGGCACGGGCGTGGTGGACCTCCGCGCCGAACTTCCTCGACAGCGGGAAGACGCTGCCGCCGTCGTCGACCCGGATCCGGACGTAGACGGCGCTGCCCGGCGCCACCCGGGCGATCTTGCCGAGCTCCCCCGCGGAGTCCGCGGCGAAGCGCCACAGCCCGGCCTCGGCTGCGGCGGCGACGTGCGCTGCGGGCTTGACCGTGTTGCTGTACAGCACGTCAGCCGGGGCCACCCCGATCCCCTGCAGCATCCGCAACTCGCCCAGCGAGGCGACCTCGAAGCCGGCTCCCTGCGCGGCCACGGTCCGGAGCACCTCCGGCGCGGGGTTGCACTTGACCGCGTAGTGCGGGCGGACCCGGGGCAGTGCCGCACGGAACCGGGTGAACCGGTCCGCGACCATGTCCAGGTCACAGGCGAGGAACGGCGTGGGCAGGTCGATCGCGCCCAGCACCTCGGGGGACAGCCCCTCCGGCCAGCCGGCCGGCAGCTCCACCGCCGGTCCCGTCCTGACCATCGATGCGGTCACGCCATCTCCTCCCGTCCGGGCACCGGGTGTGCCCGCGCAGGTCTTCGACCGGCCGGCGCACAGTGTTGAACCCACTCACCCCTCGGGAGGAGACGACGCCGTGGAGGTCAGGTGAACGGCTGACCGGTCGATGCAGCAGGCATGACCACGATCACGGCGGCCTCCCGGCGCGTCCTCGCGGCGGCCGCGAGCGGCGCGCTCGCCGTCTGGGCCCTCGCGCTGACGACGGTCCCTGCGGGCACCTCGATGCACCTGTCCAACGCCGGGCTCGTCGCCTTCCCACTGCTCGCGGGGGTGGCCGGCCTGGTCCGTGGCCGTCGGGACGACGGCCCAGCACGCCGGTTCTGGCTGCTGCTCGGCGCCGCCTGCCTGTCCTGGGCCGGAGGCATGGTCGTGTGGACCTGGTACGAGTCCGTGCGCGGGGCCGAGGTGCCCTTCCCGTCGCTGGCCGACCTGGGCTACCTCGGTCTCCCGCCCCTGGCCACCGCCGCGCTGCTGTCCCTGCCGCTCGCGGCCCGGACGCTGGCCGGGCGGGTCCGGACCGTGCTCGACGGGCTCGTCGTCGCCAGCGCGCTGCTGCTGTGCAGCTGGGTCGCCGTGCTGCGGGCGGTGGCCGAGGCCGGTGGCGAGCCGCTGGCCCAGGTCATCTCCCTCGCCTACCCGGTCAGTGACGTCGTCGTGATCACGCTCGTCGCCTACACCTGGATGCGGGCCCGGCAGCGCGGCATGCGGCTGCCGGTCCCCCTGCCGCTGCTGGGCGCCGGCCTGGTCGCCTTCGCGGTCGCCGACTCGGGGTTCGTCTACCTCACCAGCGTGGCCAGCTACAGCTCCGGCAACCTCATCGACATCGGGTGGGGGCTGGGCTTCGTCCTGCTGTTCCTCGCCGCCCTCGCCCGCACCGGGACCGAGGCGGACGTCGCTGACGACGACGGTGGCGGTCGGCCGCTCGGGAACCTGCTGCCCTACGCGGCCGTGGGCGCCGCGCTGCTCGTCTCGGCGGCCTCGACGGTGCGCAGCGGGACGACGGACACCTTCACGAGCTGGGCGCTGATCGTGATCGCCGTCCTCCTGGTCCTCCGCCAGGTGCTGACCCTGCAGGAGAACGACTCGCTGACCCGCAACCTCGAGCGCCTGGTCGGGGAGCGCACGGCGGAACTGCGGGCCAGCGGAGAGCGCTTCGCCGCCCTCGTCCAGCACAGCTCCGACCTGGTCACCCTCGTCGACCGCGAGGGGCTGATCCGGTACCAGAGCGAGTCGAGCCTGCGCGTGCTGGGCCGCCCCGCGGAGTCACTCGTCGGCCGCGACCTGACCGCGCTGATGACGCCGGAGCAGGCTGCCGAGCTGCTCGCCGTCCTGCAGCAGGCTGCCGGTGGTGACCCCGACCGGGCCCTGACCTTCCAGGGCACCTGGTCGCACGCCGCCGGACGGGAGCGCCGGGTGGAGGTCACCGTGACCAACCTGCTCGGCAACGACGCCGTCGGCGGTCTGGTGTTGAACACCCGGGACGTGACCGATCGCGTGCGGCTGGAGCGGCAGCTCACCCACCAGGCCTTCACCGACTCGTTGACCGGCCTGCCCAACCGGGCCCTGTTCCGGGACCGCCTGCAGCAGGCGCTGTCCCGGCGAGACGCGGTCGGGTCCTCACCGGCCGTGTGCTTCCTGGACCTCGACGGCTTTAAGGAGGTCAACGACACCCTCGGCCACAGTGCGGGCGACGCCCTGCTGGTCGAGGTGGGGGCGCGACTGCGCACGGCGGTGCGGCCGGGCGACACCGTCGCGCGCTTCGGCGGGGACGAGTTCGCCATCCTGGTGGACGACGTCCCGGCGGGTGACGACGGCACGCAGCTCGCCGAGCGGGTCTGCCAGGTGTTGGAGGCACCCGTGGACCTGGACGGGGAGACGGTGCACGTCGCGGCCAGCATCGGCATCGCCCACCAGGACGGGGTGGGCATCGACGCCGAGCAGCTGCTGCGCAACGCGGACCTGGCCATGTACCGGGCCAAGGCCGCCGGCGGGGGCTTCGCCGTCTACGCCCCCGAGATGCACGAGGGTCTCGTCGCCCGGGTCCGCCTGGAGGCCGACCTGCGGCGCGCCCTGCGCGACGGGGAGTTCGTCGTCCACTACCAGCCCATGGTGACGATGCGCACCGGCACGATCACCGGTGTCGAGGCCCTGGTCCGCTGGGAGCACCCCGAGCACGGACTCATCCCGCCGGATGACTTCATCCCGCTGGCCGAGGCGACCGGGCTCATCCGGCCCCTGGGGCTGTGGGTGCTCCGAACGGCCTGCCGGCAGGCGATGGAGTGGCAGGTCCTCGACCAGCGCGAGGAGCCCCTCAAGGTCAGTGTCAACGTGTCCGGCCGCCAGCTCCACCACCCGGACCTGGTCGGAGAGGTCGCGGACGTGCTGGCCGAGACGGGTCTGCCCGCCCACAAGCTGACCCTGGAGATGACCGAGAGCGTCCTGATGGAGAACAGCGACGACACGATCGCGACGCTCGAGTCGCTGCGCGCCATGGGGATACGCCTGGCCATCGACGACTTCGGCACGGGGTACTCCTCGCTGAGCTACCTGCACCGCTTCCCCGTCGACATCCTCAAGATCGACCGGAGCTTCGTCGAGGGGCTGGCCACCGGCGGTGACGCCGCCCTGGTGAACACCATCCTGCGGCTGGGCAAGGCGCTGCGGCTGGAGACCGTGGCCGAGGGCATCGAGCACGCCGAGGAGATGGTGCTGTTGCGCCGGCAGGGGTGCACCACGGGACAGGGCTACCACTTCTCACCCCCGGTCCCGGCTGCTCGCCTCCTCGAGATGCTCACCACGGACGAGGGCCGGCGACAGCGGGTCGTCGGCCGGTCGCCCGCAGCGGTCGGCGCGGACTGACCGGCCGCCCGGGTCAGCTCCGTGCCGGGACCCGCGGCGCCCGCACCGCGACCGCGCCCCAGGCGTCGTCGGGCCCGTGACCCCGGCGCGCAGCTGCTGACAGGCGCGGTGCGTGCCCCGGCCGTGGTCGGCCGGTGGTCGCCACCGGGACACCACCGCGACACCTCAGTGGCGCTCGTGCGTCCCGTCCGTCCCTCCCGTGCCGCGCGTTCCTCCAGTGGCGCGTGCGGCGGCCGAGAAGGGGTGCGGAGGCCCCCGTCGAGAACGGCGCGTCCCGGCCCCCGGCGCAGCACCGACTCCCTCGATTGGACCCGACGCATGAGCACGACGACGAAGGCCCCCGCGCGCAGCCCGGGCGGGCCGATCGGCTTCTTCCGCAACCTCAAGACGGCGCCGAAGCTGCTCGCCGGATTCCTGGTGATGGTCGTCTGCACCGCCGCCGTGGGCCTGCTCGGGCTCACCCAGCTCGGCGCCGCACAGGAGCGCATCCAGGTGCTGCTCGACGACCGCATCTCCGCCGCCGAGCAGCTGGGCAAGATCGAGGCGCGCTTCCAGACGATGCGCTACCGGGTCACCGACCTGGCGCTGCAGACCGACCCGGCGACCCGCACGGAGCTCGAGAACCGCATCGCCGAGCTCGACGCCGGGATCGACGAGCAGGTCGTCGCCTACAAGGAGGGCCTGGAGGGCCAGCAGGTCGAGTTCATCGCCGAGTTCGACGAGCTGCTCGCGGGTTACCGGCAGATCCGCGACACCGAGCTGCTGCCGCTGGCCCGCGCCGGCAACCTGCCGGTCTTCCTCGCCGTCCGCAAGGACAAGGCGTCGGCCCCGTCGGACCGGATCGCCGACATCGTCGACGAGCTGCTGGTCATCGAGAACGACGACGCCCGGGCCAGCGTCAGTGCGGCGGAGGCGGCCTACGGCACCGCCCGGACGACGATCGTCACCGTCATCGTCGGCGCCGTCGTCCTGGGCCTGGGCCTGGCGTTCGGCCTCGGCCGGCTGGTCGCCGGCCCGCTGCGCCGGACCGTCGAGGTGCTGCAGGGGGTCGCCGCCGGCCGGCTGGACCGGCACCTGGACATCGACACCCGGGACGAGGTCGGCGACATGGCCCGCGCCCTGAACGCGGCCATCGACAACGTCGGCTCGGCGATGCGCAGCATCGGGGCCAACGCGCAGACCCTGGCCGCCGCCTCCGAGGAGCTGTCGGCCACCTCGGGGACCATGTCCTCCAACGCCCAGCAGTCCGCGGCGCAGGCCGGCGCGGTCTCGGCCGCCGCCGAGGAGGTGTCCAGCAACGTGCAGACCGTCGCCGCGGGCACCGAGGAGATGGGTGCGTCGATCCGGGAGATCGCGACCAACGCGGCGGAGGCCTCCGACGTGGCGGCGCGGGCGGTGACGGCGGTGGAGACGACGTCGGCGACGGTGACCAAGCTCGGAGAGTCGTCGGCGGAGATCGGCAACGTGGTGAAGGTGATCACGTCGATCGCGGAGCAGACGAACCTGCTGGCGCTGAACGCCACCATCGAGGCGGCGCGGGCCGGGGAGGCGGGCAAGGGCTTCGCGGTGGTGGCCAACGAGGTCAAGGAGCTGGCGCAGGAGACGGCCAAGGCGACCGAGGACATCGCCCGCCGCGTGCAGGCCATCCAGGGCGACACCACGGCGGCGGTGACCGCGATCGAGGAGATCTCGGTGATCGTCGGGCAGATCTCCGACCGGCAGACCACCATCGCCTCCGCGGTGGAGGAGCAGACCGCGACCACCAACGAGATGGCCCGCAACGTCTCCGAGGCCGCGGCCGGCGCCTCGGAGATCGCCCGCAACGTCACCGGGGTGGCCCAGGCCGCCCAGGAGACGACCACCGGGGCGACCAACTCCTCCGCGGCCGCCGAGGACCTCTCCCGGATGTCGGCGGAGCTGCAGGAGCTGGTGGGCCGCTTCCGCTGCTAGGTGAAGGACCCCCCTGCCCCCCGTCACTCGCAGGCTCGTGGCGGGACCCTGCAGGGGGGCCACCCCCGTGCCCCTCAGACCTCGCTCCGCTCGGCGTGGGGCCCTGCACGGGGGCCGTTCCAGCACACCACCTGACGCCCCGGACCGGTCCACGGTCCGGGGCGTCGCGGCGTCCTGGCGCGCCGGGACCGGGCCGGCACGTCGACCGGTGCGGCGGTTGGGGTCAACCGGGCCGCCGGACTGCCGATGACTCCCCCGGGGCGCGCACGCCCCGTGGAGAGAGGGAGAGCACCGTGGACGGTCTGGACGACATCGTCGAGGAGTTCCTGGTCGAGAGCCACGAGAACCTCGACCAGCTGGACACCGACCTGGTCGCCCTCGAGCAGGAGCCCGACTCCCGGGAGCGGATCTCCAGCATCTTCCGCACGATCCACACCATCAAGGGCACCAGCGGCTTCCTGGCCTTCAACCGCCTGGAGGAGGTCACCCACGTCGGGGAGAACATGCTCTCCCGGCTGCGCGACGGCGCGCTGGAGCTCACCCCGCACCGGACCAGCGTGCTGCTGCGCATGGTCGACACCGTCCGCTCGCTGCTGGCCTCCATCGAGGCCACCGGCGGCGAGGGGGCGGTGGACGTCGCCGACGTCGTCGCGGACATCACCGCCGCCATGGAGGACAGGCCCGCGCCCGAGCCGGCCCCCGCGGCCGCCACCGGGCCCACCCCCGAGGTCCCGGCCACCGTGCAGGCACCGGCCGCCGCCGTCGAGGTGCCCGCCCCTGCGGCCGAGGCGCCCGCCGTCCCCGCCCCCCGCCCCGTCCCCGCGGCCGAGGCCGTCCCCGAGCCGGCGCACGAGGCCCCGCACGAGCCGGAGGCGGCCCCCGCCGCCGACGCCGGCTCCCAGGCCCGCCGCGGCGTCGCCGACAGCACCATCCGGGTGGACGTCGACCTGCTCGACGAGCTGATGCTGCTGGTCGGGGAGCTGGTGCTCACCCGCAACCAGATCGTCCAGCACGTCGGGCGCTCCAACGACACCGACCTGCTGCGGTCCTCCCAGCGGCTCAACCTGATCGCCAGCGAGCTGCAGGAGGGGGTCATGAAGACCCGCATGCAGCCGATCGACCACATCTGGTCCAAGCTGCCGCGGGTCGTGCGCGACCTGGGCATCCAGTGCGGCAAGACCGTCCGCCTGGACATGGAGGGCAAGGACACCGAGCTCGACAAGACCCTGCTGGAGGCGGTCAAGGACCCGCTGACCCACCTGGTCCGCAACTCCGTCGACCACGGCATCGAGGCACCGGACGCGCGCCGGGCCGCCGGCAAGCCGGCCGAGGGCGTGCTGACGCTGCGGGCGCGGCACGAGAGCGGCCAGGTCGTCGTGGAGGTCGCCGACGACGGCGCGGGGATCGACCCGGCCCGCATCGGCGCCAAGGGTGTCGAGCGGGGGCTGATCACGCACGACGCGCTGTCCCGGATGAGCCCGCAGGACCTGCTGCAGATGATCTTCCTGCCCGGCTTCTCCACGGCCGCGGCGGTCACCAACGTGTCCGGCCGCGGCGTCGGCATGGACGTCGTCAAGACCAACATCGAGTCCATCGGCGGCACCATCGAGGTCGAGTCGGTGCACGGCCAGGGCACCGTCTGCCGGCTGCGCATCCCGCTGACCCTGGCCATCGTCCCGGCGCTGACCGTCGAGTGCGCCGGCGACCGCTACGCCATCCCGCAGATCAGCCTGCAGGAGCTGGTCAGCCTGGACGCGGAGAAGGCCGCCAGCGCCGTCGAGGAGGTCGGCGGCGCGCCGGTGTACCGGCTGCGCGGCGAGCTGCTGCCGCTGGTCCGGCTCACCGACGTCCTCGGCCTGACCTCCGACCGGCACGACGGGCACGTGGTCATCGCCGTCCTGCGCTCGGAGGGCCGGCGCTTCGGCCTGGTCGTCGACCGGGTCATCAACACCGAGGAGATCGTGGTCAAGGCCGTCGGCGGCCAGCTCAAGGCGATCGGCCTCTACTCCGGTGCCACCGTCCTCGGAGACGGCACCGTGGCCCTCATCCTCGACGTGCAGGCCCTGGCCCGCCGGGCGCTGCGCACCGAGACCACCGAGCGCCAGGAGTCCCGCGCGGCGGCGCTGCGCGCCGCAGCGAGCGACGCCGAGCGGCAGCGGATGCTGCTGGCCGCCATCGGCGGGGCCCGCCGGGTCGCCATCCCGCTGGACACCGTCACCCGCCTGGAGCAGGTGCGCACCGAGTCGGTGGAGCGGGTCGGCAACCGCGAGGTGGTGCAGTACCGCGGGGCGATCCTGCCGATCGTCCGCCTGGACCGGCACCTGGGCTCCTACGGCGAGAGCGACCGCGAGGTCCTCGAGGTGATCGTCTACAGCGACCACGGCCGCAGCGTGGCCATCGTGGTCGAGGAGATCCTCGACATCGTCGACGGCGAGGCCGCCGTGCGCAGCGACATCGACGACATGGGCCTGCTCGGCTCGGCCGTGCTCGGCGACAAGGTGACCGAGCTGCTCGACGTCCGAGCCGCCATCCTCGCCGCCGACCCGGCGTTCTACTCGACCCCCGTGACGCCGGACGGCGTCCCGGCGTCCCTCCTGGAGGCCTGACGATGACCACTGCCGAGGCCCCCGCCATCGGCGGCCAGCTGGCCACCTTCTGGCTGGACGGCGACCTGTACGGCGTCGAGGTGGCGCACGTGCAGGAGGTCCTGAAGAGCCAGGGCCTGACCCGGGTGCCGCTGGCCCCGGCCGCCGTCGCCGGGCTGATCAACCTGCGTGGGCAGGTGGTCACCGCGATCGAGCTGCGCGAGCGGCTCGGCCGGCCGCCGCGGCCCGAGGACACCGCCGCCGTCGTCATCGTCGTGCGCCTGCACGGCGAGGCGGTCAGCCTGCTGGTCGACGCCATCGCCGACGTCGTGGACGTCGACCCGGCCGACTTCGAGGCACCGCCGGACACCCTCGGCGGTGCCGGCCGGGAGCTGATCCGCGGGGCGTTCAAGCTGGACGGGCAGCTGCTGCTGGCTCTCGACGTGCACAAGGCGGTCAGCCCGTAGCCGGAGGCCTTGCCCCCCGTTGTCACTCTGCGTATCCGATTCGGAGCTGATTCGCGTCGGACACGCAGGTGACACGGCGGTGGTGTCCTGCCTGCGAGTGATGGCCACGTGGCGTGAGCAGCCGGTGGCGGCGAGCATGGCGGGACCTACGTCCGGGGGAGACGCCGTGCCCTACTCGCTCGTCAGTGCCGCCACGCTCGGGTTCGACCTGGTGCGGCTGCCGCACGGCCGTGCCGTCGCCGACGCCCTGCTCGCCGGGCTGGCCGCGGACGCGGACGCCCTGGGGCGGCTCGCCGCCGCGCACCCGGCCGCCGGGGGCGACCGCGAGCAGCGCGCCACCGTCGCCGTCCGCGCCCGGAAGGCCCGGGAGCTGGCCGCCGCCGTCCCGCACCTGCGCACCGTCGCCCACGCACCGGCCGCAGCGCCGGCCGGCGAGGACCGGGCCGCGGTCCTGGTCGCCCAGCTGGAGCGCAGCACCATCGGGGACGCCGCGGCGCTCGAGCGGGTGCTCCGCGAGGACGTCCTGGGCCCCGAGCACCCCGCGGTCGCGCTGGTCGACGAGCAGGTCCGCGACGCCGCCGCCGACGTCCTGGCCGACGCCGCCGTGGGCTCCTGGGCCGCCGTGGTGCTGCCGCCCCTGGTGCACCGCCAGCTCACCGGCCCCTTCGCGGTCGCCACGGCCACCGGCGTGCCCACCACCCCCGAGCTGGACCTGGGCCCGGCCACCGGCGAGCTGGCCGAGCTGCTGACCGGCCTGCGCAGCACGGGCGCCCTCGGCCGGGTCCGCTGGCTGGCCGCCGTCGACGCCGTCCGCGCCGAGCGCAGGCCGTGGGCCGCCGCCATGCACGAGGCGTCGTGGGCCGCGCACGTCTCCGGCCGGACCCGCACCCTGGCGATCGCGCAGCTGCTCGCCGTGCGCGCCTTCATCGACGGCGAGTTCACCCCCGCCGAGGCCGCCGCGGGCGCCTGGAACGCCGTCGCCGGCTGCGTGCAGGGCATCGTCATGGGCGACCTGCTGGACGCCCGCTCCGTGGGCGTGCTGGCGGTCCGGCTGCCCTAGGGCGAGGCGGCCGACGGTCGGGCGACGGGGCGCCGACGATCCGGGTCCGTCCGTTCTCGCAGGTCAACGGCGTGTCGTGGGACGTCACCCCATGGCAGGAGAGTGCTCGGCTTCGCCTCAAGGGCGGCCGCCGGGGTGCCGACAGGGAACGGCGACACCCCGCGTTCCCCCCACCCGGAGGCCCCCGACCATGGCCGTGCCCGCCGCCAAGACCCCCACCGCCCCGACGCGGCACGAGCTGCAGGGCGTCGTCGACGCCATCCAGCGCTCCCAGGCGGTGATCGAGTTCTCCCCGGACGGGACGATCCTGACCGCGAACGCCAACTTCCTGGCCGCGACCGGGTACGCGCTCGACGAGGTCGCGGGCCAGCACCACCGGGTCTTCTGCGACCCGGCGGAGGCGGCCTCGGCGGAGTACGCGGAGTTCTGGGCGCGGCTGGGCGCCGGGGAGTTCGAGGCCGGGGAGTACAAGCGGGTCCGCAAGGACGGGTCGGCGCTGTACCTGCAGGCGACCTACAACCCGATCCTGGACGTCGACGGGTCGGTGCTGAAGGTGGTGAAGTTCGCCTCCGACATCACCGAGCAGACCCTGGCCAAGGCCGACCAGCTCGGCAAGGTCGCCGCCATCTCCCGCTCCCAGGCGGTCATCGAGTTCGACCTCGGCGGGCGGATCCAGCACGCCAACGAGGTCTTCTGCGCGACGATGGGCTACTCCCTGGCCGAGATCCGGGGCAAGCACCACCGGGTCTTCTGCGACCCGGAGTACACCGCCACCCCGGCCTACGCACAGTTCTGGGAGTCCCTGGCCGCCGGTGAGTTCCAGCGCGGGGAGTTCCGCCGGGTCGCCAAGGACGGCCGGGACGTGTGGCTGCAGGCCACCTACAGCCCGATCCTGGACGCCGACGGCCGGCCCTACAAGATCATCAAGTTCGCCAGCGACGTCACCGAGGCCAAGCGGGTCACCGCCGAGTACCAGGGCAAGGTCGCCGCCCTGGACCGCGCTCAGGCGGTCATCGAGTTCGGCCTCGACGGCACGATCATCACGGCCAACCAGAACTTCTGCGACGCCACCGGCTACCGGCTCGCCGAGATCGAGGGCAAGCACCACCGCATCTTCTGCACCCCGGAGCTGGCGCAGAGCCAGGAGTACGCCGACTTCTGGGAGCGGCTGGGCACCGGCCAGTTCGAGGGCGGGGAGTACAAGCGGCTGAAGAAGGGCGGCCAGGAGATCTGGCTGCAGGCCACCTACAACCCGATCTTCGACGCCGAGGGCCGGCCGTTCAAGGTGGTCAAGTTCGCCAGCGACGTCTCCGCGGCCAAGCTGCGCAACGCCGAGATCGAGGCGCGGATCAACGCCGTGGACGCCTCCCAGGCGGTGATCGAGTTCGACCTCGAGGGCACCGTGCTCACCGCCAACGACAACTTCCTGCGCACCATGGGCTACTCGCTGCGCCAGATCGTCGGGCAGCACCACAGCCTGTTCTGCTCCGACGAGTACAAGCAGTCCGCGGAGTACCGCGACTTCTGGCTGCGCCTGGGCCGCGGGGAGAGCCTGGTGAGCCGGTTCCACCGCAAGGGCAACTACGGCCGCGACGTCTACATCCAGGCGACCTACACGCCGGTGCTGGACCTGTCGGGCAACCCGTTCAAGGTCGTCAAGTACGCCTTCGACATCACCGAGCAGGTGGAGAAGGAGAAGAAGGTCGCCCAGGGCGCCCGCGACATGACCGCCACCGTGCGCAACCTGGCGGCGTCCATCGACGACATCTCGCGCAGCTCCCGGACCGCCACCGAGCTGGCCCAGGAGACCTCCGGCAACGCCGAGCAGGGCGTCGCGGCGCTGCGCGCGTCGCTGGAGGCGATCGGCCTCATCCAGCGGTCGTCCACCTCGATCGGCGAGATCGTCCGGGTCATGGGCGAGATCGCCAACCAGACCAACCTGCTGGCCTTCAACGCCTCCATCGAGGCCGCGCGCGCCGGCGAGCACGGCGTCGGCTTCTCCATCGTCGCCGGGGAGGTGCGCAAGCTGGCCGAGCGGTCCTCGGAGGCCGCCGCGCAGATCGTCAAGCTGATCGAGGAGTCCGCCGAGCGCGTGGACCAGGGCTCGGAGGTCTCCAAGCGCGCCGAGGGTGCCTTCGAGCGGATCGCCACCAGCGTCGCGCGCACCAACGACGCCATCCGGACCATCTCGGAGTCCACGCGGGTGCAGCAGACGGCCTCGCAGGAGGTGGACAAGCTCATCACCGAGCTGGCCACCGTCGACACCTCCTCCTGACCGTGGTGCCCTCCCGCCCGCCCGTCGGGGCGCCGCCGGCACCGGCCCCCCGGTCCTCGGCGGCGGCCGGCGCCGGGGACGCCGTCTTCGGCCTGCTGCGGCTGGCCGGCATGGACGTCGCCGTCCCGCTCGCCTCGCTGCGCGAGGTGGTGCCCTGCCCGGCCGACCTCGCCGGGCTGCCCGTGGCCGCCGACGGCCTGCTCGGTGCCATGCAGCTGCGGACGCTGGTGCTGCCGGTGCTGGACCTGCGGCCCGTCATCGGCCGGCCGGCGCCCCGGGACGCCGACCAGGTCACCGTCGTCGTCGCGCACGGCGGATCAGCCCTCGGCCTGCTGGTCGACGAGGTGCGGGGGATGGTGCGGGTCCCGGTGGAGACGCTGGTGCCGGTCACCGCCACCGCCGGGGAGCTGCTGTTCGACTCGGCGTTCCTGCACCCGGAGACCGGGTGCCCGGTCAGCGTGCTCGACGCCGCGGCGCTGCTCGGGCGCCCGGGGGTGCCCGTCGTCCGCGACCTCACCCGCGCCGCAGCGCCCACCGGACCGCCCGGGGCGGACGCCGGCGTGCCGCCGCGGCGCCTGGTCACCGTCCGCTGCGGGGACTCGGTGCTCGCCCTGGACGTGGCCTCCGTGCACACCACCCTGCCCGGGTTCACCGCGCGCCCGTCGGTGCTGTCCAGCGCACTGTGCCGCGGTGTCGTCGAGTTCTCCGGGCAGGAGGTGCCCGTGGTCGACCCGCTGGCACTGCTCGGCCTGGGCGGGCTGCCCGCCGGCGGGGTCGGCGCCGGGCTGGTGCTGGACCTCGGGCACGGCCACGTGGTGCTGGCCCTCAGCGCCCTGCTGGACCTGGTGGAGGTCCCGGCCGCCGACGTGCTGGCCTTCCCGGCCTTCGCCGCGCACCGACCCGAGCTGCTCACCGGCACCGCGCGGCTGGGCGGCAGCGTGCCCGCGCTGGTCCTCGACGGCCCGGCCCTGCTGGCCGAGCCCGACCTGGTGGCGCTGGCCTCCATGAACACCGCCACGACCGACCCCGCGACCCCGGCCGTGCCCACCCCGCGGACCGGCGAGGACGCCGGGGCCGGCTCGGCGCTGGTCGGCCGGCCGCACCTGGTGCACTCCGCCGGGGTGGACGTCGCCACGCCGCTGGAGCAGGTCGTGGAGATCCTGCCGTTCCCGACCGACCTGCTGCCCACCGACGTGGGCGGCGGGGTCCTCGGCATCGTGGTGCACCGGGAGGCGGCGGTGCCGGTCGTCGACCTCGCCACCGTGCTGGGCCGGACCGGTGCCGGGCGGACGGCGACGTCCTGCCTGCTGCTCGTCGAGGCCGCCGGCGGCCCGGTGGCCTTCGCGGTGGACGCCCTCCGCGGCATCGAGCCGCTGACCTGGTGCGACCCCGACCAGCCGCGCCGGGACGCCGGCGGCACCGGGCCGCGGGCGCTGCAGACCTCGCCGCTGGCCCAGCTGGGGAGCGACAGCCGGCTGCTGCCGGTCCTGGACCTGCAGGCGCTGGCCTGCGGCATCGCCGGCCCGCCTCCGGAGGCCGCGCCGCTGCCGGCGGAGGACCTGGTCGCCGTGTAACGCGCTGGAACGGCCCTGCGTCAGGGGCCCGTCCCGAGCCTGCGAGGGATGGGGGGACGCGGGGTCCTCCTCAGCCGGCGGCGGGGTCGGGGAAGCGGGCGCCGGCTGGCAGTTCGGTGCCGGCGTCGACCTCCGCTCCGCGGCCGACCAGGGTGACCGCGCCGTCCCCGCCCACCGTGGCGCGCTGGCCGACGACCACCTCGCTGTCCAGGACCGCGCGGGTGACCGTTGCCCCCGCGCGGACCCGCGCCCCGGGCAGCAGTACCGAGTCGACGACGCGGGCGCCCTCCTCGACGACCACGCCGGGGGACAGCACCGAGCCGTGGACGTCGCCCAGCACCCGGGTGCCGCCGGAGATGAGGCTGTTGTCCACCGCGGAGTCCAGCAGCACCCGGGCCGCGCTGTGCCGTCCGCCGCGGGTGTGCACCGGCCAGCGCGGGTCGTCGAGGTCCAGCGGCGGGTCGGCGGAGAGGAACTCCTGGTGGGCCCGCCAGTAGGAGTCCACGGTCCCCACGTCGCGCCAGTAGCCGTCGAACGGGTGCGCGCGGGCCGCCCCGTCACCGGTCTGCCCCGGCAGCAGGTGGGTGCCGAGGTCCTCCAGGGCCTCCTCGCCGTGCTCGGCGGTCAACGCCTCCAGCCGGTCCAGCGTGGGGCCGGGGGAGAAGACGAAGACCTCGTTGGTCGCGGTGGTGGTTCTCGGCTCGTCGGGCTTGTACGCGTAGTCGGTGACCCGGCCGCCCTCGCCGACCTGCACGATGCCGTAGCGCGACGCGTCGTCCGCCGCCACCTCGGTGGTGACCATGGTGACCTCCGCACCGGACTCCAGGTGCCCGTCGACGACCTCGCGGTAGTCCAGCTTGTAGACCGCGTCGGCGCTGAGCACGACCAGCGCGTCGGCGTCGAAGTCGCGGATCAGCGGCGAGTAGCGCCACAGCGAGTTCGCCGTCCCCGAGACCCAGCCGCCGCGGTCGGTGCCCTGGTAGGGCGGCAGCACCAGCAGCCCGCCGTCGGTGCGGTCGAGGTCCCACGGCCGGCCGTTGGCCAGGTGCCGGGACAGCGACGCCGGGTGGTGCTGCACCGACACCCAGACGTCGGGCAGCTGGGAGTGCTGGCAGTTGCTCAGCGGGAAGTCGATCAGCCGGTACACCCCGGCGAAGGGGACGGCGGGCTTGGCGCGCTGCTCGGTGAGCAGCTCGAGGCGGCCACCGGCACCGCCGGCCAGCACGAGGACGAGGACCCGGGGGAGTGCCATGCCCGGCCGCTACCCGCCCGGGCCAGGTTCACCCGCACAGGCGACACCCGAGCGCGTCCGCCACGAGGTGACCGCCGTCCTGGCTCACCGTCGGGGGTCCTGGCTCACGACCGGCAGTGAGCCAGGACCTCCGTGGATCAGCTGACCTGATCATCGCCGGCCCTGGGCGACGTGTCGACGGCGGTGAGGCGGTGACCGGGTGAACTGCCGGTCGGGTGCAACCGATCCCCGTGATCGGCTCAAGGAGGCGCCGGGAGCGGCCGACAACACCGGGGACAGGCACCGACTCGGGCGGGCGCCGGACCTCGGCGCCCCGCCGGCTGCGTCCCGCTCCCGGGTCCCCGGGCGGGTGCCGACCCACGAACGCCAGCTCGCCCCTGGCCGGCACCCCCCACGGGGAGACGGAGGACGCATGGACCCGATCCGGGTGTTGGTCGTCGACGACTCGGTGGTCGTCCGCAAGATCGTCACCGACGTCCTGTCCGAGGACCCTCAGATCGAGGTGGTGGGGACCGCGGTCAACGGCCGGATCGCGGTCGGCAAGCTCGAGCAGCTCAAGCCCGACCTGGTCACGATGGACATCGAGATGCCGGAGATGAACGGCATCGAGGCGGTCCGGGCGATCCGGAGCACGCGCAGCCGGGTGCCGATCATCATGTTCAGCACGCTCACCGAGCGGGGCGCGTCGGCCACCCTGGACGCACTGTCCGCCGGTGCCAACGACTACGTCACCAAGCCGGCCAACGTCGGCAGCGTCGCCGCCTCCATGGAGAGCGTGCGCCAGCAGCTCATCCCCAAGATCAAGGCGCTGACGGGGCGCCCGGTCGTCACCGGCGCCGCCCGGGCCGCCGCGCCCGCCCCCGTCGCCGTGCGGCCGCCGGCACCGCGCACCGGCGCGGTCAAGTCCCCCGCCGTCCTGGTGGTCGGCTCCTCCACCGGTGGGCCGGAGGCGCTGGCCCGCGTGCTGCCGTCGCTGCCGGCGTCGCTGCCCGTGCCGGTGCTGCTCGTGCAGCACATGCCGCCGGTGTTCACCCGCCAGTTCGCCCAGCGGCTGGACCGGCTGTGCGCCCTGCGCGTCGTCGAGGCCGTCGACGGCACCCCGCTGGCGCCGGGCACCGTGCACCTGGCCCCGGGCGACCACCACCTGACCATCCGGAAGACCAACCGCGGCCTGTTCACCGCACTGGACCAGGCGCCACCGGAGAACTTCTGCCGGCCCGCCGTCGACCCGCTGTTCCGCTCCGCGGTCGACACCTTCGACGGAGCCGTCCTCGGTGTCGTGCTCACCGGCATGGGCGCCGACGGGCGGATCGGCGCCGGGCGCATCCGCGAGGCCGGCGGCGAGGTCCTCGTCCAGGACCAGGCGACCTCCGTGGTCTGGGGGATGCCCGGTGCCGTGGCCACGGCCGGCTTCGCCGACGAGGTGCTGGCGCTGGACCGGGTCGCCGAGGCCGTCCTGCGGCGGCTGACCGGCCCGCGCCTGGCGCCCGCCCGCACCCCCGTTCCTGCGACCACCGGAGGACGACGATGACCCTCACCGCCACGAGCTTCGACTGGGTCCGCCAGCTGGTGCACCGGGAGAGCGCCATCGTGCTCGCCCCCGGCAAGGAGTACCTGGTCGAGGCCCGGCTGCTGCCCATCGCCCGCTCCATGGGACTGCCCGACGTCGGCCAGCTGGTCGACTCCGTCCGCACCCGGCCCAGCCCGGAGTCCACCCGGAAGATCGTCGAGGCGCTCACCACCAACGAGACGTCCTGGTTCCGGGACGGCGACCCGTTCACCGCACTCACCTCGACCGTGCTGCCCGCCCTGCTGGCCGCCCGCGGGCCGGCCGACCGGCTGCAGGTGTGGTCGGCGGCCTGCTCCAGCGGGCAGGAGCCCTACACGATCGCGATGCTGGTCGAGGACGCGATGCCGCACGCCTCGCCGCGGGTCTCCATCACCGCGACCGACCTCTCCCGGGAGATGGTCGAGCGGACCCGGGCGGGCCGGTTCACCCAGCTCGAGGTCAACCGCGGGCTGCCCGCGCCCATGCTGGTGCGCCACTTCACCCGGGCCGGCAGCGAGTGGCAGGTGTCCCCGTCGCTGCGCCGGATGGTGACCGCCAGCGAGTGCAACCTGGCCGCCCCGCTGCCGCGGATGGGCCCCTTCGACGTGGTCTACCTGCGCAACGTCCTCATCTACTTCGACCTGCCCACGAAGCAGGCGATCCTCCGCCGGGTGCGCGCGCTCATGCGCCCGGACGGGTGGCTGTTCCTCGGCGCCGCCGAGACCACCCTCGGCGTCGACGACTCCTGGGAGCGGGTCGTCATCGGACGCAGCTCCGCCTACCGCCCGCTGAAGGGGGCCTGACGTGCGTGCCTTGGTGATCGACGACTCCCGCGCCATGAGACGGATCGTGGGCGCGGCCCTGGAGGGGTTCGGCTACGAGACCCGCCAGGCCGGCCACGGCCGGGAGGCGCTGGACGTGCTCCAGGAGGGCTACGCGCCCGACCTGTGCACGGTCGACTGGAACATGCCGGTCATGGACGGGCTGCAGTTCGTCTCCGCCGTCCGGGCCAACCCGGCCTGGCGCGGCCTCACGCTGATGATGGTGACCTCGGAGAGCGAGCAGGGGCAGATCGTGCGGGCGCTGGCCGCCGGCGCGCACGAGTACGTCATCAAGCCGTTCACCGCCGACGCGCTGCGCGACAAGCTGGCGCTCCTCGGCATGCTCCCCGAGGAGGCCGTCCTGTGACCGCAGTCCCGCAGGCACAGTTCGACACCGGCGAGCGTCGCCGGACCGCCGACGTCCGCCCGCTGATCACCTCGCTGATCGACGAGGCCACCGTCGAGGCCATCGCCGGTGAGGCGTGGGTCGCGCTGGTCGGCGAGGACGAGCTGCTCCTGCCCGTCCCAGGTGACCTGCCGGCCGACACGCTGTCCGCGTGGGTGGACGTCGTCGGCCCGTGGACCGGCAGCGTCGTGCTCACCACCGGCCGGCAGACCGCCGCCGACCTGACCCGGGCGCTGCTGGCCGAGGCCGCGCCCGAGCTGCTCGACCACGAGGACGTCGCCGACGCCTTCGGCGAGATCGCCAACGTGGTCGGCGGCAACGTCAAGGCCGCCCTCCCCGGGGCCTCGACCCTCGGCCTGCCCGAGGTCGGACCGGCACCCGCCGTCCGCAACTCCGAGGACGTCTGCCGCATCGACGTCCTGTGGCGCGGCCAGCCCCTGGCCGTGTCCGTGCAGGGGGCCCTGCCGCCCCTGCCCACCCCGAACCCCCAGCACGACAACCCGCACCCGAACGGAGCGTCCCTGTGAAGATCCTCGTCGCCGACGACAGCCGCGTGATGCGGCAGATCGTCATCCGCACACTGCGTCAGGCCGGTTACGACGACCACGAGATCGTCGAGGCCGAGGACGGCGCCGACGCGCTGGCCAAGGTCTCGTCGGAGAAGCCGGACCTGGTCCTGTCGGACTGGAACATGCCGAACATGACCGGGCTGGAGTGCCTGCAGGCGCTGCGCTCGGCCGGCTCGGGCGTCCCGTTCGGTTTCGTCACCTCCGAGGGCTCGGCGGACATGCGGGAGAAGGCCGCCAACGCCGGCGCGCTGTTCCTCATCGCCAAGCCGTTCACCGCGGACACCTTCACCGAGCACCTGGACGGGGTGATCGCATGAGCGCCCCGCTGACCGTGGTCCTGCCCGACGCCAAGGCCGTCAAGGACATGCTCACCGGCCTGACCGGCAAGCCCGTCGGCGTGACGCCCGGCGCGCCGGTCACCCCGACGCCGAGGTCCCCGGTGTCGGTGGCCGTCTACGTCGACCCGCAGCTGTCGATCAACGCCCTCTGCGTCATGGACCTCGGCGCGTCGGCCTACACCGGCGCGGCGCTGGCCCTGCTGCCCCCCGGCGGTGCGCAGGACGCCGTCGAGGAGGACGGCGAGCTGACCGGCATGCTGACCGAGGCGCTGCACGAGGTCGTCAACGTGCTGTCCGCGCTGTTCAACGTGCCCGGTGCGCCGCACTCGAAGCTGTACAAGCTGTACGCGCCGGGTGAAGACCTGCCGGGTGACATCGCCGGCTCGCTGGCGGACTTCAACCGGCTGGACCTGGCCATCGACGTCCCCGGCTACGGCAAGGGCGCCCTCTCGCTGGTCATCCCCTCGCTGGGGGCCTGACCGGCAGCACACGCCCCGGGACGGCGCAGGAGTCATCCTCCCGCCGTCCCGGGCGCACGACCACGAGACCCCGGGGCCGTACGGCCCCGGGGTCTCGTCCGTCGCTCAGGCCAGGGCGGGCTCGCGGTCCTCGGTGGCCGTGGGCAGGCAGGCCCAGACGTGCTTGCAGTCGTCGTCGACGTACCAGCCGTGCGCCAGCGACAGCCGGGCCACCAGGTGCAGGCCCAGGCCGCCCTGGGCGGGGTCCCGGTCGACGGCCGGGCACGGCATCGTGTCCGGGTCCCGGTCGCTCACGTCGAGCAGCCAGCCGCCACTGCCGGCGATGACCGTGGCGACGACGGGGGAGGAGCCGTGCCGCAGCGCGTTGGACGCCAACTCGTCGAAGGCCAGGACGAGCCGCTCGGCGGGGGTGTCGTCCTCGTCGTCAGGGAGTGTGCCGACGCCCGCCAGCCGGGCCCGCAGCACCGCGCGTGCCGCCGGGAGCTCGGCGACGGCCTGGAGGTCCCAGCGCCACACCTCGCCCCGCCCGTCCGGTCGTGGGCGCACCGGCCACGTGAGTCGACCCACTGCCCGCTCCCCGTCCGTCGCCTTCTCCGACACCGTCCGGGGTGCCCATGCGGCTGGGGGCTCAACCGTGCCAGGGGGGTTTCCGCCCACTCCGGGTGACGAGCGTCTCCTCAGCTCCGGGCGGCGGCGTCCCGGACGGCGGCGGCGACCGCCTCGACGCCCTGCGACGCCCAGAGGATCGAGTAGTGGTTGGTGTCGGGCACCTCGCGGGCGGTGATCCCGCTGGGCTCCAGGCCCAGCTGGGCCAGCCGCACCTCGTCGTAGAGGCCCGGTGTCTGGTCGAGCAGCCCGCGGGTCGCCCACAGCAGGGTCGCGGGCACCGGCAGGTCGGTGGTCGCCTCCAGGACGCGCTCGTTGAGCAGCACGTCGCCGCCGTCGACCCGGACCGCCTCGGGCACGCACGCGCTGCGCAGCGCCGGCGGCTCGCCGAGCAGGTCCCGGGCGAGGTAGGCGGCCACCGAGGGCACGTCGACCCACGGGCCGACCGCCGGGTGCTGCGCCCAGAAGGCCCGCACGGCGGCCAGGTCGGGGAACGTCATCGACAGCCGGTCCAGCGACGGGCCGAGGACGGCGGACAGCACCGCGTCCAGGTCGGCCCCCGGCGGGGTGGGGAAGGCCAGGCCCCCGTCGACGAGCACCAGCCCGTGCACGCGGTCGCGGGCCACCCCGGCGGCGGCCAGGGCGGCGACGAAGGCGCCCATCGAGTGCCCGACGAGCACCGCGGCGTCGGCGCCGGCGTCGCGGTCGGCCCCCAGGTGGTCGAGCAGGGCGGCGACGTCGGCCGCGTGCGCCTCCATGCCGTACGGGCCGGGCAGGCCGGCCGACGCGGCACGACCGCGCAGGTCGGGGGCGACCACCTCGAACCCACCGGCCAGCGCGCCGGCCACCCGCGCCCAGGCCATGGCGTTGCCGGTGATGCCGTGCACTAGCACGGCGATCGGCGCACCGGGGGCGTCGGCGGTCCAGTGCAGCGCGGCGAGCCCACCACCCTGCACCGGCACGGAGATCAGCTCGGGCTCACGGGCGGGGTCGGTCACGGTGCCCACCCTGCCGGTTCCCGGCGAGATCGGCGATCTCGCCGGGTTGCGCCGCCCGGGACGTGCGAGATCGCCGATCTCGCCGGGGCGGGACCGGCCGCCGTCACGGGTGGCGCAGCAGGTAGCGGCCGAAGTGCGGCACGGTGAAGGCGATCTGGCCGCGCTCGGCGGAGTACACCAGCCCCTTCTTGATCAGCGAGTCCCGCGCCGGGGACAGCGAGGCCGGCTTGCGGCCCAGTGACGCCGCCACCTCCGACGTCGCCACCGCGGCGCCGCCCGGCCCGCCCAGCTCGGCCATGGCGTGCATGTACTCCCGCTCGGCCGGGGTGGCGCGGTCGTAGCGCGAGCCGAAGAAGCCCACCGCCAGCTCGGCCTCGGCGACCGGCGCGGCCACCCGCACGTCGGCGGCGGTGACGGGGGAGGTGGCAGCGACGTCCCAGGTGACCTTGCCGTAGGCCTGCACGAAGTACGGATAGCCGTCGGCGGCCGCGTAGAGGGCGTCCAGCGCCTCGGGCTCGAAGGTGACGTCCTCCCGCTCGGCCGGGGCGAGCAGCGCCCGGTCCGCGGCGGGCCGGTCCAGCCGGTCGATGCGCAGGTAGCGGAACAGCCGCTCGGAGTAGCTCTTGGACGCCGACAGCACCGCCGGCAGGTGCGGCAGGCCCGCCCCGACGACGATCAGCGGCGCCCCCTGCTGGGACAGCTCGTGGCAGGCCGCGCAGATCGCCGAGACGTCGTCGGCCGGCACGTCCTGCATCTCGTCGATGAACAGCGCCAGGCCGCGGCCGACGTCGGCGGCCAGTCCGGCGGCGTCGCTGAGCAGCTCCACCAGGTCGATCTCCATGTCGCCGGAGTCGGCCCGCCCGCCGGTGGCCGGCACGTCGATGCCCGGCTGCCACCGATCCCGCAGCTTCGCGTCAGCCGTCTGCCGGAGCGCGAAGGCCTTGACCACCCCGAGGACGGCGTCCATCGACTCCTGGTCGGGGTGCCGCAGCTCGCGCAGGGCCATGTGCAGCGCCGAGGAGACCGGCCGGCGCAGCGACTGCTCCGGCCGGGCCTCCAGCTTGCCGGTGCCCCAGCCGCGGCCGATCGCCGCCGAGCGCAGCTGGTTGAGCAGCACCGTCTTGCCCACCCCGCGCAGGCCGGTGAGCACCAGCGAGCGCTCGGGCCGGCCGCGGGCGATCCGCTCCAGCACGACGTCGAAGGCGGCCAGCTCGGCGTCCCGGCCGGCCAGCTCGGGCGGGCGCTGGCCGGCGCCGGGGGCGTAGGGGTTCCGGACGGGGTCCACGTCGAGCACCGTATGGGCCGGTCTAGCCCCCGCGGTAGACCGGGGTAGACCGTCCTAGGACCGGTCGCCCAGCGCGGCCAGGTGCGCGGCCAGCACCGCCCGCGCCCGGTCCGGCGGCAGCACCGACGGGCGGGTCAGCGCGTGCACCGCGAGCCCGTCCACGACGGCGTACAGCCGCTCGCCCTCCAGCTCGACGTCCAGGCCCGCGGGCGCGACCCCCTCCGCGACCAGGACCCGCACCGCCTCGGTGCAGAACCCGTGCAGCTCGTCGGCCGACCGGTCGCGGAGCTCGGCGAGGGCGGGGTCGACCAGCGCCCGCGCGGTGAGGGCCAGCCACACCTCGGCCTCGGCCCGCCGGTCGTCGTCCAGCGGCAGGGTCTCCTCCAGCACCCGCAGCAGCCGGTCGACCAGGGTGCCGCCGGCCGCGTCGGCCACCACGGCCCGCGCCCGCGCGCGCTGGACCACCAGCGTCATGGCGAAGTGCAGCAGCTCGTCCTGGGTGGCGAACCAGTGCCGCAGCGCGCCCATGGAGGTACCCGCCTCCCGGGCGACGGCCCGCACCGAGGCGGCCGCGACGCCGTCGCGCCGGATGACCCGCCACACCGCCTCGGTCAGCTCCCGCCGGCGCTGCTCGGCGTCGACGATGCGGGGCACGGCTCTTGATAGCACGACTGTGCTACTGTCCGTTGGCAGCACGGTCGTGCTGCCAAGGACGGAGGGCCGGTGGACGTCGCGGTGCTGCTGTCCCTGGCCGGGCTGGCGCTCGTGGACAGCACGAGCATCGGCACGCTGGTGCTCCCGGTGTGGCTGATGGCCGCACCCGGCCGGGTGCGCGTCGGCCGCATCCTGACCTTCCTCGGCGCGGTCGCCGCGTGCTACCTGCTCATCGGCGTGCTGCTCCTGCTCGGGGCGGCCGAGCTGGCCGGCCCGGTCGCCGCGGCCCTGGACAGCACGGCCGGACGGGTCGTCCAGCTGGTGGTCGGGGGCGTGCTGGTGGTGCTCGGGTTGACCGTGGAACCGTGGACGACGGCCGGCAAGGAGCGGCGCCGGGCGGCCCGCGCGGCGCGCGGCCCCGGCCGGCTGGCCCGCTGGCGCGACCGGGTCCGCGGGGACGAGGCCGGCGGTGGCGGAGCGGTCGTGGCCCTGGCGGTCACCGCCGTGGGGGTCGAGGCCGCCTCGATGGTCCCCTACCTCGCCGCGATCGCCCTGCTGGTGACCTCCGGGCTGGACACCGTGCCGATGGTCGCCGTGCTGGCCGGCTACTGCCTGCTGATGGTCCTGCCCGCGCTGGTGCTGCTCGCCCTGCGCGTGGCGCTGCACGAGCGGATCGCCCCGCTGCTCGCCCGGGTCGAGCGGCTGCTGTCCCGCGGCACGGGGGAGACGGTCGCCTGGGTGCTGTTCCTGCTCGGGGCGTACCTGGTGTGGGACGCGCTGCCCGTGACCTGATCCCCCGCACCCGGTCGACCCCCGCCGTGACCATCGGCGGGTGGCGGCCCGACACGCCGACCGGGCCCGCCGCTCGCCGATGATCACGGTGGAGGGGGTGCGGTTAGCGTGGGCGCGTGTTCCGGTTCCTCGCCAAGGTCGTCCTGATGGCCGCCGTCTTCTGGGGCGTCACCCAGGTGGTCGGCGGCATCACCGTGCTGCCCAACCCGCAGGGCCCGCTCGGGGAGCCCGGCACCTGGTTGTGGATCTCGTTGCTGTTCGCCTTGGTCAACGCGGTCGTCGGGCCGGTGCTGCGGCTGCTGTCGCTGCCGTTCGTGCTGGTCACCCTCGGGCTGTTCCTGCTCGTGGTCAACGCCGCGCTGCTCGGCACCACCGCCGTCCTCAGCGACCGGCTGCAGGTCGACGGCGTGGGCGCTGCGGTCCTCGGGGGGCTGCTGCTGGCGGTCGGCGGCTGGATCGTCGACCAGCTGACCGAACGGCGCTGAACCACGCCGCGTCGCGGTGACTCGGGAGCCCCGTCGGGGATAGCGTCGGGCGTCATGGCCCGTACCACCGGCACGGTCCCGGCGATCCCGGTACCGGCCCCCGCGGAGGACGGCACCCCCGCCGCCGCGACCGAGCTCGCCGCCCTCGAGGCGGCCCGTGACGAGAAGCGACGCCTGCTCGAGCGCGCCGCCGCCGACGCCCTCGCCGGCGGCCCGGGGCTGCCGGCCGGGTGCGGCACCGACGACGTCGCGGCGCTGCTGCGCCGCTACTACTGGAGCGAGCCGGCCGCGGAGGTGCAGGGCCACGACCCGGCCGACCTCGCCGCGCTCGCCCTGCGCCACCTGCGGCTGGCCGAGGTCCGGCCCGAGGGGTCGGCCACGGTCGACGTCCAGGAGCTGCCGGGTGCCGACGGCGGCGCACCGCGCGCGCTGGTGCTGGTGGTCACCGACGACATGCCCTTCCTCGTCGACTCCGTCACCGCCGAGGTGGTGCGCCAGGGCTTCGGCCTCGAGCACGTCGTCCACCCGGTCCTGGTGGTCCGCCGCGACGTCACCGGCCGCATCCGCGCCTTCTGCGACAGCGCCGACCCGGCGACCTGCGGCGCCGACGCGCTCGCCGAGTCCTGGATGGCCGTCCTGCTCGACGGGCCGCTGGACGCGGAGGCGGCCGGTGACCTGGTCGCGGGGCTGCGCACCGTGCTGGCCGACGTCCGCGCCGTGCACGAGGACACCGCGCGGATGCGCGCCCGCGCCCTGGAGCTGGCCGACCGGCTGGACCGGGCCGACGGCGCCACGGAGGCCCCGTCGCCGCCCGAGGACCCGGCCGACGACCCGGCCGAGGCCGCGGAGCTGCTGCGCTGGCTCGCCGACGGCAACTTCGTGTTCCTCGGTGCCCGCGACGTCGACCTGGTGCGCTCCCGGGGCCGGGTGACCGCCGCTCCGGTGGCCGGCAGCGGCCTCGGCGTGCTGCGCGGCGACGCCGACGTGGCGACCGCCCCCGAGGCGGTCCCCGGCACGCGACTGCTCACCGTGACCGAGGCCGACGCCCGGTCCACCGTGCACCGCCGCACCTGGCTGGACCTGGTGACGGTCACCCTGCCGGCCGGGGACGGCGGGCCGGCGCGGCAGCACCGCCTGGTCGGGCTGTTCCCGTCCGCCGCCGCCGCGCACCCCGTCCGCGAGGTGCCGCTGGTGCGCCGCCGGGTGGCCGAGGTGCTGACCGGCTCCGGCGTCCCGGCCGACAGCCACACCGGCAAGGAGCTGCTGGAGGTCCTGGAGACCTACCCGCGCGACGAGCTGTTCCAGGTGGGCACCGACGAGCTGCTGCCGGTCGCGCTGGCCGTGCTGCAGCTGCAGGAGCGCCGGCAGACCCGGCTGTTCCTGCGGCAGGACGCCGGCGGCCGGTTCTGGTCGGCGATCGTCTACCTGCCCCGGGACCGGTACACCACGGCGGTCCGGACCCGCGTGCAGCAGCTGCTGCTCGAGCGGCTGGGCGGCTCCAGCATCGAGTACACCGCCCGGGTCACCGAGTCGGTGCTGGCCCGGCTGCACTTCGTCGTCCGCCCGCCGGTGGCGCGCGGCGGGCCGGCGACGCTGCCCGCCGTCGACGTGCCCGCACTGCAGGAGGCACTCGCCGCCGTCGTCCGCAGCTGGACCGACGAGCTGGCCGACGCGCTCACCGCCCGGTACGGCGCGGACGCCGAGCGCCGCCTGGCCCGCGTCGCGGACGCCTTCCCCGGCGCCTACCAGGACGACTTCCCCGCGACCACCGCCGTCGAGGACCTCGAGCGGCTCGACGGGCTGGCCGAGGGCGAGCTGGGCCTGCTGCTGCGCCGCGGTCCCTCGGCCGCCGAGCCCCGGCTGGTCGTCTACCGGGTGGGGGAGCGGCTGCTGCTGTCCGACGTGCTGCCGGTGCTGCAGCACCTGGGTGTCGACGTGGTCGACGAGCGCCCCTACGAGATCGACCGGATCGGCGCCCCGCTGGCCTGGGTCTACGACTTCGGGCTCACCGCGCCGTCCGGTGAGCTGCCGTTCCCGGGCTCGCTGCCCGAGCGGTTCACCGAGGCCCTGTCGGCGGTGTGGCGCGGCGACGCCGAGGACGACGGCCTGGGCGCGCTGGTGCTGCTGGCCGGGCTGAACTGGCGGCAGGTCGCCGTGGTGCGGGCCTACGTGCAGTGGCTGCGCCAGGCCGGGCTGCCGTTCGGGCAGGGCTACGTGGAGACCACGCTGGCCGCGCACCCGGACGTCGTCGCCCGCCTGGTGGCACTGTTCGAGACCCGCTTCTCACCCGGTCGCGACGGCGGGCGGGCGGCGCGCACCGACGAGCTGGTCACCTCGCTGCGCGAGGCGATCGGCCGCGTGGAGTCCCTCGACGCCGACCGGGTGCTCACCGCGATGCTCGCCGCGGTCCAGGCCACGGTGCGCACGACGTACTACGCCATGTCGCCGACCGCGCCCACCCCGCTGGCGCTCAAGCTGCACCCGGCGCAGGTGCCCGACGTGCCCGAGCCGCGCCCGGCCCGGGAGGTGTGGGTCAGTTCGCCGCGGGTCACCGGCGTGCACCTGCGCTTCGGCGCGGTCGCCCGCGGCGGGCTGCGCTGGTCCGACCGGCACGAGGACCTGCGCACCGAGGTGCTGGGCCTGGTCAAGGCGCAGATGGTCAAGAACACCGTCATCGTCCCCACCGGCGCCAAGGGCGGCTTCGTCGTCCGCCGGCCACCCCCGGACAGCGCCGGCCGGGACGCCTGGCTGGCCGAGGGGCAGGCCTGCTACCGGCTGTTCATCGGCGCGCTGCTGTCGCTGACCGACGACCTGCGGGACGGCCGCGTCGTCCCGCCGGACCGCGTCGTGCGGCACGACGGCGACGATGCCTACCTCGTCGTCGCCGCGGACAAGGGGACGGCGACCTTCTCCGACCTGGCCAACGCCGTCGCGCTGGAGCGCGGCTTCTGGCTGGGCGACGCGTTCGCCTCCGGCGGCTCGGTCGGCTACGACCACAAGGCCATGGGGATCACCGCCCGTGGCGCGTGGGAGTCGGTGACCCGGCACTTCCGCGAGCTCGACCTCGACGTCCAGTCGCAGGACTTCACCGTCGTCGGCATCGGCGACATGTCCGGCGACGTGTTCGGCAACGGGATGCTGCTGTCCGAGCACATCCGGCTGGTGGCCGCCTTCGACCACCGGCACGTCTTCGTCGACCCCACCCCGGACGCCGCGACCTCGTCCGCCGAGCGGCGCCGGCTGTTCGACCTGCCCCGCTCCTCGTGGGCGGACTACGACCCCACGCTGATCAGCGCCGGCGGCGGGGTGTGGCCGCGGACGGCCAAGTCGATCCCGGTCAGCGAGCCGGTGCGGACGGCCCTCGGCCTGGCCGACGACGTCGAAACGCTGTCGCCGGTCGAGCTGATCCGCGCCGCCCTGCTGGCGCCGGTGGACCTGCTGTTCAACGGCGGCATCGGCACCTACGTCAAGGCCTCGACCGAGAGCGCCCTCGACGTGGGGGACAAGGCGAACGACGCCGTCCGGGTCGACGGCCGCGACCTGCGGGTGCGTGTGGTGGGGGAGGGCGGCAACCTCGGCCTGACCCAGCGCGGCCGGGTCGAGTACGCGCTGGCCGGAGGCAAGCTCAACAACGACGCCGTCGACAACTCCGCCGGCGTGGACACCTCCGACCACGAGGTCAACATCAAGATCGCCCTGGGCCGGGTGGTCGAGGCCGGCGAGCTGGACGCCGAGGGGCGGGCGGCGCTGCTCGAGGAGATGACCGACGAGGTCGCCGCCGCCGTCCTGACCGACAACCACGCGCAGAACGCGGCCCTGGCGGTCGAGACCGCCTCCGCGCGCAGCCTGCTGGACGCCCACGCCCGCTTCCTGCGGGCCCTGGAGCGCTCCGGTCGGCTGACGCGCAGCGTCGAGTTCCTCCCCGACGACCGCCGGCTCGCCGAACGGCGGCGCGACGGGCAGGCGCTGACCGGCCCCGAGCTGTGCGTGCTGCTGGCCTACGCCAAGCTGGAGACCGGCGACGCCGTCCTCGCCTCCGGGCTGCCCGACGACCCGGCGACCGGGGAGCTGCTGGTCGGCTACTTCCCGACGGCGCTGCGCGACCGGTTCCCCGCCGCGGTCACCGGGCACCCGCTGCGGCGGGAGATCATCGCGACCGCGCTGACCAACCGGGCGGTCAACCTGGCCGGGGTGACCGGGCTGTTCCGGCTGGCCGAGGAGACCGGGGTGCCCCTGGCCGGGGTGGTGCGCGCGCACGCGGCGGCCCGGGCGGTGTTCGACGTCGACCGGCTGTGGGACGCCGTCCGCCCGATGGACAACCGGGTACCCGCGGCCACCCAGGTCGAGCTGCGCACCGAGGCCACCCGGCTGGCCGAGCGGGCCGCCCGCTGGCTGCTGCGGCTGCCCAAGCTGACGGCCGAGGACGCGGCCCCGCTGGCGACCGTGACGGACCGGTTCGCCGCGCCGGTGGCCGCGGTCCGGGCCGGGCTGGCGTCGTGGCTGCTCGGCGCCGAGGCCGAGGCGCACGCCGCCCGCACCGCCCGCCTCGAGGCGGCCGGGGTGCCCGCGGCGCTGGCCGCCGAGGTGGCCGCGGCGCCCCTGCTGGCCGCCGCCCTGGACCTCTCCGTCGTCGCCGAGCGCACCGGCGCGCCCATCGAGCTGGCCGGCCGGGTGCACCAGGCCGTGGCCGAGCGGCTGGCCCTCGTCCCGCTGCGCGAGCTGGTCGTCGCACTGCCGCGCGACCGCCGCTGGCCGTCGATGGCCCGCGCCTCGCTGCGCGACGACCTCGCCGCCGAGCAGGCCGAGCTGACCGCGGAGGTGCTGGCCGGCCGGACCCGCGACGCCGACGACGCCGGAGAGCTCGTCGAGCGCTGGGTGTCCGACTGGGACGGCGCGCAGCAGCGGGCGGCCGCCCAGCTGGCCGACATCACCGCCGGGGACCGGCAGGAGCTGGCCGAGCTGCTGGTCGCCGTCCGCACCCTGCGCGGCCTGCGCCGGCGGACCTGAGCCGGTCGATGATCAGGTCAGCTGATCCCCGCGGGTCCTGGCTCACTGTCGGACGTGAGCCAGGACCCGTGGAGGTGAGCCCGGACAGGCCGTCGAGGTCCGTCTGCCGGTCTCTAGCGGTGCCGGTAGACGGGTCCAGACGGCGTCAGAGAGGCGGACGGCGCTCGCCGAAGCGGGTGGCCTGCTCGAAGGCGTACCCGACCTCCAGCACCCGCCGGTCGGCCCGCGGCGCGGCGACCACCTGCAGCCCGACCGGCAGGCCGTCCGGCGTGAAGCCCCCGGGCACCGACAGCGCCGGGCAGCCGGTCGGCGTGATCAGCGTGCAGGACCGCATCCACTCGAGGTAGTCCTCGAGCGGCCGGCCGTCGATCTCGGCCGGGTACTCCAGTTCCACCGGGAACGGCAGCACCTGCGTCGTCGGCGCGAGCAGCACGTCGTAGCGGTCGAAGAAGCCGACGACCCGCTGGTGGAGAGCGGTGTGCGCGATCTCCGCGCGGGCCACGTCGGCGCCCGTGAGCTCGGCGCCCAGCGCGGCGTTCCAGCGGATCGACTCCTTGAGCCCGTCCGGGTGCTGCCGGGCCAGGTCGCTGAACGTGGCGTCGAACTGCCAGGCCCGCAGCGTGCCGAACACGTCGTCGGCGTCGGACAGGTCGGGGCAGTCGACCTCCACGGTGGCGCCGAGCTCCTCGAACACCGCCACGCCCGCCGACAGCGCCGCCGTGATCGCCGGGTCCACCCGCACCCGGCCGCCCAGGTCCGGCGCCCAGGCCACCCGAACGCCGTCGAGCCGTTCGGGCAGCGGCGCGGCGAACGGGGCGCCCGGGTCCTGCAGCGAGATCGGCACCCGCCGGTCCGGCCCGGCCAGCGCCGACAGCACCAGCGCCACGTCGGCCACGGTGCGGCCCATCGGGCCCTGCACCGACATCTGCGACCAGCCCATCGACGCCGGCCAGGTGGGCACCCGGCCCGGCGTCGGTCGCAGCCCGACGACGTTGCAGAACGCCGCCGGGTTGCGCAGCGAGCCGCCGAAGTCGCTGCCCTCGGCCACCGGCACGAACCCCGCCGCCAGCGCCGCGGCCGCGCCGCCGCTGGAGCCCCCGGCGGAGGACCCGTGCCGGTACGGGTTGTGCGTCGCGCCGAACAGCGTGTTGAAGGTGTGCGAGCCGGCCGCGAACTCCGGCACGTTGGTCTTGCCGACCCGCACCGTCCCGGCCGCGCGCAGCCGGGCGACCACCAGCTCGTCGTCGGCCGGCACGGTGTCCGCCAGTGGGGAGCCCCAGGTCGTGCGCATCCCCCCGGTGGCGTGGGTGTCCTTGTGCGCCACCGGCAGCCCGTGCAGCGGACCGACCTCCTCGCCCGCGGCCAACCGGGCGTCCGCGGCGTCGGCCGCCGCCCGCGCGCCGTCGGCGTCCAGCGTCACCACCGCGTTGACCCGGCCGTCGAGTGAGTCGATGCGCTCCAGGCAGGCGTCGGTCAGCTCCCGGGCGGACAGCTGCCGGGCGCGGATCAGCGCCGACAGCTCGGTGGCGGGGAGCAGGCACAGCTCGTCGGTGGTGGTCACGACGACATCGTCGTCCTACCGGACGACACCGCCACCAGGAGCCGTCCCCCCGCCGCGCTGAGCCCCTCCCGGGCCTCGTCGCGGAGGCCTCCGGCCCCCACTCCTCGACCCGACACCGCCACCAGGAGCCGTCCCCCTGCCGCGCTGAGCCCCTCCCGGGCCTCGTCGCGGAGGCCTCCGGCCCCCACTCCTCGACCCGACACCGCCACCAGGAGCCGTCCCCCTGCCGCGCTGAGCCCCTCCCGGGCCTCGTCGCGGAGGCCTCCGGCCCCCACTCCTCGACCCGACACCGCCACCAGGAGCCGTCCCCCTGCCGCGCTGAGCCCGTCCCGGGCCTCGTCGCGGAGGCCTCCGGCCCCCACTCCTCGACCCGACACCGCCACCAGGAGCCGTCCCCCCACCGCGCTGAGCCCGTCCCGGGCCTCGTCGCGGGGGCCTCCGGCCCCCACTCCTCGACCCGACACCGCCACCTAGAGCCGTCCCCCCGCCGCGCTGGACCCGTCCCTGACCTGCCGGGAACGCCGAGGACCTGCCGGCCGGGCGATCCGGGTAGTGTCACTCCAGCGCCGGTCAGCCCGGCGCGGCGGTACACGTCGAACAACCGGCGTGCGTGGTCAGGCGGGACGCCAGCTCGGCTCCCGCGGCCGAGGTGACCCGCCCCGGTGCATGGACGGAAGGCGTCCCGTGGCCGTCGACCCCTCCTCGCAGCCTGCGACCGCCGTCGAGGCACTGGAGACGCTGGGCCGGCTCTCGCTGCGACAGCTGTCCATGGAGGAGCTGCTGCAGACCGTCGCGCGGCTGGCGGGCTCGGTGCTCCCCGGTGCGCCCGAGACCTCCGTGACGCTGCTCGACCGGGGCCGCCCGACGACGGTGGTGCACACCGGCCCACTGGCCCTGGAGCTGGACGAGACCCAGTACGAGCAGGACGAGGGGCCGTGCCTGCACGCCGCCCGCAGCGGCGAGGTCACCGAGATCGCCGACACCCGCACCGACGCCCGGTGGCCGGACTACGCGCGCCGTGCGGTGGACCGGGGCAGCCTCAGCTCCCTGTCGGTGCCCCTCCGGGTCGACGAGGACGTGACCGGTGCGCTGAACGTCTACGCCCGCCGGGCGGAGGCCTTCGACGACGCCGCCCGGGCGGCGGGCGCGGGCTTCGGCTCCTACGCCGCCATCGCGGCCGGCAACCTGTACGCCTACCGGCGGGCCCGCAGCGAGGCGGACAACCTGCAGGCCGCGCTGGAGTCCCGGGGCGTGATCGACCAGGCCAAGGGCATCCTCATGGAGCGGTACCGGCTCACCGCCGACCAGGCGTTCCAGTTGCTCACCCGGGCGTCGATGGGCGCCAACCGCAAGGTGCGCGACATCGCCGACCAGCTCGTGCACACCGGGGAGCTCCCCGTCACCCTGCCGGGTGCCGGCGGCCGGCGCCCGCGACCCCCGTCCGGTCGCCCGACCCCCCGGGCGCCGGGAGACTCCTGAGCAGCCGCCGAGGTCTCCCGGGGGGCTCCGGCGGTCAGGTCCCGCTGCTCTAGAAGGAGGGGCGGCGGGGCCGCCCCTCCGGTCAGTCCGCCGGGTGCTGGGGGACGACGTGCGGCACGACGTTGGGTCCCGCCTCGACCGGCCGCGGCCGGTCCTGGCGGTGCAGCCGGACGGCGACCAGCGCGACGTCGTCCTCGGGCCGGCCGTCGACCAGTCGCTCGAGCACCTCGTCCAGCAGCTGCTGCAGCGGCAGGTGGGCGAGCTCGACGAGTGTCTCGCGCAGCCGCACCAGCCCGGCGTCCAGGTCGGCGTCGCGGCGCTCGACGAGGCCGTCGGTGTACAGCAGCACCGTGGCGCCCCGGTCGAGGGTCACCACCGACTCCTGACGCTGCACCTCGTGGTCCACACCCAGCAGCAGGTCACCCCGCCAGGCCGCCAGCTCGGCCACGCTGCCGTCGGGGTTGATCACCAGGGGGGGCAGGTGCCCGGCGTTGGCCCAGCGCATCCGGGTGACGCCGCGGCGCCGCTCGTCGTCGGACTGCTCGAAGCGGGCCACCGCCGCCGTCGCCAGCACGTGCGTCTGCAGCACCGCCATCGACGCGTCCAGCCCGCGCAGCACCTCGACCGGTGAGGCGTCGCTGTAGGTGGCGATGCCGCGCAGCAGCCCGCGCAGCTGGCCCATGGCCGCGGCGGCCTCGGTGTCGTGGCCGACGACGTCCCCGATGACCAGCATCGTCGCCCCGTTGGGCTGCAGGAACGCGTCGTACCAGTCGCCGCCGACGCGGGCCGCCTCGACGGCGGGCAGGTAGCGGACGGCGATCTCGGCGTGGTCGGGCTCCGGTGGCTCGGTGAGCAGGCTGCGCTGCAGCCCCTCCGCGAGCTGCTGCTGCTGGGCGTACAGCCGGGTGTTGTCCAGGGCCAGGCCGGCGCGGTCGGCGACGTCCTGGGCGGTGGCCTGGTCCTCCCGGGACAGCGGCTCGCCGGGGGGTGAGTAGAGGGTGAGCACGCCCAGCGTGCGGCCGCGCCCGCGCAGCGGCAGGCACATCGCCGAACCCGGTGCCAGGGCGGTGAGCAGGCTCCTCGCCTCGCCGTCGGGCAGCAGGACGACCACCTCGTCGGCGTCGGCGCGCACCGCCTCCCCGGTCAGCAGCGACCGGGCCACCGGCGAGGTGGCGGGCATGGCGTCCAGCCGCACGGCGGCGTAGCGCTCGACCAGCGCGCGGGACGACGGGTCGGCGTGCCACCAGCCGACGTCGCGCGGGCGCCCGTCGCCTTCGACCACGGTCACGATGCCCCACTGGGCCAGGGCGGGCACGAGCAGCCGGGGGAGGCGGCTGGTGGCGGCCTGCGCGTCCAGGGTGCCGGCCAGCTCGGCGCTGACCTGCGCGAGCAGCGCCAGCCGCGTCGCGGAGCGCTCGGCGCGGTCGCGGGCCAGCTTCCGGTCGGTGACCTCCAGGAAGTAGACCGACAGGCCCTCGGGGCTGGGCCAGGCGCGCAGCTCGTACCAGCCGTCCAGCGGTGCCGGGTAGTGCGCGTCGAAGGTGACCGGCTGCGCCGTCCGCACGGCACCGCGGTAGCTGTCCTCGAAGACGCTGCCCACCGTGGCGGGGAACGCCGTCCAGATCACCTGGCCGAGCAGCTCGTCGCGGTTGCGCCCGAGCAGCCGCTCGGCCTCGGCGTTCACGTGCGTGAAGCGCCACTCGTGGTCCAGCGAGTAGAAGCCGGCCGGCATGGCCTCCAGCACGCGGCTGACGCGGACCTGCCCGGTGCGGTCCTCGGTGGTGTCGTACGCCGCGCCCACCATGCGGACGGCGGTCCCGTCCGGGCCGGCCAGCGCCCGGCCGCGGGCCTGCACCCAGCGGGTGTCGCCGGCGGGGCGCACCACCCGGTACTCGGCCTCGAAGTCGCTGCAGGTCTCGATGCAGGTGCGCACCGCCTCGCCGACCCGGGGCAGGTCGTCGGGGTGCAGCCGCCGGTTGAAGGCGGTGATGGTGCCGTCGAACTCCTCGGCGGTGTAGCCGAAGATCGCCAGCATCGGGTCGTCCCACACCAGCTCGCCGGTGCGCAGGTCCCAGTCGAAGGTGCCCACCCCGCCGGCGTCCATCGCCAGCCGCCAGCGCAGGTGCTGGCGCTCGTACTCCCCGGTCAGCGCGAGGTACTCCAGCTCGGTGACCACCGAGGCGGCCAGCTGGCGCAGCGTCGCCACGTCGGTCCCGGACCACTCACGGGGGAGCGGGTCGTGGACGCACAGCGTGCCGACGACGTGCCGCTCGCCGTCGGTCAGCGGGACGCCGAGGTAGGCCGTGACCTGTCCGGCCACCACCGGAGGCAGGTGGCTGACCCGCTCGTCGCTGCGGGCGTCCCCGATCGCCAGGACGTCGCCACCACCGGCGGTCAGCGTGCACATCGCCTGGGGGAGCTCGGTCTCGCGGCCCGTCCTCCCCGGCGGGAGCCCGGCGACCGCGGCGACGGACTGCACGTCGTCGAGCAGGGAGACCTGGGCGGCCTGCGCGCCCAGCAGCCGGGCGGCCAGCTCGGCCAGCCGGTCGACCGCCGGGGAGCCACCCGGTGCGGTGCGGAGCCGGCGGGCCGCGCGCAGGCGGGGGACGTCGCTGCGCAGGGCCTGCGCCGCCCGGTCGACCTCCGACGGGTGCGCGCCCTCGAGCTGCCGCGGGGAACCCTCCACCGGTACCTCTCCGTCGTCGGCGCGCGGTCGGGGTGCGCACCCAGGGGCCGCGGCAGCCACGCTCTTCGGGCTCACGCGTTCCCGACGTTATGCCACGGCAACTCGATCGGGTGCAACCGTCCGGACGCAGATCACTCCGGTGGCCGGCGGGCGCCGACGCTGCGCCGGTCAGCCGTGCCCGGGCACGACGAGGGTGAGCGCGCTGCCGCCGGCGTGGTCGACCCGCAGCCCCGCCCGCCGCAGCAGCGCCCGCAGCCGGACGACGTCGTCGGGCTCGCCGGTCGTGGTGGCCAGCAGGCGGGCGACGCGGCCCTTGTGCGCCTTGTTCGCGTGGCTCACCACGGTCCGCGTGCCGTCCGCGCGCTCGCTGCGGACGTCGAGGGTCACCGCGCCGGGAGCCGGGGCCAGGGCGGCGTAGGCGCCGCTGCGCAGGTCGACCACCAGCTCGTCGACGGCGGCCAGCACCGGGCCGAGGACCGGACGCCACACGGCGCGCAGCGGCGGCAGGCCGGGCAGCACCGACCCGGCCGACAGCCGGTAGGCCGGGATGCGGTCGGTGCCGCGGACGAGGCCGAACAACGCCGAGCCGACCGCCAGCCGCCGGTCGGCCCGCGCGCGCTGGGCCCGGGTCAGGGAGCGCACGTCCAGCGCGGCGTGCAGGACGCCGGTGTAGCGCTCCAGCGCGGGCACCGTCGGCGCGTCGCACAGCGCGGCGTTGCGGGCGACCTCGCCGTCCTGCGCCTCCGACAGACCCAGCGCCGCCCGCGCCGCCGGGCGGTCCCCGGAGAGCCCGACCAGCGCGGCCACCAGCCGGGCGCGCACACCGGTCAGCTCCGGCCAGGACAGCCCGGCGAGGTCCAGCGGGGCGCCGTCCCCGCCCGAGGCCTTGGTCTCCGACGGTGGGAGCAGAACGAGCACGGGAGGCCACGCTACGTGTGCACAGGCCGTGGACGTGGCCGGGCCGGGTCGATCCCCGGTACCCGACCGGGTGGTGCACACCACACTCTGTGCCTGTCGCCTCCCAGCTCCTGCAGGTCCCGTCCCGGCGCGCACCCGCGCCCGCGCGGACCGGCCGGGGCCGTGGGTGGGGCACCTGCACGGCCGGCACACCGGTGTGCCGGCCGCCGAGAGAGGAGCGTCCGTGGCAGGCAACAAGGCGGTCAAGTACATGGGGCCGGGCAAGGTCGAGGTGGCCGAGCTGGACTACCCGAAGCTGGAGCTGCAGGACGGGCCGGGGGTGCACCCGTCCAACGTCGGCCGCAAGACCCCGCACGGGGTCATCCTGCGGACGGTCAGCACCAACATCTGCGGCAGCGACCAGCACATGGTGCGCGGGCGGACGACCGCGCCAGAGGGTCTGGTCCTCGGCCACGAGATCACCGGTGAGGTGGCCGAGAAGGGTCCGGACGTCGAGTTCCTCGAGGTCGGCGACATCGTCAGCGTGCCGTTCAACATCGCCTGCGGCCGCTGCCGCAACTGCAAGGAGGGCAAGACCGGCATCTGCCTGACGGTCAACCCCGACCGCCCGGGCTCCGCCTACGGCTACGTCGACATGGGCGGCTGGACCGGCGGGCAGGCCGAGTACGTGATGGTCCCCTACGCGGACTTCAACTGCCTGAAGTTCCCCGACCGCGACCAGGCGCTGGCCAAGATCCGCGACCTCACCATGCTGTCGGACATCTTCCCGACCGGCTTCCACGGCTGCGTCACGGCCGGGGTGGGCCCCGGGTCGACGGTCTACGTCGCCGGCGCCGGCCCGGTCGGGCTCGCCGCGGCCGCCTCAGCGCAGCTGCTCGGCGCCGCGGTGGTCATCGTCGCCGACCTGGTGCCCGACCGGCTGGCCCAGGCCCGCAGCTTCGGCTGCGAGACCGTCGACGTCTCCCAGGGCGACCCCAAGGACCAGATCGCGGAGATCCTGGGCGAGCCGGAGGTGGACTGCGGTGTCGACGCCGTCGGCTTCGAGGCCCGCGGGCACGGCAAGGACGCCGAGCGCGAGCAGCCGGCCACGGTGCTCAACTCGCTGATGGGCATCACCCGGGCCGGTGGCTCCCTCGGCATCCCGGGCCTGTACGTGACCGGTGACCCGGGAGCGGCCGACGACGCGGCCAAGGTCGGCTCGCTGTCCATCCGCCTCGGGCTGGGCTGGGCGAAGTCGCACGCGTTCACCACCGGCCAGTGCCCGGTGATGCGCTACAACCGCCAGCTGATGATGGCGATCCTGCACGACAAGGTGCAGATCGCGAAGGCGGTGAACGCCGAGGTGATCCCGCTGGAGGACGCCCCGCGCGGCTACCAGGAGTTCGACCAGGGCGCGGCGAAGAAGTACATCCTCAACCCCAACGGCCTGGTCCCGGCCGCATGACGGGTGCGGAGTCGCTCGAGTGCGGAAGACGCACTCGAGCGACTCCGCTCAGGTCCAGTACAGGAACTGGGCCTGGGGCAGCCGGTCGGCCAGGGCGGCCTCGAACCAGCCGCGCAGCTCGCCCATCGTGTCCTTCGGGTAGACGTGCTTGACCGACCCGAACTTCCCCCGCTTGGTGGTCCGGCTCGCCTCGTCCATCTCCAGCTTGGTCCGCGGGTACCAGTCCAGCAGCGTCTCCTTGCTGCCCGGCGTGAACCGGTGGGTGATGCACTCGACGGTGAGGTCGGCGTCGGCGGGCAGCACCGCGGCGACGGCGTCCAGCAGCTCGCCGTACTCCTCCTGCCAGCCCTCGACCGGCATGATCGGCGCGATGGTCAGCCCCACCGGGTAGCCGGCGGCGGCCACCGCCGACAGGGCCCGCAGCCGCCCGGGCACCTTGGCCGTCGCGCCCTCGAAGCGCCGGTCGACCGACGCCGCGTTGACCGAGAAGCGCAGCCGGGTGCGCCCGCCGTGCGGCAGGCCGAGCAGACCGGTGACGTCGTCGAACTTGGTCGTGGCCCGCAGCTGCACCGGCCCCGGCCACTCGTGCGTGCCGAAGTGCTCCACCATCCGGGCCAGCCCGCCGGTGAGGTGCTCGATGGCCAGCGGGTCGGTGTAGCAGGAGGCCTCGAACGTCGTCCCCTCGCCGCCGCGGGCCACCGTGCCCGAGGTGACCGAGCCGCGGCCGACGTAGCCGTCCAGGCCGGCGAGCACCTCGTCGAGGTCGGCGAAGACCCGGGTGATCGGCGGACCGGACAGCGAGCCCGCCAGGTAGCAGTACTGGCAGTGCGCGGGGCAGCCCTCGGCCAGGTCCAGGCGCCAGTCGGCGGACGGCGCGATCGGCTGCAGCGCCCGCTTGGAGGCCGGTGGGACGACGAGGGCGAGGGTGTCCTTGGCCGCCATGAACGCCGCGCGGTCGCCGTCGCCGCGCAGGTTGGGCAGCCGGTCGCCGGCCAGCAGCTCGACGTCGAACACGCCGGCGGCCTCGAGCCGGGCCAGGACGCGCTGCCCGTGCGGCCGCTCGGCCGCCGACCGGGTGACGAGGACCCGCTTGGGGGTCCACAGGCGGGTGGGGGTGGGGGCCTCGATCAAGGCTGGTGCGCTCATCACTGGGTACAACACCGGCCGGACGCCGTTCCTGCCGGCCGACCGGTGAGGTCGACCACCCGGCTCACCGGTCGGGGTGCTCCCCGGCGGGGTCGTCCGGCCGGGCCAGCGCCTGCAGCTGCCGGCTGAGCCTGCGGGCCGCCTCGCCGTCCAGCCGGGCGAACAGCGGGTTGTCCGTGCGGGTGCGCTGGACGAGGTCCGCGCGCGCCGACTCCCCCGCCGGGGTCAGGACCACCGCGCGCACACGACGGTCGGCCGGCGCGGCACGGCGTTCCAGCAGCCCCCGCTGCTCGAGGCGGTCGACCAGGCCGGTCGCGTTCGAGGTGTCGCAACCCAGGAGCCGGGCCACCTCGGTCATGGGCAGCGGCTGCCCGGGCTGCAGCACGTCGATCAGCCGCGCCTGCGGGACGGTCAGCCCGCCGGCCTCCGCGGCGGCGTGCAGGGTGCGCGCGAAGGCCTCGAAGAAGCGCATCACGGCCTCGCCCAGGTCCGACCGCTGTGCCGCGGTGGCCCGGACACGCGAGTCGTCGACGGTGGACACGCCGGGAGTCTAGCAAGTTGGTACCTGCCGATAGTTGACACACCGGAATGTCTGTTGTGCCATGGAGGCCGTACACCCGCGAGAGGAGACGGACGTGATCGAGGTCAGCGGCCTGTGCAAGGCCTTCGGGGCGGTGCAGGCCCTCGACGGGATCGACCTGTCCGTGGCCGGCGGGACGGTGCTGGGGCTGCTCGGACCCAACGGGGCCGGCAAGACGACGGCCGTCCGGGTGCTCGCCACACTGGCCCGGCCGGACGCGGGCAGTGCGCGGGTCGCGGGCTTCGACGTGGTGCGCGACGCGCCGCAGGTCCGCCGCAGCATCGGGCTGGCCGGTCAGTTCGCCGCCGTCGACCCGAACCTCACCGGCCGCGAGAACCTGCTGCTCGCCGGCCGCCTCGCCCACCTCCGGCCGTCGGCGGCCCGCCGTCGCGCGGGCGAGCTGCTGGAGCGGTTCGGGCTGACCGACGCCGGCCGCCGGACGGCGGGCACCTACTCCGGGGGCATGCGCCGCCGGCTGGACCTCGCCGCCGCGCTGGTCGCCGAGCCGCTCGTGGTCTTCCTCGACGAGCCGACGACCGGCCTGGACCCGGCCAGCCGCGCCGACCTGTGGTCGGTCGTCCGGGACCTCGTCGCCGCGGGCACGACCGTGCTGCTGACCACGCAGTACCTGGAGGAGGCCGACCAGCTGGCCGACCGCATCGCGGTCATCGACGCCGGCCGCGTCGTGGCCGAGGGGACGCCGGCGGAGCTCAAGTCACGGCTGGCGGCCACCCGCCTGGTCGTCCGGCTCTCCACGACCGAGGACGTCCGGACGGCGGCGGAGCGGCTGGCCGGGGTGGGCACCGGCGTCCCGGAGGTGGACGCGTCGGCCGGCTCGGTGGCGGTGGAGGTGGCCGACGGCCCGGCCGCGCTCACCGAGGTGGTCCGCCGGCTGGACGCCGCGGGCATCGCCGTCCGCGGCCTCACCCTGACCGAGCCCAGCCTGGACCAGGTCTTCCTCTCCCTCACCTCCCGCGCTGCCTGAGCAGCCCCGATCGCAGGAGCCCCACGCATGAGCACAGGCACGACGATCGCCGACCTGGACCGGCCCGCCCGCGACCGGCCGGGGAGGGCGGTGACGGAGGAGTACCGCCCACTGCTGGGGTGGGCCGTCACCGACGCCCTGACGGTGACCTGGCGCAACCTGGTCGGCCAGCTGCGCCAGCCGCAGATCCTGGTCTTCGCGGCCATCCAGCCGATCATGTTCACCCTGCTGTTCCGCTACGTCTTCGGCGGCGCGATCAGCGTGCCGGGCGTCGACTACGTCGACTACCTGATGGCCGGGGTGTTCGTGCAGACGGTCGTCTTCGGCGGGATCGCCACCGCGGTCGGGCTGACCGAGGACCTCGCCTCCGGCGTGGTCGACCGCTTCCGCAGCCTGCCGATGGCCCGCTCGGCCGTCCTGACCGGGCGGGTGCTCGCCGACGTCGCCCGCAACCTGCTGTCGATCACGCTCATGGTGGCCGTCGGCCTCGCCGTGGGCTTCCGGCCCGACAGCGTCGGCGGCCTGCTCGCCGCGGTCGGCCTGCTCCTGCTGCTGGGCATCGCCTTCAGCTGGTACTACGCCCTCGTCGGCCTGGTGGTGGGCAACGCCGAGGCGGCCCAGGCGGCCGGCTTCCTGGTCATCTTCCCGCTGACCTTCGCCAGCTCGGCGTTCGTCCCCACCGGGTCGATGCCCGACTGGCTGCAGGCCTTCGCCGACAACCAGCCGATCACGGCGGCCATCGACGCCATCCGCGCGCTGGTGCTGGGCCAGCCGCTGGGGGAGGTGGTCCCGGTCGCGCTGGCCTGGATCGCCGCGATCACCGTCGTCATGGCGGCCCTGGCCATCACCCGCTACCGGCGGGCCCGGTGACCGGCCTCAGCTGAGCTCGACCACCACGGGGGCGTGGTCGCTGGCGCCCTTGCCCTTGCGCTCCTCCCGGTCGATGCGCGCGCCGGCGACCCGGGCGGCCAGGGCGGGGGAGCCGAGCACGAAGTCGATCCGCATGCCCTCGCGCCGGGGGAAGCGCAGCTGGGTGTAGTCCCAGTAGGTGTAGACCCCCGGCCCGGGGGCGTGCGGCCGGACGACGTCGGCGTACCCGGCCTCGACGACGGCGCGGAACGCCGCGCGCTCGGGCTCGGAGACGTGCGTGGCGCCCGCGAAGACGCCGACGTCCCACACGTCGTCGTCCTGCGGGGCGATGTTCCAGTCGCCGACCAGGGCCACCTGCGCGCCGGCGTCCCCGGCCAGCCAGCCGGCCGCCGCCGTCCGCAGTGCGCCGAGCCACTCCAGCTTGTACCGGTAGTGCGGGTCGGCCAGCGTCCGGCCGTTGGGGACGTAGAGGCTCCACACCCGCACGCCGCCGCACGTGGCGCCCAGGGCGCGCGCCTCCGCGGCCGGCTCGGCGCCCTCCTTCGCCGACCACGACGGCATCCCGGGGAAGCCGACCTCGACGTCGGCCAGCCCGACGCGGGACAGCAGCGCCACGCCGTTCCACTGCGAGTGACCGACGTGCGCGACCTGGTAGCCGAGGTCGGTGAACCGCGACTCCGGGAATTGGTCGTCCCGGCACTTCGTCTCCTGCAGGGCGACGACGTCGACGTCCGAGCGCTGCAGCCAGGCGGCCACCCGGTCGGCGCGGGTGCGGATCGAGTTGACGTTCCAGGTGGCGAGACGCACGGGGACCCAGCCTAGGTGGCGCCCCCAGCGGCGCGCGGGCGTCCGCCGGATCCCCGGACCCGCTGCCGGATGGGAGCATGGGTCCGGTGAACGAGCAGGGAACGGGGAGAGGCGTGTGAGCGAGCACGACTGGGACGCCACGCGTCCCATCGGCCCGCGCCGCTCCCGCCCGCTGCCCCCGCCCCCCACCACGGCCCCGCCGGGGCCGGGGTCCGGATCACCGGACCGCGGCCGGGGGTTCCCCGCCGTGCTGGGCCTGACCGTGCTCAACGCCGTCCTGCCGGGCACGGCGTTCCTCGCGGCCGGCCGACGGCGGCTGGGTGCCGGCGTCCTCACGGTGACCCTGCTCCTGCTGGGCGTCGCCGTCTGGCTGGCCACCGCGGGCCGGCGGACCGCCGCGCAGGTCGCCGTCGACCCGACCGCCCTGCTCGGGGTCTTCGTCGCGATCGTCGTCCTGGGCCTGCTGTGGGCCGTCGTCGTCGTGGCCGGTCACCGGGCCCTGGTGCCGCCCCGGACGCCACGGTC
The DNA here is from genome assembly GCF_032460525.1 of Geodermatophilus sp. DSM 44513. NCBI lineage: Bacteria > Bacillati > Actinomycetota > Actinomycetes > Geodermatophilales > Geodermatophilaceae > Geodermatophilus > Geodermatophilus sp. DSM 44513. The sequence goes on along the minus strand of NZ_CP135963.1, from coordinate 4,468,760 downwards.
GCGGCAGGTGGTCGGCGGCGTCCTCGTCGCCGCGCTCGTGGCCGCCGCGGCCTACCCGGTCGTCGCGGCCGGGCAGGTGGTCCTGGCCCAGCGGGCGCTCATCGGCGGCCTGTTCGCCGACCGGGAGTCGGCCACGGTCGACGCCGCCGACCCCTTCGGTGACCAGGAGCGGGTGAACGTGCTGCTGCTGGGTGGGGACGGTGGGGTGGGCCGCGACGGCGTGCGCACCGACACCGTCATCGTGGCCAGCATCGACACCGAGACCGGCGCGACCACGCTGTTCAGCCTGCCGCGCAACCTGCAGAACCTGCCCTTCCCCGCGGACAGCCCGCTCGCCGAGGTGTACCCGGACGGGTTCGACGCCGGCAGCGAGACCGAGAGCCTGCTCAACGCCGTCTACCGCAACGGCCCGGCGGAGTACCCCGACGCCCTCGGCCCCACCGACGACCCGGGCGCGGACTTCCTCAAGCTCGGGGTCGGTGCGGCGCTCGGCCTGGACATCGACTACTTCGTGCTCGTCAACCTCGACGGCTTCGCCCGGCTGGTCGACGCCCTCGGCGGGATCACCGTCAACGTCAACTACTGGGTCCCGGTGAACGGCAACCCCGGGACCGGCGAGCTGCCCGACGACTACATCGCCCCCGGTCCCGCCCAGCGCATGGACGGCGTCCGGGCGCTGGACTTTGCCCGCGGCCGGTTCGGGCTCACCGACTACGACCGGATGGCCCGTCAGCGCTGCACGATCGACGCGATCATCGACGCGGCCGACCCGGTGACCTTGCTGGAGCGCTACCAGGAGCTGGCCGCCACCACCCAGGACATCGTCAGCACCGACATCCCCCGGTCGGCCCTCGACGACTTCGTCGACGTCGCCTTCCTGGTCAAGGACGCCGAGGTGCGCAGCGTGGTGTTCGACGACACCGTGATCGACCCGGCCTACCCCGACTACGACGAGATCCGCGCGATCGTCGCCGAGGCCATCGACCCGGCGCCGACACCGGACGACGCCGTGACCGGCACGCCCACCCCGGCGCCCGCACCGAGCGCGGCGGCGACCCCGCCGTCCGCGGCGCCCGGAGGGGACGCGGCGACGGTCACCGACGTCACCGACGCCTGCGCCTACGACCCGGTCCGTGCCGCCGAGGCCCGCGCCGCGGGTGAACCGCCCAACCAGGCCGACTGAAACAGGACCTCCTCGCCCCCCACGCCTCGCTCCGCTCGGCGCGGGCCCCTGCGAGGGGACCGTTCCAGCACGTCACCTGCTCGGCGCGGGCCCCTGCGAGGGGGCCGTTCCAGCACGTCACCTGCTCGGCGCGGGCCCCTGCAGCGGGGCCGGGTCCGGAACGCCACCACCTAGGGTCGTGGGCATGACCCCACCCGCCGACGGCCGGGAGCGCCTCGTCGCCCTCCTCGCGGCGGGGATCGCCGCCGTCCTCCTGGTGTCGTCGGTGACCTGGTTTGCCAGCGACCGGGCGGTCATCGGCGTCGCCCAGCTGTTCCTCGGGGCCGTCCTGGCCGCCGTGGCGGCGCTGCTGTACCGGCGCGCGCAGCGCCGCTGAGCCCGCGACCGGCCAGGTCAGCCGCCCTGCACCGGCGCCTCGCCCACCACGGCACCGCTCGCGTCGAGGACCCGCACGGTGGCCGGAGCGGGCGGCACGTACGGCTCCACGCCGGCTCCGGCGACCAGCGGGACGGTGGTGGTCACCGTGCCGTCGGCCAGCAGCACCTCGGCGCGCACGCCGGTGCCCGGGCCGCTCACCGCGAGGGCCCGGCCGGTCGCCACCGCGACCACCCGGTCCAGCAGCGGCGCACCGGCCGGGGCCGGGTCGGTCATCGTGAGCTCGCTGCTCGAGCTCTGCACCGGGTCGACGAGCGGCCACTGGGTGGCCAGCGCGGTGGCGGTGGCCCCGGACGGGAACGTGACGCCCACCAGGACTGCCGTCCCGCCGCCTGGGGAGTCGCCGAGGTCCGCGGCCGCGAGGAGCGTCGGGGCGAGCTCGGCCGTGGGCGGCCGGTAGCTGCCCACCAGGGACTCCACGGCCGACCGCAGCAACTCCTCACCGACCCGGCCGCGCAGGCCCCGGGGGTCGGCGACGTCGACCGGGCGGTCCACCAGCTCGTCCGGGTACACGGTCCAGGCAGCCACCGCCGGCTGGGGGCGGCCGTCCCGCCGGACCTCCAGCTGCAGGCCGGCCGGCCAGGGCGGCCCGTCGAGGGCCAGCCCCCCGGCACCGCCGGGCATCGGCACCGGCTCCCACCGCTCGGTCACCTCACCGGTGGCCGTGACGTCCCGGCCGGTCAACGCCCGGGCCTCGTCCCCGGGGAGGCCGACGACCACGAGCACCGCGCCGTCGTCGTCCCGGGCGGCCCACAGCGAGATCGGGTCCGTCCGCGACAGCTGCCCCACCGAGGTGGCCAGCGACAGCCCGCCCGGCGCGGCACCGGGCGGGCCGGTGAACCAGGCGCCGTGCAGGCTGCCCCGCTGGTCGGGGCCGAGCACGAACGCCACTCGGGTGTCGCCCACGTCACCGGCGAAGGCCACCCGCCGGCTGTCCGGCGGGACCTCCGGGAGCTCGGCGAACGCCGTGGCCGGCAGGTCCGGCGGCACCCAGCCGAGCACGGCCACCTCCCGCAGCCACGCCGTGTCCCCGGCGAGCGAGCCGCGGGTGGGCTGGTCGTACAGGGACGGCAGCGGGTCGAGGGGCGGGCGGTCGGCGGGCGCCGCCGGCTGACCGCGGTCCTCGGCGACCAGGCCGGACACCGCCACCGGCACGCCGACCAGCACCAGCGCCGCGGCCGCGGCGGCGGCCGTGGCGACCAGCCGGGTGCGCCGCTGCCGGCGCGCCCGGGACCGCACCCGGTCGGCCAGGTCGTACGGCGCCGGCGGGACGTCGTCGGCGGTCGCGCGCAGCCCGCGGCGCAGCCGGTCCTCGAGGTCGGACCGCATGTCAGCACTCCTCGAGCAGGGCGGCGGGGGCGGGGTCGGCGAGCAGCAGGCGCAGCCGGGCGAGGCCGCGGACGGTCTGGCTGCGCACCGTGTGCACCGAGCAGCCCAGGGCGTCCGCGGTGGCGGCCTCGCTGAGGTCCTCGGCGTAGCGCAACACCAGGACGGCGCGCATCCGCGGCGGGAGGGTGGCCAGCGCGTCGGCGACCCGCTCGCGCTCGGCGACGTCCTCGGTGGCGTCCGGGCCGGCCGGCTCCGCGGCGGGCAGCGCGACGACCTCCTGGGAGCTGCGCAGCCGCCACCAGCCGGCCGCGGTGGTCACCAGGATGCGGCGCACGTAGGGGTAGGGGTCCTCGCCGGCGATCCGTGACCACCGGCGGTAGGCCTTCACCAGAGCCGTCTGCAGCAGGTCCTCGGCGTGCCCGCGGTCGCGGCTGAGCAGCACCGCGGTGCGCAGCAGCTCGCCGGACCGTGCGGCGACGAACGCCTCGAAGGCCGCCTCGTCTCGTGCTCTCACCCGTTCCCCCTCGTCGTCACCCCTCCGACGCGCGGGCGGGCCGCGGACGAACGCCGCCGTGACCTGATCGTGACCGGGTGCCGTCCGCCGGGGCGGTGCCGGTCGGCGTTTCGGGCCCGGTGTGACGGGCACCACGCCGCTGGGACGGCGCCCAGCCCGGAGCGCCGGGGACGGAGGCGACGTGCAGATCGACAAGGTGAAGCTCGTGCAGCTGCTGCGCGGCGAGGGTGACAACGACACCGCCGAGAAGGTGGACGCGCAGCTGCCCGACCAGATCGACACGCAGCGCGACAGTGACGCCCTGTCCGCCGTCGGCCTCGACCAGGCCACCCTGCAGGGCAAGCTCGCCGGCGGCGCGATCGGCGGCAGCATGGCGATGTGAGCAGCGCGGCGGTGTGAGCCGTGCAGCGCCGTGAGGCCGGCCCCGCGGTGCGGGACCGGCCTCACCCGCTCGCCCCGTCCGGGGCACCGCCCCGAGCCGGTGAGGGTGGGGAGGACGAGTCCTTCCTCAGCCGGCGCTGTCCTCGGCCGGCTTCCGCGCCCGGGTCCGCTCCTCGCTCGCTGGCGCTCGCTGCGATGCTCCCCGGGCTGTCAGCCGGCGCTGTCCTCGGCCGGCTTCCGCGCCCGGGTCCGCTCCTCGCTCGCTGGCGCTCGCTGCGATGCTCCCCGGGCTGTCAGCCGGCGCTGTCCTCGGCCGGCTTCCGCGCCCGGGTCCGCTCCTCGCTCGCTGGCGCTCGCTGCGATGCTCCCCGGGCTGTCAGCCGGCGCTGTCCTCGGCCGGCTTCCGCGCCCGGGTCCGCTCCTCGCTCGCTGGCGCTCGCTGCGATGCTCCCCGGGCTGTCAGCCGGCGCTGTCCTCGGCCGGCTTCCGCGCCCGGGTCCGCTCCTCGCTCGCTGGCGCTCGCTGCGATGCTCCCCGGGCTGTCAGCCGGCGCTGTCCTCGGCCGGCTTCCGCGCCCGGGTCCGCTCCTCGCTCGCTGGCGCTCGCTGCGATGCTCCCCGGGCTGTCAGCCGGCGCTGTCCTCGGCCGGCTTCCGCGCCCGGGTCCGCTCCTCGCTCGCTGGCGCTCGCTGCGATGCTCCCCGGGCTGTCAGCCGGCGTAGGGGCGCTCCCGCGCCAGCTCCTCCTTGGCCACGCCGCGGATGTGCACGGCGTCGGGGCCGTCGACGATCCGCAGCGTCCGCGCGCTGGCGTAGAAGCGGGCCAGCACGGTGTCGTCGCTGACGCCCGCCCCGCCGTGCAGCTGGATCGCCCGGTCGATGACGTCGAGGGCGACCCTCGGGGTGGCCACCTTGATGGCCGAGATCTCGGTGCGGGCGCCCTTGGCGCCGTACTTGTCGATCAGGTCCGCGGTCTTGAGCACGTAGAGGCGGGCCTGGTCGATCTCCATCCGGGACAGGGCGATCGCCTCGCGCACGGTGCCCTGCTCGGACAGCGGGCGGCCGAAGGCCACCCGCGCCTTGGACCGCTCGACCATGAGCGCCAGCGCTCGTTCGGCCATGCCGATGGCCCGCATGCAGTGGTGGATCCGGCCGGGGCCCAGCCGCGCCTGGGCGATCATGAAGCCGTCGCCCTCGCCGGCCAGGATGTTGCTGACCGGCACGCGCACGTCGGTGAACCGCAGTTCGGAGTGGCCGTGCTGGTCCTGGTAGCCGAAGACCGGCAGGTGCCGGACGATCTCCAGCCCCGGGGTGTCGCGGGGCACCAGCACCATCGACTGTTGCCGGTGCGGGGCGCCGTCGGGGTCGGTCTTGCCCATCACGATGAAGATGGCGCAGCGGTCGTCGGCCGAGCCGGTGATCCACCACTTGCGGCCGTTGATGACGTAGTCGTCGCCGTCGCGGACGATCGAGGTCTGGATGTTGCGGGCGTCGGAGGACGCGACGTCGGGCTCGGTCATCGCGAAGCCAGACCGGATCTCCCCCTCGAGCAGGGGCTCCAGCCAGCGCTCCTTCTGCTCGGCGGTGCCGAACATCATGAGTGTCTCCATGTTGCCGGTGTCCGGGGCACCGCAGTTGGTGACCTCGGGGGCGATCACCGGCGACCAGCCCATGACCTCGGCGACCGAGGCGTACTCGAGGTTGGTCAGCCCGCCGAGCTCGTGGTGGAAGAGGTTCCACAGGCCCCGCTTGCGGGCCTCGACCTTCAGCTCGTCCAGCACCGGCGGGTGCTCGTGGTTCTCGTGGCCGCGTTCCTTGCGCCAGCTCTCGTACCCCGGCTCGGCGGGGAAGACCTGCTCGCGCATGAAGTCCCACATCCGGCCGCAGACGTCCTCGGCTCGTGCGGAGAGGGCGAAGTCCATGGGGGCAAGGTAGAGGGCGCCGTGACCGGCGTCTCCCCGGGGTCCGCACGCGCCGGAGGCCGGGCCCCTCGTAGGACCCGGCCCCGGGACGCGCTGGAACCGGCCCCCTCGCAGGGACCCACCGCGAGCTCGCGAGCGGTGGGGGGCGAGGGGGTCCTTCTTCAGACGCGCGTGCTGTGGTCGCCGACGCCGGTCCGCACCGGGCCCAGGGCGATGAGCAGACCCACCGCCGCGGTGGCGATGTGCAGGACGTTGTCCGCGGCGTTGAGGCTCAGGAAGTCCCAGGTCTGGCCGATGGCGATCAGCCCGTAGACGAACGCGGCGCCGTAGCCGACGGCCAGCAGCCAGCCGTAGGTGCGCGCCCCGGCCAGGGTGCGGGCGAGCACCAGCCCGGCCACACCGATCAGGATGTGCACCACGTTGTGCATGCCGTTGATCTCGAAGAACAGCAGCTGCTCGCCGGTGTCGTGGGCGAAGAAGTCGTCGACACCGGTGATGAAGAAGCCGACGACGCCCACCAGCAGGTAGACGGCGCCGAACGCCAACGCCAGGAGCTCCGGCCAGGTCCGCGCTCCACCGTTCGTGTTGCCCGCCGCAGCGGTCATCGTGTCCTCCAGTGTCCGGTCCGTCGTCAGGAGACGACGGCTCAGTCGGTGCGGTACCCCCCGCTCACAAGCCGAACGCAGAGTCACCCGTTCAGGGTGGGCGTGTCGCCCGGGTGGGCGACCCCGCCGTCGGACCGTCGGGGTCACCGCACCCGTGGTTCGACCCGTGACGTCCGGACGGTTCGGTGAACGGAGCCCGGGCCGGCGGCGTATCCCCAGGACGGGTGACGGCCCGGGCCCCGCGCACCACGGGGGAGCACGGGGCCGGGTCCGTCACCCCTAGGACGTGGCAGCGGTCAGCGCGGGGTGGGCCGGGGACGGCGGACGACGAACGGGCCGATGGCCAGCAGGTCGACCGGCGCGGAGCCGAAGCACTCCAGGGCGTCGCGCGGGTCGTCGACCATCGGCCGCCCGGCGGTGTTCAGGCTGGTGTTGACCACCACCGGGATGCCGGTGCGCCGCTCGAAGGCCGAGATCATCCGGTGCACCAGCGGCTCGGTCTCCCGGTCGATGGTCTGGATCCGCGCCGTCCCGTCGACGTGGGTGACCGTGGGGATGCGGTCGCGCCACTCGGGGGCGACGTCGTGCACGAAGAGCATGTACGGCGAGGGGACCGGCCCCCGGCTGAAGATCTCCGGCGCCCGCTCGAGCAGCACCATCGGCGCGACCGGGCGGAACTGCTCGCGGCCCTTGACGTCGTTCATCCGCTCCAGGTTGGCCTCGTGGCCGGGGTGGGCCAGCAGCGAGCGGTGACCCAGCGCGCGGGGGCCGTACTCCGAGCGGCCCTGGAACCACGCCACGATCCCGTTGTCGGCCAGCACCTCGGCGACGGCCTCGGCGACGTCGTCGGGCCGCTCGTAGTCGATGGCGGCGGTGTCCAGCCACCGCTGGACCTCCTCGTCGGTCCAGCCGCGGCCCAGTGCGGCACCCGGCATCGGCTCGGTGCGCTCGCCGAGCTCGTGCGCGACGTGCAGGGCGGCACCCAGCGCCGTCCCGGCGTCGCCGGCGGCCGGCTGCACCCAGACCTCCTCGAACGGGGTCTCGGCGAGGACGCGGGTGTTGGCCACGCAGTTGAGGGCGACGCCGCCGGCCATCGTGAGCGTCTCCTCCCCGGTCTGCTCGTGCACCCAGCGGGCGAGGTCGACGAGCACCTCCTCCAGGCGCGTCTGCAGGCTGGCGGCGAGGTCGGCGTGCGCCTCGGTCCAGTCGTCGCCCTTGGCCAGGCGCGGGGCGAACTCGGCGAAGTCGACCCGCTCGGTCACGAACCCGCCGTCGCCGGTGGCCCGGACCAGCTCCGAGAGCTCACCGAGGAACCGCGGCTTGCCGTAGGAGGCCATCGCCATGACCTTGAACTCGTCGGAGCTGCGCAGGAAGCCGAGGTGGTCGGTGAGCTCCTCGTACAGCAGGCCCAGCGAGTGGGGGAGTGCCTGCCCGGCCAGCACCTCCAGCTGCCCGTCGACGTAGCGGCCGGCCAGGTGGCTGTGCGCCTCGCCGCGGCCGTCGAGCACCAGGACGGCGTTGTCCCGCTGCGGGGCGGCCTTGCCCGCGGAGGCGGCGTGCGCGACGTGGTGCGCGACGAACCGCACCCTCGCCGGGTCCAGGCCGGGCAGCGCGTGGGCGAGGAAGTCCGGCGCCATCTCGGCGTAGCGCTTGCGCATCGTGTCGCCGTCATCGAACAGCCCGGACTCCTCCGGCGTGCCCATGAGCGCCGGGTCGAAGGAGTAGGCGACGGCGTCGAGCTCCTCGGGACGGACGCCGGCGTGCCGCAGGCACCAGGCCGCCGACAGCTCGGGCAGCTCCCAGGCGCTCCACGGCAGCGGGCGCTTGCCGTGCTTGCGCCGGCTGAACCGCTCCTCCTCCGCCGCGGCCACGACCCGGCCGTCGACGACGAGGGCCGCCGACGGGTCGTGGTAGATGGCGTTGATGCCCAGGACCTTCACGCGTGCACTCCTCCCGCCGGGCACGTCGCCCGCTCGTCCTCCCCGATCATGATCGGCATCCCGCCGTCCCGCAGCGCGGGGCCCTCGCTCAGGTGTCCCGCCGGGCGAGCAGGCCGTGCTCCAGGACGGCGGCCAGCGCCAGTGTCTTGTAGCCGACCTGGTCGAAGAGGACGACGACCCGGTCGCCCTCGACCCGCATGACCACGCCGGGCCCCCACTCGGCGTGCTGCACCGGGGTCTGCACCGGGAAGGGCGTCGCGCCGTCGTCCGGCGGCGCGCAGGACAGCCCGGCCGCGCAGGTGTCGCAGTTGCCGCACGGCCGGTCCAGCTGCTCGCCGAAGTAGCCGAGCAGGAACTGCCGCCGGCACTGGGTGGTCTCGGCGTAGCCGCGCATCATCTCCACGCGGCTCTGGTCGACCCGCTGGTGGTGCTCGGCCAGCTCGCGGGCGGCCGCCGCGGCCTCGCCGGGCGCGGGCGCGTCCTCCGCCGGGTGGGCGGCGCCGTCCTCGTCGAGGACGACGGCCGACACCTGCTCGAGCAGGTTGAGGTCGCGGGCCAGCGGGCTGGCGGCCCGGCCGGTCTCCTCGCGCAGCTGACCGACGGCGACGCCGTCCTCGAGGCCGGCGGCCTCGGCGGCGCCGACCAGCCCGGCGACCTGCTGCAGCTCCTCCTCGGCGGGGACGCCGGCGGCGAAGAACTTCCGGATGCCCAGGTCCTCCTGGCGGTAGACCAGCACCGCCAGCGCCGGCTGCCCGTCGCGGCCGGCCCGGCCGATCTCCTGGTAGTAGCTGTCCACGGAGTCCGCGGGTTCGGCGTGCACGACGAAGCGGGTGTCGGGCTTGTCGATGCCCATGCCGAAGGCGGTGGTGGCGACCACGACGTCCAGCTCGTCGGCCATGAACGCGCGCTGGGTGTCCTCCCGGTCGGCCCTCCGCAGGCCCGCGTGGTACGGCCGCACCCGCAGCCCGCGCTCGGTGAGCGCGTCCGCGACGGACTCGGTGCCCTTGCGCGTGGCGCTGTAGACGATCCCCGGCACCCGGCCCTCGCCGACCAGCCCGGTGACCCGGTCGAGCACGGCCCGGTCCTTGCCGGCCGCGTCGGCGTGCCGCTCGACCTCCAGGCGGATCTCCGGGCGGTCGAAGCCGGCGACGACGACGTGCGCGTCGCGCATGTGCAGCCGCTCCACGATCTCCGCGCGCACCGGTGGGGCGGCGGTCGCGGTGAGGGCGAGCACCGTCGGGTGGCCCAGCTGCTCGACCACGCCGCCCAGGCGCAGGTAGTCGGGGCGGAAGTCGTGACCCCAGGCGGAGACGCAGTGCGCCTCGTCGACGACGAACAGGGCGGGTCGCGCCTGCGTGATCGCCTCGACCACCTCCGGCTTGGTCAGCTGCTCGGGCGCGAGGAAGAGGTGGCGGACCGTCCCGTCCGCCAGTCCCTCCAGGGCGGCGCGCTGCTCCCGGGCGGGGAGGGTGGAGTTGAGCTGGGCGGCCTGCCCGGCCAGTCCGTCGAGCTCGGCGAGCCGGTCGACCTGGTCGCGCTGCAGCGCGATCAGCGGTGACACGACCAGCACCGGCCCGTCGACCAGTTCCCCGGCGACCTGGTAGACCGCCGACTTGCCGGCGCCCGAGGGCAGCACCGCGAGGGTGTCGCAGCCGGCGACGACGGCCTGCATCGCCTCCTCCTGTCCCGGCCGGAAGTCCTCGTAGCCGAGCAGGTCGCGGGCGACCCGGCGGATGCGGCGGGTGCGGACGGAGGGCGACGCCCCGGCGGGGTTCCTCTGGTCGGTGCGGGGCACCGGCACCCGCTTCCCGCGGCCGGAGATCGGCAAACCGCCTCGTTGGTGTCACTCCATCGACCTGCTCTGCGGCTCGGCGCGTCCCGACGGACGACGAGCCCGGTGGGCGACCACTAGCGTCCTCGCCGTGAGCGCCCGCTACCGGATCGCCGAGGCAGCGGGCCTGCTCGGCGTCAGCGACGACACGGTGCGCCGCTGGATCGACAGCGGCCGGCTGCCCGCGTCCCGCGACGGCGGTGGCCCGGCGCACGTGGACGGCGCCGACCTCGCCCGGCTGGCCGCCTCGCTGCACGACGCGCCCGAGCCCGGCGCGACCCGCGGTTCGTCGGCGCGCAACCGGCTGACCGGCATCGTCACCCGCGTCGTCCGGGACACCGTGATGGCCCAGGTGGAGATCCAGGCCGGGCCGTTCCGGGTGGTCTCGCTGATGTCGCGGGAGGCGGCCGACGAGCTGGGGCTGGACGTCGGCGTGCGCGCCGTGGCGACGGTCAAGGCCACCCAGGTCAGCGTCGACGTCCCCTGAGCGCAGCTGCGGAGATCTGCCCGATCGGGTGGTCGCGTCTGCGCCGTCCTCGGCGCTAGAGTCCCGCAGGTGCGGACCGCACGTGTCCGCCGGAGGAGGTTCCGTGTCCCGACGCGTCGTGGTGCCGGTGCTGGCCGCGCTGCTGCTCGCGGGTTGCGGTGGCTCGTCCGGCGGGGCGGCCACGCCGTCACCCGCGGGCGACGGTGCCGCGGGGGACGCGCTGTCCGGGACCCTCACCGTCTTCGCCGCCGCCTCGCTGACCGACGTCTTCACCGACCTGGGCGGCCGGCTGGAGGTCGAGCACCCCGCGCTGGACGTGCAGTTCAACTTCGCCGCCAGCACGGCGCTGGCCACCCAGGTCCTCCAGGGCGCCCCGGCCGACGTCTTCGCCAGCGCCGCGGAGCCGCAGATGGACCGCGTCGCGGACGCGGGACTGGTCGACGCACCCGAGGTCTTCGCAGCCAACGAGCTCATGCTCGTCGTCCCGCCCGACGACCCGGCCGCCGTCCGGCCGCCGCAGGGAGCCGGCATCCCCCGGCTGGCGGACCTGGTCCGCGACGACCTCACCATGGCCGTCTGCGCCCTGGAGGTCCCCTGCGGTGCCGCTGCGGCCGAGGTGCTCGGTGCGGCCGGGATCGAGGACGTCCCCGACACGTACGAGGAGGACGTCCGGGCGGTGCTCACCAAGGTGCAGCTCGGTGAGGTCGACGCCGGCCTGGTGTACGTCTCCGACGTGCACGCCGCGGGCGACAGCGTCCTGGCCTACGCGTTCACCGAGTCCGTGCTGGCACGCAACCGCTACCCGATCGGCGTCCTGGGGAGTGCGCCGAACCCCGAGGCGGCCCGGGCCTTCGTCGACCTGGTCCTGAGCGAGGAGGGCCGACAGGTGCTGCGGGACGCCGGTCTGCAGGAGCCGTGAGGCGGGGGGCCGGCGTCCCGCTCCCGCTGCTCGTCCCCGCCCTGCTGGCGGTCGCCTTCCTGGTGCTGCCGCTGCTCGGCCTGGTCGTCCGCGCGCCGTGGGGCGAGCTGTGGCCGCAGCTGTCCACCCCCGCCGTCGGGCAGGCGCTGCGGTTGTCCCTGGTCTCGGCGACCCTGGCCACCCTGGTCTCCGTCGTGCTCGGCGTGCCGTTGGCCTGGGTGCTGGCCCGCTCGCGGGTGCGCGGCCGCTCGGTGCTGCGCGCGCTGGTCACCGTGCCGCTGGTGCTGCCCCCGGTGGTCGGCGGTGTGGCGCTGTTCCTGGTGCTCGGCCGGCAGGGCCTGGTCGGTGCCTGGCTGGACGACGCCTTCGGCCTGACCATCCCGTTCACCACCACCGCGGTGGTCATCGCGGAGACCTTCGTCGCGATGCCCTTCCTGGTCATCAGCGTCGAGGGCGCGCTGCGTGCCGCCGACGCCCGCTTCGAGGACGCCGCCGCCACCCTGGGTGCCGACCGGTGGACGACGTTCCGCCGGGTCACCCTGCCGCTGGTCGCCCCCGGCGTGGCGGCCGGGGCGGTGCTGTGCTGGGCGCGCGCGCTGGGCGAGTTCGGCGCCACGATCACCTTCGCCGGCAACTTCCCGGGTACGACGCAGACGATGCCGCTGGCGGTCTACCTGGCCCTGCAGCGCGACCCGCAGGCGGCGGTGGTGCTGTCCCTGGTGCTGCTCGCCGTCTCGCTGGCCACCCTGCTCCTGCTGCGCGACCGCTGGCTGTCCCGGGCCGGTGCCGCGGCGTGAGCCTGGCCGCCTCGGTCACCGTGGCCCGCGGGCCGATGACCGTCGGGCTCGACGTGGCCGTCGCCGACGGGGAGGTGCTCGCCGTCCTCGGGCCGAACGGCGCGGGCAAGTCGACGCTGCTGCGGGTGCTGGCCGGGCTGCTGCGCCCGGACGACGGGCGGGTCGTCGTCGGCACGGACGTGTGGGTGGACGTCGCCGCCGGCGTACACCTGCCGGCGCACGAGCGGCGCCTGGGCATGGTCTTCCAGGACCACCTGCTCTTCCCGCACCTGTCGGTCACCGACAACGTCGCCTTCGGGCTGCGCACCCGGGGCGTCCGCAAGCACGCCGCGCGCGCGACGGCACGGGAGTGGCTGGCGCGGGTGGGCGTCGCCGACCTCGCCGACCGGCGGCCCGGCCAGCTCTCCGGCGGGCAGGCGCAGCGGGCCGCGCTGGCCCGCGCGCTGGTCGGTGACCCGGCGCTGCTGCTGCTCGACGAACCCCTGTCGGCGCTGGACGCGCGCACCCGGCTCACCGTCCGCGCCGAGCTGCGCCGCCACCTGGCCGACTACGGCGGCAGCACGGTGCTGGTCACCCACGACCCGGTCGACGCGATGGCGCTGGCCGACCGGGTCGTCGTCGTGGAGGAGGGGCGCGTCGTGCAGGCCGGCACGCCCGCCGACGTCAGCCGCCACCCGCGCACCGACTACGTGGCCCGGCTGGTCGGCCTGGCGCTGCTGCCGGGCACCGGCGAGGGCGGGTCCGTCCGGCTGGAGGGCGGCGGCCGGGTGGCGGTGGCCGAGCCGAGTGCGGGGCCGGTGTTCGTCGCCGTCCGCCCCGAGTCGGTGGCGCTCTACCCCTCCCGGCCCGACGGCAGCCCGCGCAACGTCTGGCCGGCCCGGCTGGTCGCGGCCACCCCGCACGGCTCGACGGTGCGCTGCGAGCTGGCCGGTGAGGTGCCGCTGATCGCCGACGTCACCGCCACCGCCTTCGCCGAGCTGGGCCTGGCCCCCGGCACGCCGGTGTGGGCGTCGGTCAAGGCCTCCGAGGTCGCGGTCTACGAACGCTGAGAGGGTGACGGGCATGAGCACGGTCGCGGGAGTGGTCCTCGCCGCGGGCGGTGGGCGCCGCTACGGGATGGCCAAGGCGCTGGTCGAGTACGGGGGCAGCCTGCTGGTCGAGCGGGCGGTGCGGACGGCGCGCGCGGTGTGCGACCCGGTGCTCGTCGTCCTCGGCGCCCGGGCGGTCGACGTCTGGCGGACGGCGGACCTCGACGGCGCCACCGTGCTGGCCAACCGCGACTGGGAGACCGGGATGGCGTCCTCGCTGCGCACCGGGCTGGACGGCCTGCGCGGCTGGCCCGTGGCGGCGGGGCGGCGGGGTGGGGGAGCGATCGACGCGGCGCTGGTCACCCTGGTGGACATGCCAGGCATGACGCCGGAGGCCCTGGCCGCGCTCGCCGCGCACGCCGCCCCGGACGCGCTGGCGGTCGCCACCTACGACGGCGTCCGCGGGCACCCGGTGCTGATCGGCCGCGACCACTGGGCCGGTGTCGTGGCGACGGCGACCGGCGACGAGGGCGCCCGCCGGTACCTCGCCACGCACCCGGTCACCGAGGTCGACTGCACCGGCCTGGCCGATCCGGCCGACCTCGACGTGCCCCCGGGGGAGGTACCGTCGGCGCCGTGATCGCCAGGCCCCTGATCGCCGCAGTCGTCGACGCGCCGCTGTCGGTCGCCGAGCACGAGGACGCCGTGGCCGACAAACGGGCCGGAGCGGTCGTGTCCTTCGCCGGCGTGGTCCGCGACCACGACGGCGGGCGCTCGGTCACCGAGCTGGAGTACGTCGGCCACCCGAGCGCCGCGCAGGTGATCACCGAGCTGGCGGAGGAGTTCGCCGCCCGCCCCGACGTGCACGCCGTCGCCGTCTCCCACCGGGTGGGCCTGCTCGCCATCGGCGACGTCGCGCTGGCCTGCGCGGTGAGCACCTCGCACCGCGGCCAGGCGTTCGCCGCCTGCGCGGAGCTCGTCGACCTGGTGAAGGAGCGGCTGCCGATCTGGAAGCGGCAGGTCTTCACCGACGGCGAGGAGGAGTGGGTCGCCTGCCCCTAGGGACGCCGGTCCCCGCTCAGTACGCGTCGACCAGGACGACCTCGAACGGGCCGGCGTCGGTGAGCTCGAACTGGGCGTTGACCGCCGCCAGGCCGCCGCGCCACAGGATGGCCGTCGTCGGCACCTGGAAGTCCTCGTCGGTGATGACCTCCTCGACCGTGCCGGAGGCGAGGTCCTCGGCCAGGTCGATCCGGGAGACCTGGTTGACCCGGTTCTGCACCACCCACACCCGGCCGTCGCGGTACTCGACGCCGTCGGCGTTGGGCAGCGGACCTCCGACGTCGATGCGGGCGCTGTCGCCGGTGGCCGGGTCGACGGTGTACAGCGCCTGGTTCGTGGAGTGCGCGACGACGAGCACCCGGCCGTACCGCGCGTCGGCGATGCCGTTGAGGTTGAACTGCCCGGACAGCTCGGCCGCGGGGCCGTCCAGCTGCAGCGTCCGGGCCTCACCGGGCCGGCCGTGGTGGTCGACCGGCACGAAGTACAGCTGCGCGGCGCGGCTGTCGGTGAACCAGGCGCCGTCCCGGGTCACCGCCACGTCGTTGACGAACGAGCCCGTCGTCCCGCCCAGCTGGTAGGTGGCCACCGTCGTGCCGGAGCGGGTGTCGTAGACGTACGCCTGGCCGGTGGGGCCGCCGGCGACGAAGAGCAGTCCGTTCTCCGGGTCGGTGTCCATGCCGACCGCGACGCGGCCCTCGGGTGCGTCGATGAACAGCTCGGCGGTGCCGCGGCGCAGGTCCCCGCGGTACACGTCGCCGTCGCTGAGGTCCCCGGCGTAGAAGGTGTCGTCACCGCCGGGCGCGATGCCCTCGGCCCCTCCGGCGCCCGGGAGCTCGATGACCTCGGTGTCGGCTGCGGCGTCGGTCCACGGCCGGTCGGTCCACGTCCGGTCGGTCGCGGCGGCGGGGACGGTGGTGGCAGCGAGCGTGGCGAGGGCGGTCCCGACCAGGACCACCCCCCGGGTCGTCGTCCGGCGGGGGAGCGCGGGACCGGGCATGCGGGCCTCCTGGGTGCAGCGGGTCCACCCCACCGTGGCACGGCGGCACCCGGCCCGCAGCCCGGTCGCCGGGGCGGGTCAGGCCCGGACGGGGTCCCCGCCGTCGTCCCGGTGGCCGTCCGCGCCGCCGTGCCCGCCGTCCTGCCCGCGTTCGGCGGCGGCGACCTCGGCCTCGCCCTCGATGCGGTGCGCCTCCCCGTGCAGCTGCGCGGCGGCGTCCCCGTGGGACTCGCCGTACACCTCCTCGGCGCGGCCGACCAGCTCGTCGACCTTGCCCTTCGCCTTGTCCCAGGTGCTCATGCACCCATTCTGCGAGCAGCGGACCGCGACGGCGGGGTTCACCCCCCCGCGAAGGGGGGCAGCACGTCGACCACCGCGCCGGGTGCCAGCGTGTGCGACCGGTCGCGCGTCTGGGTGCCGTCCACGAGGAACGAGCAGGCGGTGAGCACCCGCTCCAGCCGCTCGCCGTGCGCGTCGGCGATCTGGCCGACGAGCTCGGCCAGCGTGCCGGCGTCCCGGGTCTCGGTCTCCACGCCGGCGGCCGCGCGGGCCCCGGCGAAGTACCGCACGGTGACCAGCGATGTCACGGTCCGCCTCCACCCGGCGGAGCCGGCAGGTCGACAGAGCGGCTCACGGCGCTCAGCCCCCGATCGCGGACA
Organism: Geodermatophilus sp. DSM 44513; assembly: GCF_032460525.1. Lineage (NCBI taxonomy): Bacteria > Bacillati > Actinomycetota > Actinomycetes > Geodermatophilales > Geodermatophilaceae > Geodermatophilus > Geodermatophilus sp. DSM 44513. The sequence goes on along the minus strand of NZ_CP135963.1, from coordinate 4,452,673 downwards.
TCGGCCGGGTCGGCTGCAGGAAGCTCGGGTCGTCGATGCCGTGGCCGGGCAGCTTGCCCAGGGTGGCGATCCGCCAGCGGTCGGCGATCTCGGCGTCGGTGGCGCCGTCGCGCAGCGCCGTCCGCAGGTCGGACTCCTCGCGGGCGAACAGGCAGTTCCGCACCTGCCCGTCGGCGGTCAGCCGGGTGCGGTCGCAGCTGCCGCAGAACGAGCGGGTCACCGAGGCGATGACGCCGACGGTCGCCGGGCCGCCGTCCACCAGCCACCGCTCGGCCGGCGCGGACCCGCGCTCCTCGGTGTCGGGCGTGAGGGTGTGCGCCGCCGACAGCCGCTCGAGGATGTCCTCGGCGGTGACCATCTCACCGCGCGTCCAGGCGTGGTGGGCGTCCAGCGGCATCTGCTCGATGAAGCGCAGCTCGTAGCCGTGCTCCAGGCAGAAGTCCAGCAGCGGGACGGCGTCGGCCTCGTTCATGCCGCGCAGCAGGACGGCGTTGACCTTGACCGGGGTGAGCCCCGCGCGCTGCGCGGCGGCCAGGCCGGCGAGCACGTCGTCGAGGCGGTCGCGGTGGGTCAGCTGCTTGAAGCGGGCGCGGTCGACGGTGTCCAGGCTGCAGTTGATCCGGTCCAGGCCCGCGGCGGCCAGCGCGGGCGCCACCCGGGCCAGGCCGATCGCGTTGGTCGTGAGGCTGACCTCCGGCCGCGGGCGCAGCGCGGTGGCCGCAGCCACGATGCCGACCAGGCCGGGGCGCAGCAGCGGTTCCCCGCCGGTGAAGCGGACCTCGCGGATGCCCAGGTGCTCCACGCCGATGCGGACCAACCGGACGAGCTCCTCGTCGGTGAGCACCTCCACCTTGGGCAGCCAGTCCAGGCCCTCCGGCGGCATGCAGTAGGTGCAGCGCAGGTTGCACCGGTCGGTCAGCGAGACCCGCAGGTCGGTGGCCACCCGGCCGTGCCGGTCCACCAGCCCACCGGTCCCGGGGGTGGGGTCCGGACGGCGGAGCACCGGGTCCGGGAGCGGGTTGGTCGAGGTCACGCCTGCGAATGTAGTGCCGACCGGGGACGGCGTGCCGTTCCCCGGACGGGGGTCCCGGTGGCGCCCGGGTGGCCGGGAACGCGGGAGCGGACCGGCGCGGTCCGTTGTTACCGTCGCAGTGCCACCCGAGGGACCGGCGGCCCCACCCCGCACTCGCCCGTGGCCAGGAAGCCCGAGACGCCCCGTGTCCGTGTTCAGCCCCTACGCCCGCCTGTTCGCCGTCCCCGGGTCGCGGGCGTTCTCCTTCGCCGGCTGGGTCGCCCGGCTGCCCATCCCGATGCTGGGTCTGGGTGCGGTGCTGCTGGTCGCCGCCGAGACCGGCAGCTACGGGTTGGCCGGCGCGGTCAGCGGCACGCTGGCGCTGAGCTTCTCCGTGGCCAGCCCGCAGTGGGCCCGGGCGATGGACCGCCGCGGGCAGGGCGCCGTCCTGCGGGTCGCCATGACCGGCTACCTGGTCTCCGGGGTGGCCTTCGTCGCCGCGGTCACCGCCGGGGCGCCGCGGTGGAGCTGGTTCGTGCTGGCCGCGCTGGTCGGAGCCAGCGGGCCGAACATCGGCTCGCTGGTGCGTGCCCGGTGGGCGCAGGCGCTGGCCGAGCCGGACCGCCGGCAGACCGCGTTCGCCCTGGAGGCGGTCGTCGACGAGGTCGTGTTCGTCGTGGGCCCGCCGCTGGTGACGCTGCTGGCCACGCTCGTCGCCCCGCCCGCGGGCTTCCTCACCGGCATCACCCTCGGCGCGGCCGGCGGGTTCTGGCTGGCCCGCCAGCGCGCCACCGAGCCCCCGGCCTCGCCCGCCGACCCGGCGGCGCCGTCCCGGCGGTGGGCCGCGCTGAACGCGAGCGTGCTGGTCGTGGCGGTGACCTACGCGGCGGTCGGCACGGTCTTCGGCGCGATGGACGTCGTCGTGGTGGGCTTCGCCGACGAGCAGGGCGTCCCCGCGCTGGCCGGCCTGGCGCTGGCCGTCTACGCCTTCGGCAGCCTGCTCGCCGGCCTGCTCTACGGCGTCGCCCGGCTGCCCGGGACGCTGGCCGCGCGCTTCCTGGCCACCGCGGTCGCCTTCGGGCTGGCCGCCCAGGTGCTGTGGGCCGTGGGGTCGCTGCCGGTGCTGGTGGTCGCCGGCTTCCTCGCCGGCACCGCCATCGCGCCGGTGCTGGTCTCGGGGACGTCGCTGGTCGAGTCGCGGGTGCCGCGGACCGCGCTCACCGAGTCCCTGTCCTGGACGACCACCGGGCTCACCCTCGGCGTCACGGCCGGGTCCGCGCTGGCCGGGGCCGCCGTCGACGCGTGGGGCGCGCAGGCGGCCTTCGCCGTCCCGGCGGTCGCGGCGGGGCTGGCGGCGCTGGTCGCGCTGGCCGGCGCGCCGCTGCTGCGCGACCGGCGGGCCGCTGTGACCAGCCCCCGGGTTGAGCACTCGGCTGCCGGGTAGGCCGTAGCCCGGCAGGTTGCGCGCCACCTGGTGCGCCCGCCCGCGACCGAGAGGAGCCCCTGTGGCCAGCGTGCCCACGATCCGCCTGAACAACGGCGTCGAGATCCCCCAGCTGGGCTTCGGTGTCTACCAGGTCCCGCCGGAGGACACCGCCGAGGCCGTCTCCACCGCCCTGGAGATCGGCTACCGGCACATCGACACCGCCGAGATGTACGGCAACGAGAAGGGTGTCGGCGAGGCCGTCGCGCGCTCGGGCCTGGACCGCGGCGAGGTCTTCGTCACCAGCAAGCTGAACAACGGCTTCCACGCCCGGGACGACGCCCTGCGCGCCTTCGACCAGTCCCTGGCCGACCTGGGCTTCGAGTACCTGGACCTGTTCCTCGTCCACTGGCCGCTGCCGGGGATCGACGTCGACTACGTCGAGACGTGGAAGGCCATGGAGGAGATCTACGCCAGCGGCCGCGCCAAGGCCATCGGCGTCTCCAACTTCCAGGTCCACCACCTGCGCCGGCTGTTCGGCGAGACCGACGTGCGCCCCGCGGTCAACCAGGTCGAGGTGCACCCCTACCTGGCCAACGACGAGCTGCGCGCCTTCGACGCCGACCACGAGATCGTCACCGAGGCCTGGTCGCCGATCGCGCAGGGCAAGGTGCTCGACGACCCGGCGGTCGTGCGGGTGGCCGAGCGCTACGCGCGCACCCCGGCCCAGGTCGTGCTGCGGTGGCACGTGCAGCGCGGCGACGTGGTGTTCCCCAAGTCGGTGAACCGCGAGCGGATGCAGCAGAACGCCGAGCTGTTCGACTTCCAGCTCGACGGTGACGCGATGGGCGACCTGAGTGCGCTGGACCGCGGCGAGCGCACCGGCCCGGACCCGGACACCTTCAACTACATCCCCGGCTGAACCTGCTGTCGGAGGCTGGGAGCGCAGGAAACCTGCGCTGCCAGCCTCCGTTGCGACCCCTCAGCGCACCCCGGCGCGGAGCAGGGCGGCCCGCACCATCGCCAACACGGCCTCGCCGTCCACGCCTGCCGTCCGGGCCTGGACGGCGAGGTCGTCGGCCTGCCGCTGCAACCGGTCCCGGGCCGGAGCGCTGGGCCGGCCGCCGGTGACCACGGTGCCGGTGCGCCGCCGGCTGGCCACCAGGCCCGCGGCCTCCAGCTCGGCGTAGGCGCGGGCGACGGTCCCGGTGGCGACGCCGAGGTCGGCGGCCAGCGCGCGCATGGTGGGCAGCCGGGCGCCCTCGGCCAACAGCCCCGCGTCGACGTAGGCGGCGATCTGACTGCGGATCTGCTCGTACGGCGGGGTCGCGGCACCGACGTCGACGGTGATGTCCAGCCCGGCCACCGGCGTCACGCCGGGACCGCCTGTTCGCCCGCCGGTACCCGGGGTGCCCGGGTGCACAGCACCACCGCGGCGGCCAGCAGGGCGGTGAACCCGCACGCGGCGGTCAGCAGCCCGAGGAGGGCGACCAGTTCGCGGCCGGACGACGACCCGACCGTCCACAGCGCGCGACCGGAGACCCCGAGCAGCCCGCCGCTGACCGTCAGAGAGGCCCCGACGGCCCCGCGCAGCACGCGGTGCGCCGACGCCACCCGCAGGGCCGCCTCGATGCGGTCGTCCTGGGTGGCCACGGCGGGCCGGTTCGCGACCACCCACAGCGCGCCGGCCGTCGCGGCGGCCAGCAGGAGCAGCCCGACCGCTGCCGGAGTGCCGTAGACGGGTCCGGCGAACGGGCTCGCGGTGACCTCGAAGGGCGGGTCGTCGACCACGAGGCTGCGGCCGTCCGGAGCAGCCACGAGCGATCCGGCGAGGACCGTGGTCGTCGCTGCGACCGCGCTGACCGCCGCCATCCGCAGCAGCCACCGGGGTGCGGCGTCCAGCAGCCCGCGCCGTTCGAGGCGAGCCCGGCGCACCGCTCCGTCCGGACGCGGCCAGGTCAGCTCCGCGACGGCCAGCACCGCGGTGTGCACCAGCCCGAAGGTGACCGGCACCAGGAGAGCCGTGACCCCCAGGCTGCCGGGTGCCGCGGCGTGCTCGAGGCGGGTGGTGCCGATCCAGACGCCGGCGGCGGCCCCCAGGAGGACGGCGGCGGCCGACCCCACGCGGGCGTGCGCCCGGGCGCCGGCCACGGCCGCCTCCCGGCTGGGCGGGGAGCGCCGGACGACACCGGTGACGACCAGCGCCATCACGCCCGCGAGGACCGGTAGCAGCAGGAGCACGCTCACGGCCGTCCCGCCTCTCTCAATCAGCCAGGTGATTGAGACAATGGCAGGCGGGCCGTCCGCTCGCAAGGCGCGTCCCGCCGATCGACACGCTCTAAGGTCGTGGACGTGGGCATACCCCGTATGCATACTCCGTATCCATGTCCATCAGACACGGCCTGCTGGCGTTGCTCGAGCGCGGCCCCAGCCACGGCTACCAGCTCAGGGCGGAGTTCGACGTGGCGACCGGGGCGACCTGGCCGCTGAACGTCGGGCAGGTCTACACGACGCTGGACCGCCTCGAGCGCGACGGCCTGGTCACCCAGGACGGCGAGCCCGACGCCGACGGGCGCATCGCCTACCGCATCACCGACGACGGCCGGGCCGAGGTGCTCGACTGGTTCGGCTCCCCGGTGAGCCCGCGCAGCGCCCCTCGGGACGAGCTGGCCATCAAGCTGGCGCTGGCCGTCACGACGCCGGGCGTCGACGTGTTGGGGGTCGTGCAGACCCAGCGCACCGCCACCATGACCGCGCTGCAGGAGCTCACCCGGCTCAAGACTCGCGGCACGGACGACCCCGGCGACCTGGCCTGGTCGCTCGTGCTCGAGTCCCTGGTGTTCCGCTCCGAGGCCGAGATCCGCTGGCTGGACCACTGCGAGGCGCGGGTGGCCCGGGCGGCCACCCGCCGTCCGGCCGCGACGCCGCAGCCGGCGCCCGCCCCGGTCCGCGAGGGGGGACGGCGGTGAGCGCGCCGGTGCTGCAGTTGTCCGGTGTCACCCGCGAGCACCGCCAGGGTGAGACCACCGTGCACGCGCTGCGCGGGGTGGACCTGTCCGTCTCACCGGGCGAGCTGGTCGCGGTCATGGGCCCGTCCGGGTCGGGCAAGTCGACCCTGCTGCACCTGGCCGGCGGGCTGGACACGCCGACGTCCGGTGCGGTGCTCGTCGAGGGCCGCGACCTGGCCCGGCTCGGCACCGCCCAGGTGGCCGCGGTCCGCCGGCGCAGCGTCGGGTACGTGTTCCAGGACCTCAACCTGCTGCCCTCGCTGACCGCCCTGGAGAACGTCGCCCTGCCCCTGGAGCTGGACGGCGTCCGCGGCGGCGTGGCCCGGCGCACGGCGCGCGCGGCCCTCGAGGAGGTCGGCGTCGGCGCCCTGGCCGGCCGGTTCCCCGACGAGCTGTCCGGCGGGCAGCAGCAGCGGGTGGCCATCGCCCGGGCCCTGGTCGGGCCGCGTCGGTTGCTGCTGGCCGACGAGCCGACCGGCGCACTGGACTCGGTGACCGGTGAGGAGGTGCTCCGGGTGCTGCGCGCCCGGTGTGAGGCCGGGGCCGCCGGCGTGCTGGTCACCCACGACGCCCGGCACGCCGCGTGGGCCGACCGGGTGGTGTTCCTCCGGGACGGCGTCGTGGTCGACCAGAGCGGCCCGGCCGCGCCGGTGGAGTCGCTGCTGGCCCCCGGCGGCACCTGGTGAGCACCCTGCTCAGCCCGCCGGAGCGGCCGGGCGCGACCGGCCCGGCGGTGCCGCCCGCTGCGCCGGGTGCCTTCGCCCGGTGGTCGGTCCGGTGGCGGCTGGCGCTGCGGATGGCCCGGCGTGAGGCCCGCCGGGCGCGCGGCCGCACGGCGCTGGTGCTGCTCATGGTCGGCCTGCCGGTCGCGGCCGTCACCGCGGGCGACACCCTGTACCGCACCTGGGACGTGAGCGCCGCCGAGGCGCTGCCGTCGCAGCTGGGAGCAGCGGATGCGCGGATCGAGGGCCGGTTCCGCGGCCCCGTGTACGCCGACCCGGTCACCGGGGAGGCGTTCGAGATCGCGGACGCCGAACCGGACCCGTGGACGGCCGAGGAGGTGCGTGCCGCCCTGCCCGCGGGGTCGCGGGTGGTGACCCGGGAGGTCGGCCGCACCAGCTACCGCACCGGCGCCGGCTACGCGACGGTCGACGCCTTCGCCGACGACCTGCGCGACCCGGTGCGCGCCGGCGCCTTCACCGTGGTGGCCGGCCGGGTGCCCGCGCAGGACGGGGAGGTCGCCGTCAGCGCCACCGTCGCCGAGCGCGGCGTCGCGGTGGGCGACCGACTCCTGCTGACCCGCGACGACGTCCCGGCGACCGTGGTGGGGGTGCTGACGACCGTCGCGCGCAGCTCCTCGCCGTTCGTCGTCCTGCCACCCGCGTCGCGGGACCTGGTGTCCGACCCGGTCAGCGAGTTCCACGCGGTCGTGCCCGGCGGCCTGGACTGGCCGGCGGTGCGCGAACTCAACCAGCAGGGTCTCGTGGTGCTCTCCCGTGCGGTCGCGCAGGACCCGCCGCCGGCGAGCGAGACCTCCCCGCCCGGCTACTGGACGGGCAGCAGCACGAACACCGGGCAGGTGGCCGTGCTGGCGCTCGTCGTCGCCGCCCTCCTGCTCGAGGTGGTGCTGCTCGCCGGACCGGCGTTCGCCGTCGGGCTGCGTCGGCAGCGGCGTGATCTTGCGTTGCTGGCCGCCACCGGTGCCACGCCCGCCGACCTGAGCCGCACGGTGCTCGCCTTCGGACTGCTCCTCGGCGGGGGCGCTGCGGTCGGCGGCGCGCTGCTGGGCGTGGGCGTGGCGCAGCTGGCCGTGCCGGTCGTCGAGGCCCGCACCGACGCGGTGTTCGGGCCCTTCGACGTGCCGCTGGGCCACGTCCTGGTCGTGCTGGTGATGGGCACCGTCGCCGGGCTGGCGGCGGCCGGCACGGCGGCGGTGCAGGCGTCGCGCACCGACGTCGTCACCACGCTGACCGGGCGACGCGGCCAGACGCGCTCCTCGCGCCGGCTGCCCTTGCTGGGACTGGTCCTGGCCGTCGTCGGCCTGGTGCTGACCGGCCTCGGCGCGCGGGGCAGCGAGTTCGGCGTCGCCGGCGGTGCGGTGCTGCTGGTCGTCGGCCTCGTCGTGGCGACCCCGTGGCTGGTCGGGCTGCTGACCCCGCTGGCCCCTCGACTGCCCACGTCCGCGCGGCTGGCCGTCCGGGACGCCGTCCGCAACCGCTCCCGGACGGCGCCCGCGGTCGCGGCGGTCATGGCGACCGTCGCCGGCGTGACCACGCTGGCCATCGGCAGCGCCAGCGACAGCGCGCAGGGCCGCCGCGACTACGCGCCGCAGGCACCGCTGGGGGCGGCGGTGGTCAGCGGCGTGGACCTCGACTGGGAGGCCGTCACGGCGACGGTGGCCCGCGAGGTGCCGGGACGGGAGGTCACCCGCCTGTCCGGTGTCTCCTGGAGCGACCCGGCGGCGCCGCAGCTGGTCGTGACCGCCCCGGGCTGCGCCGGGTCGGTCGACACCTGCCGGTGGTTCGACGAGGCGGGCGTGCCCGTGTCGCTCAGCCTGACCGACGTCCTGGTCGGCGGGCCGGACACCGCCGCCCGGCTCTTCCCCACGGAGCTGGCCGGGGAGGTGGCCGCCGCCCTGGCGCAGGGCCGGGTCGCCGTCCTGGGCACCGGCGCCGTCGACGCCTCCAGGCAGGTGCGGCTCGCCGCCGTCCGCTACGACCCGGTCACCGGGGCGTCGCAGCCGGCCGGCGCCGTGACGCTGCCGGGCGCGGAGGTGCCGCTGACGGCCCAGGATCCGGTCACCCTGCCCGCGCAGGTCGTCGTCCCGGAGTCGCTCGTCGCGGAGCTGCCCGCGCCGGTCGGCCCGCTCCAGATTGTCGTCGGGGGACCGGACGCACCGGTCACCGCGGCCGAGGAGACCCGCCTGCGGGAGGCCCTGACCGTGCTCGCCGGGGACGTCGCCGTGTACGTGGAACGCGGGTGGTCCGACGAGCTGTGGGTGGCCCGCCTGCTGCTGGTCCTCGTCGGCGGGACGCTCGTGCTGGTCGCCACGCTCACCGCCACCGGGCTCACGGTCGCCGACGCCCGGCCCGACCACGCCACGCTGGCCGCCGTCGGCGCCCCGCCGCGCACCCGCCGCCGGATGGCGATGGGGTCGGCGGCGGTGATCGGCGGGGGCGGCGCGCTGCTGGGCGTGCTGGCCGGCCTCGCGCCGGGCATCGCGGTGGCGTACCCGCTGACCAGCAACGACTACGGAGCGGGCGCCCGTCCGCTGGTCGTCGTCCCGTGGGACCTGCTGGCCGCCGTCGCGGTCGGGGTGCCGCTGCTCGCGGTCCTGGTCACCGGCCTCGCCGTCAGGTCCCGGCTGCCGATGACCACCCGGCTGCGCTGACCGGAGGCTGGGAGCGCAGGAAACCTCCGCTCTCAGCCTCCGGTCAGTCCGTCGTGACGAAGTCGATGAGCTCCTCGACCCGGCCGATGAGCTGGGGCTCCAGGTCGGTCCAGGTGCGCACGCGCGCGAGGATGCGCTGCGCCCACACGTAGCCGGTGTCGTCCTCCCAGCCCAGCCGGCGGCACACGCCGTCCTTCCACGACTCGCCCTTGGGCACCGTGGGCCACGCCCGGATGCCGACGACCGAGGGCTTGACCGCCTGCCAGATGTCGATGAAGGGGTGCCCGACGACGAGGGCGTGCGCCCCGGTCACCTGAGCGGCGATCCGGGACTCCTTGGAGCCGGGGACCAGGTGGTCGACCAGGACGCCGAGCCGCCGTCCCGACGAGGGGCGGAACTCGCGCACGATGCCGGGCAGGTCGTCCACGCCGTGCAGGGGCTCCACGACGACGCCCTCGATGCGCAGGTCGTGGCCCCACACCTTCTCCACCAGCTCGGCGTCGTGCTTGCCCTCGACGTAGACCCGGCCCTCGCGGGCGACGCGGGCCCGCGCGCCGGCGACGTAGGTGGAGCCGGACGCGCTGCGGGTCGGGGCCGCCGGTGCCTGCGGCCTCGGGCGCACCAGCACGACCGGCCGGCCCTCGACCCAGAAGCCGGGGCCCAGGGGGTAGGCGCGCACGCGGCCGTGGCGGTCCTCCAGGTGCACGACGTCCTTCTCGCAGCGCACCACCGCGCCGACGAACCCCGAGCTCGGGTCCTCGACGACCAGGTCGCGTTCGGCCTCGACGGAGGGGCTGGGCGCCTTCCGCGTGCGGGGGTGCACCAGGTCGTCGTACGGCGAGCGGGGAGGCACGCCCTCCAGGATGGGCACGACCCGCGCCGACAGCGGGGACGACGCGCCGGTGCCCCCCGGGCCCGACACGCCCGAGCGACCGCAGATCACGAAACGTCACCGGCGACCACGGTGACCCGCGTCCGCCCTACCACCCACCTGAACAGGCCTTTCCCCGTTCGGTGACCCCTCACGGCGGTGGCCGCCGGGGCCTCCGCGCGTGTCGGATCGGCCGTGTCTGTTTCGTGACCTGCCGGCCGGTCACCCAGTGATCGACAGGAAACACCCCCTGCTCAGATGGGAGCGACAGCCACGATGATCGGCACCGAAGCCATCAGCCGCGTGATCGGCAAGGACGTCTACGACCAGAGCGGTGACAAGATCGGCTCCGCGTCGGAGGTGTACCTCGACGACGAGAGCGGTCAGCCGGAGTGGGTCACCGTGCGCACGGGCCTGTTCGGCACCAAGGAGTCCTTCGTCCCGCTGCAGGGCGCCGACCTGAGCGGGGACGGCCTGCGCGTACCGGTGAGCAAGGCCCAGGTCAAGGACGCCCCGAGGGTCGACACCGACGGGCACCTGTCCCCGCAGGAGGAGGAGGAGCTCTACCGCTACTACGGCCTGGGGTCGGGTACGTCGATGACCGATACCACCGTCGGCCGGGTCGACACCGACACCACCACGACGACCGGGACGGCCGGGACGGCCGGGATGGCCGCCGGGACCGCGGGCACGACCACCGGCACCGCGGGGATGGCCGCCGGGACGTCGGGGCGCACCGACCGGGACGGCGACGGGGTCTACGACGACGTGCAGGGCGGCGCGGTGGGCCGGGACACCTCCGGGCCGACCACGGATGACGCGATGACCCGCTCGGAGGAGCGGCTGAGCGTGGGCACCCGCACCGAGCAGGCCGGCGTCGCCCGGCTGCGCAAGTACGTGGTGAGCGAGAACGTGACCGAGACGGTGCCGGTGTCCCGCGAGGAGGTGCGGGTCCAGCGCGAGCCGATCACCGACGCCAACGCCGGGCAGGCCTACGACGGGCCGGCGATCTCGGAGGAGGAGCACGAGGTGACGCTGCACGCCGAGCGTCCGGTGGTGGAGAAGGAGGCCGTGCCGGTGGAGCGCATCCGCCTGGACAAGGAGACGGTCACCGACACCGTGCAGGTCGACGAGACCGTGCGCAAGGAGGAGATCGAGGTCGACGGCCCCGGGACCACGGACCGCCGCGTCTGAACCCCCGCCCGGCCGGACCGGGCACCTGATGGCGATGGCCGGCCGAGGAGCGGACTCCCGGCCGGCCATCTGCCGTCCCCGCTCGGGGTGGCCTCCGGAGGCCCGCCCGACCGGGCAGGGTCGCTGGTGGGCGGCGGGTGGGATGCTCGGGACGTGAGCGAGACCACGGTGCTGCCGGTGCCCGGCGCGGACGGCGTGTTCGCCGGGCCGGACGAGCTGGCCGCGGCGCTCGAGACGACCGGTTACCTGCCCGACGAGGGGCTGGCCACCGCGGCCTTCCTGGCCCTGGCCATGCACCGCCCGCTGTTCCTCGAGGGGGAGGCCGGGGTCGGCAAGACCGCCCTGGCCCGGGCCCTCGCGGAGGTCACCGGCCGCCCGCTGTACCGGCTGCAGTGCTACGAGGGGCTGGAGGCCAGCCAGGCGCTCTACGACTGGGACTTCGGCCGCCAGCTGCTGCACCTGCGCGCCGCGGAGGCCGCGCACGCGACCGCGGACACCGAGACCCTCGAGGCCTCCCTCTACGACCGCCGCTTCCTGCTGGCCCGTCCGCTGCTGCAGGCGCTGGAGGACTCCCCGAGCGTGCTCCTGGTCGACGAGGTCGACCGCGCCGACGACGAGTTCGAGGCCTTCCTGCTCGAGGTCCTGTCCGACTTCACCATCTCCATCCCCGAGCTCGGCACCGTCCGCGCGCAGACCCCGCCGCTGGTGGTGCTCACCTCCAACCGCACCCGTGAGGTGCACGACGCGCTCAAGCGGCGCTGCCTCTACCACTGGCTGGCCCACCCCGACTTCGACCGCGAGGTGGCGATCCTGCGCCGCCGGCTGCCCGACGTCACTGACCGGCTGACCCGCGAGGTGGCCCGCGCGACGGCCAAGCTGCGAACCCTGGACCTGCTCAAGCCCCCCGGTGTGGCCGAGGCCATGGACTGGGCCACCGCGCTGCACACCCTCGGCGCCCGGGACCTCGACCCGGACGTCGCCGCCCGCACGCTGGGCGCGGTCCTCAAGTACCGGGAGGACACCGACCGGGTGCACGCCATGGCGAGGGGGGCGCTGTTCGGTGGCGGATGAAGGACCCCGCTCTCCTCACCCCTCGCGAGCTCGGGGCGAGCCTCTGAGCGGGGCCACCCGCCCGGCTCACCTGCGGGACGTCGTGGACACGGTGCTGGGCTTCGCGCGGACGCTGCGCGTCGCTGGGGTGGGCGCCTCCCCGGACCGGGTCGAGGCGATGCTGGCCGCCGTCTCCGCCCTTGACGTCCTCGACGCCACCGACGTCTACTGGTCCGGCCGGCTGACCCTGTGCGGGGGCCCGGACGACCTGGAGCGCTACGACGCCGCGTTCGCCGCGTACTTCGGCGGCGAGTCGCCGCGCCCGGTGCCGCCCGCGGCACGGGAGGTGCAGCGGACGGTCACCACCGCCCCGCTCGACCCGGGCCCCGGCGAGGGGGACGGCGACTCCGACCCGGAGCTGGCCGGGCAGGCCAGCGCCGACGAGGTGCTGCGGCACCGGGACGTCGCCGACCTCACCGGCGCCGAGCGCGAGCAGCTGCGCCGGTTGTTCGCCCTGCTCACCCCGGCCGCGCCGATGCGGGCGTCCCGCCGCCGGCGGCCCGGACCGCACGGCACCGTGCACGCCGCCCGCACCGTGCGCCGCGCGCTGCGCGACGGGGGCGAGGTGACCCGGCTGCTGCACCGTCGGGCCCGCCCGCGCCCGCGCCGGGTGGTGCTGCTCGTCGACGTGTCCGGCTCGATGAGCCCCTACGCCGACGCGCTGCTGCGCTTCGCGCACGCCGCCGTCCGGGCGCACCCGGCCGCGACCGAGGTGTTCACCGTGGGCACCCGGCTGACCCGGGTGACCCGGGAGCTGCGGCTGCGCGACCCGGACAAGGCGCTGACGGCCAGCGGCTCGGCCATCCCGGACTGGTCCGGCGGCACCCGCCTCGGCGAGGTGCTCAAGGCGTTCCTGGACCGCTGGGGCCAGCGCGGCACGGCCCGGGGCGCGGTCGTGGTCGTCTGCAGCGACGGCTGGGAGCGCGGCGGCACCGACGTCCTGGCCGAGCAGATGGCGCGGCTGCAGCGGCTGGCGCACGCGGTCGTGTGGGTCAACCCGCACAAGGGCCGTGTGGGCTACCAGCCGCTCACCGGCGGGATGCAGGCCGCGCTGCCGTCGGTCGACCACTTCGTGGCCGGGCACAGCCTGGCCGCGTTCCAGGAACTGGCAGGGGTGATCCAGCGTGCCTAGGAGCGTGCGGAGTCCCACGGTGACGGTCCCCGTCGCGCTGCGACTCCGCCCGGAGAGGAGGGCCAGCGATGCGTGACGTGCTCGAGGACCTGGTCGGCTGGTGGCAGGCGGGGGAGACCGTCGGCATGGGCACCGTCGTGGCGACCTGGCGCTCCGCGCCGCGCCCGGCGGGGGCCTCGATGCTCGTCGGCCCGGACGGCACCGCGGTCGGCAGCGTCTCCGGCGGCTGCGTCGAGGGCGCGGTGTACGAGGAGGCCCGGGACGTCGTCGAGTCCGGCGTCCCGACCCTGGAGCGGTACGGGGTCAGCGACGACGACGCCTTCGCCGTGGGACTGACCTGCGGCGGGATCCTCGACGTCTTCGTCGAGTCGGTGTCCCGCGAGTCCTTCCCGGAGCTGGGCGAGGTCGCCGCGTCGGTGGCCGCGCACGAGCCGGTCGCCGTCGTCACCTGCGTCGCCGGCCCGGAGGACCGGGTGGGCCGCCGGCTGGTGATCTGGCCCGACCGCGCCTCGGGCACCCTGGGCGCCCAGCGGCTGGACGACGCCGTCGTCGAGGACGCCCGCGGCATGCTGGCCGCCGGGCGCACCGGGATGCTGCACGTCGGGCACGACGGCGAACGCCGCGGCGACGACCTGTCGCTGTTCGTCAACGCCTTCGCCCCGGCCGCCCGGATGGTGGTCTTCGGCGCCATCGACTTCGCCGCCGCCGTCGCCCGGGTCGGGGCCTTCCTCGGCTACCGGGTCACCGTCTGCGACGCCCGGCCGGTGTTCGCCACGCCCAAGCGCTTCCCGGACGCGCACGAGGTGGTCGTGGAGTGGCCGCACCGCTACCTGCAGGCCGAGGTGGACGCCGGCCGGGTCGACGAGCGCACCGTGCTGTGCGTGCTCACCCACGACCCGAAGTTCGACGTCCCGCTGCTGGAGGTCGCGCTGCGGCTGCCGGTGGCCTACGTGGGCGCGATGGGCTCGCGGCGCACGCACGAGGAGCGCCTGGCCCGGCTGGCCGAGGCCGGGATGACCAAGGAGGAGCTGGCCCGGCTGTCCTCGCCGATCGGGCTGGACCTCGGCGCCCGCACGCCGGAGGAGACGGCGGTCTCCATCGCCGCGGAGGTCATCGCCGGCCGCTGGGGGGGTTCGGGGGAGCGGCTGACCGGCACCGACGGCCCCATCCACCGGACGGCCGACCGATAAGGACCCCCGTGCCCCCCACCGCTCGCCCGCTCGCGGCGGGCCCCTGCACGGGGGCCGACGATGGGCCGGTGGGCGGTGACCCTCCGTACCGGTACGAGGTCGAGGTCGTCACGCTGCTCGCCTCGCCGGTGCACCGCTACGACGGGCGTCCCGCGGGGCCGGTGCCGGCCCAGGACGGCGACCACCGCGACCGGGTCGAGGTGCGCGCCGGGTACGGCGTGGTCGGCGACCGGTACGCCGGCCGGACGGCGCACCGCGACGCGCAGCTCACCGTGCTCGCCGTCGAGGCGCTGGAGGCCGTGGCCGCCGCGACCGGCGCCGGGCCGTTCGACCCGCACCTGGCCCGGCGCACCGTCGTCCTGCGCGGAGCGGAGGTCGAGGCGCTGCGCGGGCAGCGGTTCGCCCTCGACACCGGCGACGGGCCGGTGCTGCTCGGCGGCGGCCGGGCGGCCCACCCGTGCGCGTGGCTGGACGTCGTCCTGGCGCCGGGCGCGCACGCGGCGATGCGCGGCCGCGGCGGGGTGCGCTGCGCGGCACTCTCCGACGGGGTGCTGCGGCTCGGGCCGGCCGTGCTCGCCACCGCCGTCCCGCTGGACGCCGCCCGGGCCGGGGACGCCGTCCGGCGCCGCTGAGCCGTCACCCCAGCAGGGTGCGCACCGCCACCGGGGCGTCCCCCGCCCGCCGCAGCGGCGCCACCCGACCGCCCCCGGCGGCGGCCAGCGCCGCGCACTGCGCCACCGACTCGGCGTCCGCGGACAGCGACAGCACGTGCAGCCGGGCCCCGGCGCGAGCCAGCGCGGCGGCCGCCGGCAGCGGGTCAGGGCTCTCGGTGGGCACCCCGTCGGACAGCAGCAGCACGTCGCGGGCCGCGGCTCGGGTGCGGGCCAGCTGGGCGGCCGCCGTCCGCAGGCCGAGGTCGAGGTCGGTGGTCCCGCCGCCGCGCAGGTCGAACAGCCGGGAGACGGCGAGGTCGGCGCGCGGGTCGGCCGACAGCGGGCGCAGCACCACCGCCCGCGACCAGAACGCGACGACCCCGAGCTCGTCGCCCGGGCGCATCCGCTGGGCCAGTGCCGCGGCGGTGAGCACGGCGACGGTGAGCTCGTCCCCGGCGACGGACCCCGAGGCGTCGACCAGCAGCACGCTGGCCCGGCCGGTGGCCCGCCAGCCCCGGGTGTGCAGGTGGTCGGCGCGCCAGTGCGGCTCGGCGCCGCGGGCGGCCAGGGTGGCGTCGAGGTCGACGTCGCTGCCGGTGGCGTCGCGGCGGGTCACCACCCGGCGGGTGCCCGGCCGGTCGGGGACGCCGGTGCGCGGGGCGGCCACCGGCAGCCGGGCGGCCAGCGCGCGGGCGGCGGCGCGCAAGCCGGGGTCGAAGGCGCGGCCCATCGCGGTGAGCAACCGGGTGGCGGCGTCGGGGTCCCGCTCGGCGAGGTCGCGCAGCGCCTGCTCGTCGAGCTGCCCGGCCTGCGGGGAGACCTGCTGGAACTCCGGGTGGGCGCGGCTGAGCTCGTCGCGGCCGGCCCGGCGGGCGGCGTGCTGCCGGAGCAGCTGCTCGACGTCGGCGGGGTCCTCGACGGCGGCCGGCTGCGGTGGGCGCCCGCCGGGCGGTGGCGGCGCCGGTGCGCCGGGGGTGGACCGGTCCGCCTCGTCGGCGGTCAGACTTTTCCCAGCTCCTCACCCGCCCGGCGCCAGATGTCGGCGACCACGTCCTCGACCGGGCGGGTCGCGCCGTCGGCGAGGGTGACCTTGCCGGTGAGGGCGGCCAGGGCGGCGTCCAGGCCGGACGTCTCCTCGACGCCCTCCTGCCCGCGGACGGTGGCCAGCTCCACCGCGATCAGCACGGTGTCCAGCGCACCGCGCACCGAGGCGCCGATCCGCAGCTCCGGGTGGTCGCGGGTGATCCGCACCGCACGCACCGCGCGGGCGACGAGCGCCTCGGGCCCACCGGTCGCCGCGGCCACGACGGCCAGCTCGGCGTCCTCGTCCTGGTAGCCCATGGCCACCCGGCAGGACCGGTCGTAGAGGGCGGGGGTGACCCGCGCGGTGCCCACCGCGTCGAACGGGTTCATCGCCGCGACCAGCCGGAAGGTGGGCCGCGCGGTCACCCGGCCGAAGCGGGGCACGTGCATCTCCCGCTCGGACAGCACCCCGAGCAGCACGTTCATCGTCTCCTCGGGCACCCGGTTGAACTCCTCGACGTAGAGGACGGCGCCGTCGGTCATCGCCCGGGTGAGCGGGCCGGGCACGAAGTTCTCCGGCCGGTAGTCCTCGGTAAGCACCCGGGAGGCGTCGTGGTGCCCGACCAGCCGGGTGGGGGTGAGCTCTGCGTTGCCCTCGACCAGGACCAGCGGGACGCCCGCCCCGTCGGCGAGGGCACGCAGCAGCGTCGTCTTGCCGGTGCCCGGCGGGCCCTCGAGCAGCACGTTGCGGCCGGCCGACAGCGCGGCGGCGACCACCTCGGCCTCCCGGATGCGGGCGACCACCCGCTCGCGGGCGACGCGCACCATGCCGGTGACGTCCAGCCGCCGCGCGGGGGTGGTGGTCACGCTCCTCCTCGGGGGACACGCGGCCGGGGCGCCCCGGGAGAGGGACGCCCCGGCCGTCCGTCAGCTGTGGATGAGCACGCCGCGGATGTTGCGGCCGGCGTGCATGTCCTCGTAGCCCTCGTTGATGGTGTCCAGCGTGTACTGCTTGGTGACCAGCTCGTCGAGCTTGAGCTTCCCCTCCTGGTAGAGGCGCAGCATCTTGAGGATGTCGGCGCTGGGGTTCTGGTCGCCGAACATGGCGCCCTTGAGCTCCTTGGCGAAGAGGGTCAGCTCCCCGATGGAGATGGGCAGGCCGACCTGGGTGATGTCGCCGAGGCCGGTGACGACGACGACGCCGGCCTTGCGGATCGACGAGAACGCCTGGGCCACGTGCTCGCCGGTGGTGACGCCGATGGTCACGATGGCCTTGTCCGCACCCTGGCCGTTGGTGACGCTGCGGGCGAAGTCCGCGGCCTCCTCGATGCCCTCGAACGCGTGCGTGGCGCCGAGCTCCTGCGCCTTCTCCCGCTTGAACGCGACCGGGTCGACGGCGATGACGTGGCTGGCGCCGGCGAAGGCGGCCCCCTGGACGGCGTTGATGCCGATGCCGCCGATGCCCATGACGATCACCGTCTCGCCGGGCTGCACGTCCGCGGCGGTCACCGCCGAGCCCCAGCCGGTGCCGACGCCGCAGCCGGTCAGGCAGGCGACCTCGAGCGGGATGTCCTGGGGGATCTTCACCGTCGAGCGCACGTCGACCGTGGTGACCGCGGCGAAGGTGCCCAGGCCGCACATCTGCGAGACGGCGGTGCCGTCGGGGAGGGCGAACCGGTAGCTGTCCTGGTCGTCCCAGCGGGACCCGTAGAGCAGGTTCGCGCCGGAGTCGCACAGGTACTGCATGCCGCCGGCGCACCAGCGGCACCGGCCGCAGCCGGGCAGGAAGGAGAACACGACGTGGTCGCCCTCGGCGAAGCCCGGGGTGTTGGGGCCGACCGCGGTGACCACGCCGGAGCCCTCGTGTCCGCCGCACATCGGGTAGTGGCCGGCGGGGATGTCGCCGGTGGCCACGTGGTCGTCGGAGTGGCACAGCCCGGAGGCGGCGAGCTCCACCTGCAGCTCGCCCTGCCGCGGGTCGTCGACCACCAGGTCGGTGACCTCGTACTTGCCGGGGGCGGAGCGGATGATCGCCCCGCGGGTGTTGACGGGCACGCCGGACCTCCTCGTCTCGGGCCGGCACGGTGCACGGCCGTGCGGGCACGGTATGTCCCAGGTCACACCGGGCGGAAGGTGGGTGCAACGTCGGCGCACCTGCGACGCTGTCCGGGTGCCCGGCAGCCCGGTGGTCGTCGTCGGCGCCGGGCCGGTGGGGCTCACCGCGGCGCTGCTGCTCGCCCGGCGGGGGCTCGCCGTCGTCGTCCTCGAGCGGCAGCCGGCGCCCTACGGCCTGCCCCGCGCGGTGCACCTGGACGACGAGGCGTTGCGGGCGCTCGCCGACGCCGGGGTCGCCGAGGGCTTCCTGCGGGTCAGCCGGCCGGTGCGCGGCCTGCGCCTGGTCGACGGGGGCGGCGGGGTGCTCGCCGAGTTCGCCCGCGCGTCGTCGTCCGGGCCGCACGGCTGGCCGCAGGCGTCGATGTTCTCCCAGCCGGACCTGGAGGAGCTGCTGCTGGCCGCCGTCCACCGGGAGCCGCTGATCCAGCTGCACCGCGGCTGCGAGGTCGTGGACCTGACGCCGGACGGCGTCGTCACCTCCTCCGCCGGGGCGCGGACGCGGGTGCCGGCTGCGGCCGTGCTGGGCTGCGACGGGGCCAACTCCACCGTGCGCCGGCTGCTCGGCGCCCGCATGCACGACCTCGGCCGGCCCGACCGCTGGCTGGTGGCCGACCTGCGCTCGGCGCAGCCGCTGCCGCTGTGGCCCGGCGTGCAGCAGGTGTGCGACCCGCGCCGGGCGGCCACCCTGATGCCGGTCGCCGGCGACCGTTACCGCGCCGAGTTCCGCCTGCTGCCCGGGGAGACCGGTGCGGGCCTGGCCGCCCGCCTGCCGGAGCTGCTGGCCCCGCACGGTGCGGCGGACGCGGAGGTGGTGCGGGTCGCCGAGTACACCTACCGGGCGCAGGTGGCCGACCGGTGGCGCTCGGGGCGGGTGCTGCTCGCCGGGGACGCCGCGCACCTCACCCCGCCGTTCATCGGCCAGGGGCTGGGGCTCGGCCTGCGCGACGTGCACCAGCTGGCGTGGAAGCTGGCCGCCGTCCTCGCCGGGTCCGCACCCGAGCGGCTGCTGGACACCCACCGGGCCGAGCGCGGGCCGCACGCCCGGTCGATGGTGCGGCTGGCGCTGCTCGTCGGCCGGCTCATGACCGGCGGCGGCCGAGGAGCCGCGGTGCTGCGCCGCGCGGTGCTGGCCGGGGTGGGCCGGGTGCCGGCCGTCGCCCGCTTCGCCGTCGGCAGCCGCACCCCGCCGCTGCGCCGCGGACCGCTGGTGGTGCGCCGCGTGCCGGCCGGTCGGCGGCTGGCCGGCACGCTGCTGCCCCGCGTGCCGGTGCGGGTGGACGGTCGGGAGGTGCCGGTGGACGACGTCCTCGGGCCCGGGACGGCGCGGCTGCGGCTGCTCGCCCCGGGTCGGCTGGCGGTGCGCCCCGCCGGTGGAGCGGAGGTCGTGGTCGCCGACGTCTCCGGGGTGCTCACCGGGTGGCTGCGGCGCGGGCGGGCGACGGGCGTCGTCGTCCGGCCCGACCGGATCGTGCTCTCGGCGTCCTGACCGGCGTGGCGCGCGGGGTCCCGGGTAGGGGGTGGCCATGCAGATCGACAAGAACCAGATCCTCGACCTCCTGCGCT
Source organism: Geodermatophilus sp. DSM 44513 (assembly GCF_032460525.1). Lineage (NCBI taxonomy): Bacteria > Bacillati > Actinomycetota > Actinomycetes > Geodermatophilales > Geodermatophilaceae > Geodermatophilus > Geodermatophilus sp. DSM 44513. Next base: position 4,432,988 of record NZ_CP135963.1, on the reverse strand, counting down.
CCCAGGGCGACGACGGCAAGGCCCAGCAGGCCGACCAGGAGCTGCCCGGCACCGTGGACACCGACCAGCACGCCGGACTGCTGGAGAAGCTGGGCCTGTCCCCGATGGACCTGGTCACCAAGCTCGGTGGCGGCGGGGGTGGCGGTCTGGGCGGTCTGCTCGGCCGCTGACCTGCCGCGACTGTGCGCTCATCGTGGTCTCGGCCCACCCCGAGACCACGATGAGCGCACACTCCCCGCCGCCGGTCGCCCGACCGGGTGACCGGCTGGCCCGTCCCTGACGCCCCGCCGACCATGGCGCGGTGCGCGAACGTCTGCTGAGGGCCCCGGCCTGGGCGCAGGCCCTCATCGCCGGTGGGTCCTTCGGCTCCCTCATGGTCCTCAACTACCGCCTCATCCAGGGGTTCAGCTGGAGCGAGGCTCTGGTCACCGGCTTGATCACGGGTCTCGTCTTCGGCGCTGTCATGGGGCCGGTCACGGCCCGGATGAATCGCGGGGTGCTCCAGGCTGCCCGTGACCTCCCGCCGGACCGGCTCGGCCGGGCGATCCGGCTGCGCGTCGGGGGGCAGTCCCCGAGGACCCGGTGCTCCGCGGCGCGGCCCGGCGGATCGCCCTGCAGCAGCGCGACGTGATGGTGCGCCAGCGGCGCTGGTTGCTGCCGCTGCTCGGCGTGTTGCTCGTGCTGCTCCTGGTCCTCGCCCTGGGTGGCGGCGGTTCGCCGGCCGTGTGGCTGGCGATCGTCCTCCTCTCCGGGCTGGTCGCCGCGCACTTCCTGATGGCCCGGCACCTCGCCCAGCGGGCCGAACTGCTCGCGGACCCGGCGGGGGACCGATGACCGGCTGGCTGGCCCGCGCCCGGTGGTGGCAGGTCGGCCTGCTCGTGGCTCCGCTGCCGGGCACCGTCTTCGGCCTGATGGAGCGGTTCGCCCGCGACGAGAGCTGGACGCACGCCGTCGCGTTCGGCGCCGTCACCGGCCTGCTCTGCGGCGGCATCGTCGGTGCCATCGCGCAGACCCGGCTCCAGGAGGACGCCGGGGACCTACCGCCCGAGACGTACGCCCGCCTGGACCGGGCCGCGCGGCGCGGGCCGGTGCCCGGGGACCCCGACGAGCGGGCGGCGGCCCTCGATCTGCTGCTGGGGCGGCTGTCCGCCGTCCGTGCGTCCCGCACACCGAGCGCGGTCCTGATGTCGGGTCTCCTCCTGTTCACCGTGGCCGCTGCCGTCACCCGGTCCCCGTGGTGGTGGGTGGGCACCGCGGTGTGCGCGGTGCTGCTCGTGCTCGCAGTCCGGGTCGTCCCCCGTCGCCTGGAACGGCGGGCGGGGCAGCTGGCCGAGCCGCCGGGCTGACCCGCGCGGGGTGTGCACGTACTGCGGACCAGGTCGGCCGGAGACCGCGCTCCGTGCACATCCCGCGAAGCGGCATGCTGACGCAGTGAGCTACGACGTCGCCGCCGTCCGCGCCTGCTTCCCCGCCCTGCGCGAGGGGGCCGCCCACTTCGACGGGCCGGGCGGCTCGCAGGTCCCCGAGTCGGTGGCCGCCGCCGTTGCCGCGACCATGACCGCGCCGATGGCCAACCGCGGCCGGACGACGCAGGCCGAGCGCAATGCCGACGACGTCGTCCTCGCCGCCCGCCGCGCCGTCGCCGACCTCGTCGCGGGCGACCCCGGCGGCGTGGTGTTCGGCCGCAGCATGACCCAACTGACCTACGACCTCTCCCGCACGCTGGCCGCCGGGTGGGGCCCGGGTGACGAGGTGGTGGTCACCCGGCTGGACCACGACGCCAACGTCCGCCCCTGGGTGCAGGCCGCGCAGGCCCGCGGGGCGACCGTGCGCTGGGCGGACTTCGACCCGGCCACCGGCGAGCTCGCGCCCGAGGCGGTGGCCGCCGTCCTCTCCGACCGCACCCGGCTGGTCGCCGTCACCGGCGCGTCCAACCTGATCGGCACCCGGCCGGACGTCGCCGCGATCAGCGCCCTGGCCCACCGCGCCGGGGCGCTCGTGCACGTCGACGGGGTGCACCTCACCGCGCACGCCCCGGTGGACGTCGCCGCGCTGGGTGCGGACCTCTACGCCTGCTCGCCGTACAAGTTCCTCGGCCCGCACCTCGGCTGCCTGGTCGCGGCCCCGGACCTGCTGGCGACGCTGCACCCGGACAAGCTGCTGCCCTCCACCGACGCCGTCCCCGAGCGGTTCGAGCTCGGCACGCTGCCCTACGAGCTGCTCGCCGGCACCACCGCCGCGGTCGACTTCCTCGCCGGGTTGGGCGGCCCCGAGGGCGACCGGCGGGCCCGGATCGAGCTCGGCATGGCGGAGCTGGAGGCGCACGAGGACCGGCTGCGGGAGCGCATCGAGGACGGCGTCCGTGCGCTGCCCGGCGTCACCGTGTGGTCCCGGGCCGAGCGCCGGACGCCGACCCTGCTGCTCACCGTCGAGGGCCGGGACGCCGCCGACGCCCACCGGTTCCTCGCCGCGCGCGGGGTCAACGCGCCGGCCGGCTCGTTCTACGCGATCGAGGCCTCCCGCCACCTGGGCCTCGGGGACACCGGCGGCCTGCGGGTCGGGCTGGCGCCGTACAACGACGACGAGGACGTCGACCGCCTGCTGGCCGGCCTGGAGGAGTGGCTCGCCGGCCGCTGAGCGGCCTCCCGCGCGCGGGAGGCCGGTGGATCGCGCACGACCGGACGGCCAATATCGCGACAAAGGCGGATGGATCGCGCGCGACCGGAACGTGTGACAGCGGTCACGCGCGGGCTAGGGTGGGCCGTACCGCCGAGACCCCGGAGGTCCTCGTGTCCGCTGCCGCGTGCGCTCCCCCGCACGGACGCCGGTGACCGCCGCCGCGCCGGCCCGGCCCACCTCCTGGCCCCGTCCCGTGCTCCGCGCGCCCGCAGCGCGGCCGGCCCCCGCCGTCCCGGCGTTCAGCAAGTACCTGGTGCCCGAGGTGGTCTTCGGCTGGGGGGCGCTGTCGGAGGCCGGCTGGGCGGCGCGCCGGCTGGGCGCCCGGCGGCCGTTCGTCGTCACCGACGCCGGGCTGGTGCAGGCCGGGTGGTGGGCCGAGCTCGCCGGGCACCTGGCCGAGGCGGGGCTGCAGCCGACGGTGTGGCAGGACCTCACGCCCAACCCCAAGGACCACGAGGTCGCCGCGGGCGCGGAGTGCTACCTGGCCAGCGGCTGCGACGTGATCGTCGGGCTCGGCGGCGGGTCGGTCATCGACGCGGCCAAGGCGGTCGCGGTGGTGGCGAGCAACGGGGGCGTGATCCTCGACTACGAGGGCGTGGACCGGGTCACGGCCGCCATCCCGCCGACGGTCATGTGCCCCAGCACCGCCGGCACCGGCGCCGACGTGAGCCAGTTCGCCGTCATCACCGACACCACCCGCCGGCTCAAGGCCACCCTGATCGGCCGGGCCCTGGTGCCCGACATCTCGGTCACCGACCCGCGGCTGCTCACCACGATGCCCGACGACCTGGCCGCCGCCACCGGCCTGGATGCCCTCACCCACGGCATCGAGGCCTTCGTCTCCCGCGCGTCGGGCCCGCTCACCGACGTGCACGCGCTGCACGCCATCGAGCTGATCTGCGGCTCGCTGCGCGGCACCCTCGCCCGGCCCGACGACCAGGCCGCGCACACCGCGATGGCGCAGGCCAGCCTGGAGGCCGGGCTGGCCTTCACCAACGCCATCCTCGGCGCCACGCACGCCATGAGCCACCAGGTGGGCGGGCTGCTGGACCTGCCGCACGGCGTCGTCAACGGCGTCCTGCTGCCGCACGTCATCCGGTTCAACGCCCGCAGCGCGCCGGACCGGTTCGTCCCCGTCGCGCGGGCCATGGGCATCGACGTCGGCGGCCTGCCCGGCGAGGTGGCCGCCGAGGCCGCCGCCGCGGAGGTCGCCCGGCTGGCCGCGGACCTCGGCTGCCCGAGCGGGCTGGCCCAGCTCGGCGTGCGCGAGTCCGACGTCGACACGCTGGCGACCACCACCCTCGGCGACGCCTGCCTGTCGACCAACCCCCGCGACGCCGACCGCGCCGAGATCGCGGCGCTCTTCCGCAGCGCGCTGTAGATGCGCGCCCCGGACATCTCCCAGCTCACCGGGCTGCGCTCGTCCAAGCCGAGCTGGTACGCCGAGTACCGGCAGACCGTCGACGACCTGCACCGCGCGATCGGCTCCCTGGAGCACGTCGCCGGCGTGCTGTCGGCCACCGGTCGGGGCGCCGACGCGCTGTGCCGGGCGGTCGTCGACGCCGCCGCCGAGCACCTCGGCGAGCCCTGGGCGGTGCTCGCGCTGGCCCCGACGGCGCTGCCGCTCGCCCGCCCGCGGATGCTCGGCCGCGGCCCCTCGGGGGTCGGCGTGGAGGACGTGGCGCTGCTGCCCGAGGTGGTCCGCCGCCCGGTCACCGCCGCGCTGGCCGCCGACGCCGTCGAGCCGTGGCAGACCCCCGACGGTGCCGTCGTCGTCCCGCTGGTGGTGGACGGCGAGCCGGTGGGCGCCCTGGTCGGCTGCGGCGGCCCGCGGCGGACGGCGACACCCGCGGACCTCGCCATCCTGCGGATCATGGCCAACCAGTCGGCGGTCGCGCTGCTGTCGGAACACCTGCTGGCCCGGTCGGAGGGGCTGCGCCGGCAGACCGAGCAGCTCTGTGCCCAGGCCCAGGAGCGCGCCCGGGACCTCGCCGAGCGGCACGCGCAGCTGGCCGACGCCGAGCGGCGGCTGGACGTGGCGGCGCAGCGGGAGGCCGTGGACGCCGAGCGGCACCGCATCGCCCGGGAGCTGCACGACAGCGTGGCCCAGCACGTGCTGTCGGCCGGGATGACCATCGAGTGGTGCCGGCCGGAGGTGGCCCACCACGCGGAGGTGCACGAGCGGCTGGGGCACGCCAAGGCGCTCACCCGGGAGGCGGTGGAGCGGCTGCGCGGCGCCATCCACGCGCTGTCCTGCGACGGGCACGGGGACGGCGACGGGCTGCCCGCGATGCTCGGCCGGCTCTCCGACGTCGCCCCGGTGCCGGGCCTGGCGGTCGCCGTCCGGGTGGAGGGGCGCCCGCGCCCGCTGCCGGCGGAGGTGGCGCACTCGCTGTTCCGGATCGCCTCGGAGTGCCTGTTCAACACCGCCCGACACGCGCAGGCCACCCGCAGCACCGTGCGGCTGGCCTACCGGCCCGGCGAGCTGCGGCTGTCGGTGGCCGACGACGGCCGCGGTGACCCCGACGTGCTGCGCCGCGCGCTGCGCGCATCGGGGCGCCGGGACGACGGGTACCACCGCGGGCTGGCCAACATCTCCTCCCGCTGCCGGGAGATGGGGGCGACGGTGCGGATCACGCGGGCGCGGATGGGCGGGGTGCGGGTGGAGGTCCGCGTGCCGCGGGGGAACGACGTGCCGGGGGAGGACGCCGGTGGGTGAGGTCATCCGGCTGGTCATCGTCGACGACCACGCGATCGTCCGGCAGGGGCTGCGCTCGATCCTGGAGCGCGAGCCGGACATCGAGGTGGTCGGCGAGGCGGCGTCCGCGGGCGAGGCGCTGGACCTGGTGGCCGCCAGCCGCCCGCACATCGTGCTGCTGGACCTCAAGCTGTCGGCCGGCTCCGACGTCGCGGGGCTGGCGCTGTGCGGCCAGCTCACCGCCGCCAGCCCCGCGCCCGGCGTGCTGGTGGTGACCACGTTCCTCGACCAGCAGCTGGTGCTGGAGGCCATCCAGCGCGGCGCCCGCGGCTACGTGCTTAAGGACGTCGACGCCGTGGCGCTGGTGGCTGCCATCCGGGCGGTGCGCCGCGGGGAGAGCGCCTTCGACAGCCACAGCGCGACGATGGTGGTGCGCTCGCTGTCCGCGCCGCCGTCCCCGGCCCGGAGTGGCCCGGCCCTCACCGCCCGCGAGCGCGAGGTGCTCACCCTGCTGGCCCGCGGGCTGTCCAACGAGGCGATCGGCCGGGAGCTGTACATCTCGGCCACGACGGCGAAGTTCCACGTCGGCAACGTCATGCGCAAGCTGGCGGTGTCCCGCCGCGCGGAGGCCGTCTACGCGGGCTCCAAGCTCGGCCTCATCTAGAGCTGGAGTCGCTCGGTGAGGGTTCCCGCACTCGAGCGACTCCGGTCCGGCCGGACTCGGCGATGCGCTTGACGGCGGCGAGGGTGGCCGGGATGCCCTCGTGCGCGGCGCGGGTGCGGTCCTCGACCTGGCGCTCGGCGTCGTCCCCGAAGCGCTCGGCGAAGCGGGCCAGCCCGGCCGGCAGGAACTCCCAGGACTCGGTCAGCCGGGTGCCGCTCTCGACCGGCTCCATCGTGAACGCCCAGCGGACCAGCGTGCCGCCGACCACCCAGGCGAACTCGCGGCCGCGGTCGGCGGTGACCACCTGGCTGCGGGTCTCCCAGGTGCGGTCCGGCGTCTCGTTGCGCCCGGTGAACCAGTCACCCACCGCGCCGGTCGCGCCCTCGTCCCACCAGCAGGAGCGGCAGACGGGGCTCCACTCCCCGGTGCGGGTCACGTCCGACACCAGGTCGTAGACCTCCTCCGGCGAGGCGGCGACGACGACGGACGCGGCGTGGGTCAGCGCGGACACGGGCGCAGTGTGTCAGCCGTGACCGGATCTCGGCGGCCCGGTCCAGAGGCTCGCCGCGAGCTCGCGAGCGGTGAGGAGGACCGGAGCCTCCTTCAGCGGGCGGACGCGCGGGTGACCACGTCGGTCGCCCAGCCCTCCAGCCCGGAGTGGTCGCGGATGACCTCCACCCGGCTGCAGTTCTCCGCGTAGGCGGGCAGGTCGCAGCCGCCCAGCGCCCAGGAGTACCGCGGCTCCGGGGTCAGCCAGATGGTCTCGCGCACCCGCCGGGTGAGGTCGGCGAACACGTCCAGCCGCGGGGCGTTGCCGTTGCCGCGGCCGTCGCCGAGCACCAGCAGCGTCGAGCGGCGGGTGAAGGCGCCGGAGTGGTCGGCGGCCAGCTTCGCGAACACCGTCCCGTAGTCGCTGGAGGCGTCCACGTCGATCACGTCGCCGCCGAACACCAGGCCCAGCGCGTGCTCCAGCGGGTGCTCGTCGAACAGGTCGGTGATCTCGACGACGTCGTCCACGAACGCGAAGGTGCGCACCTGCGCGAACAGGTCCTGCAGCGCGTGGACGACGTGCAGGGTGAACCGCGCCGTCGTCCGCACCGACAGGCTCACGTCGGCGACCACGACCAGCCGCGGCTTGTCCTCCGCGAGCCGGGTCGTCACCGGCCGGAACGGGACGCCGTCGTACTTCAGGTTGCGGCGCATCGTGCGGGCCACGTCGACCCGCCCGCGCGGGGACTGCCGCTTCTTGTGGGTCAGCCCGCCGTGCAGCGAGGTGGCCAGCCGGCGCAGCGACTCCTCGATCCGCGCGCGGTCGGCCTCGGTCACCTCCTCCACCGGCGCCCGCGCCAGCTCCCGCTCCTCGATGGCCACCTCGGTCATCTCGGCGAGCTTCTGCAGGTGGGCGGCGAGCAGCTCGGGCAGGTCCTCGATGACCCCGGCGAGCTGGCGGCGCAGCACCTCGGCCACCTCGGGGTCCAGATCGCCGACCGGGTCGGCCAGCCAGTCGCGCAGCGCCTGCTGCTGGGCCACCGACAGCTCCAGGTCCAGCCGCGTGCCGCCGGCGCGGACCAGGTCGCCGGGCAGGCCCGGGTCGTGCAGCCGGGTGACCTCCAGCTGCACCTGCTGGGCGTCGGAGGCGTCGCCGCCGCGGCTCTCCGAGGACAGCATGATCTCGTGGGTCAGCGAGGCCATGTCGATCTTGTTGGCCTCTTGGTGCAGGTTGTACTGCGCGGCGAGGTCCTCGGGCTTGAAGAACTCCTTGATGTCCACCGGCTTGCCGTGGCTGTGCCCCTCCTGCACGTCGGCGGCCGGGTCCGGCGACCAGGTCATCCGCTGCAGCGCGCCGGTGTCGGCCAGGTCGTCGTGCGCGTGCCCGTGGGCCTGCTCGGCCTCGACCACCGCCCGCAGGGAGAAGAAGCGGGCGAAGGTGTCGGCGAAGACCTCGGCGTCCCGGCGGTCCTTGAGCAGCGCCGCGCCGAGCGCGGCCTCCAGCGCCGCCCGGTCGCGCACCCCGACGGCGGCCGCGGCCGCGTAGGCGTCGATCGCCTCCGCGGTGGAGACCCGCATCCCGCGCAGTCGCAGCAGCCGGACGAACCGGTGCAGGGCGCCCTCCACCTCAGACCGGCCGCCGCCGGGCGCCGCCGCCCCGGTTGAACGACCGCTCGCCCTGCCCGGGCCGCACCTGCCGCGGAGCGGCCGGCGGCGGGGACTCCGCCGGCGCCTGCTGGCCGTAGTAGTTCCCGTCGTGCCGGCCGGGGGTGTCCTTGGCCGCCCGCGCCCGGCGCCCGTCGTCCCCGTCGTCGTGGGTGTGCGCGTGCCCGCCGTGGGAGTGGGACCCGTGCGCGTGGCCGTGGCCGTGGTCCGCCGGCGCGGGCACCGTCGCGTTGGGGTCGACCAGCCGGGGCAGCGCCTCGCGCGAGCGCTGCACGTCGCGCTCGTACTTGGCGACGACGGACACGGTGTCGCCGAGCACCTGCGCGTCCAGCTCGCTCACCCCGAGGACAGCGAGGGTGCGCGCCCAGTCGATGGTCTCGGAGATGCTCGGGGCCTTGCGCAGGTCCAGGCCGCGCAGCCCGCGGACGATCTGCACCAGCCGCTGCGCCGCCGCGTCGGCCAGGCCGGTCTGCTTGGACCGGAGGATCTCCAGCTCGCGGTCGGCGTCGGGGTACTCCAGGAACAGGTGCAGGCAGCGCCGCTTGAGCGCCGCGGACAGGTCGCGGGTGTTGTTCGAGGTCAGGACGACGTACGGCGCCTGCTGGGCGACGAAGGTGCCGATCTCGGGCACCGACACCTGGTATTCCGCGAGCATCTCCAGCAGCACCGCCTCCAGGGCCTCGTCGGCGCGGTCGACCTCGTCGACCAGCAGCACCACCGGGTCCGGCGAGCGGACCGCCTCCAGCAGCGGCCGCGGGGCGAGGAACCGCTCGTTGAAGAAGGCGCTGTCCGCGCCGGCGATCCGGTCGACGGCGTCGGCCAGCGAGGTGGTGTCCTCGAGCAGCTCGGCGGCCTTGTCCCGGAGGATCTGGGTGTAGAGCAGCTGCTTGCCGTAGTCCCACTCGTAGAGCGCCTTGGTCTCGTCCTGGCCCTCGTAGCACTGCAGCCGCAGCAGCCGGCGTCCGGTGGCGGCGGCCAGCGTCTTGGCCAGCTCGGTCTTGCCGACCCCGGCCGGGCCCTCCAGCAGCAGCGGCTTGGCCAGCCGGGACATGACGAACGTGGTGGTGGCCAGCCGCCGGTCGGCGATGTAGCCGTGCTCGGCGAAGGCGCGGGCCACGTCGTCCGGCGAGTCGAAGTCGGGGGAGGCGGGGACGGCGTCGGCGGGCACGGGCTGGAGGGTCACGCGGCACTCCTGGGCGGTGGGCGGACAGGGGCGGGACGGCGGGGGGACCGCCCCGCCCCTGGGTCGGTGACGGGTCAGCCGAGCAGGTCGTCGAGGTCGCCGGACATGCAGTGCTCGACCACCGGGCGGACGGTCTCGAACGTGCACTCCTTGGCGTTGCCCGGCGTGCAGGCGTCGCCGAGCACGTGGTTGGTGATCCGGTCGACGTCGGTGTCGTCGCCCTTGATGACCGCGGCGTTCTCGTAGAAGCGCGTCGGGCCCTGCCCCAGCCGGTTCTTCGAGTAGCTGTCGGTGGTGACGTCCACGAACCGCTCGGGGATGCCCACGTCGCGCATCAGCCGGATGGCCGCGGCCAGTGCGGCGTCGGCGGCCTGCGGGGCGGTCATCCCGTGGGTGTCCACGCCCATGGCCTCGGCGATGTCGGCGAACCGCTGGTACTGGGTGGGCATGTTGAACGCCCAGACCCGCGGCAGCGCGATCGCGTTGTTCAGCCCGTGGTGGGTGTCGTAGAAGGCGCTCACCGCGTGGCTGATCGAGTGGATGATGCCCAGGCCGCCGGAGTTGAACGCCTGCGCGGCGATGTACTGGGCGTACATCATGCCCTCGCGGCCGCCGAGGTCCTGGCCGTTCCACACCGCCTGGCGCAGGTGCTGGCTGGTCAGCTTGATCGCGTACAGGGCGTTGCCGAGGGACGGCTGGAAGTTCAGCCGGGACACGTAGGGCTCGCTGGCGTGCGCCAGGACGTCGAAGCCGCACTGGGCGGTGTAGTCGACCGGGCAGTCGTAGTAGAGGACCGGGTCGTCGATGGCCAGCGTGGTCACGCTGGTGTCGTCGAAGGCCACGTACTTGTGCGGGTTGTCCGGGTCGGTCGTGGTGTCGGTGATGACGTAGGCCCAGCTGGTCTCCGAGCCGGTGCCGGCGGTGGTGGAGACGGCGATGTGCGGCGGGTTCTTCGGGTTCTCCGACTGGTTGAACCCCTCGAACTCGTTGACGCTGCGCCCGTCGTGGGCCACCGAGATGCGCGCGCCCTTGCAGGCGTCGTGGCTGGACCCGCCGCCGATGGAGACGAAGCTGTCGCACTCGTTCTCCTGGTACATCCCCACGGCGTCCATGACGTTGTAGTCCTTGGGGTTGGACTCGACCTTGTCGTAGACGACGACCTCGAGGCCGTGGTACTTCATCGACTCCGCGATCTTGTGGACGATGTCGGTGCCGCGCAGGCCCGACGTCATGATCAGCGTCCGCTTGAAGCCCAGCTTGAGCGCCTCCGGGCCGATGATCTCGTGGGCGCCGGGGCCCATCAGGGCCCGCGGGAACGGGTGGAACTCCTTGATCGGGAACGGCCTGAGGAGTTCTTCGACCTTCATGGGGAGGGGCCCTTCCTGCTGCCGGCGGGGTCGTCGGCGCGGACGCTAGGAGCGCCGTCACGGGTCGCGGCAGGGGTGCCGGGGCGGAACCGGCCGTCCGGAGGTGCAGGTCGGCCCGCCCGGTGAGGTGCACCTGCCCGACCGGGCAGGGTCGCCCACCCCGGCGTCCGGGCGGGTCCGGGCTCGCCGTCGCGGGTCCGGGCTCACTGCCTGCGGTGAGCCAGGACCCGCGATGATCAGCTCAGCTGGTCGTCGAGGACGGCGGGGCCCCACGCAGGGCCGGGAAGCCGAGCGCGAGCTGGTCGAAGGCGGCGTGCAGGGCCCGCCCGAGGGTCGTCGTCCCGTCGGCGAGCCACACCTCGAACGCCGTGGTCGCCGCGGCCCGCGTGGTGGTGGCCACCAGCCGGGGGAGCAGGTCGCCGGGGGCCTGCCCCGTGCGGCGGGCGACGTGCTCGGCCACCACCCGGTCGACGTCGGCGTAGCGCACCTGCGAGTGGGCCTGCAGCGCCGGCTCGCCGAGGATCAGCGCCATCCGCTGCCGCAGGATCGGCAGGTCGCCGTCGGCGTAGTCGTTGACCTCGACGTAGGCCGCGCAGATCGAGGCCAGCACCGGCTGGTCGTCACGGGTCGCCGCCAGCAGCCGCTCGAGGCGGTCGACGTGCGCGCCGAACTCGCCCCACACCGCGTCGGCCTTGGTCGCGAAGCAGCGGAAGAACGTGCGCCGGCTGGTCCCCGCCGCCTCGGCGATGTCGTCGGCGGTGACCTGCTCGAAGCCGTCCCGGGTGGACAGCTCCAGGGCCGCCTGCTGCAGGCGGGCGCGGGTGTCGGCGCGCACGTCCACGGGCCCCTCGGTCACCGGCCCATCCTGCGCCACCGGACCGCCCGGACGGCGCGCCGCCGGACACGCGGCCGGTGTTGCCGGGTGGCACTGGGTGTCACTAACGTGCCCGCCACCGCATGACCCGGATCACAGGAGGCGCCGTGCCCGAGACCGACGACACCCAGACCGGCAGCGGCCCGGAGGCCGCTCCCGCGGTCGAGGAGACCCTGGTCGAGGAGTCCCTCGTCGAGGAGGTCTCCATCGACGGCATGTGCGGGGTGTACTGATCGACGCGCCGCTCGCGGCGCCGGTCGCGCCCCCCGGCGGGGCCGGCGCCGCCTCCCCGTCGGGCTCCGGCGCTCCCGCGCCCGCCCCGTCCGCGGGCTTCGACCCGTCCCTGCCCTGGCGCAAGGCCCCGTCGGTGGCCCTGCGCCCGGAGCCGTTCGGCGCGCTGGTCTACTCCTTCGGGACCAGGAAGCTGTCCTTCCTCAAGTCGAAGGCGCTGGTCACCGTCGTCGAGACGCTGGCCGAGCACCCCAGCGCCGACGCCGCCCTGGTCGCCTGCGGCGTCCCGGTGGCCCAGCAGCCCGCCTACCGCCGGGCGCTGGCCGACCTCGCCCGCTCGCAGATGATCGAGAGAAGGACCTCGTCGCCCCCCGAGAAGGACCCTCCTGCCCCCCACCGCTCGCACGCTCGCGGCGGGACCCTGCAGGAGGGCCGTCCGGAGCTCGCGGCGGGCCCCTGCGACGAGGCCACCCCGGAGGCTCACCGATGACCAGCGTCCTGCCCCAGCGCCCCGTGGGCGGGCGGCTGGTCGACCAGTTCGAGTACGGGCTGGACGCGCCGATCTGCCTGACCTGGGAGCTCACCTACGCCTGCAACCTGGCCTGCGCGCACTGCCTGTCCTCCTCCGGACGGCGCGACCCGCGCGAGCTGTCCACCGCCGAGGCCGAGGCGGTGATCGACGAGCTGCAGCGCATGCAGGTCTTCTACGTCAACGTCGGCGGCGGCGAGCCCACCGTCCGGCCGGACTTCTGGCACCTGCTCGACTACGCCATCGGCCACGACGTCGGCGTCAAGTTCTCCACCAACGGCGTCAGGCTGGACCGCGCCCGCGCCGAGCAGCTGGCCCGCACCGACTACGTCGACGTGCAGATCTCCCTGGACGGCGCGACCGCCGAGGTCAACGACCGCGTCCGCGGCACCGGCTCCTACGCCACCGCCATCCGGGCGCTGGAGAACCTCGCCGAGGCCGGCATGCGCGACTTCAAGGTGTCCGTCGTGGTGACCCGGGAGAACGCCGGGCAGCTCGACGAGTTCCGGGCGCTCACCGACCGCTACGGCGCCCAGCTGCGGATCACCCGGCTGCGCCCGTCGGGCCGCGGCGCCGACGTCTGGGACTCCCTGCACCCCACCCAGGCCCAGCAGCGGGAGCTCTACGCCTGGCTGCTCGCCAACGGTGACCGGGTGCTGACCGGCGACTCGTTCTTCCACCTGTCGGCGTTCGGCGAGGCGCTGCCCGGCCTGAACCTCTGCGGCGCCGGCCGGGTGGTCTGCCTGATCGACCCGGTGGGTGACGTCTACGCCTGCCCGTTCGCCATCCACGAGCAGTTCCTCGCCGGCAACGTGCGCTCGCCGGGCGGGTTCCAGCGGGTGTGGCAGCACTCGGAGCTGTTCGCCGACCTGCGCAGCCCGCAGACCGGCGGCGCCTGCACGAAGTGCGCGCACTTCGACGCCTGCCGGGGCGGCTGCATGGCGGCCAAGTTCTTCACCGGCCTGCCCCTGGACGGTCCCGACCCCGAGTGCGTGCAGGGCTACGGCGAGTCCGCGCTGGCCGCCCGCGACGCGGGCACCGTCGCGCCGCGCAGCTCGGTCGACCACTCGCACACCGGCCCGGTCCGCGGCCAGCCCACGCTGCTCGGCATGCCGGCCGTCCCCGCGAAGATGTGCGACGAGTCCCCGCTGGCCGGCATGCGCTGACCCGGCTCACCGACCCGCTGGTCCTGGCGGGCCGGACGGCGCCCTCCCGGGTGCTGTTCGGCCCGCACGAGACCAACCTGGCCCGCGGCCGGGCGCTGTCGGCGCGGCACGTCGCCCACTACGCCCGGCGGGCGGCCGGTGGGTGCGGCGTCGTGGTCACCGAGACCGCGTCGGTGCACGTCTCCGACCACCCCTACGAGCTCAGCCCCCTGGCCGCCGACTGCGGCCCCGGCTGGGCGGACGTCGTCGCCGCCTGCCGCCCGTACGGCGCCCTGGTGCTCGCCTCGCTCGGGCACACCGGGGCCCAGGGCACGTCGGCGCACGCGGGGACGGCGCTGTGGGCGCCGTCCGCGGTGCCGGACGTGGTCACCCGCGAGGTGCCCGTCGCGATGGAGCAGCCGGACGTCGACGCGCTCGTCGCCGGCTTCGCGGCCGGCACCCGGGTCGCGGTGGCGGCCGACGTGGACGGCGTGGAGGTCGACGCCGGCCCGCGCTCGCTGCTGCGCCAGTTCCTCTCCGGCCTGACCAACGCCCGCACCGACGGCTACGGCGCCGACCGGGCGCGGCTGCTGCGCGAGGTGCTCGCCGCCGTCCGGGCCCCGCTCGGCCCGCGGCGGGTGCTGGCGCTGCGGCTGGCCTGCGACGAGCAGGCGCCCTGGGCCGGGATCACGCCCGACCTCGCCGTCGGGTACGCCGCGGCGCTCGCCCCGCTGGTCGACCTGCTCGTCGTCGTCCGCGGCGGCGGGCTCGCGCCCTCGGCGTACCGGCCCGACGGCCACGTGCCGCCCGGCTTCAACACCGACCTCACCCGCGCGGTCCGCGCGGCCGCCGGGGGCACGCCGGTCGTCCTGCAGGGGTCGGTCGTGGACGTCGCCGCCGCCCAGCGGGCGCTGGACGACGGGGTCGCCGACGCGGTGGAGATGACCCGCGCCCAGCTCGCCGACGCGGACCTGGTGGTCGAGGCGCGGGCCGGCGTCCCGGTGCGGCCGTGCACCCTGTGCAACCAGGCCTGCCAGGTGCGCGACGTCCGCAACCCGCCGGTCAGCTGCGTGGCCGACCCGTCGCACGACGGTGACCTCCCCGACGGCACCGGCCGGCGGGTCACCGTGGTCGGCGGTGGCCCGGCGGGGCTGGAGGCGGCCCGCGTGCTGGCGTCCGCGGGGGCCGCCGTCCGGCTGGTGGAGTGCGCCGACCGGCTCGGCGGCGCGCTGCACGCGGTGGCCGCGCTGCCCGGCCGGGCGCGGTTCGCCGACCTCGCCGGCTGGCTGGCCGGGGAGGTGTCGCGGCTGGGGGTGCGGGTCGAGCTGGGCACCGCCGCCGACGGCGGGGACGTCGTGGCCACCGGCGCGCGGCGGCGTCCTGGTGTGACCGCCGCCGACGTGCTGGCCGGCGCGGGGCTGCCGCCCGGTCCGGTGGTGGTGTGGGACCCGGTCGGGGGGCCGGTCGGCGTGGGGGTCGCGGAGTTGCTCGCCGCGGCCGGTCGCGAGGTCGTGCTGGTCACACCGGACGCGGTGGCCGGCGAGCGGCTCGGCGGGGACCTGGGCCCGGCCAACGCCCGGCTGGCGCGGGCCGGCGTGCGGCGGGAGACGTCGTCGCTGCTGCGGTCGGCCGCCGACGGGGTGGCGGTGCTGGCCGACCGCTGGACCGGGACGGAACGGTCCGTGCCGTGCGCCGTCGTGGTGGACGCCGGGCCGCTGCTGCCGGGGGAGGTGCCGCCCGGCGGGTCCGCGGCCGGGGACGCCGTCGCGCCGCGCACCGTGCTCGAGGCGGTGCTCGAGGGCCGGCGCGCGGCGCGGGCGGTGCTCACCCGGGGTGCGACCGACCTGGCCGCCCCCTGACAGCTCAGAACGCACTCAGAGGTCGACGACCTTGTTCTCCCCGGTGTCGGGCTTCTCACCGGTGGCCTTGGCCTTGACGAAGCTGAACGCCGTGGCCAGCCGGTTGCCGGGGCTGTCCCAGTACTCCGCGGTGTCCCCGTGCACCTTCACCAGCACCACGGAGGGGTCCTCGGGCCCCTGCGGCAGCCAGGCCTCGACCCCGGCGTTCCACAGGTCCTTCTTCTTGGCGACGTCGTCGACGATCGACGCGTGCCCGCTGAGGGAGACCCAGGTGCCCCCGGAGCCGACCCCGACGTTGACCTGCGGCGCGGTCGCGACGTGGCCGAGCCAGTCGGAGGTGCGCTCGGTGATGAACCACAGGTCGCCGTCGAACTCCACCTCCTGCAGCGCCATCGGGCGGCTGGTCAGCTTGCCCTCGGGTGACGTCGTCGTGAGGAAGCCGAACCTCTGGCCCCTCAGAAGCTCGGCGACCTTGTGGGTGTCCTCGGCGGTCATGTCGTCCTCTCGCAGTTCGTCCGGTGTCCTCGTGACTCCTGCCCAGGCCCGGAGATCCCGACACGCCCCACTCCCGCGCCGTTCCCCTCACCCTCGCGCCGGTGCACCGGCGCGAGGGTGCGTGCACCTGCGCGGGAGTGCGCCCGGGCACCGGGGCAGCGGCCGGTCAGCGGCCGTCCAGGTACCGCCAGACGCCGTCCACCCGGGTGAAGCGGCTGACCTCGTGCTGGTCTCCGGTCTGCCCGCCGTGCCGGTGCCAGGCCCGGAACTCCACGGTGCCCTCGCTGTCGAGCAGCCCGCCGCGGGAGGTGGCGAGCACGTCGAGACCGGTCCAGCGGACCGCCGGGTCGAGCTCCAGCGAGGGCGGCCGGGTGGACGGGTGCCAGGTGGCGAGCAGGTAGGCGGCGTCGCCCACGGCGAAGGCGCTGTACCGCGACCGCACCAGCTGCTCGGCGGTCACCGCCACGGCAGACCCGTCGTGCAGCCGGCCGCAGCACTCGCCGTAGGCCAGTCCGCTGCCGCAGGGGCAGCGTCGTGGGGCCATGACTGCCAGTCTCTACGTCCGCAGCACCGGCGCGACGGGGGAGGCACGTGCGACACCTCGCCACGCCGCTGCGCGTCGGGCCGGTGCGGCTGGCCAACCGCCTCGTCCTGCCCGCCCACCTGACCAACTACGCCGTCGACGGCGCCTTCACCGACCGGCACGCGGCCTACTACGCCGCCCGGGCGGCCGGCGGGGCCGGGCTGGTGGTCACCGAGGAGGTCTCCACCGACCCCGCCGACCGGCCCTACGAGAAGACCGTGCACGGCTGGGACCCCGCCGGACTGCCCGGCATGCGGCGGGTCGCCGACGCCGTCCACGCGCACGGGGTGCCGGTGTTCGCGCAGGTCAACCACAACGGCGGGCAGTCGGACTCGCTGCACACCCGGACGCCGGTCACCGCACCCTCCCCGGTGCCCGACCCGCTGTTCCGTGAGGTCCCCCGCGAGGCCACCGCCGCCGACCTGGCCCGGCTGGTCGCCGGCTACGCCGAGGCCGCCGCCCGCTGCGCCGTGGCCGGGTTCGACGGCGTGGAGGTGCAGGGCTCGCAGTCCTCGCTGGTCCGCCAGTTCCTCTCCGGTGCCACCAACCGGCGCACCGACCGCTACGGCGGCCCGCTGGAGCACCGCGCCCGCTTCCTCGTCGAGGTGCTGACCGCCGTCCGCGAGGCCCTCGGCTCCGGCCGGGCCCTCGGTGTCCGGCTGGCCGACGAGGAGGGTCTCGACGGCGGGACGACGCTCGCCGAGGCCGTGGCCACCGCCCGGCTGGTGGCCGGCCTGGTCGACTACGTCAGCACCACCGTCGGCGTCGCGACGGCCACGCTGGACCGCGTCGTCCCGCCGATGACCACCCCGCCCGGGTACGCCCGGCACGTGTCGGCGGCGGTCCGCCGGGCCGTCGACGTGCCGGTGGTGGGCGTCGGCCGCTTCCTCACCCCCGCCCAGGCCGAGCGCGCGCTCGCGGACGGCGACTGCGACCTGGTCGGCGCCGTGCGCGCGCAGATCGCCGACCCGGAGTTCGCCGCCAAGGCGCTCGGCGGGCGGGACCGCGAGGTGCGCCGCTGCCTGGGGTGCAACTCCGACTGCGTGGGCCGGGTGGGCCGCAACCTGCCGCTCGGCTGCGTGACCAACCCGCGGGCCGGCCGCGAGGCGCCGCTGCCGGCCCCGCACCGCCGCCGTCGGGTGCTGGTCGTCGGGGGAGGGCCGGCCGGGCTGCGCGCCGCGGCCACCGCGGCCGCCCGCGGGCACGCGGTCACCGTCTGGGAGCAGGCGCCGTGCACCGGCGGCGCGGTCCGGCTCGCGGCGTCCGCCCCCGGCCGGGAGGGGCTGCGACCGCTGGTCGACGACCTGGCCGCCGAGTGCGCGCGCGCCGGCGTGACCGTGCGCACCGGCGTGCGCGCCACCGCGGCGGCCGTCCTCGCCGAGGCCCCGGACGCCGTCGTCCTCGCCACCGGCGCCCGCCCGGCGCGGCCGGCCTGGGCGGGGGAGAGCGACCGGGTGGTCGACGTCCGCGACGTGCTCTCCGGTACCGACGCACCGGCCGGTGCCGTGCTCGTCGTCGACGACCTCGGCACCACCGCGGCCACCTCGGTCGCCGAGCTGCTCGCCGGCCGCGGCTGCACCGTCGAGGTGGTCACCGCGGCGCTGGTCGCCGGCCAGGACCTGGGCCTGACCCTGGAGCGGCCCGGCTGGGAGCGGCGCGCGGCGGCCCTGGGCATCCGGCGGACGACGGAGCGGCTGGTCACCGCCGTCGACGGCCGCACCGTGCGGCTGCTGCACCACCCGACCGGCGACACCGAGGAGCGCACCGTCGACCGGGTGGTCACCGTCGCGCCGCCGCGCGCCGACGACGCGCTGTGGGCGGCGCTGCGGGACAGCGGCCTGGAGGTGCACCGGATCGGCGACTGCCTCACCCCGCGGCGGGCCGGCGACGCCACCCGGGACGGCGACCGCGCCGGGCTGGCGGTCTGACTACCGTGCCCCGGTGACCACCCTCGCCGGCGCCACCTGGCCCGACCTGCCCGAGCGCCCGCTGCTGCTCGTGCCGCTCGGCGCGGTCGAGCAGCACGGCCACCACCTGCCGCTGGCCACCGACACCACCGTGGCCTGCGCGGTCGCCGAGGCCGCCGTCGACGTTCTCGACGGCGCGCTGCTCGCCCCGGCCCTGGCCTACGGCGCCAGCGGCGAGCACGAGGACTTCCCCGGCACCGTCTCCCTCGGCACCGAGGCGCTGACCGGGCTGCTGGTCGAGTACGGCCGGTCGGCCTGCCGCTGGGCCGGGCGGCTGGTCCTGGTCAACGGGCACGGCGGCAACCTCGACGCGCTGCGCACCGCCGGGGCGCGGCTGCGCGGAGAGGGCCGCGAGGTCGGCTGGTTCCCGTGCGCCCCGCCCGGCGGCGACGCGCACGCCGGGCGGACCGAGACGTCGGTCATGTTGCACGTGGAACCCGACGCCGTCCGCATCGACCGGGCGGTCGCGGGGGACACCACGCCGATCGCCGAGCTGTTTCCCCGGCTGCGCGCCGAGGGCGTGCGGGCGGTCAGCCCCACCGGCGTGCTCGGTGACCCGGCCGGCGCGTCGGCGCGCGAGGGCGCGGCGCTGCTCGAGGGCCTGGCCGGGCGGCTGGCCGCCGCCGTCCGGGGCTGGGACGTCGACCCCTCCGGGCGGCTGCGCGGCTGAGCGGCGGTTATCGTCCGGCGCATGGGGAGCCCGCCCGGCTGGCTGGTCGTCGTCGACTACCAGGAGGTCTTCCGCGACCGCGGCTCGCCGTGGACGACGCCCCGGTTCGACGAGATCCGCCCGCGCGTCCGCTCCCTGGTCGCGGCGTTCGGCGACCGCGTCGTCTTCACCCGCTTCGTCGTCCCCGAGGAGCCGACCGGCGCGTGGGCCGACTACTACGCCAAGTACGACCACTTCACCCAGCCGCACGCCATCCCGCTGTTCCAGCTCGCCGAGGACCCGGGCGCCTCCCCCGTCGTCGACGCGCCCACCTTCGGCAAGTGGGTCCCCGAGGTCGCCGCGCTGGTCGGCGAGGGCCCGGTCACCGTCGCCGGGGTGGCCACCGACTGCTGCGTGCTGTCCACCGTGCTGCCCGCCGCGGACGCCGGCGTGCGGGTGCGGGTGGTGTCCGACGCGTGTGCTGGCGCGGACGACCAGGCCCACGACGACACCATGCGCATCCTCGGCTGCTACGCCCCGCTGGTGGAGGTCGCGACCACCGCCGAGGTCCTGGCCGCGGGGTGACCGGCGGGCCGCGCGTCGCCGTCCCCCCGCCCGACCGGCTGCCCGACGGCACCGCCGTCCGCCTGGACCCACGCGTCCGGCGCCGGGACGGCGGGACGGCGCTGCTCGGCGGCTCCCCCCTGCGGCTGGTCCGGCTGCGGCCGCGGGCCCGCGACCTGCTGCGCGCCGACCGGCTGGTGGTCACCGACGCGACCACCGCCGCGCTGGCCGCCCGGCTGCTGGACGCCGGCCTCGCCCACCCGGACCTGGCCCACCCGGAGCCCGGCGCCGGCGCGACGACCGACCTCACCGTCGTGGTGCCGGTGCGGGACCGCCCGGCCGGGCTGACCCGGCTGCTGGCCGCGCTGCGCGCCGACCCGGACACCGCCGGCGTCCCGGTGCTCGTGGTCGACGACGGGTCGGCCGACGCCGCCGCCGTGGCGGGGATCGCCACCCGGCACGGCGCCCGGGTGCTGCGGCACCCGACCGCCCGCGGCCCGGCCGCGGCCCGCAACGCCGGCCTGCGGGCGGCCGGCAGCGACCTGGTCGCGTTCCTCGACTCCGACTGCGTGCCGCTGCCGGGCTGGACGGTGCCGCTGGCCGGGCACACCGCCGACCCGCGGCTGGCGCTGGTCGCCCCGCGGGTCGTGCCGCTGGACCCGCGCGCCGGGGGCTGGGTGGTGCCGTACGAGGCCGCGGTGAGCGCACTGGACATGGGGCCGGACCCCGCTCCCGTCGCCCCCGGGACGGCGGTGTCTTACCTGCCCAGCGCGGCCCTGCTGGCCCGCCGCGCGGCGCTGGGTGACGGGTTCGACGAGTCGATGCCGGTCGCCGAGGACGTCGACCTGGTGTGGCGGCTGGTCGCGGCCGGCTGGCGGGTGCGTTACGAGCCGTCGGCCGCCGTCGCCCACGACCACCGGTCGGCGACGGGGGCGTGGCTGCGCCGCCGCGCCTTCTACGGCACCGGTGCCGCGCTGCTGGCCGCCCGGCACGGCCCCGTGGTCGCCCCGGTGGTGCTCTCCCCGTGGACGGCGGCGGCCTGGGCGCTGGTGCTGACCGGCCGCCGCCCCGGCGTGCTGGCCGCAGCCGGGGTGCTCGCCGGGGCCACCGGCCGGCTGGCGCCCCGGCTGGCCCGTCCCGGCGGGCGGCCGCCGGTCGGGCTGGCCGCGCTGCTGGTGGTGCGGGGCAGCGCCGCGGCGGGACGGACGATGGCGCGCAGCGTCACCCGGCACCACTGGCCGCTCGCGCTGGCCGCCGCCGCGGTGTCCCGCCGCGCCCGCCGGCTGGCCGTCGCGGCCGCCGTCGCCGACGCCGTCCTGGCCTGGTGGCCGCACCGCGCGCGGGTCGGCCCGCTGCGCTTCGCCGCCGGCCGCCGGCTCGAGGACCTCGCCTACGGCGCCGGCCTGTGGTGGGGCGCGCTGCGCGCCCGCGACGCCCGCGCGCTGCTGCCCGCCCGACCTGCCCCGATGCCCCTCGCACCGGGACGGTTGCGCACGACCGGGTCACTGGTGCAATCGACGGCGAGCGGTCACGATGGGCGCACGATGGACCCGAGCCCGCGGACGACACCGTGACGTCGGTCAACCCCTGGATCGCGCTGCCCGACGGCCGGCCCGACCCCGCGCTCCCCCGGCGGCTGCGCGCCGCGCACGAGGCACTGGTCACCCGCTCCGAGCGCGCCACACCGGACGCCGTCCGCGCCGTCGTGTGGGAGTCCTGGCGGCGCAGCCTGGCCGGCGGTGTGGACCCCGACGGCGCCGCCCCGCCGGTCGACCTGCTCGACGACGACCTGCTGGCCCACCGCGCCGCGCACCCGCTGGCCGCGGTGCTGCCGGTGATCCGCCGGCTGCTCGTCCAGGACGCCGAGGCCGACCGGATGATCGTCGCGGTCACCGACGCCGACGGCCGGATGCTGTGGGTCGAGGGGGACGCCGCGCTGCGCCGCCGGGCGGAGACGATGCACTTCGTCGAGGGAGCGCGGTGGGCGGAGGAGGTCGCCGGCACCAACGCCCCGGGCACCGCGCTGGCCCTCGACCACGCCGTGCAGATCTACGGCAGCGAGCACTACCGGCGCCCGGTGCAACCGTGGAGCTGCTCGGCCGCACCGGTGCACCACCCGGTCACCGGCGTGCTGCTCGGCGCCATCGACGTCACCGGCGGCGACCACGTGGCCAGCCCGCAGGTGCTCACCCTGGTGCGGGCCACCGTGGCCGCGGTGGAGGCCGAGCTGCGCTGGCTGCACCGGGAGGACGCCGCCCGCCCGGCCCCCGGGCCCGCCGCCCGCCCGGCGCCGCGGCTGGCGGTGCTCGGCCGCGACCGCGCCCGGCTGGTGCTGCCGTCGGGCTCCGCGGAGCTGTCCCTGCGCCACTCCGAGCTGCTGCTGCTCCTGGCCGAGGCGGCGACCGACGGCGGGGGACGCACCGCCGAGCAGCTGGCCGTCGAGCTGCACGCCGGCGACGCCGCGGCGGTCACAGTCCGGGCCGAGCTGTCCCGGCTGCGCCGGCTGGTCGGCGTCCAGCTGCTCGGCTCCCGCCCCTACCGGCTGACCGGCCCGCTGGAGACCGACCTGGACCAGGTGCGCCGGCTGCTGGCCCGCGGCGCCGTCGGCCCGGCCCTGGAGCGCTACCCCGGCGCCCTCCTGCCCCGCTCATCGGCCCCCGGGGTGGTCGCCGCCCGGCACCGGCTCAGCACCGCGCTGCGGCACGCGGTGCTCGCCGCCCGCCGCCCGGAGCTGCTGCTGCGCTACACGCGGCTGCCCGAGTGCCAGGACGACGTCGCCGTGTGGCAGGCCTGCCTGGACGCGCTGCCGCCCGGCGCGCCCAACCGCCCGGTCGTCGCCGCCCACCTGCACCGGCTGCGCCGCAGCCCGCGCGGACCGCTGCGCCTGCACTGAAGAAGGACCACCCTGCCCCCCACGCCTCGCAGGCTCGGCGCGGGACCCTGCAGGGTGGCCGTTCCAGCACGTCACCGAGCTCGCGGCGAGCCTCTGGACGGGGCCGTGGCCGTGCCAGCACGTCACCGGGCTCGCGGCGAGCCTCTGGACGGGGCCGTGGCCGTGCCGGCAGGTCACCGGGAATGTGACCTGACCCGGCCGCCTTGCTCCTCCCACGTGACCGCACCGCCCGATGTCGCCACGACCGGTACCCGGCGGGTCGTCGCCGCCGTCCTCGCCCTCGCCCTCGGCGGCTTCGCCATCGGCACCACCGAGTTCGTGACGATGGGCGTGCTCCCCGAGATCGCCGCCGGCGTGGGCGTCGACATCCCCACCGCCGGGCAGGTCATCTCCGCCTACGCGCTGGGCGTGGTGGTGGGCGCCCCGGTCATCGCCGCGCTCGGTGCCCGGCTGCCCCGCCGAGGGCTGCTGGTGGCGCTCATGGCGGCCTTCCTGCTCGGCAACCTGGGCAGCGCGCTGGCCGCCGGCCACACCTCGCTGCTGCTCGCCCGGTTCGTCAGCGGCCTGCCGCACGGTGCCTACTTCGGGGTGGCCTCGCTGGTGGCCGCCTCGCTGGTCCGCGCCGAGTTGCGCGGGCGGGCGGTCAGCTCGGTGATGCTCGGCCTGGCCGTGGCGACCGTGGCCGGTGTCCCCGCGGCGACCTGGCTCGGGCAGACGCTGGGCTGGCGGGCGGCCTACTGGGCGGTCGTCGTGCTGGCCGCGGCCACCGTGGCGGCGGTCCTGGCGCTCGTCCCGGCGACGCCCGGCCGCAGCGAGGTCACCGTCGCCACCGAGCTGGCCGCGCTGCGCCGTCCGCAGGTGCTGCTGACCCTGCTGGTGGCCACGGTCGGCTTCGGCGGCGTGTTCGCCGTCTACAGCTACATCGCCCCGCTCACCACCGAGGAGGCCGGGCTGCCGCGCGGCGCGGTGCCGTGGGTGCTGCTGATCTTCGGGGTGGGCGGCGTGCTGGGGACCGTGCTCGGCGGCCGGCTCGCCGACGTCGCGCTGTTCCGCTCGCTGGTCGGCGCGATGGTCACCCTGGGTGGGCTGCTGGCGGTCGTGGCACTGGTCGGCGGTCGGGCCCCGGCGCTGCTGGTCACGCTGTTCCTGCTGTCCGGCACCGCCTCGGTGCTGGTCGTGACCCTGCAGCTGCGGCTGATGGAGGTCGCCGGCGACGCGCAGATGCTCGGCGCCGCGCTCAACCACTCCGCGCTGAACGCGGCCAACGCGCTGGGGGCGTGGGTCGGCGGCGTGGTGATCGCGGCAGGGCTGGGCTGGACCGCCCCGGCCGCCGTCGGGACGGGGCTGGCCGCGGTCGGGCTGGTCGCGCTGGCCGCGTCGGCGCTGCTGCGCCGGCGGGACCGCCGGGCCGGGCCGGTGCGGACGGCGCCCGCACCGGCCGGCTGACCCCTAGGGAGCCAGCGTCTCGGCGAACAGCGGGACGGCGTTGTCCAACGCGTACTGCGTACCGAGGGCCGAGCCGCTGGAGAAGGCGTTGGACAGCGTCTGGTCCTCCAGCACCAGCGCGTTGCCCTCCTGCACCGCGGGCAGCGACTGCCACAGCGGGTTGCCGGTGATCTGCGCGGCGTCGACGAAGATCGGGAAGACGACGGTCAGCGGCGCGTCCAGCAGCGGCACCTGCTCCTCGCTGAGCGACACGGCGAAGCTCTCGCCGGCGAGGTCCTGGACGGCCGGTGAGTTGACGAAGCCCAGGGTCTCCATGAAGTCCACGCGGGGGTCCCCGCTGACGTAGGCGCTGAAGCCCTCGGAGGTGTAGGCGCCGACGGCGACCTCGGTGCCCGCGAACCCCGGGTTGGCCTCGGCGGCCTCGCTGAACTGCTGCTCGACCTCGGCCCGAAGGTCCGCGGCCTCCTGCTCCCGGCCCAGCGCCCGGCCGACCAGCTCCAGCTGCTGCTGCCAGGTCGTCTGGTAGGCGCCCACCCCCTCGGGCTGGCCGATCGTCGAGGCGATCCGGCTGAGCGCGTCGTGGCGCTCCTGGGTGGCGGGGGAGCGGGTGTCCAGGATGAGGTCCGGGTCCAGCGCGGCGACCGCCTCCAGGCTGGGCTCCAGCGTCTCGATGAGCTCCGGGGCCTCGTCGTAGCGACCCTCCGCCCAGGGGCCGACGCCCTCGCCGCCGAAGGCCAGCCAGTCGCTGGCGCCGACCGGCTGGACACCCAGCGCCAGCGCGGTCTCGGCGTCCGACCATCCGAGGGCGACCACCCGCTGGGGCTCCTCGGGCACCTCGACGGCGCCGAACGCCGTCTCGACGGTCACCGGGAACCCCCCGGAGCCGGACGGGGCGTCACCGGTCGCGCCGGTCCCCCCGGAGGACGTGGTGTCGGCGGAGCCGCAGCCGGCGACCAGGACGGTGGCGACGAGCAGGGCGGCGCCGCGCAGGGACGGGTGGACGGACATGGACGTACCTCCAGAGCAGGACAGGCTCACCTAACTACGTGTCCCTGGAGCGGTCCTCCCCGGGTCTCCGCGAACCCGTCCGTGCAACCCGGCTGCAACGTTGCCCACTCTCCGCACCCGCGGATCGTGTATCGGCGAGACTGCTGCTGGTGCGGGGCTTCACCCCGAGTGGAGCCGCGACTGCGGGCCGGACGACGCCAGCCCGGAGTAGGTAAGCGTGGCCTAAGTCACGTGTCGGTCGCGAGGATCCGCACCAGGCGGGGCCGTGTGCCCGCGGCCCACACCCTGCGGAGGAGCGGAGGAACCGTGACCCAGATCAACGTGCGGGTGGACGGGGTGACGTACACCGACGACGTCGAACCCCGGACCCTGCTGGTGCACTACCTGAGGGAGCAGCTCGGCAAGGTGGGCACCGTCGTCGGCTGCGACACCAGCAACTGCGGCTCCTGCACCGTCCACCTGGACGGCGTCGCGGTGAAGTCCTGCACCGTGCTGGCCGTGCAGAGCGACGGCGGCGAGGTCACCACCATCGAGGGGCTCACGCCGCAGGGCGGCGACCTGCACCCGATGCAGCGGGCGTTCCACGAGATGCACGGCCTGCAGTGCGGGTTCTGCACGCCGGGGATGATCATGGCCTCGGTCGACCTGCTGAACGAGAACCCCGACCCGAGCGAGCACGAGATCCGCGAGGGCATCGAGGGCAACCTCTGCCGCTGCACCGGTTACCAGAACATCGTCCGCGCGGTCCAGCAGGCCGCCGGCGAGATGCGCACCCAGGGCAACGGGTCCGCCCGACCCACCCACGCCGCCCCGGCCGAGGTCGACACCGCCGCCGCGCCGCACGTGGTGGGGCAGGCATGACCGCCGTCGAGGACCGCCCGGCGCAGGCGCCGGAGCGCGAGGTCGGCAAGGCCCGCCGTCGCAAGGAGGACGCCCGGCTGATCACCGGCGCGACGACGTGGACCGACAACATGGTCCTGCCCGGCATGCTGCACCTGGCCGTCGTCCGCAGCCCCGTGGCACACGCGAAGATCACCGCCATCGACGTCAGCGCCGCGCAGGAGGCGCCGGGCGTGGTCACCGTGCTCACCGGCCGCGACGTGGCCGACGAGCAGGGCTCGCTGCCCTGCGCGTGGCCGGTCACCCCCGACATGGTCAACCCGGGCCACCCCTCGATCGCGGTGGACGAGGTCAACCACGTCGGCGAGGCCGTCGCGGTGATCGTGGCGCGCAGCAAGGCCGCCGCGCAGGACGCCGTCGAGCTGGTGGACGTCGACTA
This sequence comes from Geodermatophilus sp. DSM 44513, assembly GCF_032460525.1. NCBI lineage: Bacteria > Bacillati > Actinomycetota > Actinomycetes > Geodermatophilales > Geodermatophilaceae > Geodermatophilus > Geodermatophilus sp. DSM 44513. The sequence continues at coordinate 4,406,721 of NZ_CP135963.1, read as the reverse complement.
CGACGTGCTGACCCCGGTGCTGGACATGGAGGAGGCGGTCGCCGAGGGCGCCGCGCTCACCCACGACCACCTGGAGTCCAACCGCAGCTTCCACTTCGTCTTCGACGGCGGGGAGGCCGGCACCGGGACCGACACCGACCAGGCCTTCGCCGATGCCGAGGTCGTGGTGAGCCGGCGGTTCGTGCAGCAGCGGCTGATCCCGGCGTTCATGGAGCCGCGCTCGGTGGTCGTCCAGCCGCAGGGCGACAACTACACGATGTGGTCGGCCACCCAGGTGCCGCACATCCTGCGCGTGATGCTGGCCATGGTCACCGGGGTGCCCGAGCACAAGCTGCGCGTGGTCGCCCCCGACGTGGGCGGCGGGTTCGGCGGCAAGCTGCAGGTCACCCCGGAGGAGGTCATCAGCCTGCTGGTGGCCCGCCGCCTGGGCAAGCCGGTCAAGTGGACCGAGAGCCGCAGTGAGTCGCTGATGACCGCCCACCACGGGCGCGACCAGGTCCAGTACATCGACATCGCCGCCGACCGCGAGGGCAACGTCAAGGGCCTGCGCTGCCGGATCCTCGCCGACATGGGCGCCTACCTGCGCCTGGTCAGCCCCGGCGTCCCGGTGCTCGGTGCCTTCATGTTCAACGGCATCTACAAGTTCCCGGCCTACCGCTTCGAGTGCGACGGGGTGTTCACCAACAAGGTGCCCACCGACGCCTACCGCGGCGCCGGCCGGCCCGAGGCGACCTTCGCCATCGAGCGGATCATGGACGAGCTCGCCGCCGAGCTCGGCATGGACGCCCTGGAGCTGCGGCGGAAGAACTGGATCAAGGCCGAGGAGTTCCCGTTCACCACGGTGGCCGGGATGACCTACGACAGCGGTGACTACGAGACCGCCACGCAGCAGGCGCTGGACCTGATCGGCTACGACGAGCTGCGCGCCGAGCAGCAGCGCCGCCGGGAGTCCGGGAACCCGGTCCAGCTGGGCATCGGTTTCTCCACCTTCACCGAGATGTGCGGCCTGGCGCCCTCCCGGGTGCTCGGTTCGCTGTCCTACGGCGCCGGCGGGTGGGAGCACGCCTCCATCCGGATGCTGCCCACCGGCAAGGTGGAGGTGGTCACCGGGTCCACGCCGCACGGCCAGGGCCACGAGACCGCGTGGAGCCAGTTGGTCGCCGACCGGCTCGGGGTGCCCTTCGAGGACGTCGAGGTGCTGCACGGCGACACCTCGGTCGCCCCCCGCGGCATGGACACCTACGGCTCCCGCTCGCTGGTCGTCGGCGGGGCGGCGGTGGTCAACGCCGCGGAGAAGGTGGTCGCCAAGGCCCGCCGGATCGCCGCCCACCTGCTGGAGGCCAGCGAGGAGGACCTGCAGTTCACCGACGGGAAGTTCTCCGTCCGCGGCACCCCGGGGGCAGAGCTCGCCATCCAGGAGATCGCGCTGGCCACCTTCGCGGCGCACAACCTGCCCGACGGCATGGAGCCCTCGATCGACGCCGACGCGACGTTCGACCCGGAGAACTTCTCCTTCCCGCACGGCACGCACATCTGTGCCATGGAGGTCGACACCGACACCGGGGCGGTCAGGATCCGCAAGTACGCCTGCGTGGACGACGTCGGCACGATCGTCAACCCGCTCATCGTGGAGGGGCAGATCCACGGCGGGCTGGCCCAGGGCATCGCCCAGGCGCTGTTCGAGGAGGCCGTCTACGACGCCGACGGCAACCTCACCACCGGCACCTTCGTCGACTACCTGGTGCCCTCGGCGGCCGACCTGCCGAGCTTCGACACCGGCAACACGGTGCACGAGGCGCCGGGCAACCCGATCGGCGCGAAGGGCGTCGGGGAGGCCGGGTGCATCGCCAGCACCCCGGCGGTGGTCAACGCCGCGCTGGACGCCGTCCGGCACCTGGGGGTGCGCGACATCCGGATGCCGCTGACCCCGGAGCGGGTCTGGCGGGCGCTGCACGACGGCGGGGACGGCGGCGACCGCGCCACCGCCGGCACGAACGCCTACGGCGGGGCCTCCACGGAGAGCACGTCCGGCGTGTCCACCCCTGCGTCCTCCCTCGGAGGTGACCGGTGATCCGCCGCAACGACTCTGGAGTGAAGCCATGATCCCCGCGTCCTTCGGTTATGCGCGTCCCACCACCGTCGAGGAGGCCCTGCGGGCCGTCGCCGAGGGCGGGGACGACGTCAAGGTCATGGCCGGCGGCCAGTCGCTGATCCCGGTCATGCGGCTGCGGCTGGCCGCACCGGAGACGGTGGTCGACCTCGGTGGTGTCGCCGAGCTGCGCGGCGTCCGGGACGACGGCGACGCGATCGTCATCGGCGCCATGACCACCCACGCCGACGTGATCCGCGACCCGCTGGTGCAGCAGTTCGCGCCGCTGATCGCCGAGGCGACCGAGACGGTGGCCGACCGGCAGACCCGCGCCCGGGGCACCTTCGGGGGCGCCCTGGCGCACGCCGACCCGGCCGGCGACCTGCCGGCGGTGGCCCTGGCCCTGGACGCGGACTTCGTCCTCGCCGGACCGGGGGGACGCCGCACGGTGCCGGCGGCGGAGTTCTTCGTCGACTACCTGACCACCGCGCTGGAGGAGGGGGAGCTGCTCGTGGAGATCCGCGTCCCCAAGCTGGCCGGTGAGTGGGGGGTGCGCTACGAGAAGTTCAACCGGGTGGCGCAGGCGTGGTCGATCGTGGCGGTGGCCGCGGTCGTCCGCCGGGAGGACGGGCACATCGCCGAGGCGCGGGTCGGGCTGACCAACATGGGTCCGACGCCGCTGCGGGCCAGCGCGGTCGAGGCCGCCCTGGCCGGTGCCGAGGCCAGCCCGGAGGCGATCGCCGCGGCGGCGCGGGCGGCGGCGGAGGGGACGTCCCCGAGCAGCGACCTCAACGCCCAGGCCGACTACCGCGAGCACCTCGCGCAGGTGCTGACTCGCCGCGCCGTCACCGCGGCCGCGGGGATGTAACGTCGATCACCCGCTCCGGAAGCCGCTCGACCGCATCGGCCGGTCCGCCCTCGACCCGGGGGCGGACCGGCCGTGCCACGCCCCCCAGGAGGTAGCACCGTGCAGTTGGAGAACTCGTTCACCGTCCCCGTGCCGATCGACGAGGCCTGGCGGGTGCTGCTGGACATCGAGCGGATCGCGCCGTGCATGCCCGGTGCGGCGCTGGACTCCGTCACGGGTGACGACTTCACCGGGCGGGTCAAGGTCAAGCTCGGCCCGATCAACCTCACCTACCAGGGCAAGGCCAGCTTCGTGGAGAAGGACGAGGCGGCGCACCGGGCGGTGATCGACGGCCGCGGCAAGGACCAGCGCGGCAACGGCACCGCCAACGCACTCATCACCGCCCAGCTCAAGGCCCAGGGCCAGACCACGCGGGTCGACGTCCTCACCGACCTCAACATCACCGGCCGACCGGCGCAGTTCGGCCGCGGTGTCATGACCGACGTCGGCAACAAGCTGCTGGGCCAGTTCGCCGACAAGCTCGCCGCCCAGCTCGGCGCCGGCGACGCGGGGGCGACGGCCGCCGCGACCCCGGCGGCGGCCGGCCCGGCGCAGAAGGCCACGGCCACCGTGGCCGGCGTCGCCGAGGAGGTCGCCGCCACCGCCGAGCAGCTGCCCGGGGACAACGCGGTGGCGAAGAAGGCGCGCTCGACCGCGGCGGCGGCCAAGGAGTCCGCCGCGGCCACCGCGGACCGGGCCGCGGCACCGGCGGCGGCGAACGGCACCGCGCCGGCGGCCGCCACGGCACCGCGGGCGACCGACACCGCGCCGATCACGACCGGCACGGCGGCGGCGGCGGGGGCGACCGACACCAGCCCCATCACGACCGCCGCGACCAGCGCGGCCACCGCACCCGCCGCGCCCGCGACGGTCCCGGTGGCCCAGGTCCCCCGGCCGCCGGCTGCCGCGCAGGAGGAGCCCGAGCCGATCGACCTGCTCGAGGTCGCCGGTGGGGCGGCGCTGACGCGCTACGCCGCGCCGCTGGCCGGGGTGGCGGCGCTGCTGCTGGTCGTCACGCTGGTCGTCCGGCGCCGGCGCCGCTGACGTCCGCGGGGTCGCCGGGGCGTCTCCCGGCGACCCCGCCCAGCCAGTCGACGGCGGCCAGCGCGACGACGTCCGGGGCGCGGGACAGCGCGTGGTCGCCGGGGACGGCGTAGAGCGACGCGCCCGGCCGCCCGGTGAGCACCGCGGCCAGGTCCTCCGGGCGGCCGGAGGCGTCCCGCTCGCCCTGGACGACGCCCAGCGGCAGCTCGACGGCGGTCAGCTCGCCGGCGCGGCTCTTCTCCGGGCGGCCCGACGGGTGCAGCGGGAAGGCCAGGCAGAGCACGCCGTCGGCCCCCAGCGCGGCCGCCGTCCGGCAGGCCACCCGGGCCCCGGCGCTGCGCCCGCCGAGCACCAGCGCGCCGGTCAGCCGGCCGTCGTCCCGCAGCGTGGCGAGCACCGCCGTCCAGGCCTCGTCCAGCCGGGGCGGCGCCGGGGCGATCCGCCGTCCGGCCACCCGCCAGGGCTGCTCCACCCCGAGCACCCGCCACCCGGCCGCGGCCGCCGCCGCGGTGACCGCGACCAGGTCCACCGACCCCAGGCCCCCGCCGGCGCCGTGGCCCAGCACCAGCGTGCCGGCGGCCCGGCCGGGCGGCTCGGTCGCGGTGACCCGGGCGGGACCGAGCGGGGTCGGCACCCCCGTCACGGGGCGGGCAGGGCCAGCAGCGCGTCGACCGCGCCGGCGAGGTCCGCGGCGACGAGCGCGGCGGGGTCGTAGACCGCCGGGTAGCTGCGCTCCGCCCGCGGGAACCAGGCGGCGGTCAGCCCCGCGCGCAGCGCCCCGTGCACGTCCCAGCCGTGCGCGGCGACCAGCGCCACCCGCGCCGGCTCGACGTCGCACACGCCGGCCGCCCACAGGTACACCTCGCGGGCCGGCTTCCACGCCCGGATGACCTCGCTGGACAGCGACCGCTCCACCAGCGGGGCGATCCCGCCGCGCTCCAGGCCGGCCTCGGCGACGCCGGGGGAGCCGTGGGTCAGGGTCACCACCCGCACGCCGGCCCCGACCAGCCGGCGCAGCGCGGGCTCGACGTCCGGGTGCGGGGCCAGCTCGCGGAAGGCGTCGGCCACCGCGGACCGGTCGGCGTCCCCGAGGTCGGTGCTCTGGGCGAGGGCCGCGTCGAAGGCGTCCCGGAAGCGGCACCAGGTGCCGGCGGTCGCCGCGGCGAAGCCGGTCAGCAGCGTGCGGGAGAAGACCGACGGCAGCAGGTCGGCCGGCTGCCCCACCTCGACCAGCGCGGCGCGCACCGGGCCGAGGTCCAGCAGCGTCTCGTTGACGTCGAAGGCGACCACCTGCGGCCGCACCGTGCTCACGCCGGGCCCCGGCCGGCCTTGGCGCGGTGGACCTTCACCTGGCGGCGGACCAGCAGGCCGGCGGCGACCGCGATCCCGGCGTAGATGAGGTAGTCGAAGTACTGCAGGTACTCGGTGACGACGTCGCCCAGGGCCACCCCGAGACCGATGAGCACGCTGTTCCAGATCAGGCTGCCGGCGGTGGTGTAGAGCACGAACTGGCCGAACGGCATCCGGACGACACCCGCGGGCACCGAGATGAAGCTGCGCACCAGCGGCACCATCCGGCCGAAGAACACCGCCGAGCGCCCGTGCCGCTCGAACCAGGCGAAGGTCCGGTCGACGTCCTCGGTGTCCACCAGCGGCAGCCGGTCGAGGAAGGCGTGCGAGCGGCGCGGGCCCAGCGCCCGGCCGACGTAGTAGAAGACGATCGCGCCGAGCACCGAACCCAGGGTCGCGGCGAGGACGACCGGGACGATCGACATCCGGCCCTCGTTGATGAGCACGCCGGCCAGCCCGAGCACCGCCTCGCTGGGGATCGGCGGGATCACCGTCTCCAGCAGGATGGACAGGCCCACGCCCACCGGCCCCAGCCGCTCCACCAGGTCGAGCAGGAAGCCGGTGATCCCGCCGGAGTCCGAGGAGGCTGCGGCGGCGAGGGACGACATGCGCCCACGGTAACGGCGCGGTCCGGGGGGCACCCGGCAGCGCCGGGGTAGGTTCGCCACCCATGCGGCAGCGCTTCACCGCCCGGGCCGTCGTCGTCGGGGACCGCGCCGGCACCGTCGTGCCCGACGCGGTGGTCGACGTCGAGGACGGCACGATCGGCTGGGTCGGCCCGGCCGCCGACGCGCCGGACGCCGGCGACGCCGCGGTGGTCGCCGTCCCGGGGCTGCTGCTGCCGGGGCTGGTCAACACCCACTCGCACGCGCCGATGGTGCTGTTCCGCGGGCAGGCCGAGGGGCTGGCGCTGGACCGCTGGCTGCGCGAGGTGATCTGGCCGCGGGAGGCCCGGCTGACCGCCGACGACGTCGAGGTGGCGATGACCGCGGCGTCGGCGGAGCTGCTGCGCGGCGGGGTCACCACCAGCGTGGAGATGTACTTCTCCCCCGAGCGGATCGCCGCCGCCGTCGGGCGCACCGGCGCCCGCGCCGTGGTCGCCACCCCGCTCATCCCGCTGCCGGGCATGCCGCCGCTGGCCGAGCAGCTGGCCGCCGCCGTCGACCTGGCCACGGCCGCACCCCGCGACGGCGCCGTGGAGTACGGCATCGGCCCGCACGCGGCCTACACGCTGCCGCTGCCGGTGCTGCGCGACGCCGCGGCCGCCGCCCGCGAGCACGGCCTGCTGCTGCACCTGCACGTCGCCGAGACCGCGGGCGAGGGCGCGGACCTGCTGGCCACCCACGGGCTGTCGGTGCCCGCGCTGCTCGCCGCGCACGACGTCCTGGGCGGGCGGGTGCTCGCCGCGCACTGCGTGCACCTCGACGACGGGGACCTGCAGCTGTGGCGGGAGTACGACGTCGCGGTGGCGCACTGCCCGGCGAGCAACGCCAAGCTGGCCAGCGGGACCGCCCCGGTGCGGGCGATGCTCGACCGCGGGATCCGGGTCGGGCTGGGCACCGACGGGCCGGCGTCCAACGACGGGCTGGACCTGCTCGCCGACGTCCGGCTGGCCGCGCAGCTCGCCCGGCTGCGGGAGTCCTCGGCCACCGCGCTGACCGCGGCCGAGGCGTTCTGGCTGGCCACCGGTGCGGCCGCCGACGCGATCGGCCGCCCGGACCTCGGTCAGCTCGCCGCCGGCCGCCGCGCCGACCTGGTGCACGTCGACACCCGCGACCCCGCCTTCGAGCCGGTGCTCGACCCGGCCGACCTGCTCACCCACCTGGTCTGGTCGGGCACCTCGCGGCTGGTGCGCGACACCTGGGTCGGGGGTGCGCAGGTGGTGCGCGACGGCGTCTGCACGACGGTGGACGCCGACGCCCTGCGCGCCGACGTCGCCGCCCGCGCGAGGCGCCTGGCGACCGGCTGAGGCACCACGGGCGGCCTCTCGCGCGCGAAAGGCCCCGGGACCGCCATTATCGCGATATTGGCGGTAGGGGGTGGGTCAGGAGCGCAGGGAGATCGTCTCGCCGCGGGTCACCGCGCGGATCTCACCGGGGATGCGGCGGGCGGCCACCTCGCGGACGAAGTCGCCCAGCGGCGAGGCGAAGCGGTCGTAGTCGTCGTAGTGCACCGGCACGGTCACCGGCGGCTTGAGCAGCTCGACCAGGTCGGCGCCCTGCCGGCCGTCCATGGTCACGGTGAACCCCAGCGCCTTCGTGCCGCCCAGGTGCGGGACGACGACGTCCAGCGGCCCGCAGCGCTGCAGCACCTCGCCGAGCCACGGCTTGAAGACGGTGTCGCCGCTGACGTAGCCGCGCCAGGTGACCCCGCCGTCCCGCACGAGTTCGAGCACGCTGCCCATCACCGGCGGCAGCAGCCGCGCCATGGGGCCGGGGCCGTGCACGCCGGGCACCGAGGTGACCCGCAGCGTGGCGCCGTCCCGGGTCAGCTCGTGCCGCTGCCACGGGGTGAGGTCGACGGTGGACCGGAACCCGCGGCGCGACAGCGCCTGGGCGGCGGCCGGCGTGGTGAGCACCGGGGTGTCGCGGTCCAGGGTGGCGGTGGCGATGCGGTCCCAGTGGTCGGCGTGCAGGTGCGACAGCAGGATCGAGTCCAGCGCCGGCAGCTGGTCGGGCAGCAGCGCGGGGTCGGTGAGCCGCTTGGCCCACAGCCCCTTGCCGAGGTAGGCCCGCTGGCCGCGGCGCAGGAAGTTCGGGTCGGTGAGCAGGGTGAAGGGGCCCAGCCGCAGCAGCATGGTGGCGTTCCCGCCGAAGGTGAGTGTGACGTCGTCGGCAGGGGCGGGGGCGGCCATGCCGGGCCGTCTACCCCGCTTCCCCGGCGGACACGCCGTCCCGGCCGAACCGCTCGGTCGGGCCGGGACGAACACCAGCGGTGAGGATGTCTCCCATGACGGACGGACGGCTCGGGCGCCTGCGGGCGGGGTGGCGGCGACTCGCGGAACGCACCCGGCCGGTGCACCCGGAGACCGAGCGGGCACTGGCCGAGCGCTGGGCGGCGCTGCCGGAGCACGTGCGCACGCCGGCGCAGAGCCTGGGCCGGCACGCGGTCGGCTGCGAGGGCACGCACGGCGTCTTCCCGAAGTGCAACCTGACCTGCACCCCGTGCTACCACTCGGCCGACGCCAACAAGGTCCGCGTGGACGGCGGGCACACCGTGCGCGAGGTGGACGCGCAGATGGCCTACCTGCGGGAACGCCGCGGGCCCTACGCGCACGCCCAGCTGATCGGCGGCGAGGTCTCCCTGCTGCCCCCGGACGACCACGCCGAGGCGCTGCTGACCATGCGCCGGCACGGCCGCTCGCCGATGTCGATGACCCACGGCGACTTCGACCCCGACTACCTGCGCGCCCTGGTCACCGGGGACGACGGCCGGCTGCGGCTGCCGCGGGTGAGCTTCGCCGCGCACGTCGACTCCCTCATGCGCGGCCGCCGCGGCGCCGTCCGCCCGCGCACGGAGGCCGAGCTGCACCCGTTCCGGGAGCGCTTCGTGCAGATGTTCCGCGACCTGCGCGCCGAGACCGGCCTGCGCTCCTACCTGGCGCACAACATGACCGTCACGCCGGCCAACCTCGACCAGGTGGCCGAGGTGGTGCGCGCGGTGGTGCCCATGGGCTACTCGATGATGAGCTTCCAGCCGGCCGCGCACGTGGGCGACGACCGCCGGTGGAAGGAGTCCTACACCGCGGTGGACGTCGACGCGGTGTGGGCGCGGCTGGAGGAGGGCCTGGGCCGCACGGTGCCGTACCAGGCGATCGAGTTCGGCGACCCCCGGTGCAACCGGCTGGGGTTCGGCTTCCTGGCCGACGGCGGGTGGCACCCCTTCGTCGACCCCGCCCACCCCGCCGAGCTGCGCGCCCGCGACGCCTTCTTCGCCCACTTCGGCGGGATCGCCTTCAGCAACACCCCGCCGGCGCTGCTGGCGGTCAAGGTGCTGCGGGTGCTGCGGCACCACCCCGGGGACGCCGCCGTCGCGGCCGGCTGGGCGCGCAGCCTGGTGCGCCGCGCGGGCGGGCTGCGGGCGCTGGCCGGCGCGGCCCGCCGCGGGCGGCTGGGGCTGATGACCTTCGAGGTGCACAGCTTCATGGACGCCGCGCACGTCGGGCCGGCGTGGGACATGATGCGCCGCGGCGAGGTCGCCGAGGACCCGCAGCTGCGGGCCACCCAGGAGCGGCTGGCGGCCTGCACCTACTCCATGGCCCACCCGGAGACCGGTGAGCTGGTGCCGGCCTGCGCGCAGCACTCGGTGCTCGACCTGGCGGAGAACGCCCAGCTGCGCAAGCTCCTGCCGCTGACCGTCGTCTGACCCCGCTCCCGCGGCGAGATCGGCGATCTCACCCGCCTGCGGCCGTCCATCCGTGCGAGACCGCCGATCTCGCCGGCACGGGCGGGCGACGACCGGCCGGACCACGAACGCAGGGTGAACTGTCCGTGCACGAGGTGTCACCGCCGCGGGGCTGGGCACCGGCGAGCACGTGACTGCTGTGCACCGCCGGGCCGCCGCCCTGAGCCGCCGCCGGTTCCTGCAGGTCGGCCTGGCCTCCGGCGCCGCCGTCGTCCTCTCCTCGGCCGCCGGGACGGCACCCGCCTGCGCGGCGACCCCGGACCTGCGGGTGCACGTCCTCGTCCTCGACGGCACCAGCCCCGCCGAGGTGACGCCGCTGCTCATGCCGCGGGTGGCCGCGCTGCGGGCCGACGGCGCGTGGTTCGACCGGGCGCGCTCGTTGCCGGTGATGGAGACCATCCCCAACCACGTGATGATGATGACCGGCGTGCGCCCGGACCGCTCCGGCGTGCCGGCCAACGCCGTCTACGACCGCGCCGAGCGCGTCGTCCGGGACCTGGACCGGCCCACCGACCTGCGCTTCCCGACGCTGCTCGAGCGGCTGAACGCCACCGGCCGCACCACCGGCACGGTGCTGTCCAAGGACTACCTGTACGGCATCTTCGGCACGCGGGCCACGCACCGCTGGGAGCCGTTCCCCGTCGTCCCGGTCAGCGGCCACGCCCCTGACGTGTTCACGGTGGACGCCGCGATCAGCATGGTCCGCGAGTTCGACCCGCACCTGCTGTTCGTCAACCTCGGTGACGTCGACCGGGTGGGCCACAGCGACCCGACCGGGCCGCTGGAGCTGGAGGCCGCCCGCCGCGCCGCGCTGCTGAGCACCGACACGCAGGTGGGCCGGTACGTCGACGAGCTGCGGGCCGGCGGGCGCTGGGCGAACACGGTGCTGGTCGTGCTGGCCGACCACTCGATGGACTGGTCGATCGCCACCGACTTCGTCTCGGTGGCCCGGGTGCTGGCCGGTCGGCCCGAGCTGCGGGAGAACATCGTCATCGGCCAGAACGGCGGCGCCGACCTGCTGTACTGGGTCGGCCCGGCGGAGGAGCGGCGGGCCGGGCTGGCCGAGGTCACCCGGCTGGTGCGCGCGCACCCCGGCGTGCTGTCGGTGCAGGCCCCCGACCGGCTGGCGCTTGGTCCCGAGGCCGGCGACCTGGTCTGCTTCGCCCGCCCGGGCTGGCGGTTCAGCGACGAGAACCCCTGGTCCAACCCGCTGCCGGGCAACCACGGTCACCCGGTCACCGAGCCGATCCCGTTCCTCGTCGCCGGCGGGCACCCGGCGGTGCGCCGCGGGGTCGTGTTGAGCGACCCCGCCCGCACCGTCGACGTCGCGCCCACGGTCGGCGGGCTGTTCGGCCTGGGCGCACCGGAGGGCGGCTACGACGGGCGGGCGCGCACCGGCGCCTTCACCACCCGCGGCCCGCTGGTGCCCGCACCGGCCTGACCGGCGGTCACTGGCCGGCTCCGGGCCGGCACCGGCGAGATCGGCGATCTCGCACGGTCAGGGCCGCTCAGCCGTGCGAGATCGCCGATCTCGCCGGGTCGGCGGGGGTCGGGGCCACCAGCGGCGGCACCACCGTGCGGGCGGTCACCGGCAGCACCAGCCCCACGGGCCGGCCGGCCGGCGGCTCGTCGGCGGCGGCGGTCTCGGCCTCGACCGCCACCCCGCCGGGTCCGGGCACCTGCACGACGACCAGCGCGCGCAGACCGCGCCGCCGCACCCGGACGACGGTGCCCGTCACGTCGGCGGCCGGGTCACCCGGCGCGGTCACCCGCACCACCTCGGGGCGGACGACGAGCACCCCGGGCCCGTCCGGGACCGGCCCGGGCAGCGCGAGGGCGCCGAGCGCGGAGGTGTGCACGCCGTCGCGTACCGTCCCGGGCACCTCGGTGCGCCCGCCGAGCAGCCGGCTCACGGCCAGGGACGCCGGCCGGGCGTACAGCTCGCGCAGCGGCCCGGCCTGCTGCAGCCGGCCGCCGTCGAGCACCGCGACCGCGTCGGCCAGCGCGTCGGCCTCGGCCGGGTCGTGGGTGACCAGCAGCACGGTGGGGTCAAGCCGCAGCCGCAGGTCGGCCAGCAGGTCGTGCATCTCGGTGCGCAGCGCGGTGTCCAGGGCGCTGAACGGCTCGTCGAGCAGCAGCACCCGCGGTTCGGCGGCCAGCGCGCGGGCCAGGGCCACCCGCTGCTCCTGCCCGCCGGACAGCGCCCGGGCCGGCCGGTCGCCGTAGCCGGCCAGCTGCACCAGGCCCAGGTACTCCTCGGCGCGCTCCCGGGCCCGTCGCCGCGGTACCCCGCGCACCCGGTCGGCGAAGGCCACGTTGTCCCGCACCGACAGGTGCGGGAACAGCAGCGGCCGCTGGAAGACCATCGCCATGCCGCGCCGCTCGGGCGGCACGCCGGCCAGGTCGCGGCCGTCCAGGCGCACGCTGCCGCCGGTGGGCTCGTCGAGGCCGGCGGTCAGCCGCAGCACCGTGCTCTTGCCCGACCCCGACGGGCCGAGCACGGCCACGCAGGAGCCGGCGGGCACGTCGAGGGTGAAGCCGTCCAGCGCGGGGGCGGCGCCGCCGGGGTGCACCCGGGTCAGCCCCCGCAGGTCCAGCGCGGCACTCACCGCCGCCGTCCGAGCAGCCCGACCGCCACCAGCAGCGCCAGCGGCGGCAGCACCGAGCCCAGCGACAGCACGGCCACCTGCGCCTCGTTGCCCACGCTGGAGGCCGCCGACGCGACGAGCAGCGGCAGCGTCACCAGCTGCCCGCCGCCGACCAGCAACGTGACGACGTAGTCGCTCCAGCCCACCAGGAAGGCCAGGAACGCCGCACCGGCCAGCGCCGGGGCCAGCATGGGCAGCTGCACGGCGAGCACCGCCCGTCGGGCGGTCGCCCCCAGGGTGCGCGCTTCCTCCTCGAAGCCGGGGTCGTGGGCGGCGTAGGCGGTGCGCATCAGCACGGTCGTGTAGGGCAGCGCGGCCACGGTGAGCAGCAGGACCACCCCGACCGACGAGGGCACCCGCAAGCGCAGCAGCAGCACGTCCAGGCCCAGCGCGACGGCGAAGGGCGGCAGCACCAGCGGCGAGAGCAGCGCGCCGAGCACCGCCCCACGCGCCGGCACTCCGGAACCGGCCAGCGCCCGTCCGGCCATCGCGCCCAGCGGGGTGGCCAGCGCCGCGACGACCAGCCCGAGCACCGTCGACCGGACCGACGCCGGGCCCGCGCCGGCGGCCACGGCGTCGCGCAGCCCCGCCGTCCCCCACGCCTGCGGCAGCACTGCCGGGGCGGCCCAGCGGTCGGCGGCGGCCCACAGCACCAGGGGCACGAGCGGGAGCAGCAGCCAGACCGCCAGCGCGGCCCGGCCCGCCCGGACGCTCAGTGCCACGCGGACAGCCTCCGCAGCGCGCGCAGCGCCAGCAGGACGGCGGCCAGCGCCAGCACCGCGGTCGTCACCGCCACCGCGGCCGCCTGCGGGCGCACGGCCAGGTCGATCGAGCCGGCCAGCCGCACCGCCATCACCGGCAGCGGCTCGGGGTAGGGGCGGCCGAGCAGCGCGGCGACCTCGTAGGAGCCCAGCGTGTAGACGAACGTGACCGCCGACGCCGCGCCCAGCGCCGGGGCGGCCAGCGGCAGCGTCACGAACCGGAACCGCGCCCACCGGCCGGCCCCCAGCAGCGCCGCCGTCTCGTCGTAGGAGCGCGCCCGCGAGGCCAGCACACCGCCCACCACCAGCGCGACGAACGCCGACTCCTTCCACGCGTACTCCGCGACGACGGCCACCCACCACGGGCCGCCCACCAGCGACGGCCAGGCGTCCGGGGACACGCCCAGCCAGCGGGCCAGCACGCCGGAGTCGGCCAGCAGCAGCCCCATCGCCGCCGCACCGACCAGGTGGGGGACCGGGATGGTGAGCGCGGCCAGCGCCCCGAGCAGCCGGCTGCGGCGGACGGCGGCGGTCGCGGACAGCGCGATGCCCAGCCCGAGGACGGCGGCGAGGACGGTCGAGGCCGCGGCGATGCCCAGCGACAGCCGGGTCGCCGTGCCCAGGTCCCCGGCCGCGGCCCGCCAGGCGGAGAGCGACAGCTCCGGGCGCCCGACCAGCGGGGTCAGGCCCAGGCTGAGCAGGACGGCGGAGACCAGCGCCGCACCGACCACGGCGGCCACCGGCACCAGGGCGGGCAGCACGAGCAGCACCGCCCGCCGCCGGGGGCTCACGGGACCGTCCTCACGGCGCCCTGCCCACGGCCCCCGGTCACGGGGCCAGGACCGACCGGCGCCACCCCTCGTCCAGCGGTGACACCCAGTCTGCCGACAGCTCGGGCTGGGCGTTCTCCGAGAGCTCCTCGTACGGCGGCACGACGGGGGACGCGGGCAGGGCCTCGAACGCGGCCCGGTCGGCCTCCTCGAGCAGCCCGAGGTCGAGCACGGTGAACTGCCCCCAGGTGCCCGGGTCGGCCTTGGCCGCCTGCTGCTCCGGGCTCAGCGCCAGGTCGGCGACGACCTGCGCGCCGGCGGAGTCACCGGAGGTCGACGGCAGGGCCAGGAAGCTGGCGTTGCCGAAGGTGCCCTCCTCCAGCGTCAGCACCCGTGTCGTCTCCGGGAAGGTGCCGTCGGCGACCAGGTCGGCCAGCGTGGCCGGCCCGTAGGTCATCGTCATGTCGACCTCCCCGTCGGCGAACAGCCGGTCGAGCTCCTGCTGTGACTGCGGGTACGTGTCCCCGCCGCGCCACAGCGCCGGCCGCAACGCGGCCAGCCGGTCGAACAGCGCCGGCGCGTACTCGTCGTAGGCCTCCTGGGAGAACTCCACCGGCACCTCCCCGGGCCCGCCGACGACGCTGGTGAGCACCTGGCGGACGAACACCGAGCCGGTGAAGTCCGGCGGGGCGGGGTAGGTGAACCGGCCCGGGTTGGCCTGCGCCCAGTCCAGCACGCCGGCCATCGTCGTCGGCGGCTCGGGCACCCGCGCGGAGTCGTAGACCAGGGTGAACTGGGCCTTGTGCCAGGGCGACTCGCAGCCCTCCACCGGGACGCCGAAGTCGCTGCTCAGCAGCGGGTCGTCGGGGTCGGTGTACTGCCGGTTGGGCAGGTCCAGCGCCCAGTCGCACAGCCAGGCGCCGGCCTGCCGCCCGGCGGCGTAGTTCTCGCCGTTGACCCACACCAGGTCGACCTCGCCGTCGGTCACCCCGGCCTGCCGCTCGGACAGCACGCGGTCCAGCGCGTCACCGGTGTCGGAGACCGGCACGCGGCGCAGGGTCACCCCGAGCTCGGCGGCCGCGGGCGCCAGCACGTCGTCGACGTAGGCGCTGCCGGCCTCCTCGCCGCCGTACATCCACAGGTCCACCGTCTGCCCGTCGGCCTCCGCCAGCACGTCGTCCCACGGCCGGTCGGCGGCCACGGGGGCCTCGGCGGCGGGCGCGGCGCAGCCGGCCAGGGCGAGCAGCGCGGCGCCGGCCGCGATCGAACGACGACGTCCTGTGGGCACCGGGCCCGCCTTCCGGTCGGGGGACGGCGGACGCCGGGCGGGCCGCCGCAGGGTGTTCGCGCCGGGCGGGTGGGGCGGATGCCCGGTGCGGCCCCGCTGGATCGTGCACCATCGGTCCCGGGCTCGCCCGCCGGAGGCCCGTCGTGACCGTCCGTGCCGGGAGGTGCCGTGCTCGACCCCGCCGCCCGCGCGCTGCTGGACGCGCCCCTGGCCCGCGCGGCCGCCCTGCTGGACCGCCCCGGGATCACCCCGGACCGGCTCACCGGCGCCAACCTGGTGCTCGGGTTGGCCAGCGCCGGGGCGGCCGCGGCGCAGCTGTGGCTGCCCGCGCTGGTGCTGTGGCTGGCCTGCCGGCTGGCCGACGGCCTGGACGGCCCGCTGGCCCGGCGGCGCCGGGCGGCCGGACACCCGGGTGACGCCGGTGCCGGCGGGTTCTTCGACATCACCGCCGACTTCGTCGTCTACGGCGCCGGCGTGGTCGGTGTCGCGGTCGGGGCCACGGCCGGTCACGGCGCCTCCTGGCTGCCGTTCCTCGCCGTCCTGTTCGCCTACTACGTCAACGGCGCGGCGTTCCTGGCCTTCTCCTCGATCGCGGAGCGGGCCGGCCGGCAGCTCGACGACGGCCGCTCGCTGTCCTTCCTCGGCGGGCTGGCGGAGGGCACCGAGACGGTGGTCGTGCACGCGCTGTGGCTGCTGCTGCCCGCGTACGCCGGGGGCACCGCCTGGGTCTGGGCGGCGCTGGTCGGCGTCAGCGCCGCGCACCGGGTGTGGGCGGGCTACCGCGCGCTGCGCTGAGCGCGCAGCCGGACGGCGGCCCGCAGCACCCGGCCGAGCACCGGCCCGGCCAGCCGCGCGCGGACGTCGTCCACCGCGGCGTCCCAGGCCGCCCCGCTGTAGGTGGGGTAGGCGTGTGTGGTGCCGGCCAGGTCGGCGGTGGTCAGCCCCCGGCGGACGGCGAGGGTCAGCTCGCCGAGCACCTCCCCGGCCCGCGGGCCCACTGCGGTCGCGCCGACGACGCGGCGGCGGCGGTCGAGCACCAGCGTGGTGAACCCGTCGGTCTCCCCGTCGGTGACCGCCCGGTCGACGTGTCCGTGACCGACCCGGCGCACCGCGGCGCCCCGCTCGGGCGGCAGGCCGACCGAGGCCACCTCGGGGGAGGTGTAGGTGACCCGCGGCACGACCGGGTCGACGGTGCGGCGCAGCCCGAGCAGCGCGTTGGTGGCGGCCAGACTGCCGTGGACGCCGGCGGTGTGGGTGAACTGCGGGTGCCCGGTGAGGTCGCCGGCGGCCCAGATCCGCGGGTTCGTCGTCCGCAGCGCGTCGTCGACCGCCACGGTGCCGTCCTCGCGCAGCTCGACCCCGGCGGCCGGGCAGCCGAGGTCCGCGGTGCGGGGCGTGCGGCCGACGGCGACGAGCAGCCGGTCGAACGGGACGGCGGAGCCGTCGGCCAGCTGCAGCGCCCCGTCGCGGACGGCGGTGACGCCGGAGCCGGTGCACACGGTGACCCCGTCGCGGCGCAGCGCCGCCGTCACGATCGCGGCGGCCTCCGCGGGCTCCTTGCTGAGCAGCCGGTCGGCGCCGTCGACCACGGTGACCGCCGAGCCGAGCCGGGCGAAGGCCTGGCCGAGCTCGCAGCCGATCGGGCCGCCACCGAGGACGGCCAGCCGCCGCGGCAGCTCGGTGAGGTCGTCCCACACCGTCTCGCTGGTCAGCGGGCCGGCCTCGGCCAGGCCGTCGACCGGCGGGAGCGCGGGGGCGGCGCCGGTGGCCAGCAGCGCGCGGCCGAAGCGGACGGTGCGGCCGCCGACCGTGGCCGTGTCGGGTCCGGTGAGCACGGCGTCGCCGATCTCGACCCGGACGCCGGCGGCCTGCAGCGCCTCGGCGGAGTCGACCGGCGCGATGTGCTCGATCGCGGCCCGCACGTGCGCGCGCACCCCGGCGAAGTCGACGGTCACGTCGCCGGCGTGCACGCCGAACCGGCCGGCGGTGCGGGCGCTCGCGGCGGCGTCGGCGGCGGCCAGCAGCGCCTTGGAGGGGACGCAGCCGGTCCACAGGCAGTCCCCGCCGGTGCGGTCGCGCTCGACCAGCAGCACGCGGGCACCGAGGCTCGCAGCGGTCTTCGCGCCCACCATCCCCGCCGTCCCGCCGCCGATGACCAGCAGGTCCACCCCGTCGTCGTCCCGTCGTCCGCGCACGGCCCGACGGTAGGCGCTGCGCGCGGGGAGGATGGGTGTGGTGAGCACTCCCGACGTCCTCGTCGTCGGGGCCGGGCAGGCCGGCCTCGGGACGGCGTACCACCTGCAGCGCCTCGGCGTCCGCGACGTGCTGGTCCTCGAGGCGCGCGGCATCGGGCAGAGCTGGTGCGAGCGCTGGGAGTCCCTGCGGCTGTTCACCCCGCGCCGGTACTCCGGGCTGCCCGGGCTGCCGTTCCCGCCCGGCCCGACGCCGGCGCCGTCGCGGGAGGAGGTGACTGGCTACCTGCGCGACTACGCCCGCCGGTGGGGCCTGCGGGTGCGCACGGGCACCCCGGTGCGGCGGCTCGCCCCCGACGGCGACGGCTTCTGCGCGGACACGCCCGCGGGGCCGGTGCGCGCGCGGCAGGTGGTGGTCGCCACCGGGGCGTTCCGCCGGCCGTCCGTGCCCGAGGCGGCCCGCGACCTCGCCGTCCCCCAGCTGCACTCGGCCGACTACCG
This sequence comes from Geodermatophilus sp. DSM 44513, assembly GCF_032460525.1. NCBI lineage: Bacteria > Bacillati > Actinomycetota > Actinomycetes > Geodermatophilales > Geodermatophilaceae > Geodermatophilus > Geodermatophilus sp. DSM 44513. Next base: position 4,388,767 of record NZ_CP135963.1, on the reverse strand, counting down.
CCGCGCGGACGACGTCCCGCCCGGGCGGGTGCTGGTCGTCGGCGGCGGCAACTCCGCCGCCCAGCTGGCCGTCGAGCTGGCCGCCACCCACGAGGTCACGGTCGCCAGCGCCCGCGAGCCCCGCTACGTGCCGGAGCGCGCGCTCGGGGTGGGCCTGTTCGACTGGCTGCTGGTCAGCGGCGTGCTCAACGCCGACCGGGACGCCTGGGTGTCCCGGCGCATCCGCGCCCGCGGCGACGCGGTCGTGGGCCGGGAGCTGGACCGGCTGCGCCGCCGCGGCGTCGTCCGGGTGCTCCCGCACCGGGTGGTCAGCGCCGACGGCGACCGGGTCGGCCTGTCCGACGGGTCGGTCGAGGAGGTCGCCAGCGTGCTGTGGTGCACCGGCTTCGCGCCCGACACCGGCTGGGTCGACGTCCCCGGCGCCCTCGACGGGGACGGCGCGCCCCGCTCCGACCGCGGCGCCTCCCCGGTGCCCGGGCTGCACTGGATGGGGCTGCCGTGGCAGACCCGGGTGAACTCCGGGCTGCTCGACGGCGTGGACCGCGACGCCCGCCGGACGGCCCTCCGGGTGCACCGTGCGCTGTCGGCCGCCCCTGGTAGACAGAACCGGTGGCTGCCTCCCGCGACGTGGACGCGTCCTTCCTCGCCCTCCCCCTCTCCGCGCTGACCGACGCCGCGCTCACCCGCGCGGTCGACCTGGGCTGCGAGCACGCCGACATCCGCGTGGAGCGGATCCGCACCCAGTCGATCAGCCTGCGCGACGCCCGGCTGGAGGCCCTGGCCGACGGCGAGGACCTCGGGCTGGCCGTGCGGGTGGTGCACGAGGGCACCTGGGGCTTCGCCGCGGGCGTCGTCCTCACCGCGGCCGAGGCCGTCCGGCTGGCCGAGGAGGCCGTCGCGGTGGCGCAGCTGTCGGCGGCGGTGAACAGCGACCGCGTCGAGCTCGCCCCCGAGCCGGTGTACCCGGACGCGGTGTGGGTGTCGGACTACGACGTCGACCCGTTCGGCGTGCCCGACGGCGAGAAGACCGCGCTGCTCACCGAGCTGTCCGAGCAGCTGCTGGCCGCCGACGGCGTGGAGCACGTGCAGACGGTGTGCCAGACCGTCAAGGAGCAGAAGTACTACGCCGACACCGCCGGCACCCGGACCCGCCAGCAGCGGGTGCGCACCCACCCGTCGCTCACCGCGCTCACCGTCGACCGCGCCACCGGCGCCTTCGAGAGCATGCGCACGACCGCCGCGCCGGCCGGCCGCGGCTGGGAGTACCTCACCGGAACGGGCTGGGACTGGCGCGCCGAGATCGCGGAGATCCCGTCGCTGCTGGTGGAGAAGACGAAGGCGCCGTCGGTGGAGCCGGGGCGCTACGACCTGGTCGTCGACCCGTCGAACCTGTGGCTGACCATCCACGAGTCCATCGGCCACGCCACCGAGCTGGACCGGGCGCTGGGCTACGAGGCCGCCTACGCCGGCACGTCCTTCGCCACCGTCGACGGGCTCGGCAGCCTGCAGTACGGGTCGGCGGTCATGAACGTCACCGGTGACCGGACGGCCGAGCACGGGCTGTCCACGGTCGGCTGGGACGACGAGGGCGTCGCGGGCCAGCGCTGGGACATCGTGCGCGACGGCGTGCTGGTCGGGTACCAGGTCGACCGCAACACCGCGCGCCTGGGCGGCATGTCCCGCTCCAACGGCTGCGCGTTCGCCGACTCCCCGCAGCACACGCCGGTGCAGCGGATGGCCAACGTCTCGCTGCAGCCCGCCCCCGACGGCCCCTCCACCGCCGAGGTGATCGCCGGCGTCGAGCGCGGCGTCTACGTCGTCGGCGACAAGAGCTGGTCGATCGACATGCAGCGCTACAACTTCCAGTTCACCGGCCAGCGCTTCTACCGGATCGAGGGCGGCCGGCTGGCCGGCCAGCTGCGCGACGTGGCCTACCAGGCGACGACGACGGACTTCTGGGGCTCGATGCGCGTGGTGGGCGGCCCGCAGACCTACGTCCTCGGCGGCGCCTTCAACTGCGGCAAGGCCCAGCCCGGGCAGATCGCCCCGGTCAGCCACGGCTGCCCGGTGGCCCTGTTCGAGGGCGTGACCATCCTCAACACGGTGCAGGAGGCCGGACGATGAGCAGCTGGTTGCGTCCGCAGGACGTCGTCGAGAAGGCGCTGGCCGCCTCCACCGCCGACGGGCAGGTCGTCTTCGTCGTGGAGAGCTCCGAGGCCAACCTCCGCTGGGCCAACAACAGCCTGACCACCAACGGCGCCACGCGCTCCCGGCAGGTCGTGGTCGTCTCCTTCGTCGACGGCGGCGCCGGGATGGCGGCCGGCACCGTGGCCCGCACCGGCAACCCCGACGTGGGGGAGCTGGTGGCCGCCAGCGAGCAGGCCGCCCGGGACGCCGGCCCGGCCGAGGACGCCGTCCCCCTGGTCAGCGAGACGCCGGCGGGTGCCGGCGACTGGGACGCCGACCCCGCGGAGACCTCGATCGCCGTCTTCCGCGACGTCGCCCCGGCCCTCGGGGAGGCCTTCGGCGGTGCCCGTGACCGCGACGAGCTGCTCTTCGGCTACGCCGAGCACGGCATGTCCACCACCTACCTCGGCACCTCGACCGGGCTGCGGCTGCGGCACGACCAGCCCGGCGGCCGGGTGGAGCTCAACGGCAAGAGCGCCGACATGAGCCGCTCGGTGTGGGCCGGCGTCGGCACCCGTGACTTCACCGACGTCTCGGTGGCCGACCTGGTCGCCGAGGTGCAGCGGGGGCTCGGCTGGTCGCAGCGACGGGTCGAGCTGCCCGCCGGCCGCTACGAGACGCTGCTGCCCCCCTCGGCGCTGGCCGACCTGGTGATCTACGCCCACTGGACGATGGGGGCCCGCGACGCCGACGAGGGCCGCAACGTCTACGCGAAGCCCGGCGGTGGCAACCGGATCGGCGAGCGGCTGGCCGCGCTGCCGCTGACGCTGCGCAGCGACCCGTTCGAGCCCGGCCTGGAGGCCCGCCCGTTCCAGGTCGTCGGCGGATCGTCGGGGACGGCGTCGGTGTTCGACAACGGCATGGCCACCCCGGCCGTCGACTGGATCTCCGGCGGCGTGCTCACCAACCTGATCCGCCCGCGGGCCTGGGCGCTGAAGACCACCGCCCCGGCCATCGCCGCCGTCGACAACCTGGTCCTGGAGCAGCCGGGCGCCACCGCGTCGCTGGAGGAGATGGTCGCCGCCACCGACCGCGGGCTGCTGCTGACCACGCTGTGGTACATCCGCGAGGTCGACCCGCAGACGCTGCTGCTGACCGGCCTGACCCGCGACGGGGTGTTCCTCGTCGAGGGCGGGGAGGTGGTCGGCGCGGTGAACAACTTCCGGTTCAACGAGTCCCCGGTGGACCTGCTGGGGCGCATCACCCAGGCCGGCCGCACCGAGCGCACGCTGCCGCGCGAGTGGAGCGACTGGTTCACCCGCGCCGCCATGCCCGCCGTCCGCGTCCCGGACTTCAACATGAGCTCGGTGTCCCCCGCCAGCTGACGCAAGGACCCTCCTGCCCCCCGCTGCGCGGGCCCGCGCGGACGGGTGGGGCTGCTGTGACGGCGTCCGGTGAGTTGTGCCGACCGGTCCGTCACACGTTTGTGGGGTGGCGTACGTGACGTTGTGCGTCCGACCACCTACCGTCTGTTGTGCACGGTGGTCGTCCCGAGTACTGACGCACCGCCCACTGCACGCCGAGGCGAGCAGTGGACGGGGTCTCCTCGCCCGGCCGCGGACGGCTCCGGCACAGCCGGACAGGTGAGGGGAGCACTCGGTGACGAGGAGTCAGAAGCCGTCGGTCTTCCAGATCGGGCGGGTGTGGGACGACGGGGACACCGTCGTGGTGTCCGGCTGGGGCCTGGGTCTGTGCGCCGCCGCGTGCGCGTGCCACCGCCACCCCTCGGCCGGCAGCCTGGCCATCGCCGAGGACCAGGCGCGGGGCCTGATCGGCCTGGTCAGCTACCGGCACGACTGCGACTGCTGCGAGCCGTGGACGGCCGAGGAGCTCACCGCCATCGTCCGCGACCTGGAGATGGTCGCCGCCCTCGACGCCCCGGAGCCCCTGGCCGGCTGAAGGAGGACCACCCTCCTCCCCACGCCTCGCTCGCTCGGCGCGGGCCCCTGGAGGGTGGCCGTTCCAGCACCCACTGGGGTCGCGGCAGGACCCTGCACGGGGGCTGTTCCAGCACGTCGCCGGGCTCACGGTGGGACCCTGCACGCGAGCCGTTCCGCACCTCACCGGGGGCGTGGTACCCGAGGCGCCCGCCCGGGTAGGGGTGCCCACATGCTCGGACGCGCTGCCCTCCGGGGCGCCCTCGCCGGCCTGGCCGGCACCGCGGCGATGACGCTCGCGGAGGAGGTCGAGCAGGCGGTGACCTCCCGGCCGGACTCCTACGTGCCCGCGCGCACCCTGACGGCGCTGACGACCGGGCGCCGCCTCCCCGGCTCCGCGCGCCCGGCGGTGCGCAACCACCTCATGCACTGGGGCACCGGCGCGCTCGTCGGCGCGCTGCGCGGCGTGTGGTCGGCCAGCGGCCTGCGCGGCTGGCGCGCCTCGGCCTGGTACACCTCGGTGCGGCTGGCCACCGACCAGACGCTGGAGAACGCCACCGGCGTCGGCGCGCCGCCGTGGACGTGGTCCCGTCGCGACCAGGTCGTCGACCTCGCCGGCAAGGCCGTGTACTCCTTCGTCACCGGCGCGGTGGCCGACCGGCTGGTCCCGCTGGCGCCGGACCGCACCCCCTCGGGCTCCGCCCCGCCCCGCCGCCGCTGAGCGACCGGCGCGCCTCCTGCGGCGCGCGCGCCGGGCGGGAGCCGTGGGACGGATGAGGTGGGCGCCGCGATCGGCGGCCCGCGCGCCATCACCTACCCCTTGACGTCGTGTCCTTACTGTGCGTGCTCACGCGCTCGGAACTCCGTCCCCCTCCCGGGGCGGGGCGCGGCGGGAAGGGGCCGGTCATGGGCCACGACAGGACGACGAGCCGGCACTGGTCGCGCGGCGCACTGGGTGCCGCCCCCCTGTCGCTCGCCGTGGTCGTCGGCGTGCTGCTGGCGCCGGGCAGCGCGGGCGCCGCACCCGACACCCCGGCCGCACCCGCCGCTCCGGTCACCCCCGCCGCACCGGCCGCTCCGGCCACCGCCGACGACGCCGCCCGCCTGGTCGCCGAGGCCGGCCGGCAGCTGGCCGTCCTGGACGAGCAGGTGCACGAGGCCCAGCTGACCGTCGCCCAGCACCAGCAGACCGCGGCGGTCGCCGGTGCGACCGCCGCGCAGGCCGACGCCGTGCTGGCCGGCTACGCCCCGCAGCTGGCGGCCATCGCGCAGACCTCCGGCACGTCGCAGTCCCGGATGGCCGCCTTCCTCACCGGCGACTCCGCCGCGGACGTCGTCCAGCAGATGACCACGCTGGACCTCATCGCCGCGCACACCGAGGGGCTGCTGGCCGAGGTCTCGATCGCCCAGCGCCAGGCCGAGCAGGCCCGCGCGGACGCCGACGCCGCCGCCGCGCAGGCCACCGCGGCCCTCGCCGAGCTGGACCGCCAGCGGACCGAGGTGCAGGCCCGCCAGCAGCAGTACGAGCAGGACTACGCCGCGCTGTCCGCCGCTGCGCAGGCCGCCGTGCTCACCACGGTCGCCGGCCCGTCGCTGGCCCCGCCGGACACGGACGCCGTCGTGGCCGCCGCACCCAACGGGGACGTGGGCGCCGTGCTGGCGGCCGCGCTCGCCCAGGTGGGCGACGCCTACGTGTGGGGCGGCACGGGTCCCGACGGCTTCGACTGCTCGGGCCTGACCAGCTTCGCGTACGAGGCGATCGGGGTCTCCCTGCCGCACTCCAGCCGGGCGCAGTCCCGGATGGGCGTGGCCGTCGCCCGCGGCGACCTGCAGCCCGGTGACCTGGTCTACTTCGGCTCCCCCGTCTACCACGTGGGCATCTACGTGGGGAACGGCAAGATGGTGCACGCGCGCACCTTCGGCATGCCGGTCGCGGTGACCACCGTGGACATCGGCGACTACGCCGGGGCCCGCCGCGTCCTCTGAGCGGCCTCACCCGTACGGACGGCGACCCTCGGCGAGCATCGTCACGAGCGCGGCGATCCGCCGGGCGCGGGTCTGCTCGGTGGCGGCGGTCTGCACCCGGAAGAGGACCGCGTAGCGGTTCTGGGCGTCCAGGCCGGCGAAGGCCTCCTGCGCCGCCGGCTCGGCGGCCAGCGCGGCGGCGAGGTCGTCGGGCACGGCGGCCGTCGCCGGTCCGGCGTAGGCCCGGTCCCAGCGGCCGTCGGCCCGGGCCGCCTCGACCGCCGCCAGCCCGGCCGGGCGCATCCGCCCGGCCGCGGTGAGCTCCGCGACCGTGGCCACGTTCTTCTGCGACCAGACGCTGCGCGGCCGCCGCGGGGTGATCCGCACCAGGTAGGACGTGTCGTCCAGGCTGTTGGACCGGCCGTCGATCCAGCCGAAGCAGAGCACCGACTCGACCAGCTCGGGATACGTCACCGACGGGACGCCGGACCCCTTCTTGGCGATCTGCACGTACAGCCCGGGCGCGGTTGCGTGCTCGGCCGCCAGCCACTCCTCCAGCGCCGCCTGACTGGGGAAGGCCCGCACCGGCAGGTCGGTCGGCACGCCCACGACGGCCATCCTCACCAGGTGCCGGTGCACCGTCCAGGGGGCCGACCGCGGGGCAGCCGGCCCCTCCCGGGCGCCGCGGACCCCGGTGTCGCCGCGGTCGGCCCCCGGTGCGGGGCCGGGGGCCGTGTGCTGTGCTGTCGCCCGTGGCCGAGAACACCGCCGAGAACTTCATCGCCGAGTTGCCGTTCGGGTCCCCGCAGATCGACGACGAGGCGTTCGTCGCGCCCACCGCCGTCGTGGTCGGGGCCGTGACCATGGGCCCCCGGTCCAGCATCTGGTACGGGGCGGTGGCGCGGGCCGACACCGAGGTCATCGAGATCGGCGCGGACTCCAACATCCAGGACGGCAGCACCCTGCACTCCGACCCCGGTTTCCCGCTGGTGGTCGGCCGCGGGGTCACCGTCGGCCACCGGGTCGTCCTGCACGGCGCCCGCGTGGACGACGACGTGCTGGTCGGCATGGGCAGCGTCGTGATGAACGGCGCGCACATCGGCTCCGGGTCGATCGTCGCCGCCGGTGCCGTGGTCACCCAGGGCACCCAGGTGCCGCCGGGCTCGCTGGTCGCCGGGGTGCCGGCCAAGGTCATCCGGCAGGCGTCCGACACCGACGGCGAGCACATCCGCGGCAACGCGGCCAGCTACACCGGCCGGCTGGCCGACGCCCGCCGGGTGCGCCCGCTCGGCTGACCCGGGCGACCCGCCGACCCGTCCGGGCGACGGTGGGAGGACCTGGTCCCCGTGCAGGAGGCCAGGAGGTCCTCCCTCAGGTGCCGAGCAGCTCGCGGACCAGCGCGCCCACGGCGTCGACCTCGATGAGGAAGCCGTCGTGCCCGTACGGCGAGGTGACCAGCCGCAGTGGGACACCCAGGGCGTCGGCGACCTGCTGCTGCAGGGCCGGCGGGTAGAGCCGGTCGGTGTCGATGCCGGCCACGACCGACCGGGCGGTGACCCGGGACAGCGCCGCCGCGACGCCCCCGCGGTCGCGGCCGACGTCCCAGGAGTTCATCGCCTCGGTGAGCACCACGTAACTGCCGGCGTCGAACCGGCCGGCCAGCTTGTCCGCGTGGTGGTCCAGGTAGGAGGCGACCGCGTACCGGCCGTCGTCCTGCACCGCGGTGCCGAACCGCTCCTCGAGCTCGAGCGCGCTGCGGTAGGTCAGGTGCGCGATCCGCCGCGCGACGCCGACGCCGGCGACCGGACCAGGGCCGGGCAGGTAGTCCCCGCCGGCCCACGCGGGGTCGGCGCGGATGGCGGCCTGCTGGGTGGTCTGGGTGCCCAGCTGGTCGGCGGTCGCGGCGGCCCCCGCGGCCAGGAAGAACAGCGCGTCCACCCGGTCGGGCAGCGCCACCGCCCACTCCAGCGCGCGCATGCCGCCCATCGAGCCGCCGATCACCCCGGCCCAGCGGTCGATGCCCAGCGCGTCGGCCAGCGCCGCCTCGACGCGGACCTGGTCGGCCACGGTCACGGCGGGGAACCGCGACCCCCACGGCCCGCCGTCCGGCGCCGCGGACGACGGGCCGGTCGTCCCCTGGCAGCCGCCGAGCACGTTGGCGCAGACGACGAACAGCCGATCGGTGTCCAGCGGCGCGCCGGGGCCCACCAGCCCCTCCCACCAGCCCGGGGTGGGGTGCCCGGGCCCGGCGGGACCGGCGACGTGGCTGTCGCCGGTCAGCGCGTGCTCGACCAGCACGGCGTTGCCGCCGCCCGGCGCGAGCGCGCCCCACGTCTCGTAGGCCACCCGCACCGCCGGCAGCGAGCCGCCGCGCGCGAGGTCGACCGGCCCGGGCAGGTCGAGGAAGCGCCGGTCGCCGACCGGGTCGCCCTCGCGCCAGCCGCCGGGGCGTGGCGGGGCCCAGGCGGCGACCCGGACCCCGCCCACCTCAGGCGCCCTTCGCGGCGCGGAAGCCGGCCTCCAGGTCGGCGAGGATGTCGTCGATGCCTTCCAGGCCCACCGCGAGGCGGACCAGCCCGGGGGTGACGCCGGTGGTCAGCTGCTCGTCGGGGGTCAGCTGCGAGTGCGTCGTCGACGCCGGGTGGATGACCAGGCTGCGGACGTCGCCGATGTTGGCCACGTGGCTGTGCAGCTCCAGGGCCTCCACGAACCGCTTGCCGGCCTCGACCCCGCCGTGCAGGTCGAAGGTCAGCACGGCGCCGGTGCCCCGGGGCGCGTACTTCTGCTGCGCGGCGTGCCACGGCGAGGAGGGCAGGCCCGGGTAGTTCACCCGGTCGACCTCGTCGTGCGCCTCGAGGAACTCCGCGACCCGCTGGGCGTTGGCGACGTGCCGCTCCATGCGCAGCGACAGCGTCTCGATGCCCTGCACGATGAGGAACGCGTTGAACGGCGAGAGCGCCGGGCCGAGGTCGCGGAGCAGCTGGACCCGGGCCTTGAGGGCGAACGCGGGCGCGCCCAGGTCGGCGTAGACCACGCCGTGGTAGGTCGGGTCCGGCTCGGTGAAGCCGCTGAACCGGCCGCTGCGCCAGTCGAACCGGCCGCCGTCGACGATCACCCCGGCGATCACGGTGCCGTGCCCGCCCAGGTACTTCGTCGCCGAGTGCACGACGACGTCGGCGCCGTGCTCCAGCGGCCGGAGGAGGTAGGGGGTGGCCACGGTGTTGTCCACGATGAGCGGGACGCCGTTGCGGTGCGCCACCCCGGCGACGGTCTCGATGTCGAGGACGTCGCCCTTCGGGTTGCCGATCGACTCGCCGTAGAAGGCCCGGGTGTTCTCCCGCACCAGGGACTGCCAGTTCTCCGGGTCGTCGGGGTCCTCGACGAAGGACACCGTGACACCGAGCTTCGGCAGCGAGTGGTGCAGCAGGTTGTACGTGCCGCCGTACAGCGAGGCCGACGCGACGACGTGGTCGCCGGCCTCGGCGACGTTGAGCAGCGCGAGGGTCGTCGCCGACTGCCCGCTGGCCACGGCGAGCGCGGCGACGCCGCCCTCCAGCGACGCGACCCGCTGCTCCAGCGCGTCCTGCGTCGGGTTCATGATCCGCGTGTAGATGTTGCCCATCTCCGCCAGGGAGAACAGGTCGGCGGCGTGCTGGGTGTCGCGGAACTGGTAGGCCGTCGTGGCGTAGATGGGCAGGGCCCGGGCGCCGGTCGTGGGGTCAGGGGCGGTGCCGGCGTGGATCTGCCGGGTCTCGAAGCTCCAGCCCTGGGGGTCGCTCATGCGCCGTCTCCTCTCGGTCGCGGAGACCCGCGGCGCAGCGAGCTCCGTCCTTGCCCGGACGGCGGACGCCACCCGGGCCGGCTCTTCCCCTGGAGCACCTCGGACGGAGTCGAGGTTGCCGGGCAGCCAGCCAGGTGCTTGACACTGCCTCTCGTGAGCCACCCGCGATCCTAGGCGCCCCCGCCGTGCCCGGTGGACGCCGGCCCCGGGAGGCTGGCGGCGTGCGCGCACTCGTCTTCGACACCTTCGGCGGCCCGCTGACCGTTCAGGACGTCCCCACCCCCGACCCGGCCCCCGGCGGGGTGGTGCTCCGGGTGGGCGCCACCGGCGTGTGCCGCAGCGACTGGCACGCCTGGCAGGGGCACGACCCGGACGTCGTCCTGCCGCACGTGCCCGGCCACGAGCTGGCCGGCACCGTCGCCGCGGTCGGGGCCGGCGTCCGGCGCTGGCGGGCCGGTGACCGGGTCACCGTGCCGTTCGTCAACGCCTGCGGCCGCTGCGCGCAGTGCGCGGCCGGGCAGCACCAGGTGTGCACCCGGCAGACCCAGCCCGGGTCCACCCACTGGGGTTCGATGGCCGAGTACGTCGCGCTGGACGCCGCCGACGTGAACCTCGTCGCGCTGCCCGACGGGCTGACCGACGCCACCGCCGCCGCGCTGGGCTGCCGCGTCGCCACCGCGTTCCGGGCAGTGGTGCACGTGGCCCGTGTGCGGCCCGGCGAGTGGGTGGCCGTGCACGGCTGCGGCGGGGTCGGCCTGTCGGCGGTGCAGGTCGCGGTGGCCGCCGGCGCCCGGGTCCTCGCCGTCGACGTCTCCCCGGCGGCCCGGCATCTGGCCGCCGACCTGGGCGCCGAGCACGTCCTCGACGGGCCGGCCGCGATCGCGGAGCTGACCGGCGGCGGCGCGCACGTGTCCCTCGACGCCGTCGGCGCCGTGGCCACCTGCGAGGACTCCGTCCGGTGCCTGCGGCCGCGCGGCCGGCACGTGCAGGTCGGCCTGCTGCCGCCCGCGCAGGGCCGCCCGGCGGTGCCGATGGACCTGGTCGTCGCCCGGGAGCTGCAGGTGCTGGGCAGCCACGGCATGGCCGCGCACGCCTACCCCGAGCTGCTCGGCCTGGTCGCCGCCGGGCGGCTGCGCCCCCAGGCGCTGGTCACCCGCGAGCTGGCCCTCGACGAGGCCGGCGCCGCGCTGGCCGTGGTCGGCCGCGCACCCGGCATCGCCGTGGTCACCCGCTTCTGAGGACTCAGGTCCCGGGCGCGCCGGTCGCGGTCGGCACCGCGGGCGTCGGGGTCGCCGTCGGCGTGGGCTCCGGCGCCGCCGTCGGGTCCCCCGTCGGTTCCTCCGTCGTCGGGTCCGCGGTCCCCGTGGGGGTCTCCTGCCCGGCCCCGCCCGGTGCGGTGGGGGTCGGGACGGCGGAGGTCCGGGGCGCCGTCGTGGGGACCGCCGTCGTCGGCGCGGCCGGCTCCGTCGGCACCCCCGGGACCACGGGCGCCGGCGTCTGCACCGTCGAGTCGGTCACCGGGACCGTGCGGGTGACCGGGTCCGGCGGGCGGACGTACAGGTACAGCACGTAGCAGCCGACGAACAGCAGCGCCAGGACGACGGTGGAGGTCCGCGCCCGGCCGAGGTGGTGCGGCACCGCGGACCACCAGCGGGGTGGGGCGGCCGGCGGCGCGGTGCTCACCGACAGCGCGCGCGGCGGCTGGCCCGGGCCGTTCGTCTCCGGGGCGGTCACCGCACACCGTCCGCCGACGGCGCGGGTGCCTCCGCCGGGTGCGAGACCGCCGAGTGCGCCGGCACGTTCAGGCCCTCCCGGCGGAAGGCCGTGACCACGCGCGCCCGCAGGTCGCGGCCGACGTCGAACTGCTTGCCCGGCAGCGTGCGGGCCACCATCCGGACGTTCACCTGCTCCAGGTCGATCGTCTCGACCCCCATGACGCTGGGCGGGTCCAGAAGCAGCGGGCGCAGCGCCGGGTCGCGGAAGGCCTCCGCGCCGACCTGCCGGAGGAGCTCGTTGACCCGGGTGACGTCGCTGCTGGTCGGCACCGGGACGTCGACCACGGCGCGCGCCCAGTCCCGGGAGAGGTTGGTGACCTTCACGATCTGCCCGTTCGGCAGCGTGACCACCTCGCCGTTGGCCGAGCGCAGCCGGGTGATCCGCAGCGTCACGTCCTCGATCGTGCCGTCGGCCGGCTCCACGCCGCCGACCACCTGGATGCTCACCACGTCACCGAACCCGTACTGCCGCTCGGTGATGATGAAGAAGCCGGCCAGCACGTCGCCGACGACCCGTTGCGCCCCGAAGCCCAGTCCGACACCCAGCACGGTCGCCGGCGCCACCAGCCCGCCGACCGGGATGCCCGCCCGGTCCAGGACGGCGAACACCGCGACCGCGTAGACCAGCACGATCAGCGTCCAGGTGATCACCTGGGTCAGGGAGTGCCGGTGCTTGGCCGCCTCGGAGCGCACCAGCGCGTCCCCGCCGGTGGCGCGGGCGTCGATCCGGTCGGTGATCTTGTCGCCGACCCAGGAGACGAACCGGGCCAGCAGCACCGACCCGAGCACGAGCAGGACGATCTCCAGGCCGCGCCCGGCGAGCCAGGTCAGCAGTGGGTCCAGGGGTTCCATCGGGTCCCAGCCTCCCCGGCCGGGGAGGGCCCTGCCAACCCGGTCACCCGGTCAGCGGGCCGGTCAGCGGGTCTCGACGAACAGCGTGTGCGAGGAGCGGCCGATCCGGCCGGTGGCGTCGTACAGGTCCGCGAAGCACTGCCCGGCGCCGCCCGGGCCGATCGTGGTGGCGGCGTCCACGCCGAGCCACGCGCCGGCCGGGGGCCGCACGAGGGCCACGGTGAGGTCGACGTTGGCGAACGTGGCCCGCGTCCAGTCCAGGACGGCGGAGATGCCGCTGGCCGCGTCGGTCATCACCAGCAGGTGCTGCAGCGGGGTCATCGGCTCGCCCTCGACGAGGGTGCACAGCGGCCGGGTCCACGCGGCGGCCGGGCCGGGGGAGTTGAAGGAGCCGTGCGCGAAGCGCCAGTCCAGCGCCCGGTGGTAGGCGACGTCGGTGGTGAAGAAGGCGGCGGTCTCCGGACGGCACCGCTCCGGTCCGGGCAGCGGGACGCCGACCTCCGGGGTCCCCTCGACCGCCGACGTCCGCAGCCGCCACGCGGTCAGCCGCATCGAGGGGCGGTCGGCGGTCCCGGCGGTGAGCACGGCCTCGACCAGCTCGATCCGCCGTCCCGGGCGCAGCAGCCGGGCGGTGACCTGCACCGGGCCCACCGGCACCGGCGCGAGGATGTCGAAGGCCAGCCGCACGGTCTGCCCGTCGGGGATCGCGGTGACCCGCTCGGCCTCGCGGGCCAGCAGCGCGGCGACCGGCCCGGCGTGCTGCAGGCCCGGGTCCCAGGGCCCGATGGTGAGGTCGGTGGCGCGGAAGCCGTCCCCGTCGGGCAGGTAGAGGGCGGTGGGCAGCGCGGCGGTCACGGAGGCCGAGTCTGCCGCCGCCCTCAGCCGCCGGAGCGGCGGGTCTCCCACACGGCGAACGCGGTCCACGCCGCGGCCACGGCCGCGGCGACCACCCACAGCCAGCGCACCGAGGACCCCGTGGGGTTGGACAGCACCAGCAGCACGGCCACGACGAGGACGGCCCCGGCCAGTGGCGGGGTGCGCAGCAGCGTGCCCAGGGTGTCCGGCCCCGGGACGGTGACGAACACCACCAGCGCGACCACCACCAGGAAGGCGCACAGCGCGCCGAGGAAGGCCGCCGTCACGCCCCACTCGGCGGGCAGGCCGACGGCGCCCAGGGCACCGAGGACGGCGCCCACGGCCAGCCACAGCAGCGTCTTCCGCCGCCGCGACGACCAGGGGGGACGCGGCTCGGTCACGGTGTGGTGCTCCTCCCTGCCGTGGTCCCGCAGACCCGGTGCGGCCGACGTGTCGCCGGGCGAGTGTGCCCGGCCTCCAGGGCGGACACACGGCACCCGACCGCCCCGGCGCGCCGGTGTGCCCGGTTCCGGCGGGCCCGCCCCGACTGGCGCCCTCCCTACGGTGGGGGGACAGCCGTCTACCGAGGAGGGGGTGCGCCGGAACCGGCGCTCACCACGTGACCACCACACCCACGCACCGCACGACGTCCCCACCGTCCCGACCACCAGCACCGTCCGACGCCTCGGGGGCCCACCCCGCCGTCGCCCAGCCACCGCTGTCGCCGGCCGACCACGGCAGCGCCCTGGACCGTGGGGTCTTCGGCGTCTCCGCGGGGATCGCCCTGGCCTTCGTCGTCTGGGGCCTCGCCAGCCCGGCGGGCCTGGGGTCGGCGAGCGGCACCGCCCTGGAGTGGGTGCAGACCAACCTCGGCTGGCTGTTCGTGCTGCTGGCCTCGGCCTTCGTCGTCTTCGTGATCTGGCTCGCGGCGGGGCGGTACGGCCGCATCCCGCTGGGCCGCGACGGCGAGGCGCCGGAGTTCCGGACGGTGTCCTGGGTGGCGATGATGTTCAGCGCCGGCATGGGCATCGGGCTGATGTTCTTCGGCGTCAGCGAGCCGCTGTCCCACTACGCCTCCCCACCCCCGGGCACCGTGGCGGCCGAGACCCCCGAGGCCGTGCGGACAGCGATGGCGACCACGCTGTTCCACTGGTCGCTGCACCCGTGGGCCATCTACGCCGTCGTCGGGCTGGCCATCGCCTACGGCACCTTCCGGCGCGGCCGACGGCAGCTGATCAGCGCGGCCTTCGCGCCGCTGTTCGGCCAGCGCCGCACCGAGGGCCCGGCGGGCAAGGTCATCGACGTCCTCGCGATCTTCGCGACGCTGTTCGGCTCGGCGGCCTCGCTCGGCCTGGGCGCGCTGCAGATCGGCAGCGGCGCGACGATCCTCGGCTGGGCGGGGGAGGCCGGCAGCGGCCTGCTCGTGGTGGTCATCGCGGTGCTGACCGCCGCCTTCGTCGCCTCCGCCGTCTCCGGCATCGCCCGCGGCATCCAGTGGCTGGCCACGATCAACATGGTGCTCGCCGTCGTCCTGGCGGTGTTCGTGTTCGTCGTCGGTCCGACCGTGTTCATCCTCAACCTGCTGCCGACGACGATCGGCAGCTACTTCGCCGACCTGGGCGACATGGCAGCTCGTACCGAGGCCGGCGGTGGCGACGCCACGGCCGAGTGGCTGCGCGGCTGGACGGTCTTCTACTGGGCCTGGTGGATCAGCTGGACGCCGTTCGTCGGGCTGTTCATCGCCCGGATCAGCCGCGGGCGCACCATCCGCCAGTTCGTCACCGGCGTGCTGCTGGTGCCCAGCGTGGTCAGCCTGGTCTGGTTCGCCGTCTTCGGCGGCGCCGGGATCGCCGCCCAGCAGGGCGGGGTGGACATCGCCGGGGCGGCGACCACCGAGGGGCAGCTGTTCGGCGTCCTCGACCGGTTCCCGCTGGCCACCGTCACGACCGTGCTGGTCATGGTGCTGGTGGCGGTCTTCTTCGTGTCCGGGGCGGACGCCGCCTCGATCGTCATGGGATCGCTGTCCGAGCGCGGCACGCTGTCCCCGAGCCGGACGACGGTCGTCTTCTGGGGGGTCGTCATGGGCGCGGTGGCCGCGGTCATGCTGCTCGTCGGCGGCGACGCGGCACTGACCGGGCTGCAGAACGTGACGATCGTCGCGGCCCTGCCGTTCGCGCTGGTGATGGTCGGCCTGGCGGTGTCGCTGGCCAAGGACGTGCGCTCGGACCCGCTGGTGCTGCGCCGCACGGCCGGGACCGAGGCCGTGGAGGAGGCCGTCGTCGAGGGCATCACCCGGCACGGGGAGGACTTCGTCCTGGTCGTCGAGCCGGCCCGGTCCGCCGGCCGCGACGGTCTGCCGCACACCCCTCCCGGCAGCGCGCTCCGGACGGCCGCGGGACGCCGCAGCACCGACGGCCGGCGCACGGTGCGCGACGTCGGCTCGCCGATCCCCGACCGCCGCCGATGACTCCGGCCGGTCGGCTCCGTCTGTACTCCTGACGGGGCCGGCCGGGCCCCACGACGAGCGGAGCCCCCCGTGCGCTGGATCTTCGTCAACCTGCCCGTGGCCGACCTGGCCGCGGCCCGGGCCTTCTACGCCGGCCTCGGCTTCGGCTTCGACGAGCACTTCTCCGACGAGCGGACGGCGTCGGTCGTCGTCGCCGACAACGTCGTCGTGATGCTGTTGACCCGGGACCGGTTCGCCGACTTCCTCCCCGACGCCGACCGCCTCGGTGACCCGTCACGCACCACCACGGTGCTCAACGCGCTGTCGGCCGGCAGTCGGGAGGAGGCCGACGACCTGCTGGCGCGGGCGCTGCCCTCGGGTGGGCGGCGGTGGATGCCGGCGCAGGACCACGGCTCGATGTCCGGCGTCAGCTTCACCGACCCCGACGGCCACGTCTGGGAGGTCGTCTGGATGGACCCTGCCGTCCTGCCGTGAGCCGTAGGGGGCTCGGGGTGCGACGGTCGCTACATTCGACGGCGTGCCCCGGCCCCCGCTCGGTTACGCCCTGACCGTCGCGGCCGCCGGCCTGTTCGCGGTCAACGGCACGGTGTCCACGCTGGCCCTGCAGGCCGGCGTGCCGGCGCCGTGGCTGACCGCGCTGCGCTGCGGCGGCGCGGCCGTCGTCCTGCTGACCGTGCTGGCCGTGGTCGCGCCCGCGCGGCTGCGGCTGTCCTGGCGGGAGGTGCCGTTCCTCGCCGCCTTCGGCGTGGTCGGCGTCGCGCTGACCCAGTGCCTGTACTACGTGGCGATCGGCCGGCTGCCGGTCGGCATCGCGCTGGTCTTCGAGATGACCGCGCCGGTGTTCATCGCGCTGTGGGTGTGGCTGGTGCGCGGCGAGCGGGTCCGCCGGCGGCTGTGGGCCGCGCTGGGGCTGTCGCTGTCCGGGCTGGTGCTGGTCGCCGAGGTCTGGGAGGGCGGCGGCTCGCTGGACGCCGGCGGGGTGGCCGCGGCTCTCGGGGCGGCGCTGTGCCTGGCGACGTACTACCTCATGGGGGAGCGGGGCACGACCACCCGCGACCCGGTGGGCCTCACCTGCTGGAGCTTCGTCGCGGCGGCCCTGTTCTGGGCGGTCGCGGCGCCGTTCTGGCCGCTGGACCCCGCGGTGCTGGGCAGCTCCGTGCCGGTCTCCCTCGGCTCGCTGCAGCTGCCGCTGTGGGTGCTGGTCTGCTCGATCGTCGTCCTGGGCGCGGTGCTGCCGTTCTGGCTGTCGCTGTCCGCGCTGCGCCACCTGCCGCCGACGACGGCCGGGCTGGTCGCCACCGTGGAGCCGGTGCTGGCCTCGGTGGTGGCCTGGCTGTGGGTGGAGCAGGTCCTCTCGGCGTGGCAGGTGCTCGGCGGGGTCGTCGTCCTGGCCGGGATCGCCCTGGCCCAGACCGCGCGGACGGCGCGCCGACCGGCCCCGGTGCCGGAGGCGGCCCCGGCCTGAGCGCCCCGTCCCGTCCCGTGCTGTCCCGTACCGGCGAGATCGGCGATCTCGCACGGATCGGCGGCCGGAACCGTGCGAGACCGCCGATCTCGCCGCGTGAGCCCCGCCGCCTCAGCCCGCCGGCTGAGGTGAGGCTAACCTGACCGGGGCGGCGCACCGGCCGGCCGGGACGGGGGCGACGCATGACCACCACCGTGCAGCCGGCGGTCGTCACCGCGCCCGCCTGGCGGTTCTTCGACGCCGCGGTCGCCGCGGTCCGCCGGCTCGGCCCCAGCTCCGTGCGGCTCACCCTCACCGGCCCGGGGCTGACCGGCTTCGGCGCCGCGGGTTGTGACCAGCGGTTCAAGCTGGTGCTGTCCCGCGACGGCGACGGGCTGGACCGGCTGCGCGCG
Organism: Geodermatophilus sp. DSM 44513; assembly: GCF_032460525.1. Classification (NCBI taxonomy): domain Bacteria; kingdom Bacillati; phylum Actinomycetota; class Actinomycetes; order Geodermatophilales; family Geodermatophilaceae; genus Geodermatophilus; species Geodermatophilus sp. DSM 44513. The sequence goes on along the minus strand of NZ_CP135963.1, from coordinate 4,371,151 downwards.
TGCGGCGCGGACTGGTACGCCGCGTACCGCGCGATGCCCGAGGAGCAGCGGCCGGTGCTGCGCACCTACACCGTGCGGGCGGCCCGCCCCGCACGCGCCGAGCTCGACGTCGATGTCGTCCTGCACGGCGTGCGGGAGGGGCACGCCGGCCCGGCCGCCAGCTGGGCGGCCGCCGCCGTCCCGGGCGACCCGGTCGTGCTGCTGGGCCCGGACCGGCCGTGCCCCGACCCTGCGACTTGCGGCCGGCCGTGGGGCGTGGAGTGGGCGCCGCCCGCGCGGGCCCGGACGCTGCTGCTGGCCGGCGACGAGACCGCCGTGCCGGCCGTGTGCGCCATCCTCGAGTCGCTGACCGGCGAGACGCGGCCGGTCACCGCCCTGCTGGAGGTTCCCGGGGCCGCGGACGCGGCCGACGTCGTCCTGCCGGCGGGAGCCACCCTGCGCTGGCTGCCGCGCGACGGCGCGCCGCGTGGGTCCCGGCTGGTGCCGGCCGTGCACGCCGCACTGGGCGAGCTCGGTGTCGTGGCCGCGCCGGCCGCGCCGCCGGAGGAGGTCGGCGACGAGCTGCTGTGGGAGGTCCCGGACGCCGGGCCCGGCGACGACGGCGCGGCCGCGGGCTGCTACGCCTGGCTGGCCGGTGAGGCCGGCGTGGTGACCACGCTGCGCCGCCGCCTGGTGGGCGACCTCGGCGTCCCCCGCGGGGCGGTCGCGTTCATGGGCTACTGGCGCCAGGGCGTCGCCGGACCGTGACGCCATGGAACGGCCCCGCGTCAGGGTCCCGGCCCGAGCTCGCGAGGGCAGGGGGACGCGGGGTCCTTCATCGGATGCGGCGGACCGGCACCACCATCGGTGAGCCCACCACCGGGTCGGGCACGACCCGCGCCTCCAGGTCGAACACGTCGGCCAGCAGCTGCTCGGTGAGCACCTCGCGCGGGGCACCGGAGGCGACCAGCGCGCCGTCGTCCATCGCCACCAGCCGCTGGGCGTAGCGGGCGGCCAGGTTGAGGTCGTGCAGCACGACGACCACGGTGCGCCCGCGCTCGGCGTGCAGCCGCGCCACCAGCTCCAGGACGTCGATCTGGTGGGACAGGTCCAGGTAGGTCGTCGGCTCGTCGAGCAGCAGCAGGTCGGTGCCCTGGGCCAGCGCCATGGAGATCCAGGCGCGCTGCCGCTGGCCGCCGGAGAGCTCGTCGACCGGCCGGTCGGCGAGGTCGGCCATGTCGGTCCAGGTCAGCGCCTCGGCGACGGCCACCTCGTCGTCGCGCGACCACTGCCGCAACCACGACTGGTGCGGGTGCCGGCCGCGGGACACCAGGTCACCTACGGTGAGCCCCTCGGGGGCGACCGGCGTCTGCGGCAGCAGGCCGAGCACCCGGGCCACCTCGCGGGTCGGCGTGCGCGCGATCGCCCGCCCGTCGAGCAGCACCTGCCCGGAGACCGGCCGCAGCAGCCGGCCCAGCGCCCGGAGCAGCGTGGACTTGCCGCAGCCGTTCGGGCCGACGATCGCGGTGAACGAGCCGTCGGTGAGCTGCAGGTCCAGGTCGCGGACCACGACCCGGTCGTCGTAGGCCAGGTTCACCGACTCCGCGGCGAGACGGACCGGTCCCCTCCGGGGCGCCCGGGTGCCCACGGGGTCCGGACCCGTCGGGCGCAGCGTGGCCGGGTGCGGGGTCGCGGGGTGCAGGGTCGTGGGGTGCAGGGTCACAGCGTGGATCGCCGCCTTCCGCGGACGAGGAGCCAGAGCAGGTAGGGCGCGCCGACGGCGGCGGTGAGCACGCCCACCGGCAGCGCCTGGGGCAGCACCGTGCGGGTGAGCAGGTCCGCGCCGACCACCAGCACCGCGCCGAGCAGGCCCGAGGCCAGCAGCGGCGGGCGCGCCCCCCCGGTCAGCCGGACGGCGACCTGCGGCACCACCAGGGCGACGTAGGCCACCGGGCCGGCCGCGGCCACCGCGGCCGCGGTGAGCCCGACGGCGACCAGCACGACGCACACCTGGGTCGGGACCAGCCGCACGCCCAGGCCGCGGGCGGTGTCGTCGCCGAACTGGACGGCGTCCAGCGCCCGACCCGCGGCCAGCGCGGCCGGCAGCAGGACGGCGAGGGCGGCCAGCAGCGGTACCGCCTGTGACCAGGTGCGGGCGTTGAGCGAGCCGGTGATCCACACGTAGGCGCTGGCGGCGTCCTGGACGTCGGCCCGGGTGAGCATCCAGTCCACGAGCGCGGAGGCCACCGCCCACAGCGCGATGCCCACCAGCACCAGCCGGTAGCCGTCCAGGCCGCGTCGCCAGGCGAGCGCCACCAGGAGCAGGCCGGTGGTCAGCGCACCGGCGAGGGCGGCCAGCGGCACCCCGGCGCCGGCGACCAGCCCGGAGCCGGCCGGCCCGCCCAGGACGATCGCCGCGACCGCACCGGCCGACGCGCCCTGGCTGATGCCGAGCACGTCGGGGGAGGCCAGCGGGTTGCGCGCGGTGGTCTGGAACAGCGCCCCGGCCACCCCGAGGGCCACCCCGACGAGGGCGCCGACCACCACCCGGGGAGCGCGCAGCTGCCAGACGACCAGCTCCTGCCGCTCGTCGCCCAGGCCCACCAGGGTGCGCAGCACGTCGGCCAGCCCGATCGGGAAGTCGCCGCGGCCGGTGCTGACCGCGGCGAGCAGCACGACGGCGACCACGGCGCCGGCTCCCACGCCGAGCGGCCGCCAGCGCAGCCGCCCGGACACCGGCCCGACCCGGACGACGGTCTCCCCGCGCCGGTGCACCCGCTCCGCCGTCGCCGTCACGTCGCGGCCAGCCGTCGGCGGCGGATCAGCGCGATGAAGAACGGCGCCCCGACGAGCGCCAGGACGATGCCGACCTGCAGCTCGCTCGGGCGGGCGACGACCCGACCGACCACGTCGGCCAGCAGCAGCAGCACCGCGCCGAGCAGCCCCGAGCAGGGCACCAGCCAGCGGTGGGAGGGGCCGGTGAACGCCCGCACGACGTGCGGCACGACCAGCCCGACGAAGGCGATGGGCCCGCAGGCCGCCGTCGCCGCGCCGCACAGCAGGGTGACCGCGCCCAGGCCGACGAGCCGCGCCGGCCACACCCGCTGGCCCAGTCCGCGGGCGACGTCCTCACCGAGGCCGAGCAGGTCCAGGGCCGGGGCGTTCAGCAGCGCCAGCACCAGACCGACGGCGATGAACGGGGCGACCTGCCAGGCGACGTCGGCACCGCGGCCGGCCAGCGAGCCGACCACCCAGAAGCGGAAGGCGTCGAGGCTGTCGGTGTCGCTGACCAGGACCGCCCGCACCAGCGCGTAGAACAGCGCCGACAGCGCGGCGCCGGCCAGGGCCAAGGTCACCGGCGAGGCGCCGCCGCGGCCGGCCGAGCCGAGGGCGAAGACCAGCACGGTGCCCACCAGCGCGCCGGCGAAGGCGAACCAGACGTAGCCGGCCGGTGTCCCGACGCCGAGCAGGTGGATGGCCAGGACGACGCCGAGCGAGGCACCGGCGGTGACCCCCAGCAGGCCCGGGTCGCCGAGCGGGTTGCGGGTGTGGCCCTGCGCGAGCGCGCCGGCGAGGCCGAGGGCCAGGCCGGCCATGAGCCCGATCGCGGTCCGCGGCACCCGCAGCTCGCGGACGATCACCGTCTCCTCGGTCGGCGGGCCCGGGTCGGTCAGCGCCTGCCAGACCGCGTCCAGGGCGATGACCCGGGAGCCGACCGCCACGCTCAGGGCGGCCGCGGCCGCGACCAGGACGAGCAGCAGGAGCAGGCCGAGCAGCCGGGCACGGCGTCGCCGCAGCAGGCCGGCGCCGGCCGCGGCGGCAGGAGCCGCCCCGGGTCGCCGCACGGCAGCGTCGGTCGTGGCGGACACGAGCGGCTCCCGGAGCGGACGGCGTAGGCCAGCCTCACCTTAGTGGTGACGACACCTGTTCGGCTCCCCGGCCCCGCCCCGCGCCGGCGAGGGGCAGGGGGTTCCTCAGCGGTGCTGCCGTCGGCTGCCCCCGTGCCAGTCCTCCTGCCGGCCCGCCTCGCCCGGGCGGACGCCGAAGGCCGGCAGCTGGGGCCGCTCGCGCAGGCTGCGCTTGAGCTCGGCGAACCCCGGGAAGGTGGCCAGGCCGACGACGTGGTCCCAGAGCTCGACGGCCTCCTCCGCCGACGGCAGCCGGCTGATCACCGGTCCGAAGAAGGCCGCGCCGTCCGGGGGGCGGAAGTGCAGGATCGGCGTGCCGACGTCCTTGCCGGTCAGGGCGAGGGCGGCGTCGGTCTCCTCCTGGATCCCGGCGTCCCACGACCCGTCGTCGACGGCGGCCGCGAGCCCGGTCGGCAGGCCGGCCTCGGTGAGCACCTGCTCCACGAACTCCCGGCTGGTGGCCCGCTCCGGTGGCGGCTGACCGGCCGGGTCCTCGAAGACGTGCCGGCCGAACGTGGCGTACAGCGGGTCCAGGGCCTGCGGGCCGTGCTCCGCGCGGGCGGCGGCGGCCACCCGGAGCAGGTGCAGCCCGGCGGTGTGGCCGGCCTCGTACTCCGGCGGGAACTGCGCGTCGTAGTCGACGTGCCGGTTGAGCAGCCGCAGCGAGATCAGCCGCCACTCCACCCGGTACTCGCGCTGCTCGGCGACCGTGCGGACCCACTTGGAGGTCATCCAGGCGAAGGGGCAGACCGGGTCGAACCAGAAGTGCAGGTCGGCGTCGCTCACGTCTCTCCTCGGTCCAGGGCGCTCAGGTCGTCGGGGACGTCGACCGCGTGCTGCCGCAGCGCCTCGATCGGCACCACCTCCAGCGCGCGGGCGTTGGTCGCCGCCAGGACGACCCCCGCCGCCGCACCGGCCTGGTGGGCCTGCAGCCACCGCACCGCCACCACGCACCACCGGTCGCCGGGGCGCAGGCCGGGGAAGCCGTACTCCGGGCGCGGGGTGGACAGGTCGTTGCCCAGCTGCCGCTGCAGGGCCAGGAACTCGGCGGAGACCACGGCGCACACGGTGTGGCTGCCGACGTCCTCCGGTCCGCTGCTGCACGTGCCGGTGCGGTAGAAGCCGGTCACCGGGTCGGTGCCGCACGGCTGCAGCGGCCCGCCGAGCACGTTGGTCTCGCCCTCGGTCCGCGGCTCGGTCACCCGGCCCATCCTGCCGCCGGACGGCGGTCCGCGCCGCCCGGGGCGGTGGCAGGGTGGGGGTGTGAGCACCGACACGCCCGCCGTCCTCTGGCAGCCCACGCCCGACTCGATCCGGGCCACCCGCCTCGCCCAGTTCGCCCAGCGGGTGTCCGCCCGGCGCGGCATCGACCTGGGCGACGGGGGCGACTACGACGCGATCTGGCGGTGGTCGGTGGAGCACCTGGACCAGTTCTGGGCCGAGGTGGCCGACTGGTCCGGCGTGCTGCCCGGCGTCCCCGACGACCGGGTGCTCACCCGCCGCGCGATGCCCGGCGCGGAGTGGTTCCCCGGCACGTCGGTGAACTTCGCCGAACAGGCCCTCCGGCACCCGGCCGACGGCGCGGTCGACCCGGCCGCCCCGGCGCTGATCGGCAGCGCCGAGGACGCCGACCCGGTGGAGACCAGCTGGGCGGAGCTCCGCGGGCAGGTCGGCGCGTTCGCCGCCACGCTGCGCCGGCTCGGGGTGCAGCGCGGCGACCGGGTGGCCGGCTACCTGCCCAACGTCCCCGAGGCCGTCGTCGCCTGCCTGGGTGCAGCGGCCGTCGGCGCGGTGTGGTCGTCGGTCGCCCCGGACTTCGGCACCCGCGCCGTGCTGGACCGCTTCGCCCAGATCGAGCCCACCGTGCTGGTCGCCGTCGACGGCTACCGCTGGAACGGCCGGGAGTTCGACCGGCGCGACGTCGTGGCCGAGCTCCGCACGGCGCTGCCCACCGTCCGGACGACGATCGCCGTCCCCCGGCTGCACCCCGGCGAGCTGCCCGACGGCGCTCTCTCCTGGGCCGAGGCGGTCGCCGACGTCCAGGAGCCGGTGTTCGAGTCCCTGCCCTTCGACGCCCCGCTGTGGATCGTCTACTCCTCGGGCACCACCGGGCTGCCCAAGGGCATCGTGCACGGCCACGGCGGCGTCACCCTCGAGCAGCACAAGCAGCTGGGCCTGCACGCCGACGTCGGCCCCGGCGACCGGTTCTCCTGGTACGCCTCCACCGCCTGGATCATGTGGAACATCACGCTGTGCGCGCTGCTGCGCGGCGCCACCGTGGTCGTCCACGACGGCGCCCCGACGCACCCCTCGGCCACCGCGCTGTTCGACCTCGCCGAGCGGACCCGGCTGACCTACCTGGGCACCAGCCCCGGGTACCTCATGGCCTGCGAGAAGGCCGGCGTCCGGCCCCGGGACACCCACGACCTGTCCGCGCTGCGCTCCATCGGCGTCACCGGCTCCCCGCTGCCGGCGTCGTCCTTCTCCTGGGTGTACGACGCCGTCGAGCCCGACGTGTTCCTGGGCTCGATCTCCGGTGGCACCGACGTGGCCACGGGGTTCGTCGGCTCCACGACGCTGCTGCCGGTGACCGCGGGGGAGCTGCAGCGGCCGATGCTGGCCGTCGCCGCGGCTGCGTGGGACGAGGACGGTCACCCGGTCACCGGCGAGCTCGGCGAGCTGGTCATCACCGAGCCGATGCCGTCGATGCCGCTGTACTTCTGGGCCGACCCCGACGGCACCCGCTACCGGGAGGCGTACTTCGAGCCGTGGCCGGGGGTGTGGCGGCACGGCGACTGGCTGGAGGTTACCGAGCGCGGCACCTGCGTCATCACCGGCCGGTCGGACTCCACGCTCAACCGCGGCGGCGTCCGGATGGGCACCGCGGACATCTACGCCGCGGTCGAGTCGATCCCCGAGGTGCGCGACTGCGTCGTCCTCGGCGTCGAGCAGCCCGGCGGCGGCTACTGGATGCCGCTGTTCGTGCAGCTGGCCGACGGTGCGGAGCTGACCGAGGAACTGGTGATCCGCATCCGGGACGCCATCCGCCGGCAGGCCAGCCCGCGGCACGTGCCCGACGAGGTGCTCGTCGTCCCCGCCGTGCCGCACACCCGCACCGGCAAGCGCCTGGAGGTCCCGCTCAAGCGGCTGTTCCAGGGCGTCGACCCAGCGCGGGCGGTCAACGTGGGCGCCGTGGACGACCCGTCGGCGGTCGAGCACTACGTGCGGCTGGCCGCCGAGCGCGCCGCCCGCTGAACCGGGCCGGGCTCAGCCCTTCTCCGCGCCGGCGGTCAGCCCGTTCAGGGGGCGTAGAAGGCAGGGCCTCTAGGCGGCGGGCGGCTGTCTACGATTCCGTGGCCGGCGAGTGGGTTCATGCGGTTCCAATTGAAAATGACGTCGCATGTAGTCGCCGAACTGGGGGACGGTGAAGGCCGTGTACCCGAGCCGGGGTGAGTAGACGAGGCCTCGGCGGATCAGCGCCTCCCGCACCGTGCCCGTCTGCGTCGAAGACCGAAGCCCGAGGGTGGCAGCGACGTCGCCGGTAGGGACCTCGGCTTCACCCGCTTCGGCCAAGGCGCGCAGGTACCGGCGTTGAGCGTCAGTCACGCCCCCAACTCGTGCCTTGAAGAAGCTAGTGTCTAGCTCGTCGCGGACGATCGCCTCAGCACGTTGAACGTCGTCAGCGGTGACTAGGTCAGATCCCTGTGCTGTCGACCAGACAATGCTGCCGAAGACCTGAAGGAAGAACGGATACCCTTCGGTAAAGTTGATCATGTGCTGGACGGCGGCGGGCTCGTAGTTGACGCCACGCTCGTGGGCGGGCTTGGTGATGGCGTATTCCGCCTCGCTCGGTGCCAGCGGGCCGATGAGCGAGTTCGTGAAGAGGCGCTCAGCGTATGACTTCGCCTCACCGGCCAACTCGGGAAGCATCGGGAGTCCAGCCCCTACGCAGGTAACGGGGAGCCGGCGCTGCACAACCTTGTGAAGCGCAGTGATGAAGGCTCCGAGCGGTTCCGCGGGTGCAAACTGAAGCTCATCGAGTAGGAAGATCACACCACGTCCCCGCTCAGCTGCTGCCTGACCTAGCGTGACGATGACGTCGGTCATGTCCATGGTGAGATCGCCAGAGTCAGCGATGCCTGGCTCCGGGTCCGGGAAACCGGCCCAACTGATGCCCATGGTGCCGTCGACGCTCGCATTGAGGGTGAGCCCTCTCAGCGCTGCGGCGCACTTCTTGCCGAACCCACTCCAACGGCTAGGGGCGTCGAGCGTTAGCAGGGCTCGACGGGTCAGTCGGAGGAGGAGGGCAGTGAAGTTGGTGTTCTTGGTGACCTCGCCCTCAACGACAATCCACTCCTGTTGTTCGGCGATCTCGCTGAACCTGTTAAGCAGGACGGTCTTGCCCACTCCGCGGAGGCCGGTGACTAGGCCCTGTCCTGGCGATCTTGCATCGGTGTGATTCAGGCTTGGTCCGTGGTCGGCCGACATGAACTCACCGACGCCGCCTGGGCCCGGATCGAGCCGCTGCTGCCGGCGACCGGTGGTCGGGGTGGGCGGTGGCGCGATCACCGGCAGGTGATCAACGGCATCCTGTGGCAGGCCAAGACCGGCGTGCCGTGGCGGGATCTGCCCGAGCGCTACGGGCCGTGGAAGACCGTGCACGAGCGGCTGCGCAAGTGGACCGCCGATGGCACCTGGGACCGCATCCTCACCCAGGTGGTAGTCAAGGATGACGCCGTCAGCGTGGTGGAGTGGACGATCAGCGTGGACTCCTCCTCAGTTCGGGCGCACCAGCACGCCGCTGGCGCCCGGAAAAAGGGGGCTGCAGCGACCCGGTCGAGGCGCTCGCCGTTGACGGCGAGGCGCTCGGCCGCTCCCGGGGCGGGCTGACCAGCAAGATCCATCTGGCCGTGGATGGGCGTGGGCTGCCGCTGTCGGTGCTCTGCACGCCCGGTCAGGCCGGGGACAACCCGCAGCTGCTGCCCTTGCTCGACGGGATCCGGGTGCCCCGCGTCGGCCCCGGGCGGCCGCGCAAGCGCCCCGATCACCTGATCGCTGACAAGGCCTACTCCCATCCCTCCACCCGACGGGCGCTGCGCCGCCGCGGGATCGCGCACACGATCCCGGAGAAGCGCGACCAGCGGGCGCACCGGCGCTCCCGAGGGTCGGCCGGCGGGCGACCGCCGAAGTTCGACCGCGACCGATACAAGCAGCGCAACGTCGTCGAGCGGTGCTTCAACCGGCTCAAGCAGTTCCGCGCCCTGGCCACCCGCTACGCCAAGCGGGCCGCCTACTACCGGGCCACGCTGCTGCTGGTCAGCGCGGTGCTCTGGCTCCGCGCATGATCCGCGGGACAGGCCCTAGAAGGCTCTGCGAGGTCTCCCGTCGGTTCAGCCGAGTGAGCAGGTATCCGAACGAGGCCTCTTGGCCGGCACGTCCGGCCAGCACGAGCGGTCGCGCGCCGGCGTTAGGCGTATACGGGTTGTCACCGGGTACGAGCATGCTTGCGGCCTTTCCGCTGGTTTACGGCGACATAGTAAACCATGAGAAACGACGCAAGGCTCGGCATCTCAGACGAGGCTGGACCAGCGCTCCTGTCGTGCCTCCTCCTGTGGCTGCTGGCCAGTGGCTTCTCAGCGGTCCGGAGAAGGGCAGTGAGTTGGTGAACCGGCTCAGCCCTTCTCGGCGCCGGCGGTCAGCCCGCCGGTGAGCAGCCGCTCGGTGGCGAAGAAGAGGACGACGATCGGCAGCGTCAGGATCACCGACCCGGCCATGAGCACCGTCGTCGGGATCTCGATGCTGCCCGCGAGCTGGGACAGCCCCAGGGACACCGTCCAGCGGTCCCGGTCCTCCACGAGGAAGAGCAGGGCGAACAGGAACTCGTTCCACGCGATCATGAACACGAACAGCGCGTTGGACAGGATCGCCGGTGCCGCCAGCGGCAGGGTGATCCGCCGCAGGACGGTGAACCGGGTGGCGCCGTCCACGGCCGCGGCCTCCTCGATGCTGGCCGGCACGGTCTGGAAGTAGTTGCGCAGCGTGTAGATGGCGACCGCGATCGTCTGGGACACGTACACCAGCACCAGCGGGGCCAGGGCGCCGCGCAGCCCGAGCCGGGTGAAGAACACGAACAGCGGGACGGCGAGCAGGATGCTGGGGAACAGGTAGACGGCGAGGAACAGCACGCTGATCCGGCGGCGGCCGGGGAAGCGCAGCCGGGCGATGGCGTAGCTGCCCAGGACGGCGAAGACCAGCGTCACCGCGACCGTGCCGAGCGCGACCAGGCCGCTGTTGAGCATCAACCGCAGGAAGCCCTGCCCGCCGGACCCGGTGGGGGCCAGCACGTCGCGGTAGGTGTCGACGGTCAGCTCCGACAGCGCCGGCCACAGCCGTCCCGGGTCCTGCAGCAGCGAGCTGAGGTCCCGCAGCGACAGCAGGACCATGTAGTAGAAGGGGAACAGCGTGAACACCGCCAGCCCGACGATCACCACCCAGCGCAGCACGCCGAGCACCCGGGTCTCCACGGTGGTGCGCGACCAGCCCGGCCCGGTGGGGGCCCGGGAGGGGCGGGTGTCGGCCGCGGCGGCCGGCGTCTCCGGCGGCGCCGTCACCATCCGGGTCATCAGGCGACCTCGTCCTTCGCCGCGAACCGGTAGTACACCGTGACCAGGACCAGCAGCACGACGGAGAGCACCAGCGCCTGCGCGGACGCCGCGCCGATGTCCCCGCGGCTGACCAGGTAGTCGAAGACCCGCACGCTGATCACCTCGGTGCCGGCCCCGCCGCCGGTGAGCAGGTAGATGTCGTCGAAGTTGTTGAACGTCCAGATGAAGCGCAGCAGCGCCAGCACCGCGATCGTCGGCATCAGCTGGGGCAGCGTGATGTGCCGGAACACCTGCGTCGGGGTGGCGCCGTCCACCCGCGCGGCCTCCTCCAGCGACGCCGGGGCGGCCTGCAGCCGGGCGGTGAGGAAGAGGAAGGCGAACGGGAAGGACCGCCACATCTCGAACACGATGACGGTGACCAGCGCGGTCGGGCGGTCGGTCAGGAAGGGGATCGGCTCGTCCCAGCCGAGCACCCCGGTGCCGACCTCGTTCACGATGCCGAACTGGGGGTTGAGCATCACGCCCCAGACGAAGGTGGCGGCCACGACCGGCGCCACGTAGGGCAGCAGCAGCGACGCGCGGACGAACCCCCGCCCCCGGAAGGGACGGCGCAGCGCCAGCGCCGCGACCAGCCCCAGCCCGACGGACGCCGCCGTGCCGCACCCGGCGTAGACCAGCGTGGTGACCAGCGCCTGCCAGAAGCCGGGGGAGCCGAACACGTCGGCGAAGTTCTCGACGGTGAGGTCCCCGAACAGCCCGGCGCTGCGCAGCCGGATCAGCCGCAGGTCCTGGAAGGCCAGCAGCACCGTCCACAGGATGGGCAGCACCACGAGCACCAGCACGAGGACGACGGTCGGCGAGATGAGGGCCAGCCCGGTCCGCGCCTCACGCCACCGCAGCGTCCCGCGGCCGGCCCCCGCCGACTGCGCCGCGCGGGGGGACGACACCCTGCTCACTCCAGGGCCCTGCTCACTCCAGCGAGGCGGCGATCTCGCGCAGCGCGTCGGCCGCCTGCTGCGCCGCCCCGGGCGGGTCGACCTCGCCGCCGGTCATGGCGGCGATCGCCTGCGGGACGGGCAGCTCGCCCAGCGCCGCCCCGACCAGGGCGCCCTGCCCCTGCGGGATGCCCCACGGGGAGATGGTGTCCGGCGCGGTGCGCACGGCCTCCAGGACCTCGGGGGAGTAGAGGTCCGACAGCGGCGCCTTGGTGTCCACGCCGGCCGGCAGCGTGGCCCAGGCGTCGATGAACCGCGTCGGTTCCTCGGCCGTGCCCGACCGGGTCGGCACCTTGCCCTCGGGGGAGAAGCCGAGCCACTGCTCGTAGCCGTCCTCGAGCATGTAGCTGACGAAGTCGGCCGCGGCGGCCTGCGCGTCCGCGGTCACCGCCCAGGAGACGATCTCGCCGAACTGGGCCGCGCCGTCGCCGTCCGGGCCGGAGATGGCGGTCACCACGCCGCTGTTCTCCGCGAGGAAGGCCGGGTTGCCAGCGCACTCCGGGCAGGTCGGCGCCGCGTCGGCTCGCAGCCCGGCCATCTCGTCGAGGATGAACGACGACCACACGACCATGGCCGCCTGCCCGGCGAAGTAGGCCGCGCGGGTGGTGTCGACGTCCTGCGCCCCCGCCACGGAGTGGTCGCTGATCAGCCGGTCGTAGAACTCGAAGGAGGCCACGCACGCGTCGCTGTCCAGGGTGACCTCGCCGGCGTCGTCCACCAGCTCGCAGCCGTTGCCTAGGGCCAGGTGCTCGAAGGTCTGCTGGGTGAAGGCGTCGTTGGGCACCGTGGCCCCGACGAAGCCGGCCCGCTCGGGGGTGTCCAGCGCCTGGGCGGCGGCCAGGATGTCCTCGTAGGTCTCCGGCGGCGCCAGCCCCGCGGCGTCGAACAGGTCCTGGCGGTAGACGAGCAGCTGTGCCCAGCCGTCGCTGGGGACGGCGAGCTGCGTGTCGCCGTCCCGGGTGAGCTCCAGGGCCCGCTCGGAGAACGTGTCGGCGCCCAGCCCCTCGACGATCGAGGCCGTGGCGTCGGTGTCGAGCAGCTCGTTGGTCGACAGCAGCTGCACGCCGGCCAGCGGCAGCGCGCCCACGACGTCGGGCAGCTCCCCTGCCGCGGCCGAGGAGGTGAGCAGCTGGTTGAACTGGTTGGGGTCGACGGCGACCAGCTCGACCTCCACGCCGCTGCTCTCGGTGAACGCCGCGGCGATCTCCTCCTGCGCGGCCACCCGGTCGGGCAGGTTCTCCAGGGTCCAGACGGTCAGCAGGCCGCCGTCCTCGCCGCCGCCGGAGTCGCCGGACCCGCAGCCGGCCACCAGCACGCCGGCGCCGACCGCGGCCACCGCTCCCCTGACCCGTCGCCTCGTCGCGCCCATCGAGCCTCCTCGCGGTGACCGGCCCCCTCGCCGGAGTCCCGGACAGTAGCGGCTGATCACCGCGGCTGCGCCCCGAGCGGTCAGGTGCGCAGCACCCGGGCCTCCCACGGCCGCAGCACGGCGGGGTCGCCCCCGGGCAGGTTGCCGAGCACCGGCTCCGCGCCCACGGCCTGCGGCAGCAGCTCGCCGAGCGGGTGCTCCTGGCCGCCCAGGTTGCACACGACGAGCAGCGTGTCGCCGTCCAGGCTGCGGGTGAACGCGTAGAGCTCCTCGTGCTCCGGCAGCAGCATGGTGAAGTCGCCGAGGGCGACCACCGGCTCGTCGTGCCGCAGGGCGACCAGCCGCCGGTGGTGGGCGAGCACCGACGTCGGGTCCCGGCGCTGGGCCTCGGCGTTCCACTCGGTGTGGTCGGGGTTGACGCCGATCCACGGCGTGCCGGTGGTGAAGCCGGCGTGCGGCGAGGCGTCCCACTGCACCGGCGTCCGCGCGTTGTCCCGGCTCATCGTCCGCAGCGCGGCCAGCACCTGCTCCGGGTCCTCGCCGTGCGCCGTCGCCTGCGCGAAGTGGCCCAGCGACTCGACGTCCCGGAAGTCGTCGATGCTCCCGAACGGGGCGTTGGCCATGCCCAGCTCCTCGCCCTGGTAGACGTAGGGCGTCCCCCGGTGCAGGTGCAGCAGGGTGGCCAGGCAGGTCGCGGAGTCCCGCCGGTACCGGGGCGAGTCGTCACCGAAGCGGGACACCGCCCGCGGCTGGTCGTGGTTGTCCCAGTAGAGGCTGTTCCACCCCACGTCGGCCAGCCCGGCCTGCCAGCGGCCGAGGGAGGCCTTGAGGTCGCGCATCCGCAGCGGCCGCGGGCGCCACTTGGAGCCGTCGACGTCCAGCTGCACGTGCTCGAACTGGAACACCATGTCCACCTCGCCCCGCGCGGGGTCGGTGTACAGCCGGGCCTGCTCCACGGTCACGCCCGGCATCTCGCCGACGAGCAGCAGCGACTCCCGCCGGCCGGTGAACACCTCGCGGTGCATCTCCTGCAGGTACTCGTGGACCCGCGGGCCGTCGAGGAAGTGCGGCGTCCCGTCGCCGTGGGGCAGCCCCGGGAGCGGCGGCCCGTCGGGCAGCGACCCGTCCGGGCCGACGGCCTTGCTGATCATGTTGATGACGTCCATGCGGAAGCCGTCGACCCCGCGGTCGAGCCACCAGCGCATCATCGCGTACACCGCCTGGCGGACCTCGCGGTTCTCCCAGTTGAGGTCGGGCTGCTTGCGGTCGAACAGGTGCAGGTAGTACTCGCCGCTGGCCTCGTCGAGCTCCCACGTCGGCCCGGAGAAGAAGGAGTGCCAGTTGGTCGGCTCCGCACCCGGCTGGCCGGCCGCCATGCCCTCCCGCGGCGGGCGCCACCAGTACCAGTCCCGCTTCGGGGAGTCCGGCGACGCCCGGGACTCCACGAACCACGGGTGCTCGTCACTGGTGTGGTTGACCACCAAGTCCATCAGCAGCCTGATCCCGCGGGCGTGCAGGGCGGCGATCAGCTCGTCGAGCTGCGCCAGCGTGCCGAACAGCGGGTCGACGTCGGTGTAGTCACTGATGTCGTAGCCGTTGTCGGCCATCGGCGAGCGGTACACCGGCGAGAGCCACACGACGCCGACGCCCAGGTCGGCCAGGTGGTCGACGCGCCGCAGGACGCCGCCGAGGTCACCGATGCCGTCGCCGTCGGAGTCCTGGAAGGAGCGCGGGTAGACCTGGTAGACGACGGCGCGGGTCCACCAGGCGGGCTGCTCGGGGGTCACCGGACCACCCCAGCACGGGCACCGGCGCCGCGCACACCGCGCTACGGTCCCCGACCGTGCCCCCTGGTGTGCTCCTCGTGACCGGCGGCAGCCGCGGCATCGGGGCGGCCACCGCCCGCGCCGCCGCGGCGGCGGGCTGGTCGGTGGCCCTGACGTTCCAGGACGACGCGCGAGCCGCCGCCGAGGTCGTGGGCGACATCGTGGCGGCGGGCGGGCAGGCGATGGCCGCACGCGCCGACGTCTCGGTCGAGGACGACGTGCTGGACGCCTTCGCCGACGCGGAGACCACCCTGGGCCCGGTGACCGGGCTGGTCGCCAACGCCGGCATCGTCGGGCAGCGGGCACGGGTGGACGAGCTCACCGCCGAGCGGGTGCAGCGGGTGCTCGCC
Source organism: Geodermatophilus sp. DSM 44513 (assembly GCF_032460525.1). Lineage (NCBI taxonomy): Bacteria > Bacillati > Actinomycetota > Actinomycetes > Geodermatophilales > Geodermatophilaceae > Geodermatophilus > Geodermatophilus sp. DSM 44513. The sequence continues at coordinate 4,356,119 of NZ_CP135963.1, read as the reverse complement.
GTCAACGTCCTCGGCGCCATCCTGTGCTGCCGGGAGGCCGTGCGCCGGATGTCCACCCGGCACGGCGGCCCCGGCGGCCCGATCGTGCTGGTCTCCTCGGCCGCCAGCCGGCTCGGCTCGCCGGGGGAGTACGTCGACTACGCCGCCAGCAAGGGCGCCGTCGACACCCTCGGCGTCGGGCTGGCCCGCGAGGTGGCCGCCGAGGGCGTCCGGGTCAACGTCGTCCGCCCCGGGATCATCGACACCGACATCCACGCCAGCGGCGGGCAGCCCGACCGGGTCGACCGGCTGGGGCCCGCGGTGCCGATGGGCCGCGCCGGCACCGCGGAGGAGGTCGCGGCCGCCGTCGTCTGGCTGCTGGGGGAGGACGCCGGCTACTGCACCGGCAGCCTGCTCGACGTCGCCGGCGGCCGCTGAGCAGGTCCGCGGGACCGCTGTTTGGATGGTCGGGACGCACCCGGCACGACCGCGAGGAGACCCGATGTCCCAGCCCGCCCGCCCCGACGTCGAGCCGCCGACCGGCCCGGCCCCCGACGACCTGGTGACGGAGGACATCACCGTCGGCGACGGTCCGGAGGCCAAGGCCGGTGACCTGGTCAGCGCCCACTACGTCGGCGTCACCCACGACGGCGGCGAGCAGTTCGACGCCTCCTGGGACCGCGGCGACCCGCTGGAGTTCCGGCTCGGCGTCGGGATGGTCATCCAGGGCTGGGACGAGGGCATCGCCGGCATGCGGGTGGGCGGCCGCCGCCGGCTGACCATCCCCGCGCACAAGGCCTACGGCGAGCGCGGCGCCGGCGGGGTCATCAAGCCCGGCGCGACGCTGGTCTTCGTCGTCGACCTCATGGGCGTGCGCTGACCCTCGATCCCCGACGATCACGGCGCCGTGACCACGTCCCGGCGCCCCGGGGTGGTCCCGGCGCCGTGATCGCGGCGGACAGGGGAGGAGGCCGGGTCAGGCCAGCAGGTCCGCCGCCGCGCGCAGCGCCCGCTCGGCGTCGGCGGCCAGCTGCCGGACGACGTCGGCGGCGGGCCGCTCGGCGGTGACCAGCCCGACGGACTCCCCGGCGTAGAGCGGGGCGGCGGACAGGTCACCGGTCCGCCGCGCCTCGACCACCCGGCGCCGGGCGTCCGGGTCGGCGGCCAGCTCGGCCTCCCGGCCGTGCCACTCGCGGCTGAAGTCGTTGACCAGGGCCCGGCCCGGCCAGCGCTCGGGCCAGGCCAGCCCCTGCGCGACGTCGAAGGCGCGGGTGAGCACGGTGTCCTCACCGGTGGCCGCGCACACGCGGGCCCGGGCGGCGGGGGAGTTCAGTGCCTCGGGGCAGGCCAGCAGCGGGGTGCCGATCCACACCCCGGCGGCACCGGCCGCCAGTGCGGCGGCCACCCCGGCCCCGGTGGCGATGCCACCGGCGGCCAGCACCGGGCGGTCGGCGAGGGCGAGCACCTCCTGCAGGAGCGGCAGCGTGGCCCGGTGCCCGGTGTGCCCGCCGGCCTCGGTGCCCTGCGCGACCAGCAGGTCGACGCCGGCGTCCAGGGCGCGGCGGGCGTCGTCGGCGGTGTTCACCTGGGTGACCACCGCGATGCCGGCCTCGTGCAGCAGCCGGGTGGTGGGGGTGACGTCGCCGAAGGACACCGACACCAGCACCGGGCCCGCGGCGACGGCGGCGTCGAGCAGCTCGGGCCGTTCGACCAGCGCCCAGGCCATCAGGCCGATGCCGAACGGCAGGCCGTCGGCGGCCGGGACGGCGGCCTGTTCGGCGACGAACTCCGGGGTGGCGGCGTTGCCCACGCCGACCATCCCCAGGCCCCCGCCGAGCGACACGGCCCGGGCGAGCGAGCCGCCGGCCACACCGGCCATCGGGGCCCCGACGACCGGTGCGGTCAGGCCGAACCTGCGGGTGAGCGGCGTCCGGATCACGGCGTCATGATGCCGCTACTGGGTGGCGGGGCCGCCCTGCTCGGTGCCGGAGATCTGCCGGAGGAGCTCGTGGCAGCGGCGGGCCCGCGCGCTGTCCTGCTCCATCACCTCGCGGAAGAAGCCGGCGACGTCCTGCAGGCCGGCGTTCTCCGCGTCACGGACGTACTGGCCGTAGTCGTGCCCGGCCTTGAGCGAGTGGTACTGCACGGAGATGAGGTCGTAGGTGACGTCCTCGAAGCCGGTCTCACCGGTGGCCATGGTGTGCCTCCTCGCCTGCGGACTGTGGGGTGACGGGGGTGCCCGGTCGGCGGCGGCCGAAACGGCCCACGCCGTCGGCGCTCAGGTGTCCGGGGCCTCGGAGAACGCCCCGCCGACCACGGGCGGGCCGAAGCCCTCGTCCTCGACCATGCTGGGTCCGGGCGCGGTCCCCGTGACGTCCCCGCCGCCGGCGTCGTCGGCGGCGTCCCGCCCGGCGACGAGCTCGTCCTCGCCGGTGGCCGAGGGGTCGTCCGCGGTGGAGGCGAGGTCCTCGCCCTGCCCGTGGGCACCGGGGTCGGCCTGGGTGGTGCGCGGGTCGTTCAGCGGGTCGGGGACGTCGGGGTCGGTCACGCTCATGGCCCCGTCGTGCCCGGGAGGGCCGTGCGCCAACCCCTCGCCCCAGCCGCGCGCCGTGGCACCCCGGCCCGGCGGCCGGTGGGTCCCCGTCGCGTGCCGTGCGCCCGCGGGAGGACGGCTGGGCCGGTCAGCCGGGGCTGGTGACCTGGACCGGGTCCGGGCCGGTCCACGGGCCCAGCCGGGCGAGCAGTCGCTCGCGCGAGGCCAGCCGCGGCCCGGCCTGGACGGGGTAGGCGTCGTAGCCGGCGGTGAGCTCCCGGGCGGCGTGGACGGCGAAGTTCGGGTCGTCCTGCGCCTCGCGGGCCACGGCGACCAGGTCGGCCGAGCCGCCGGCGACGACCGCCTCGGCCTGCTGCGGGTCGACCAGCAGTCCCACGGCCATGGTGGGCACGCCGGTCCGCTCGCGGATGGTCGCGGCGAAGGGCACCTGGTAGCCGTAGCCGATCGGGTGCTTCCAGCCCGCGCCGATGCCGCCGCCGGAGACGTCGACCGCGTCCACCCCGAGTGCCCCCAGCTCCCGGGCGAAGGCGATGGTGTCCTCCAGCGTCACCCCGTCGCCGGTGGCGTCGACCGCCGACACCCGCACGAACAACGGCCTGTCCTCCGGCCACACGGCCCGGACGGCCGCGACGACCTCGAGCGGGAACCGCATGCGGTTCTCCAGCGAGCCGCCGTAGCCGTCGTCCCGCCGGTTGGTCAGCGGGGAGAGGAACTGGTTGAGCAGGTAGCCGTGCGCGGCGTGCACCTCGACCACCTCGTATCCGGCCGCGAGCGACCTGCGGGCGGCGGCCACGAAGGCCTCGCGCACCTCGGTCATCTCCTCGACGGTCAGCGGGTGCGGCGCCGGCCAGCCCTCGCCCATCGGCACGCCACTCGGGGAGACGGCCTGCCACGGGGTGTCGCCGGGGCGGGCGTTCGCCGGGGTCACCGGGCCGCCGCCGTCCCAGGGGCGCTGGGTGCTGGCCTTGCCGCCGGCGTGCGCCAGCTGGATCGCCGGGACGCTGCCGTGGGCCCGCAGGAACGCGGCGACGCGGGCAAGGCCGGGCACGTGGGCGTCGGACCACAGGCCGACGTCCCCCGGGCTGATCCGGCCCTCGGCCGTGACCGCGGTCGCCTCGACCACCACCAGCCCGAACCCACCCAGCGCGAAGCGGCCCAGGTGCACCAGGTGGTAGTCGCCGACCAGGCCGTCGGCCACCGTGTACTGGCACATCGGGGCCACGACCAGCCGGTTCGGCAGGGTGACCCCCCGCAGCGTCAGCGGGGTCAGCAGGGCGGGGTGCGTCGGGGCGGTGTCCACGGGCGGGACCAACGCCGGACCCCCTCCTGGACTTCCGGCCCGCGAGGTAGACGTCCTATACGTAACATCTCTCACGGTTGCACTCGTGTTCCCCGCTTGTACGCTTTCCGGACCCCGGCACCGCTGCCGGCGCCCCGGGCGTCAGGCGGTCCCGACGACAGCTGAGCAGCACGAGCACCCGCGCCGGCGGCCCCCCGACCGGTGTACCCAGAGGATGGAGACGCCGTGACTTCCGTGGCCACCCCCGGTCTCGAGAACGCCCCGACCACCCACGCCCGCCTGCTGGCGTGGGTGCGCGAGATGGCGGAGCTGACGCAGCCGGACCAGGTGGTGTGGGTCGACGGGACCGACGAGGAGTGGGAGCGGCTCACCGGGCAGCTGGTCGACGCCGGCACCTTCACCCGCCTGGAGAAGAAGCCGAACTCCTTCTGGTGCGCCTCGGACCCCAGCGACGTCGCGCGCGTCGAGGACCGCACCTACATCTGCTCGGTCGACGAGGCCGACGCCGGTCCCACCAACAACTGGATGGACCCGGCCGAGATGAAGTCGGTCATGACCGAGCTGTACCGCGGGTGCATGCGCGGCCGGACGATGTACGTCATCCCGTTCTGCATGGGCCCGGTCGAGGCCGAGAGCCCGATGTTCGGCGTGGAGATCACCGACTCGGAGTACGTCGTCGTCTCGATGCGGGTGATGGCCCGCATCGGCAGCCACATCCTGGAGGCCATGGGGGAGGACCGGCCCTTCGTGCCGGCCATGCACTCCCTGGGCGCCCCGCTGGCCGACGGCCAGGCCGACGTGCCGTGGCCGTGCAGCGACACCAAGTACATCGTGCACTTCCCCGAGGAGCGCATGATCTGGTCCTACGGCTCGGGCTACGGCGGGAACGCGCTGCTGGGCAAGAAGTGCTACTCGCTGCGCATCGCCTCGGTCATGGCCCGCGACGAGGGCTGGCTGGCCGAGCACATGCTGATCCTCAAGCTGGTCAGCCCGCAGGAGAAGACCTACTACGTCGCGGCCGCCTTCCCGAGCGCCTGCGGCAAGACCAACCTGGCGATGCTGGAGCCGACCATCCCGGGCTGGCGGGTGGAGACCCTCGGTGACGACATCGCCTGGATGCGCTTCGGCGAGGACGGCCGGCTCTACGCGCTGAACCCGGAGTACGGCCTGTTCGGCGTCGCCCCGGGCACCGGCTGGGACACCAACCCCAACGCGATGCGCACCATCGACAAGGGCAACTCGGTCTTCACCAACGTCGCGCTCACCGACGACGGCGACATCTGGTGGGAGGGGATGACCGAGGAGCCGCCGGCGCACCTGACCAGCTGGAAGCACCAGGACTGGACGCCGGACAGCGACGAGCCCTCCAGCCACCCGAACAGCCGCTTCTGCACGCCGATCACCCAGTGCCCGATCCTGGCGCCGGAGTACTCCGACCCGAAGGGCGTGCCGATCTCGGCGATCCTCTTCGGCGGGCGCCGCAAGACGACGATCCCGCTGGTCACCGAGGCGCGGGACTGGAACCACGGCGTGTTCATGGGCGCGACGCTGTCCTCGGAGACGACCGCCGCGGCCACCGGTGCCGTCGGCGTCGTCCGCCGCGACCCGTTCGCGATGCTGCCCTTCATCGGCTACCACGCCGCCGACTACGTCGGCCACTGGGTGGAGACCGGCAAGCAGCACGACGCCGCCAAGCTGCCGAAGATCTTCTACGTGAACTGGTTCCGGCGGGACGCCGACGGCGGCTTCCTGTGGCCCGGGTTCGGGGAGAACAGCCGGGTGCTCAAGTGGGTCGTCGAGCGGCTCGAGGGCACCGCCGCGGCCGAGGAGACCGCCGTCGGGCACGTGCCGACGCCGGACTCCCTCGACGTGTCCGGCCTGGGCATGACCCGCGAGCAGGTCGAGCAGGCCCTCGCGGTGGACCGGGACGAGTGGCGCGCCGAGGTGCCGCAGATCCACGAGTGGTTCGACAAGTTCGGGGACAAGCTGCCCAGCACCATGTGGGACGAGCTGGCCATCCTGGAGCACCGGCTGTCCTGACCGGCCCCCGCCGCGGCGGGCCCTCCTCCCGGGGGGCCCGCCGCGGGCGCGTGCGGGGCCGGCCCCTGCCACGGCGCGGGCGCGCAGCCGGGCGCTGTCGGGCCCCGGTCGCGACCGTCGGTTAGCGTGGCAGGTCAGCCGGTGACCCCCTCCGCCCGAGACGACAGGTCCCCCTCGTGCTCTCTCCCTACCTCCACGTGCTCCGCACGCCGCACACGCTGCCGATGGTGATGGCCGCGTTCGTCGGCCGGCTGCCGCTGTCGATGGTCGGCCTGGGCTCGGTGCTGCTCATCGCCTCGGAGACCGGCAGCTACGGGCTCGGCGGGGCGGTCGCGGCCACCGGGGCGGTCACGACGGCGGTCTCCGGTCCGCTGCTGGGGCGCTGGGCCGACACCCACGGCCAGCGCCGCACGCTGCTGCCGGTCCTGGCCGTCTTCGTCGCCGCCGGCTGCGTGTTCCTGCCCGCGGTCAAGGACGACTGGCCGCTGTGGACCGTCTTCGCCTCCGCCGGGGTGGCCGGCGCCTGCATCCCGCCGGTGGCCTCGATGATCCGGGTGCGCTGGACCCACCTGCTGCGCGGCACGCACCGGCTGCCGACGGCGCTGGCGATGGAGTCGGTGGTCGACGAGTTCGTCTTCATCGTCGGCCCCGTGCTGGTCACCTTCCTGTCCACGACCGGACACGCCACCTCCGGGGTGGTCACCGCCTTCGTCCTGGCCGTCGTCGGCAGCGTGCTGTTCGCCGCGCAGGGCCGCACCGAGCCACCGCCGCACGGGCACGCCGCCCGCACCGGCCCGGCGGCGATCCGCACGCCCGGCCTGAAGGTGCTCTTCGTCGTCGGCGCCGCGGTGGGCGCGGTGCTCGGCAGTCTGGAGATCGCCCTCGTCGCCTACGCCGACGAGCAGGAGGCGATGGCGCTGTCCGGCGTCCTCATCGCCGCGCTCGCGGTCGGGTCCATGGCCAGCGGCATCGGGTGGGGCAGCGTGCACTGGCGCCACCCGCTGCGGCACCGGCTGGTCGTCGCCCTCGCGGTGCTGACCGTGCTGAGCCTGCCGCTGGCGTTGATCGGTGACATCTGGCTGATCATCCCGTTCGTGGTCCTGGCCGGCCTGGCCGTCTCGCCGTCCCTCATCAGCTCCTTCACGCTGGCCGAGGTGCTGGTCCCGCGCTCGGCCACCACCGAGGCCTTCACCTGGATCGGCACCGCGCTCGGCCTCGGGGTGGCCCTGGGCTCCTCGGCCGCGGGCAAGCTGGTCGACACCGCCGGGGCCAACACCGCCTTCCTGGTCGCGACCGTCTCCGCCGCGGTGGCCACGGGGGTCGTCGCCGCCGGCCAGCGGCTGCTGCACGTGCCCGCCGAGCACGCCGCCGAGCCGGCGATGGCCCGATGACTGGGCACCGGTCCATCGACGCGGTGCTCGCCGAGGCGCGCGGCCGGATCGACCGCCTGGAACCGGCCGAGGCCGCGGCGCGGGTCGCCGCCGGTGCCCTGCTGGTCGACACCCGGCCGGTCGCCCAGCGGGAGGCCGACGGCGAGGTGCCCGGCGCCCTGGTCGTGGAGCGCAACGTGCTCGAGTGGCGGCTGGACCCGGCCAGCGACGCCCGGCTGCCCGAGGCCACCGGCCACGACGTCGAGGTGATCGTGCTGTGCAACGAGGGGTACGCCTCCAGCCTGGCCGCCGACTCGCTGCGCACCCTGGGCCTGCACCGCGCCACCGACGTCGTCGGGGGCTACCAGGCCTGGGCCGCCGCCGGGCTGCCCACCACCCGGGACAGCGCCTGACCCGTCCCCGGCCCGCGGCCGGCGGCGGCCGGCAGCTGCGCGTCCCGCCCGAGCGCCTGGGCCGCTGGCTGGACGGCGTCGCCGCCAGGCACGGCACCTTCGACACCGTGGAGCCGGCCGGCGAGGGTGTCCGGGTGGTCTGCGCGGACACCACCGAGGTCGTGTTGCGGGCGCCGTTCGGCTGGCGCGCGGGCCCGGCGCTCCTGTCGTCGTTCAGCGCGGCCGCGCGGGTGCCGCACCGGGCGGCCGTGCTGCTGGTCCGCCGCGGCCGGTGGGCGGTCGGCGTGTTCGACGGCGGCGACCTGGTGGCCTCCAAGGTCGACGCCCGCCAGGTCCAGGGGCGGACGGCGGCCGGGGGCTGGTCGCAGCAGCGCTTCGCCCGGCGCCGCGCCCACCAGACCGACGCGGTCGTGGACGCCGCCGTCGAGACCGCCGTCCGGGTGCTGGCGCCGCACGCCGGCGGGGTCGAGGCGCTGTTCAGCGGGGGCGACCGCGGTCTGGTGGACGACGTCCTGGCCGACCCCCGGCTGCGGGCGCTGGCCGCGCTGCGCCGCGAGCCGGCCCTGGAGGTCGGCGAGCCCACCAAGGCGGTGCTGCTGACCACCCCGCAGCAGTTCCGCGCCGTCGAGGTGCACATCGTGGAGCCGGGCGACCGCCCCTCCCCGTGACCATCGGCAGGTGGCTGCCGCCGTCGGCGGGTCGAGCAGCCACCTGCCGATGATCGACGCGGGACGTGCCGTGACGGATGTCGCCGCACCGCGTAAGGTCCTCCGGCCGTGTCCTCCGCACCGAGCGAGACGACCACCGCCCCCGACCCCGTCCTCGCCGCCGAGCGCGCCTACCTCGCGCGCGCGGCCGACTGCCTGACCGCGATGCGCGCGGCCACCACCGCCGTCACCGACGCCGGCGTGGACGCCTGGGCCGCCGAGCGGCTGGGCGCCGCCCGCGCCGAGCGGCTGCGCGCGCTGGCCGCCGACCCCGGCGTCCCGGCCTTCTTCGGACGGACCGACACCGCCACCGAGACCTTCCACATCGGCCGCCGGCACGTCCGCGACGCCGACGGCACCCCGGTGGTCATCGACTGGCGGGCGCCGATGAGCCGGCCGTTCTACCGGGCCGGGGCGGCCGACCCGCAGGGCCTGGTGCGCCGCCGGCGCTTCGGCTTCTCCGGCGGCGAGCTCACCGGCTACGAGGACGAGCTGCTGGGGGAGGGCTCCCCCAGCCACCCCGACGACGGGGGCCAGGTGCTGCGGGAGGCGATCGAGCGCCCGCGCTCGGGCCCGATGCGCGACATCGTGGCCACCATCGCGCCCGACCAGGACGACATCGTGCGGGCGCCGCTGGCCGAGTCGATCTGCGTGCAGGGCGCCCCGGGCACGGGCAAGACCGCCGTCGGCCTGCACCGGGCGGCCTACCTGCTCTACACCCACGGCGGGCAGCTCGCCCGCACCGGCGTCCTCGTCGTCGGGCCCAACCGGGCGTTCCTGCGCTACATCGAGCAGGTGCTGCCGACCCTCGGCGAGGTCGACGTCGAGCAGACCACCGTCGGTGAGCTGACCGCCCGGGTGCCGGTGCGCGGCGAGGACACCCCGCAGGCCGCCGTCCTCAAGGGCGACGCCCGCATGGCGCACGTGCTGCACCGTGCGCTGTGGGGGTCGATCGCCAGGCCGGCCGAGGACGTGCAGGTGCCGGTGGCCGGGCGGCGGCGCCGGGTGCCGGTCGAGCGGCTCAAGCGGTACGTCGACGACCTGCGCCGGCGTGGCCGGGCCGCCGACGACCAGCAGGTCCTGCACCACGCCGCCGGCCGGGAGCGGCTGGCCATGCTGGTGGCCGAGGACGCCCGACGGCAGGCCGAGGCCGCCGGCGGCAGCCCGACGGACGCCGAGACCCGCCGGGCGGCCCGCAGCCCGGAGGTGCGGGCGTTCTGCGACGCCGTCTGGCCGGCCCGGGACGCCGCGGAGCTGGTGCACGCTCTGCTCACCGACCCCGCCCTGCTGGCCGGCGCGGCCCGCGGCGTGCTGGACGACGCCGAGCAGGCGCTGCTGCGGCGCCCGGCCGGGCCGCTGTCCCGCGCTGTCTGGACCGAGGCCGACGCGGTGCTGGTCGACGAGGTGGCCGGGCTGCTGGAGCGCACCCCCGGCTTCGGGCACGTCGTCGTCGACGAGGCGCAGGACCTCTCGCCGATGCAGTGCCGGGCCGTCGCCCGCCGGCTGGCCGCCGGGTCGCTCACCGTCCTCGGCGACCTGGCCCAGGCCACCAGCCCCTGGTCGGCGGCCGACTGGGGCGACACCCTGGCCGGGCTCGGCCGCCCGGACGCCGCGGTGCGGCCGCTGCTGCGCGGCTACCGGGTGCCCGGTGAGGTCCTCGACTACGCCAACCGGCTGCTGCCGCTCATCGCACCCGGCCTGCCGGCGGCCACGGCGGTGCGCCGGGGGCCGGGGTCGCTGCGGGTCCGCGCGGACGGGGTGCTGCCCGAGGTGGTGCGCGAGCTGGCCGCCGCACCGGGCTCGGTCGGCGTGGTCTGCGCCGACGCCGCCGCGCCCGGGGTGGCCGCGGCCCTGGTCGCCGCCGGGCTGCCCGCGGCGGTGCTGGCCGACGACGGCGCGGTGGGGCCGCTGGCCGTCGTCCCGGCGTCGCTGGCCAAGGGGCTGGAGTTCGACGCGGTCGTCGTGGTGGACCCCGCCGCGATCGTGGCCGCCGAGCCGCGGGGGCTGCACCGGCTCTACGTCGTCCTCACCCGGGCGGTGAGCACCCTGGTCGTGCTGCACCGCGGCGACCTGCCGGGACCGCTCGGCGCGTGACGGGTGGTGCTGCCGCGACCACCCGCCGTCCGCACGCGGCGCGGGTGGTTGTGGGTGGCCGGGAATGCTGTTGGGGTGGGCACCTCACGGGAAGGGTGCACATGGACCTGGGCACGGACGCACGGGCCGGGACGCTGCTCAAGCTCGCCGTCACGGTCGTGGTGGCCGGTGCGCTCGTGGCGGGTCTGCTGCTCCCGTGGGTCGGGGGGCCCGCGGTGGCCGCACAGCAGTCCACCGGCCTGCTCGGCGACCTGCCCACCGAGCTGACCGTCGACGCCCCGGCGGGCAACACCGTGCTGCTGGCCGCCAACGGCGAGGTGATCACCTCCTTCTACGAGGAGAACCGCGCCCCCGTCCCCGGTGACCGCATCGCCGAGGTCATGAAGCAGGCCATGGTCGCCATCGAGGACGCCCGCTTCTACGCCCACCACGGCCTGGACGTGCAGGGGACGGCGCGCGCCCTGGCCACGAACATCGCCGCCGGCGGGGTGCAGGAGGGCGGGTCCACGCTCACCCAGCAGCTGGTCAAGCAGACCCTGCTGCAGACCGCCGACACCCCCGAGGAGCGCAGCGCGGCCACCGAGCAGACGCTGGGCCGCAAGCTGCGCGAGGCCCGGCTGGCCCTCGCCCTGGAGGACACCTACTCCAAGGACGAGCTGATCACCCGCTACCTCAACATCGTCTACTTCGGGCAGAACGCCTACGGCGTGCAGCCGGCCGCGCAGGCCTTCTTCGGCGTCGACGCCGCGGCCCTCACCCTGCCGCAGGCCGCGCTGCTGGCCGGTCTCGCGCAGAGCCCGACCGAGGACGACCCGTTCACCAACCCGGAGGCGGCCACCGCCCGGCGCGACGAGGTGCTGTCCCGGATGGCCGAGCAGGGCCTCGTCGACCCGGCCGAGGCCGCCGCCGCGCAGGCGTCCCCGCTGGGCCTGGCCCCGGCGCCGGCCCCCCGCCGCGGCTGCGCCGAGGCCACCGTGGGCCCCTTCGTCTGCGACTTCGTGCAGCGCCACCTGATCCAGGAGCTGGGGCTGACCCAGGAGCAGCTGGACAACGACGGGCTGGTCGTCCGGACCACCCTGGACCCCGACCTGCAGCGCGCCGGGGACGCCGCCGTGCTGCAGACGGTGGCCCTGGGCGACCGGCTGGCCGGCATGTTCACCGCCGTCGAGCCGGGCACCGGCCACCTGCTGGCGATGAGCGTCAACCGCGTGTTCGGCTACGACCCGAACGACCGCGCGCAGGAGTCGTTCAACCTCAACCTGGCCGCCAGCAAGGGCTCCGGCTCGACCTACAAGGTCTTCACCGCGGCCGCGGCCCTGGCCGAGGGCTACTCCCGCTACTACACGCTGACCACGTCGGACCCCTACGTGTCCCGCGTCTACCAGGACGCCGGGCGCCCCTACGACGTGGAGAACGCCGGCACCTACCGCCCCACGCTGGACCTCACCACCGCGCTCTACCAGTCCTCCAACACCTACTTCCTGGCGCTGGAGGACGCCCTCGGCAGCGTCGAGGAGCCGGTGCGGATGGCCGAGCGGATGGGGTTGTTCCAGTTCAGCGACCCCGCGCTGCCGCAGCGGATCATCGACGAGAACCGCGGGTCGTTCACCTTCGGCGCGGAGGCCACCAGCCCGCTGGCCCTGGCCAGCGCCTACTCGACGCTGGCGGCCAGCGGCACCCAGTGCGACGTCGTCCCGGTGACCGAGGTGCTCGACCGGAACGGCCGGCCGCTGCGCGGGGCCGACGGCGAGCCCCTGGCCCTCGGCGACCGGTGCACCCCCGAGGCGGTCGCCCCCGGCGTCGCCAACACGCTCAACCAGATGCTGCGCAAGGACGTCGAGCCCGGCTTCCCCGGCGCGACCGGCACCCGCGCGTACGTGCCCGGCCACCAGATCGCCGGCAAGACCGGGACGGCGCAGGACAACGACTCGATCGCCTTCGTCGGCTACACGCCGGAGGTCGCGGCCAGCGTGATGGTGCTCAACCCCAAGGAGAAGCAGAGCGTCCGCGGCTTCGGTGGCGGCAAGGCGGCCACCATCTGGCGCGACGCCATGGCGCCGGTCCTGCAGGCACGCGGCAGCGGGGAGTTCCCGCCGGCCGACGAGAAGGTGGAGAACGGCAACACCCGCCCGGTGCCCGGCTGCACGTCGGTGCGTGCCTGCCGCACGGCGCTGACCGACGCCGGCTTCGAGCACCGCACCGCCGAGGTGGACAGCGACCGGCGGCGGGGCACCCTGCTGGGCACCAGCCCGCCCCGCGGCGGCCGCGCCGTGCCCGGCCAGGTGGTCGCCATCCTGGTCAGCAACGGCGAGGACTACGTCGCACCGGCACCGGCGCCGCAGCGGCCGGCCGAGACCGACCGGCAGCAGCCGGGGTCCCGGCCGCAGGCCCCCGAGGCGCCGTCGGAGGCCCCGGCGCCCGACGCGGAGCGCCAGCCGCCGGCCGACGCCCCGGCCCCGGACCCGCAGGACGGCGGCGGGCAGCCGGAGCAGCCCGGTCAGGGCCGGCCGGACACCGGGGGCCGGCCCGGGGGCTGAGCAGCGTCGCGCAGTCGCTCGTCGAGGGCCTGGGTGAGCAGCCACCCCCCGATGACCACCAGGTGCAGCAGCCACAGCCACAGGCTGACCGCCACGACGGCGCCGACCTCGGTGAGGCCGCCGAACGGGGACCCGAGGGCCAGCGGCAGGGCCAGGAACACGACGAAGCCCTGCAGGAAGCCCGACAGGCAGGCGGCGGTGAACAGCACGCCGGACACCAGGGCGGCCAGCCGCAGCCGCCGTCCCCCGGCGATGACCCCGTAGCCCCAGCCCAGTGGCACGGTGAGCACGGCGAGCACGGAGTAGTAGCCGACGAAGAAGCTGCCCACGTCGCTGCCCCGCTCCTGCATGTCCGCCATCACCCCCGCGGCCATCAGCAGCGGGTAGGCCAGCACCGGGAAGGCGGCCACCAGGGGCATGGCCAGCAGCCGGCCCCGCCAGCCGGTGAGCGTGTCCTTCTCGGTGGTGAAGCGCAGCAGCGCCCGGCGCAGGCCCTCCCCGTAGAAGGACAGCGGGACGAGGGCGAGCACGAACTCCAGCAGCCCCATCGACACGCCGGTGTCGACCAGGGTGCGCACCGCCTCCGGTGCCCCCAGCTGACTGGGCAGCAGCTCGCCCAGCCGGCCACCGAGGTCCCGGACGGCCTCCGGCGAGGTGGCCAGGGCGGTCAGGGACAGCGCGACCAGCAGCAGGGGGACGACGGCGATGTTGGCGTAGAAGGTGAGGCCGGCGGCGATCAGCGCGACGTCGCGCCCGCGCAGCTGTTCCGCGGCGTCCTGCAGCAGCCCCCGCGTCTCGGCGCGCAGGCGGGCCGCCGACCAGGTCGCGCTCACCCCCGGTCCAGCGGGGGCCGGGCCGCCGCGCACCCGCCCGGGCCGCGCACGGGTCCGCCGGCCCCGGTGCCGACGACGGCGCCGCACGCGTCTCCAGCCACCGGCGGACCGTAACCCGTGCAGCCGGGAGCCGTCGGTCCGCCCCGGGGTCGCGTCGTGGTCAGCCCTCGCTGTCGTCCTCGGTCTCGCTCTGCTCCTGGTTGTCCTGCTCGGTGTCCTGGCAGAGCTCCTCGTCGGTGGCACCGGCCTCGGCGGCGTTGCACTCGCCCTCGCCGCGCTGCAGATCGGTGTTGCTGCCGCACCCGGCCAGCGCGGCCGCGGTGACCAGCACGACGAGGGGTCGCTTCAGATCCATGACCGCTGCGTGCCCCGGCGCACCCCCGGGCAACCCCGTCCGCCCCAGCGGCCCCGGCCGCCCCAGGCCACCTGCGGGATCGCGTCGACGACCGACGAAACGCGCCCGGCCTGATTGTCACAGTGCGATCACGCCACTACATTCAGTGCATCCGCCGGGGCTCCCGGTCACCGAGGTGGAGACCTCCTCTCCCGGGGTGACGGCCCGCGGCCCACCCGGGTGCAGCGCGCACCGGCACCTGCGGCCGGGCGGTCGACCGTGCCCGGGCCCGTCAGCCGCCCGGTGGGCGGCCGGAGCAGAACGGAGTGCCGCCGCACCATGGCGACCCCTCGCACCGCCCGCCGTGCCGCCCTCGTCCTGGCCGGCGTCCTCGGACTCGCGTTCGCCGCGGTCCCCGCGGTCGCCGAGGAGCCGACGACCGCCGCCGCGGCCGCGCAGCTCGTCGCCGCCCGGGGGCACGAGCTGGAGGTCCTCACCGAGGACTTCAACGAGGCCCGCGAGGAGATGGCCGGCCAGCAGGCCGCGGCGGTGGCCGCCGCGGCGACGGTGACCGAGGCGGAGCGTGCGGTCACCACCGCCCAGGACGCCGTGGTCGGGATCGCGCGCAGCGCCTTCACCGGTGAGGGCGCGGGGGCCCTCCGGGCGCTGCTGACCAGCGGGTCGGCCGAGGAGTTCGTCAACCGGGTGACCCTGCTGCAGGCGGTGGCCGGCCACCAGGGCGAGCTGCTGGAGCAGGCGGCCGCCGCCGGCGAGGCGGCCCGGCAGGCGCGGGTGGTGGCCGACCGGGCCGCCGGCGAGGCGCAGCGGCAGTACGACGCGGTGGCCCGCCAGCAGGCGGAGCTGCAGGCGCAGATCACCGCCTACCAGGCCGACTACGCCCGGCTGTCGGCCGAGGAGCGGCGGGCGGCCCTGGCGGCCGCCGCGGCCGCGCACGGCCCCGCCGAGGGCGACCGGGCCAGCCGTGTCGAGCGCGAGGAGCCGGCGCCGGCCGGGACCGCCCCCGCCCCCGTCGCGGTGGGCAGCGGCTCGGTGCAGGCGGTCGTGGACCGGGCGATGGCCCAGCGCGGCAAGCCCTACGTGTGGGCGGCCGGGGGCCCGGCGTCCTTCGACTGCTCGGGCCTGGTGCAGTACGCGTTCGCCGCCGCGGGGGTCGACCTGCCACACTCCAGCCGCATGCAGTCGGCGATGGGCGCACCGGTGTCCCGGTCCGAGGCGCGCGCCGGGGACCTGGTCGCCTTCTACAGCCCGATCAGCCACATCGGCATCTACCTGGGCAACGGCCAGATGGTGCACGCGCCGACGTCGGGTGACGTGGTCAAGGTGTCCAGCATCGACGTCATGGGCGCCCCGCCGAAGTTCACCCGCGTCGCCGTCTGACCCCCGGACCGCCAATGTCGCGACAAGTGCGCCTCCGACCGCCTCTGACGCGAGAAGCGCGCCGCCCGGGACGGCGGGTGGTCGGGGTCACCGCGGGCGGGAGGCCGGTGTCCCGCGCGGTCGGGGACCATGGGGCCGTGACCCCGCGCGCCGTCGCCCTCGCGTTCCGTGCCGTCGCCCTGGCCGAGGCGGGCTCCTGGGTGGGCCTGCTGTTCGGGATGTTCGTCAAGTACGTGCTGGCGACCTCCGAGCGCGGGGTGCAGATCTTCGGCCCGGTCCACGGCGCGGTCTTCGTCGTCTACCTGGTCGTCACGGTCGTGGCCGCCCGCGTGCTGCGGTGGAACGCCGGGACGACGCTGCTCGCCCTCGCCGCGTCGGTGCCGCCACTGGCCACCCTCTGGTTCGACCGCTGGGCCACCCGCACCGGCCGGCTGCCCGTGCCCGAGGCGGCCCCGACCTCCTGAGGCCCACCCGCTGACCCCCGGCTCGCTACGGTCCCCGGTCATGCCGGAGCCCGTGCTGCCGTCCACCGCCCGCCTGCTGCTCGCCCGCACCGCCCGGGCCCAGCGCGACGGCCGGGCGCCGAGCCTGGTCGCCGGCGTCGTCCGGGACGGTGGCCCGGTCTGGTCGGCCGGGCGGGGTGGGGTGCCCGGACCGCACACCGACGTCCAGTACCGGCTCGGCTCGATCAGCAAGACGGTCACGGCGGTCGCGGTCCTGCGGCTGCGTGACGAGGGCCGGGTGCACCTCGACGACCCGCTGGACCGGCACGTGCCCGGCACCCCGCTGGGGGACCGCACCGTCGGCCAGCTGCTCGCACACGTCGCCGGCGCCGCCGCGGAGAGCCCGGGGGAGTGGTGGGAGCGGGCCCCCGGCGGCACGCTGGCGGACCTGCGGCTGGGCCCGGAGCACGTCGTGCTCGGCGCCGCCCGCCGCTTCCACTACTCCAACCTGGGCTTCGGCCTGCTCGGTGAGCTGGTCGCCCGGTTGCGCGGCCGCCCGTGGGAGGACGTCGTCCGCAGCGAGGTGCTCGCCCCCCTCGGCATGGACCGGACGACGCCCCGGCCGGTCGCCCCTGCCGCCGAGGGCCGCGCGGTGCACCCGTGGGCCGACGTCGTCCTGCCCGAGCCGGAGCACGACGCCGGCGTGATGGCCGCCGCCGGGCAGCTGTGGGCGACGCTGGGCGACCTGTCCCGCTTCGCCACCTTCCTGCTCGGCGACACCGGGGACGTGCTCGACCCCGCGACGCTGGAGGAGATGACCGTGCCCGCAGGCGTGGACGCCTCCGCACCGGGGTGGTCGGCGTACGGCCTGGGCCTGCAGGTGCTGCGGGTCGACGGGCGCACCCTGGTCGGCCACGGCGGGTCGATGCCCGGCTTCCTCGCCGGCGTGCTGGTCGACCGCGAGGAGCAGACCGGGGCGGTCTCGCTGGCCAACACCACCAGCGGCCTGGACCCGCTGCTGCTCACCGGCCTGCTCGGCGACCTGCGGGCCGCGGAGCCGCGGGTCGTGGCGGCCTGGGCGCCGTCCTCGCCGCCGGTGCCGCTGGAGGTCCTCGGCGTGTGGTTCTGGGGCCCGGCGCCGGTCGTGCTGCGCGCGGTGCCCGGCGGCCTGCTGCACCTCGGCCCGCTGCCGGGCCGGGCCGGGCGGGCCAGCCGCTTCACCCGGCGGGACGACGGCACGTGGCTGGGCCTGGACGGCTACTACGCCGGCGAGCCGCTGCGCATCGCCGAGGACCACCTGGACATCGGCACCTTCGTCCTCACCCGGCAGCCCTACGACCCGGCCGCCCCGGTGCCCGGCGGCGTCGACGAGGGCGGCTGGGAGAGCTGAGCGGGTGGGCGCAGCCGACGTCGTGCGCTCGCAATGCCGCTCGTCCAGCTGAGTCGACAGCGGATCCGATCGTCCTCCACGAGAACGGGCCCGCGTCGTGGACCTGCCCGAGCCAGCCGTGGGCACATCGTGCCGGTCGGTCAGGGCACCTGTTGCTGACTGATCACACGAGGGCACCTGTGTCGGTGAGAGCGGCCGACATCGAGCAGATCTCGCGTCAGCCGGCGGGGTACAGGCCGGCGGAGTACTGCTCGCCGTAGTAGCTCTCGATGTCCTCGAGCCGTTCCCCACGGCGCTCCAGCCGGTGGGCGATCCGGGCACGGGAGGGGACGTCGTCCGGCCGCCAGCTCTCCGGGTCCCACAGGTGCGAGCGCAGGAACGCCTTGGCGCAGTGGTGGAACACCTGCTCCACCTCGACGACCAGCGCGAGCAGCGGACGGTGCCCCTGCACCAGCATGCGGTCGAGCAGCGCCGGGTCCCGGGTCAGCCGCGCCCGGCCGTTGACCCGCAACGTGTCACCGCGACCCGGGAGGAGGTATAGCAGGCCGACGTGCGGGTTGGTCAGCACGTTGCGGAAACCGTCGGTCCGCCGGTTGCCGGCCCGTTCCGGGAGTGCGAGCGTCCGAGCGTCGAGGACTAGGGTGAAGCCAGGTGGGTCGCCCTTGGGGGAGACGTCACAGCTGCCGTCGGTGGCGCTGGTCGCCACCAGGCAGAACGGCGAGGCCGCCAGCCACTCCCGGTCCAGCTCGTGGAGGCTCGTCCGCTCCTTGGCCAGCGCGGGCGGAGCGGGCTCACCGAGGAGCTCGCGCAGCTCCGCCTCCGTGGTGATGTCGTGCACACCGTGCAGTCTGCCGGGCCTAGTCCACTTCCGCGGAAGTGCACCGGAGGACGGCCCCCCATCACAGGCGGTCGAAGGCGTCCATCGTCGTCTTGACCACCGCGGCGTAGGCCACGTGGGGGACGACGTCGGCCGCCCAGTCGGCGCCCGACCAGGTGCGCGGGTCGGTCACCCCGAGCACCGTCATCGGCCCGTTGGAGGCGACCAGCACCCCGAGCGTCGTCAGCAGCGTGCCGACCAGCGGCTGCGACCGGTAGCCGGCCGCACGCACCAGCCCGACGACGACGCCGACGCCCACGCCGGCGACCAGCCCGGTGATCGGGCCCAGGCCCTGCACCCGGTTGGCCCGCGTGTCGTCGTCCCCCGGGATCGGCAGGTGCGCCCGCTGCGCCAGCACCTCCACCGTCTGCTCAGGGGTGGAGCTGGTGCCCCGGCCGCGGACGACCATGTCCAGGTAGGTGACCGCGTTGAGCGCCGTGGTGCCCGCCGCGCCGGCGGCCGCGCCGCGCAGCGCCCAGCCCGCCACGCTGATGCCGCGCCGTCCCTTGCCGATCGTCCCCAGCGGGGTGCGCTTCGCCATCCGCGGGGTCTACCCGCCCTGCTCGGCGGTGCACACCCCCGGCACGGGGCGGCACGGGAACTCGGCGACCAGTGCGGCGCAGGCCAGCTCCCGCCGGCAGATCTCCCGGACGGCGTCATCCTGGCCCGGCGGGCCGTGGGCGGACAGCAGCTCCTGCAGCAGGTCGCGGTCTCCGGGGTCCACGGCGCGCCCCTACCCGCGGCCGTCCCGGCCGCGGCGGCGCAGCAGCAGACCGCCGACCACCACGACGAGGACGGCGGCGGCACCGGCCTCCAGGGTCGTGCGCGACGGGCCCGTGCGGACCTCGGTGCCGGCCGAGCCCGGCGTGGGCGTGCCGGAGCCGGTCAGCATCTGCACCTCCGCCGCGGCCTCGACGGTCCACGGCGCGGTGCCGCCGCACGACCCGGCGGTGAGCCCGTCGCCCTCCCGCGTGGCGAACACGAGGAAGGGACCCTCGCCGCTGAGCTCCAGGCCGCACCGGGCAGGGGACAGCACCCCCTGCCGGGCGGCGACCCGGCCGGTGTACACGGTGCCGACGCGGAAGACGTGCAGGACGGTGTCCCCGGCCTCCTCCCGGGACTCCAGCCGGCCGGAGAAGACCGCGTCCGCGCGCAGGGCGAGCTCGGTCGGCGTCCCCCCGGTGCAGCCGCACGCCGACGCCCCCGGCGCCGACACCCACCCGGCGAGCACGAGCAGCAGGGCGGCGAGCAGTCCGGTGGTGGCGCGGCGCACGACCACCAGCATCCCCGGGCCGGTGGCGCCGTGGCGGGAGGGCGGCCAACCTGGGCGGTGTGGACGACGTCGGCGCGCGGCTGGAGCAGGCGATCGACGCCCTGCTGGACCAGCGGCGGGCCGGGGCGACGATCTGCCCGTCGGAGGCCGCCCGCGCCGTCGACCCGGCTGGCTGGCGGGAGCTCATGCCGGCCGCCCGCGCGGCGGCCGGGCGGCTGGCCGCGGACGGCCGGGTGCAGGTCACCCAGCGCGGTGAGGTCGTCGACGTGGCCACCGCGCGCGGCCCGGTGCGGGTGCGCCGGCCTCAGTCCTGAGCCGACGCACGCGCCAGCAGCGGGCCCATGCGGTGGTCGACCAGCCGGCGCAGCGCCAGCGCGGTGTCGGTGCGCTGCACGCCGGGGATGGCCAGCACCCGCTCGGTGATCCGCCACAGGTCGTCGGCGTCGACGGCGACCACCCGCACCAGCAGGTCGGCGACGCCGGACAGCGCGGTCACCTCGAGCACCTCGGGGATGTGTGCCAGCGCGTCGCCGACGTCGGCCAGGCTGCGCTGCACCACCTGCACGGTGACGTACGCGCCCAGCCGGTAGCCCAGGGCCTCCGGGCGGACGCGGTGGTCGAAGGGCGCCAGCGCGTCGCCGGACTCCAGCCGGGCCAGCCGCGCCTGCACCGTGTTGCGGGCCAGCCCGAGCCGCTGCGACAGGGCCATGACCGTCGCCCGCGGGTCCTCGCCCAGGGCCTGCAGCAGGCGGGCGTCGGTGGCGTCGAGAGCGGGCACGTCGCTCAGTCTGACAGGCCCGGCCCCCCTCGGAGGGGTCATGCTGCGCAATCCGTGCGGAGGACCTTGCGCAGATCGGTGGGCGGGTGTCTGCTCCACCCGGGACCCGGACGTGCCACGATGTGTGAGTGGCGCCACACCCGGGTGCCACGGGACGTCCGACCCGCCGCCCCGACCGGTGACCCCGGCAGCGGCGGTGCGACGGTGAGGAGGAGCACAGTGCGCGAGCTCGCGAGCAGGCCCCTGAGCGCTGCCGTGTCCGGCATGACCACCGAGGTGGTCGACCCGGTGCCCGGGGCGGGTGCGCCGCACCTGCCCCGCCAGACCGGCCTGGTCCAGCTGCTGACCCCCGAGGGCGAGCGGGTGCAGCACCCCGACTACGCCATCGACGTGACGGCCGAGGAGCTGCGCGACCTCTACCGCGACCTGGTGCTGGTCCGCCGGTGGGACGTCGAGGCCACCGCGCTGCAGCGGCAGGGCGAGCTGGGCATCTGGGCCTCGCTGCTGGGCCAGGAGGCCGCGCAGATCGGCGCCGGCCGCGCGCTGCGCCCCGACGACACCGCCTTCCCCACCTACCGCGAGCACGGCGTGGCCTGGACCCGCGGGGTGGACCCGCTGCACGTCATCAGCCTGTTCCGCGGCGTCGACAACGGCGGCTGGGACCCGGTCGCCACCGGCTTCAACCTCTACACCGTCGTCATCGGCGCCCAGTGCCTGCACGCCACCGGCTACGCCATGGGCCTGCAGCGCGACGGCGCCGAGTCCGCCGCGCTGGCCTTCCTCGGCGACGGCGCGACCAGCCAGGGCGAGGTCAACGAGGCGATGATCTGGGCGGCCAGCTTCTCCGCCCCGGTCGTCTTCTTCTGCCAGAACAACCAGTACGCGATCAGCGTGCCGCTGGAGCGCCAGACCCGGATCCCGCTCTACCAGCGGGCCGCGGGCTTCGGCTTCCCCGGCGTCCGGGTCGACGGCAACGACGTCCTCGCCGTCCTGGCGGTGACCCGCGCGGCGCTGGCCGCCGCCCGCGAGGGCCAGGGCCCCACCTTCATCGAGGCGTTCACCTACCGGATGGGCGCGCACACGACCTCCGACGACCCCACCCGCTACCGGCTGGCCAGCGAGCTGGAGGAGTGGAAGCTGCGCGACCCGATCGCCCGGGTGAAGGCCTACCTCTCACGCACCGGCACCGCCGACGCCGACTTCTTCGCCGACGTGGAGGCGCAGGCCGACGAGCTGGCGGTGCGCATCCGGCGCGGCACGACCGAGATGGCCGACCCGCCCGGGAGGGCGATGTTCGACCGGGTCTACGCCGAGCAGACGCCGCACCTGGCCGCGCAGCAGGCGCAGTTCGAGGCCTACCAGGCCGGCTTCGAGGGAGGCGGTCACTGATGGCCGAGACGCTGACCATCGGCAAGGCGCTCAACCTCGGCCTGCGCCGGGCGATGGAGGACGACGCCAAGGTCGTGCTCATGGGTGAGGACATCGGCCGCCTCGGCGGGGTCTTCCGGATCACCGACGGTCTGCAGAAGGACTTCGGCGAGGACCGCGTCGTCGACACCCCGCTCGCCGAGGCCGGCATCCTCGGCACCGCGGTCGGGCTGGCCATGCGGGGCTACCGGCCGGTCTGCGAGATCCAGTTCGACGGGTTCGTCTTCCCCGCCTACAACCAGATCGTCACCCAGGTCGCCAAGATCCACGCCCGCTCGCGCGGGCGGCTGCCGATGCCCGTCGTCATCCGCATCCCCTTCGGCGGGGGCATCGGCGCCGTCGAGCACCACAGCGAGAGCCCCGAGGCCTACTTCGCGCACACGCCGGGCCTGAAGGTGGTCGCGGTCAGCAACCCGGTGGACGCCTACTGGGGCATCCAGCAGGCGATCGCCCACCCCGACCCGGTTGTCTTCCTGGAGCCCAAGCGGCGGTACTGGGACAAGGGCGAGGTGGACACCGGCGCCACCCCGGAGGCGCTGTTCGCCTCCCGCGTCGTCCGCGCCGGCGACGACGTCACCGTGCTGGCGTACGGCCCGATGGTGAAGACCGCGCTGCAGGCCGCCGAAGCCGCCGCGGAGGAGGGCCGCTCGCTGGAGGTGGTCGACCTGCGCACGATCAGCCCGCTGGACCTCGACCCGGTGGTCGACTCGGTGCGCCGCACCGGGCGCTGCGTCGTCGTCCACGAGGCGCCGGTGACCCTCGGGCTGGGCGCGGAGATCGCCGCCCGCGTCACCGAGCACTGCTTCCACTCCCTCGAGGCCCCGGTGCTGCGGGTGGGGGGCTACGACACCCCGTACCCGCCGTCCAAGCTCGAGGAGGAGTACCTGCCCGACCTCGACCGGGTGCTCGACGCCGTCGACCGCGCCATGGAGTTCTGACCGATGCTGCGCCAGTTCACCCTGCCCGACGTCGGTGAGGGGCTCACCGAGGGCGAGATCCTGCAGTGGCTGGTCGCCGTCGGCGACACCGTCACGGTCAACCAGCCGCTGTGCGAGGTGGAGACGGCCAAGGCCGCCGTCGAGCTGCCCAGCCCGTGGGCCGGCACGGTCACCGCGCTGCTGCACGACGCCGGTGCCACCGTCGACGTCGGGACGCCGATCATCACCATCGACACCGGCGGCGGCGACGTGCCCGCCCCCGCCCCCGACCGGGCGGCGGACGCCGAGCCCGCGGCCGGGCTGATCGGCGGGGCGGCGCCCGGCGGGCGGACGGCGGTGCTGGTCGGCTACGGCCCGCGCACCACCGAGGCCCGCCGCCGCCCGCGCCGCGGCGCACCGCCGCCGAACCGGCCCGCCGCGCGGGTGCCCGGGGCGGACTACGGCTCGGGCGGCCAGGACCGTCCGCCGCTGCTGGCCACCGCCCCGGACATGACCACCAAGCCGGTGCGGCACGGTGGCCTGGAGGTGGGCCGGCAGGCCGAGGCCAACGCCGCCGACGAGGAGTCGGCGACCGCCCGCAGCGCCGCCCCCGGCCGTGGGCGGGCCCGCCCGCTGGCCAAGCCCCCGGTGCGCAAGCTGGCCAAGGACCTCGGCGTGGACCTCACCGTGCTCACCGGCAGCGGTCCCGGCGGGGTCATCACCCGCGCCGACGTGCAGCAGGCGGCGGCGCCCGCGTCCGTGACGGAACTGCGGCCGGCCCCGGACCCGACGGCGGGCGAGCAGCGCATCCCGGTGCGCGGGGTGCGCAAGCACACCGCGGCGGCGATGGTGGCCAGCGCGTTCACCGCCCCGCACGTCACCGAGTTCCTCACCGTCGACGTCACCCGGGTGCTCAAGCTGCGCGCGCGGCTGGCCGCCCGCCCGGAGTTCGCCGGGGTGCGGGTCAGCCCGCTGCTGTTCGCCGCCAAGGCGGTGCTGCTGGCCGCGGGCCGGCACCCGATGGTGAACAGCTCCTGGGACGAGGCGGCGCAGGAGATCGTCGTGCACGGGCAGGTGAACCTCGGCATCGCGGCGGCCACCCCGCGCGGGCTGCTCGTCCCGAACGTCAAGGACGCCGGCCGGCTGTCCCTGGTCGAGCTGGCGACCGCGCTGGCCGAGCTCACCGAGACCGCGCGGGCCGGGCGCACCGCGCCGGAGGACATGACCGGCGGGACGATCACGATCACCAACGTGGGCGTCTTCGGCGTGGACACCGGGACGCCGATCCTCAACCCCGGCGAGTCGGCGATCCTGGCCTTCGGCGCGATCCGCGAGATGCCGTGGGTGCACAAGGGCAAGGTGCGCCCCCGGCAGGTCACCCAGCTGGCCCTGTCCTTCGACCACCGGGTGATCGACGGGGAGCTGGGCAGCCGGTTCCTCGCCGACGTCGGTGCGCTGATGTCCGACCCGGGGACGGCGCTGGCGTTCTGAGGCATGCTCCACGCGTGACCCGACCGACGGCGGCCGCGGGGCCGGCATGACCGGCGGCGCCCCCGGCGCCGGCCGCCCGGAGCTGGACCGGCGGCTGGGCACCGGCGACGCCGTGGTCATCGGCGTGGGCTCGATGGTCGGCGCCGGCGTCTTCGCCGCCTTCACCCCCGCCGCGGCCGCCGCCGGTGCCGGGCTGCTCGTCGGCCTGGCGCTGGCCGCCGTCGTCGCGTACTGCAACGCCGTCGCCTCCGCGCAGCTCGCCGCCCAGTACCCGTCCTCGGGTGGCACCTACCTCTACGGCCGCGAGCGGCTGGGCCCGTGGTGGGGGTTCCTCGCCGGGTGGGGCTTCGTCGTCGGCAAGACCGCCAGCTGCGCGGCGATGGCGCTGACCTTCGCCGCGTACGCCGCCCCCGCCGGCTGGCAGCGGCCGGTGGCCGTCGTGGCGGTGGTGGCGCTGGCCGCGGTCAACTACCGGGGCATCACCCGCACCGCCGGGCTGACCCGTGTCATCGTCACCGTCGTCCTGCTCGCCCTCGCGGTGGCGGTGGCCGTCGCCTGGGCCGGCGGGCGGGCCGACCCGGGCCGGCTGGCGTCGTGGGACGCCCCGCCGGGCGGCTGGTACGGCGTGCTGCAGGCGGCCGGCCTGCTGTTCTTCGCCTTCGCCGGCTACGCCCGCATCGCCACCCTCGGCGAGGAGGTGCGCGACCCCGCCCGCACCATCCCGCGCGCCGTCTCCGCCGCCCTGGGCATCGCGGTGGCCGTCTACGCCGTCGTCGCGGTGACGCTGCTGGCCGTGCTCGGGCCGGAGGGGACCGCGGCCACCCCGGTGCCGCTGGCCGCCGCGGTCGGGGACGCCGGCGACTGGGCCGGTGCGGTCGTGCGCGTCGGCGCCGCCGCAGCCGCCCTCGGCGCGCTGCTCGCGCTCATCGCGGGCATCGGGCGCACCGGCCTGGCGATGGCCCGCGAGGGCGACCTGCCCGGCCCGCTGGCCGCCGTCCACCCCCGGTACCGGGTGCCGCACCGCGCGGAGGTCGCCCTCGCCGCGGTCGTCTGCGTGCTGGTGCTGACCGTCGACCTGCGCGGGGCGATCGGCTTCTCCTCCTTCGGCGTGCTGCTCTACTACCTGGTCGCCAACCTCGCCGCGGCCACCCAGACCGGCCCGCACCGCCGGTACCCGAGGGCGCTGCAGGTGCTCGGCGCCCTCGGCTGCGTCGTGCTGGTCGTGACCCTGCCGCCGTCCTCGGTGGCCGCCGGGGTGGCCGTGTTCGCGGTCGGGGTCGGGTACCGGCTGTGGCGGCTGCGTAGCGTGGCCGGGTGACCGACCTCGACCGGCTGCTGCAGTTCGCCGCCCGCTCCCGCCTGCCGGAGGGCTTCGGCCACCTCGGGGACGACGGCCGGGTGCGCCCCGACCGCGGCCAGGAGACCTGGATCGTCGCCCGCATGACCCACGTGTTCGGGCTGGCGCAGCTCAGCGGCCGCGACGGGTGGGACGGACTGGTCCGCCACGGGGTCGAGGCGCTGGTGGCCGGCCCGCTGCACGACCGCACCCGCGGCGGCTGGTACGCCGCCGCCACGGCCGACGGGGTCCCGGCCGACGACGGCAAGGCGGCCTACCCGCACGCCTTCGTCGTCCTGGCCGCCGCGACCGCCACCGCCACCGGCGCGCCCGGCGGCCGGGAGCTGCTCGACGAGGCGCTGGACGTCTGGCAGACCCGCTTCTGGGACGACACCGAGGGACTGGCGGTCGAGGAGTGGGACGCCGGCTGGAGCCGGCTGTCGGACTACCGCGGCGCCAACGCCAACATGCACGGGGTGGAGGCCTCGCTGGCCGCCGCGGACGCCCTCGGGGACGACGACCCGCGCGCGGCCCGGCTGCGGAGCCAGGCGCTGCGCGCCACCGAGCGGCTGGTGCACGGCTGGGCGCGGGCGTGGCACTGGCAGCTGCCCGAGCACTTCACCGCCGCCTGGGAGCCACTGCCCGAGTACAACCGCGAGCAGCCGGCGCACCCGTTCCGCCCGTACGGCGTCACCGTCGGCCACCTCTTCGAGTGGGCCCGGCTGGCGCTGCACCTCCGCGCTGTCATCCCCGAACCGCCGTCCTGGCTGCTCGAGGACGCCGTCGGCCTGTTCACCGCGGCCGCCTCCCGGGGGTGGGCCGTCGACGGGTACGACGGCTTCCCCTACACGCTGGACTGGGCCGACCGCCCCGTGGTGCGCCAGCGGATGCACTGGGTGCTGTGCGAGGCGGTGGCCGCGGCCGAGACGCTGGCCACCGTCACCGGTGAGGCGACGTACGGCGTCCTGGCCCGCCGGTGGCGCGCCCACGGGGAGGCCCGGTTCGCCGACCCCGCCACCGGCAGCTGGCACCACGAGCTCACGCCGGAGGGCGCCGTCGCAGCGGACACCTGGGAGGGGCAGCCGGACGCCTACCACCTCGCGCAGCTGCTGCTCCTGACCGGCCGCCCGGTGCGGGGCAGCGTGGCGGCCGCCTCGCGCTGAGGCCGCGTGTGTCCGCCCGGGGGGTCCGGGTAGGGCGGGAGGCGTACCGGAACCCCGAGCAGAGGAGTGCACCGTGGCCAGCGTGCAGGAAGCCGTCGACGTCGACGTCCCCATCCGGGTCGCCTACGACCAGTGGACGCAGTTCGAGTCCTTCCCGCAGTTCATGGGTGGCGTCGAGCGGATCACGCAGATCGACGAGACGCGCACCCACTGGGTCACCAGCATCGACGGCGTCACGCGGGAGTTCGACGCCGAGATCACCGAGCAGCACCCCGAGGAGCGGGTGGCCTGGACCAGCACCGGCGGCGACGCGAAGCACGCCGGCGTGGTCACCTTCCACCGCCTCGCCGACGACAAGACCCGCGTGATGATCCAGATCGACTGGGAGCCCACCGGCGTCGTCGAGAAGGTCGGTGCGGCGCTGGGCTTCGACGACCGGCAGGTCAAGGCCGACGCCAAGCGGTTCAAGGAGTTCATCGAGAGCCGCGGCACCGAGACCGGGGCCTGGCGCGGCGACGTCCCCCGCCCCGACCAGCAGTAGGAGGACCCCGTCCTCCTCACCGTTCGCAGGCTCACGGCGAGCCTCTGGACGGGGCCGGGGGCACGGGACGGCGCCCGCCCCCTTCCGCAGGGGACGGGCGCCGTCGTCCGTGGTGGCCACCCTCCAGGGGCCCGCGCCGAGCGTGCGAGGCGTGGGGGGAGGGTGGTCCTTCTTCAGTCCGCGTCGAGGTCCTGGGCGACCAGACCGGCGATCTGGTCGAGCACGGCGGGGTCGTCGCTGCTCACGACGACCTCGGTACCCTGCTTCGCGCCGAGCGTCATGATCATCAGGGGCGATCCGGCGTCGATCGGGTTGCCCCCCGGGGTGGCCAGGGTGACCGGCACGCCGGCCTTCCCGACGGCCTCGGCGATCAGGGCCGCCGGCCGGGCGTGCAGCCCGACCCGGGAGCCGACGGTGACGGTCTGACTGGGCATGGGGGAACTCCTCGATCAGGGGCGGACGGGTGGGACACAGCCTGGCCGCTCAGGCCCTGGCCGGCTGGGTGACCGGGGCCGCGGAGTGGACGTGGGCCGTGTCGACGGCGTCCTCGGGGTCGGCGTCGGTCTTCGGCCGGCCGATGCTCTTGGCGACGGTCACCGCGAGGGCGCCCACCACCATGCCGATGAGTACGGCCAGCAGGAACAGCAGGAAGTTGCTCATCGCGAAGAAGACGAAGAAGCCGCCGTGCGGGGCCCGCAGTTCGATGCCGGACACCGCGACGATGGCGCCGGTGGTGGCACCACCGAGCATCATGGAGGGGATGACCCGCAGCGGGTCGGCTGCGGCGAACGGGATAGCGCCCTCGGAGATGAACGAGGCACCGAGCGCCCAGGCCGCCTTGCCGTTGTCCCGCTCGGCCGGGGTGTACAGCCGGGGCCGGACGGCGGTGCTCAGCGCCATGGCCAGGGGGGGCACCATGCCGGCGGCCATGACCGTGGCCATGATGACCAGCGAGCCGCTGGTCTGCGAGGCCAGGCCCGCCGTGGCGAACAGGTAGGCGGCCTTGTTCACCGGGCCACCGAGGTCGAAGCACATCATCAGGCCGAGGATGATCCCGAGCAGGATCGCCGAGGTGCCGCTCAGGCCGGTCAGCCAGTTGCCCAGGCCGGTGAGGGCGGCGGCCAGCGGGCGGCCGAGCAGGACGACCATGATGCCGCTGGAGATCAGCGTGGCCAGCAGCGGGATGATCACGACCGGCTGCAGTCCGCGGACGCCGGCCGGCAGCTTCCAGCGGCTGATCCACAGCGCCACGAGGCCGGCGAGGATGCCGCCGACCAGGCCGCCGAGGAAGCCCGCGCCCACGGTCACCGACACGGCACCGACGACGAAGCCGGGCGCGATACCGGGGCGGTCGGCGATCGCGTAGGCGATGTAGCCGGCCAGCGCCGGGACCAGGAAGCCGAAGGCCGCCCCGCCGAGGACGAAGAACAGCGCGCCCAGGTAGCCGAAGAAGCCGTCGCGCAGGCCCTCGACCGGCTCGGCGAGCGTCGGCAGGTCGAGGAAGGTGTTGTTCAGCGCCCAGACCGTGCCGTAGTTGTCCCCGGCGTCCGAGGTCGGGTCGGCCAGGGCGATGCCGTACCCGGCGAAGGCGAAGCCCAGCGCGATGAGCAGGCCGCCCGCCGCGACGAACGGGATCATGTAGCTCACGCCGGTGAGCAGCCAGCGGCGGATCTCGGTGGCCGTGCCGGCCGAGCCGGCGGCGGCGGGCTCGTCGGCCGCGTCGGCACTCCCCGGCACCCGGCGGGCGTTCGGGTCGTCCGCGGCGGCCAGGGCCTCGCGGATCATCACGTCGGGCTCGTTGATCGCCCGCTTGGTGCCCGACTGCACCAGCGGCTTCCCGGCGAACCGGTCGCGGTCCCGGACGCCCACGTCGACGGCGAAGACGACCGCGTCGGCGGCGCGGATGACCGCCGGGTCCAGCGGGGTGGCGCCGGAGGAGCCCTGGGTCTCCACGTGCACGTCGACGCCGGCCGCCTGCCCGGCGGCGGTGAGCTTGTCCGCGGCCATGTAGGTGTGCGCGATGCCGGTCGGGCAGGCGCTGACCACGACCACGCTGCGGCGCGCGGTGGCCGGTCCGGCGGCCTGCACGGTGGCCGGCGCGGGGGTGGGGGCCGGCGCGCCGGCCGGCGCGCCCACGGGGGCGGCGGCCGGCTCGGGGGCGACGACCTCCTGCACCAGCCGCACGACCTCGGCCGGGGAGCCGGCCGCGCGCAGCGAGGACACGAACTCCGGCCGCACCAGCGCGCGGGCCAGCGCGGTGAGCAGCGTCAGGTGGTCGGCGTCGCCGTGCGCCGGCGCGGCGATGAGGAACACCAGGTCGGCCGGGCCGTCGGGGGCGCCGAAGTCGACCGTCGGCGAGAGCCGGGCGAAGGCCAGCGAGGCCTCGGTGACGGCGGCCGAGCGGCAGTGCGGGATGGCGATGCCGCCGGGCAGGCCGGTGGCCGCCTGCGCCTCGCGGGCGAGGGCGTCGTCGGCCAGGTCGTCGGCGCCGGTGGCCCGCCCGGCGCCGGCGACGAGTGCGGCCAGGCGGCGCACCACCGTGGCCTTCTCGGTGCCCAGGTCGGCGTCGAGCGCCACCAGGTCGGGGGTGATCAGGTCGGGCATGACCCAGCCTCCGGAGGGGATCAGCGGACGTCGCGGCCGGCGGCCGGGACGGTGGTGCGCGAGGTGTGCGGGGGTGGGGTGCGGGTGCCGGGCAGCGCCTCGGTGCGGACGGCGGCGACCTCGACGCGCAGGGCGGCGACCTGCGCCGGGCCGGGGACGGCGGACCCGGGGAGGGCGGCGCTGGCCGCCCCGTGGGCGACCGCGTTGCGCAGCCGCTCCGCGGGCGGGGCGCCGGCGAGGTCGGCCAGCACGTGGCCGGCCAGGCTGCAGTCGCCGGCACCGACGGTGCTGCGGACGGCGATCCGCGGGGGCGTGGCCGACCAGACGCCGTCGGCGCAGGACAGCAGCGCGCCCTCGGCCCCCAGGGTCAGCAGCACCTCACCGACCCCTCGGGCGTGCAGCGCCGAGAGGGCGGCCAGGGCGGCGGCGCGGTTGGTGGTCAGGTGGGCCTCGGGCACCCCGGAGAGCTGCGCGAGCTCCTCGGAGTTGGGCTTGAGCAGGTCCGGCGCGGCGTCCGGGCCGGCGGCCAGCAGGGCCAGCAGCGGCGCCTCGGAGGTGTCGACGGCGATCCGCGCCCCCGTGTCGCGCAGCGCCCGGACCAGGTCGGCGTACCAGTCCGGCGGCGTGCCCGGCGGCAGCGAGCCGGACAGCACCACCCAGCGGGCACCCACGGCGTGCCGGTGCAGGGTGGCGGCCAGGTCCGCGCGGGCGGCGCGGTCCAGCGGGGCACCCGGCTCGTTGAGCTTGGTGGTCGTCCCGTCGGGCTCGGCCAGGGTGTAGTTGGTCCGCACCGGGGCGGCGACCGGCACGGTGGCCATCGGCAGCCCCAGCCCGTGCAGGGCCCGCAGGATCGGGTCGTCGTCGGCCGCCGGCAGCACGGTGAGCACGTCCACCCCGGCGGCGGCGACCGCGCGGGCGACGTTGACCCCCTTGCCGCCGGGCTCGGTGGAGCTGGGCGCCAGGCGGACGACGCCGCCACGGGCCAGCGGGCCGGGCAGCGACAGCGTGCGGTCCAGGCTGGGGTTGGCGGTGAAGGTGACGACCTGCGGGGCTGCGCCCCCGGACGACGTCGCCGGCTCGTTCGTCATGCGACCACGACCTCGATCCCGGCGTCCTCGAGACGGGCGAGGTCGGCCGGTGCGGCCTCGGCGTCGGTGACCAGGACGTCGACGTCGGCCGGCGTCGCGAAGCGGACCAGGTGCTCGTGGCCGAACTTGCTGCTGTCGGCCAGGACGACGACCTTCTGCCCGGCGCGGATCATCGCCCGCTTCACCGACGCCTCGGCCTCGTCCGGGGTGGTGAAGCCGTGTTCGGCGGTGACGCCGTTGGTGCCGAGGACGACGACGTCGACCCGCAGGTCGGCCAGCGCGCCCACCGCCCGCTCGCCCACCGCGCACTGGGTGATCCCGCGGACCCGCCCGCCCAGCACGTGCAGGTCGATCCCCGGCACGGCGGCCAGCCGCGCGGCGTGCGGCACCGAGTGCGTGGCCACCAGCAGCCGGCGGTCGCCGGGCAGGAGTTCGGCCAGCGCGGCGGTGGAGCTGCCGCCGTCGAGCAGCAGGCTGCCGTCGGTCGCGGGCAGCAGGTCCAGCGCGGCGGCGGCGATCTTGCGCTTCTGCTCGCTGCGCGTGCCGTGCCGCTCGCCCAGGGCGGTCTCGACGTAGGTGAGCGCGCCGGCGGGTACGGCCCCGCCGTGGACCCGGCGCAGCATCCCGGCGCGCTCCAGGACGGCCAGGTCGCGGCGCACGGTCTCGGTCGTGACGCCGAACTCCTCGGCGAGCGCGGTCACCGACACCCGCCCGCGGTCGGCGACGAGCCCGGCGATCGTCTGCTGGCGCTCCTCCGCGTACACACCCACCTCCTGCCCGTTTGTGTTGGTTAACCGTTGGATTGATGTTGTTCTACGCCCGATCTGTTGACAAGTCAACACCAACTGGTGACCCTGGTCTCAGCACGCGTCCACCTCCGCGTTCCCCCCGGCCACCGACCCCGTGCGAGGCAGCCATGACCGTCCCCGCCCCCACCACTGCCCTCACCACTGCCCCCGACAGCGACACCCCTCCGGCCACCGGCGGCCCGCTGGTGCTCCCCGGCACGCCCGTCGTCCCCGGGGTGGCCTGGGGACCGGTCGTGCGCCCGTCGGGTGCGGTGGTGCTGCCGGCCGACGACGGCGCCGCGCTCGGCGAGGAGCAGCGCGCAGCGGAGAAGGAGCGCTTCGCGGCGGCCGCCGGGGTGGTCGCCGACCGGCTGGCCGCCCGCGCCGCCGCGGCGACCGGGGTGAGCGCGGAGGTGCTGGCCACGACGGCCGGCCTGGCCCGCGACCGCGGCCTGCTGTCGGCGGTGGAGCAGCGGATCGACGCCGGCACGCCGGCCGCCGTCGCCACCGTGCAGGCCGCCCAGCAGTTCGTCGACCTCTTCACCGGCCTGGGCGGGCTCATGGCCGAACGGGTGACCGACGTCCGCGACGTCCGCGACCGGATCGTCGCCCAGCTGACCGGGCAGGGGGAGCCCGGCGTGCCGAGCCCGGAGGAGCCGTCGGTGCTGCTGGCCGACGACCTCGCACCGGCCGACACCGCCGGGCTGGACCCCGAGCGGATCACCGGCCTGGCCACCCGGCTGGGCGGCACGACCAGCCACACCGCGATCATCGCCCGCCAGCTGGGGCTGCCCTGCGTGGTCGCCGTCGCCGGCCTGGCCGACGTCCCCGAAGGGGTGACCGTGCTGCTCGACGGCGAGCGCGGCACGGTCACCGTCGACCCCGACCCGGCCGACGCGCGCGCCCGCGTCGAGGCCTCGCGGACTGCCGCCGCGGCGCTGGCCGGCTACCGCGGCCCGGGCCGCACCCGCGACGGGCTGGCGGTGAAGGTGTTGGCCAACGTGCAGGACGGCGCGGGCGCGCAGGCCGCCGCGGCCCGGTACGCCGAGGGCGTGGGGCTGCTGCGTACGGAGCTCGCCTTCCTCAGCCGGGCCGAGGAGCCGTCGGTGGCGGAGCAGGCGGCGGGCTACGCCGCGGTGCTCGAGGCCTTCCCGGGGCAGCGGGTCGTCGTCCGCACGCTGGACGCCGGGTCGGACAAGCCGCTGGCCTTCGCCACCATGCCCGACGAGGAGAACCCGGCCCTCGGCGTGCGCGGGCTGCGGGTGGCCCGCCGGGACCCGGGCCTGCTGGAGCGGCAGTTGGACGCCGTCGCCGAGGCCGCCCGCCGGACGGGGGCGCAGCCGTGGGTGATGGCCCCGATGGTCGCCACCGTGGCCGAGGCCCGCGACTTCGGGCAGCGGGTGCGGGCCCGCGGGCTGACCCCGGGCGTGATGGTCGAGATCCCCTCCGCGGCGCTGATGGCCGAGCGGCTGCTGCGCGAGGTCGACTTCCTCTCGATCGGCACCAACGACCTGTCGCAGTACACGCTGGCCGCCGACCGGCTCTCCGCCGACCTCGCCGACCTCACCGACCCGTGGCAGCCGGCCCTGCTCGCCCTGGTGCAGGTGACCGCCGAGGCCGGCCGGCGCACCGGCAAGCCGGTCGGCGTCTGCGGCGAGGCTGCCGCCGACCCGCTGCTCGCCTGCGTCCTCGTCGGGCTGGGCATCACCTCGCTGTCCTGCGCCGCGTCGTCGATCGCCGGCGTGGGGGCGCGGCTGGCCGTCGTCGACTCCGACGCCTGCCGGCGGGCGGCCCACGCCGCGCTGGCCACCGACGACCCGCACGAGGCGCGGGCCGCGGCCCGCAGGGAGCTCGGCGGGGACTGACACCGGGCGGCCCGGCCGGCCCGCGAGCTGTCGTCGGCATCACCCGGTGGGGTGAGGGATCGTCGCCTACGTCTCAGGTTCACCTGCATTTCTTCGGAACACTAGAGGTGAGACCTGGGTTGTCTCAGGTGACGGACCCCCACGACGGAAGAAGGCGACGAGAGATGAGCAGCGTGACCTCCACCTGGCGGCGGCGTCGGGAGGCGGCGCGGACGCGTCGGGCACTGGACCGTGCCCTCGCCCGCACCAGCAGCCCGGCGATGCGCGACGAGCTGCTGACGCTCGCGAACACCAGCTCCCTGCGCTGAGCAGCACCCCTCCCCCGGGAGGGACGACGTGCGACCCCGGCCTCGCCCGACGAGGACCGGGGTCGCTGCTGTCCGGGGTCGCTGCGTCCGGGGAGGGCCCGCCCGCGGCTCCTCCCGAGGGGTGGACCCGCTCAACCCGCCGGCGCGCACTGCCGATCCCCCGGGCGTGATCAGATCGTCCGCACGCAGCGCGGACCACCCCCGGGCCGACGTCCCCTCCGGACCGCGTCGGTGAGCGCCGTCCCGCCGGCCGAGCCGCGCGAGACCTCGGGTGCCACGACGGGGCTGCTCCTGGCGCACGTCCGCCGGCGGGGTGGGGACGAGGCCGTCGAGGCGGTGCTGCGCTCCGCCGGCGTGCCGCACTCCGCGGCCGAGCTGTCCCAGCCGTCGCACTGGACGAGCTACGACACCCGGATCCGCCTGTTCACCGCCGCGACCGAGGTGCTGGGCGACCCGGGGACGATGTTCCGCGTCGGACGCGAGGCGCTCGGCAACGGGCTGCACCCCGCCCTGGTGCTGTTGGTGCGCACCATGGGCTCACCCCGCCAGGTGTACCGGCAGCTGCCCCGGGCGGTGGCGAAGTTCTCCACCACCTCGACGATGCAGGTGCTGTCCGCGGGCAGCACCTCGGCCACCCTCCGGTACACGCTGCACCCCGGCCACCGGCACTCCCGGCTGGACTGCGAGTACGCCCAGGGCCTCATCGGCATGGTGCCGACCATCTTCGGTCTCCCACCGGCCGAGCTGCAGCACCCCGAGTGCGAGGCCGACGGGCACCTGGCCTGCCTCTACCGGCTGCGCTGGCAGCGGCGGGGGTGGCGGCGCGGCCTCCGGAGCGGGGACGCGGCCGACCCGGAGCTGGTCGCCCTGCGCCAGCAGCTGAGCACCCTGCAGTCGGCCGCGGCCGACCTGGTGGCCAGCGCGGACGCCGACTCGGTCCTGCACCGCATCGTGGAACGGGCGGCCACCGCGGTGCTGGCGCCCGGGTACCTGCTGGCCGTGGCCGACCCGGCCGGCGGCCCACCCCGGGTGCACTCCGCCGGCGTGCCGGAGGACCAGCGCGACACGCTGGCCGCGACGCTGCTGAGCGGCGGTGACCCCGGCCCGCACGTGGTGGCGGTAGACGTCACCTCGGCGCGACGCACCCACGGCCGGCTCGCGGTGGTCTACCACCCCGGCGGCGGTGAGCTCGGGCACGAGGGGCCCATGCTGGCCGCCTACGCCAGCCACGCCGCCGCGGCCCTCGACCTCGTCCTCGCCCTGGGCAGCGCCCGGGAGGAGGCCGACCGGGCCGGTGCGCTGCTGAGCCTGGCCCACGAGCTGTCCGGGGCGACCGAGGCCGCCACCGTCTCCGCCGTCGTGGCCGAGGCCCTGCCGCACGTCGTCGGCTGCCACAGCGCGGCGGTCCTGCTGTGGGACCCCGCGTCGGGTTGCCTGCGCACCTCGGCCACGACCGGCCACAGCGGTGCCGCGCACGCCCTGCTGGACGCCACCCCCCTGCACGCCGAGGAGGTCCCGGAGGTCGTCGGCATGCTGGCCGACCGCGAGCCGCGCGTCCTGCGGCCCGGGACGAGCAGCCCGGTGCTGCGCGACCTGCTGCTGGGCACGGACCTCGACGAGGTCGTCGCCGTCCCCGTCCTCGCCGGCCGCACGTTCCTCGGCGTGGTGACCGCAGGCTGGCCGGCCGGGCAGGCGCACGGACTCGTCGGTGACACCCTCGTCCGGCTGCGCGGCGTGGGGGACCAGGCCGCCACGGCCCTGCAGCGGGCGCGGTTGCTGGAGACCGTCCGTCGCCAGGCCACCCACGACGGGCTCACCGGGTTGCCCAACCGGGTGCTCTTCCGGGACACCCTCGCCACGACCCTGGCCGCCGCGACGCCCGGTCAGCACGTCGGTGTGCTGTTCTGCGACCTCGACCGGTTCAAGGCGGTCAACGACTCCCTCGGGCACGCCGCCGGCGACGAGCTGCTGCGCCAGGTGGCCGCCCGGCTGCGCGCCGCCGTCCGCCCCGGGGACACCGTGGGCCGGCTCAGCGGTGACGAGTTCGCCGTCGTGCTGCCCACTCTGGCCCGGCCCGAGGACGCCGATCGGGTGGTCGACCGGGTCACCGGCTGCTTCACCGAGCCGTTCCGGCTGGAGGGGACCCGGGTCGACGTGGGCGTCTCGGTGGGCGTCGCCGTCCACGGCGGGCCGGACGGCGACCCCGGGACCCTGCTGCGCGTCGCCGACGCGGAGATGTACCGGCACAAGAAGAAGGACCCCCCGCCCCCCGCGGCTCGCGAGCTCACCGCGGGACCCTGAGGGGGCCACCCGCCAGCTGCTCAGTCGCGCAGGCGGGTCCGCAGCGCGGCCTGCTCGTCGGCGCCGAACCCGTGCTCGGTCAGCCAGCCCAGCGGCCCGCCGTGGCGCTCGTCGAGCAGCGCGAGCAGCCGGGTCATGGTCTCGGCGCGGGGGGTGTGGGAGGCGACGTCGCGGGTGACCATGTCCTCGGCGTAGGTTGGTGAGGCGGCCAGCTTGGCGACCAGCGCGTCGATCACCTCGGCGGTGAGCGCGTAGTCGGCGACGATCTCCTCGTGCGGGACCCCGGCCGCGGCCAGGGCGAACATGCACACCACGCCGGTGCGGTCCTTGCCGGCCGCGCAGTGCACGACGGTGGCGCCGTCGGGGTCGGCGGCGAGGGCCCGCAGCGCGGCGACCACGTTGTCCGGCCGGTGGGTCAGGTAGCCCAGGTAGGAGCGCACCGCCGGCGGCTCGTCCTGGTCGGCCTCGGCCACCTGCCGCGGCAGGATCGACTCCGCCCAGCCGGCCGGCAGCTCGGGGGCGTCGTCCTCCTCGGCGGCGAACACGTCGGTGTGCTGGCCGCGCTCGGGCAGCAGGCTGAAGTGGCGGTGGGTCACCCCGGGCACCGCGCGCAGCGGCCCGCGGCCCTCCAGCAGCACCTCCGCGGTGGTGCGCAGGTCGACCACCTCCCGCAGCGGCAGCTCCTCCACCAGCCGGCGGACGTCGGCCTCGCTCAGGGTCTGCAGGTTGTCGCTGCGCAGCACCCGGCCACGGACCGTCGTGCCGCCGTCGACGGTGGGCAGGCCACCGAGGTCACGGGTGTTCGTGGTCCCGTCGAGCCGCAGCCAGCGGTCGGTGCGCGTGGAGGTCACCCCCCGACCGTACGACTCCCGGGCCACGCCCCCGGGACGGCCACGTGCACCCCCGGTGAGCTGCGGACGTCGGACCGGTCTCACCCGGTGGCGTCCGGGAGCCCCCGGCACACCTCGAGCAGCCGGGCGCGCAGCTGGGCGCCGCGGTGGGCGAACCCCCGCTGCGCGGCCACGTACTGCGCCTTGCCCTCCGGCGTCTCGATGGCGACCGGCTGGTACCCGGCCGAGCGCAGGTCGTACGGCGAGGCCCGCATGTCCAGCACCCGCACGTCGGCGGCCAGCACGAAGCAGTCCAGCAGCAGCTCGCCGGGGACCGCCGGGCCCAGCTTGTACGCCCACTTGTAGACGTCCATGGTGGCGTGCAGGCAGCCGGGCTGCTCCAGCTCCACCTGGGTGGCGCGGGTGGGCTGCAGCTTGTTGCGGCCGACGGCGGCCGGGGTGAAGAACCGGAACGCGTCCACGTGCGAGCAGCGGACCGGGTGGGCCTCCACCACGGCGTCGGTGCCGGCCTGACCCAGCCGCAGCGGCAGCGGGTGCCGGTGCCCGTCGTCCCGGTAGACCATCGCCCACTCGTGCAGGCCGAAGCAGCCGGTGAACGCCGGACGGCCCGCGGTCGCGGCGAGCAGCCGGGCCACGAAGGCGACGGTGTCCCCCCGGTCGGCCAGGAAGGCCGCGCGGTCCAGGGCCACCGCCCCGTCGTCGCCGGTGGCGTACCAGCGCCAGGAGGCGTGCGGCGCCGGGCCGTCCGCGGCCGGCTCCAGCACCACCCCGGCCCCCGGGTGCCAGCGGCGCAGCTGGGCCGGCCGGGCGCTGTAGTACTCGAACAGGAAGTCCTCGACCGGGTGCCGGGTGCCGGCGGCGCGCCGCGCGCGGTGCCCGGCGGTGAGCGCGTCGACCCGCTCGGCGTGCCCCCGCACCTGCGCCGTCCACTCCGCCGCCGGCAGGTGGGTCGGGGCGGCGGGGGACACGGGCCCAGGCTAGGAGGGCCGCCGGCGCCGGTGTGCACCCATCGTGGTCCACACCGCGGTGAGACCACGATGAGCGCACACTCACAGCGTCAGGGCCGCCGCGATCCGGGCCAGCAGCTCGCCGGGGCGGTGCAGGTCTGCGGCGGTCACGAACACCACCCGCCACCCCACGGCCTGGAGCCGGTTGAGGCGCCGCCGGTCGCGGGCGAACTGTCCGGGTTCGGCGTGCCAGGCACCGTCGTACTCGACGGCGACCCGCCGGTGCGGCCAGGCGAAGTCGACCCGGGCGACGAAGCCTGCCTCATCCCGGACCACGAACTGGGCCACCGGCGGCGGGAGGTCCGCGCGGATCAGCAGCAGCCGCAGTCTCGTCTCCTGCGGAGAGCCAGCCAGTCCGTCGGCGAGTCGGCACGCGGTCCGTGCCCGCCGGGAGCCCGCACCCTGCAGGGTCGCGGCCAGGACCCGCACCGCCGCCAGGTCGGCGATGCCCGAGGCGACGAGTCGGTCCACCGCCACCACCGCCTCGTCCCCGCCCAGCACACCGGCCACCCGTACGGTGGTCGCCTCGGGGCTCGTCGTGGGCACCCCGCGTCGTCGGGAGAGCCACCCGGCCGGCAGGCGGGCGCGGCGCACGCGGAGCCCGGGCACCCGGACCGGGTGCCTGCCGGGTTGCACGGTGAGCTCGACGTCGTCGACGGCCTCGGCCAGGTCGACACCCCAGAGCGCGGCGGCGCTGCACCCGGTGACGACGGCGCCGGGCACCACGAGCGCGGCTGCGGCGCTGGCGCGCACGACGTGCGTGACGGGCAGCCCCCGGTGCACGTAGACGTCGGGGAAGAGCCGACGCCATGCGGGACCGCGCAGCTGGTTGGCGGTCAGGAGTCCCGCGCGGACAGCAGACGACCCGCGGAACGCGCAGGTGCGGAGGGGCTCGGGGACGGCTGCGGGCGCGGGCACCGGCGCAGACTCCCGCCCGTGCGCCGCGCCGACCGGCGCGCCGTCCCCACCCCTGCCGCTGTGCACAGGTCGTGGTCACCCCTGGTGGGAGACCACGATCTGTGCACACCGACCTAGTGCGCGGTCCAGCCGCCGTCCATGACCAGTGAGCTGCCGGTGATGGAGGCCGCCGCCGGGGAGCACAGGTGGGCCACCGCCTCGGCGACCTCCTCGGGCTCGATCAGCCGCTTGACCGCGGCCGGCGCCAGCATCACCTGCGCCACCACCTCGTCGGCGGACAGGCCGTGCACCCGCGCCTGGTCGGCGATCTGGTTCTCCACCAGCGGGGTGCGCACGTAGGCGGGGTTGACGCAGTTGGAGGTGACCCCGTGCGGGGCGCCCTCCAGCGCGATCACCTTCGACAGCCCCTCGAGGCCGTGCTTGGCGGTGACGTAGGCGCCCTTGAACGGCGAGGCGCGCAGGCCGTGCACCGAGCTGATGTTGACCACCCGGCCCCAGCCGCGGCCGTACATGTGCGGCAGCGCCCCGCGGACCAGCCGGAACGGCGTCTCCAGCATCAGCCGCAGGATGAGGGAGAAGCGGTCCACCGGGAACTCGTGCAGCGGCGCCACGTGCTGCAGGCCGGCGTTGTTGACCAGCACGTCGACGTCGAGGTCGAGGGCGTCCACCGCGTCGAGGTCGGACAGGTCGACCGTGACCGCCGTCCCCCCGACCGCGGCGGCCACCTGCTCGGCCGCCGCGCCGTCCCGGTCGACGACGACCACCTCCGCACCGGCCTGCGCCAGCCGCACCGCGCACGCCCGGCCGATGCCCGAGGCGCCGCCGGTGACGAGCGCGCGACGTCCGCTGAGGGTCCCTGAGTCCGCCATGCCGCCGCACGCTAGGGCCTGCCGTCCCCCGGTTGCACGGCGGGGGCCGGACCCGGCACGGCCGGCCCCTGACACCTGCGAGTGGCGGGGGCACGGGGGTCCTCCCTCAGCTGTTGCCGGGCTGGATCGGGGCGTGGTCGTCCTGGGCCTCGTCGTCGGTGGTCAGCGTGACCTCGTCGCGCTCGCCGCCGTCGGGCCGGTCCTCACCGGTGACGCCGTCGACCAGGTTGTCCTGACCCGGGCCGGTCCCGCCGGTCGCCGGCTGGGGCTCGCTCATCTCGTCTCCTGACGTCGTGGTGGTCGGTGGGTCACAGGCTGCCGCCGGACCCGCCCCGTTCGGCCCGGGCGGCATCACTCTCCGCCTTCGCCGGCAGGTCGTCGGGCTGGGCGGCGTCGCGCTCGACGGCCTCCTCGCGGGTGAGGGGGACGTCGTCGAAGCCCGTGCCGGTGCTGCTGTCGTCGCCGCTGCCCGACGCGGTGGGTGCGCCCTGCTGGATCCGGTCGCTGCCCTCGGGATCGGTCATCGTCGTCCTCCCTCGTCGTGGCCGGTCGCGGGGGGACATGCCCGGGGGGCCGCCGGTCCATGCCCGGCCCGCACCGGTGGTCTCACTCCACCGCGCTGGCCGCGGCCGTCCTCACCCCCGCCGGGTGACCCGGCGGGTCAGCCGTGGCGGCGGCGGGCGCGCAGCACCAGGCCGGCCAGCCCGACCAGCAGCCCGCCCAGCGCCGCGGCGATCACCAGGGCCAGCACGAGCGGTGCCTGCACGTCCGCGAAGACCAGGCTGATCTCGACGGTCTGGGTGTTGTAGACGACGAACAGCGCCAGCACGACGGTCACGAACAGCAGCAGGGCCAGGGCGAGCGTCCGGCCGATGGTGCGACCAGGGTGGCGCTCGCGGGGCGCGGCTCGGCCGGTGGTGGCGGGGCCGGTCCCGCCCGGGGCCGCCGCCGTGCCGGGGGCCGTCGTCCCCGGGGTCGTCGTCGGGCCGGTGGCGGCCGCTCGCGGGCGCGTGGGGTCGGAGCCTGG
The DNA here is from genome assembly GCF_032460525.1 of Geodermatophilus sp. DSM 44513. NCBI lineage: Bacteria > Bacillati > Actinomycetota > Actinomycetes > Geodermatophilales > Geodermatophilaceae > Geodermatophilus > Geodermatophilus sp. DSM 44513. The sequence continues at coordinate 4,315,297 of NZ_CP135963.1, read as the reverse complement.
CACGGTCACGGGTCGAGTCTGGTCCCGGCCGCCGTCGCCCGCACGGTCAGCGCGCGTCGGGCTCGGTGCCGGCCGGTGGCCAGCTGGGGCCCGCGACCTCGTCGCCCGGGCCGTCCCCGGTGCCGGCGCCCTGGGAGTCCGGGTCGCCGGGCGGGGCCTTCTCGGCGCCCAGGGGTGCGACGTCGCGTGGCTCGTCGGGCTCGGGCATCGTCACGAGGCCAGTCTGCGTCGGCGCCGTCAGGACGGCGACCCGGTCGGCCTCCCTGCAGGGTCCCGACGCGAGCGTGCGAGCGTCGGGGGGCAGGGAGGTCCTTCTTCAGTCGGCCAGCGCGGGACCCGCCTCGTGCGCCGGGTGCCCGGCACTGCGCTCGCGCTGCTTCATCCGGGCCTCGAAAACGTGCCGGTCGCCGTCGGCCAGCTCGGTGCGGGCGCGCTCGTCGAAGGCGCGGAAGACCGACCAGTAACCGGCGTCGTAGTCCTCGACGATCTGGAAGGTCCACCGGTCGGCGATGACGTTGCGGCCGACGAGGTCGCGCTCGAGGTCGTCGGCGAGCGCGGTGTGGCCGGCCTCGCGCAACAGCGCGACGGCGTCCTGGAGCAGCAGGTCGGCCTTGCCGGAGTGCTGGTGGAAGCCGTAGAGCTGCCCGCGGGCCTGCTCGATGGTCTCCAGGGCCTCGGAGAGCTTGCCGAGGCCCTCCACGGTGGTGTCGTCGAGGTCGGGCCGGCTGCGGTCGGTGCTCACCCGGTCATCCTGCGGTCCGCCGCGCCCGGCCGCCGCTCGACCGCGGCCGCCGTGCTCAGCGGGCGGCGGCGGCGTCCACCAGCCGCTCGGCCAGCTCCCGGCCGTGGGCGGCCGGGCCGTCGGGGCCCAGCAGGCCGCCGGACAGGTACATGCCGTCGATGATCAGGTGCACCTGCGCGGCCAGGTCCTCGCCCTCGCCGGGGGCGACCTGCTCGGCGAGGCGCTCCAGGCGACCGTGCAGCTCGAACTTGTAGTCGGCGGCGGCGCTGCGCGCCGGGTGCTGCGGGTCGTCGTACTCGCTGCTCACGTTGGTGAACGGGCACCCGCGGAAGCCCGCCCGCGTGACGTCGGCCTCCACCGTCCGGACGACGGACAGCAGCGCCGCCCGGGGGTCGTCCCGCAGCCGCGCCAGCTCCACGTCGATCTGCGCCAGCACGGTGGCCGCCTTGCGGGCGAGGTAGGCGCCGACCAGCTCGTCCTTGCTCTTGAACAGCCGGTAGACGGTCATCTTGCCCAGCCCGGTCTCCCGGACCAGCTCGTCCATCCCGACGCTGCGCGAGCTGCGCGTGGCGAACAGCCGCTCCGCGGTGTCCAGCACGATGGCCTGCCGCTCGGCCCGGCTGCGGCGCACGGGGATCGAGGCGTCGTCGGCGGCGAGGGGGAGGGCGGCGGCGGTCACGCCCGGATGCTGCCTCAGCGCGTGACGGAGCGGTTCGCGGCACGCCGGGGGTCAGTGACCCAGTGGTTGCGGTGAGTGACGAGATGCCCACGGGCTGACCGTGACCCGTGGGGTGGGTGGGACTCCGTGCGTACCGGGGACCGGAGGGTCTCCCCTCAAGCGCGGCGCGTCCGGCGGGGGTTGGCGAGCAGGCGGGCGAGGGGCGGGGTCGCGTCCCGGCGGGCCTGCGACTCGTCGGCCGGGCGCTCCTCGGCGGCCTCGGTACCGACGTGCGGCTGGTGCTGCGTGTCCTCCATGCAGAGCACCGTCCCCCGCACGGCGGGTGACGAAACCGTCCGGAAGGGGAGCGGGCCGTTGCCGGACGGAGACATGCATCACGGTCGGGGGGCGCGGGCACCCGGCCGCGCCCGGAGCCCTGCCGCTCAGGGGGTGTCGGCGCCGCCCCCGGACACGTCCGCGCCCTCGGCCGGCTCCTCGGCCCGCGGCGTGCGGCCGGCGTCCTCCTGGCCGGGCGGGTCCCCGCCCTCGGCGGGCTCGGGCGTGCGGGGTGGGCGCTCGGGGTCGCTCATCAGGGTCCTCCTCGGTCCTCGGCTGGTCCGGCCTGTGCCCGGCCGGCCCGCCGGTCAACCGCGCCCCCGTCGGGTCGCCGACGACGGGGCCGGTCCACCCGGGCGGCGTCCCGTTTCCCGGCCGGGCCGGCGCGGTACCGCGCAGGGCAGGTCACGACACGCGGAGGCAGCCATGGCCCAGGACGACGACCCCGACACGATCCGCCGCGAGTTCGGCGATGCCGTCAACATGAGCCCGGCGGAGCTGGAGCGGTGGCTGGAGACCGACGAGTCGCAGTCGGTGGGGCAGAAGACCGACGGCGGGGAGTCCACCGGGCACGCCGAGGGGCGCCGCATCGTGGAGCTGCTGCGCAAGAAGAAGGGCGACCTGGACGACGACGACCTCGCGCACATGCGCAAGGTGCACGGCTACGTCGCCCGTCACCTCGCCCAGGAGCCGGCCAAGGAGGACGTCGAGACCTCCAAGTGGCGGTACTCGCTGATGAACTGGGGCCACGACCCGCTGAAGAAGGGCTGACCTCCGGGCATGGGGGTGCTGCGCCCGAACGACCCTGCCCAGTACGACACCCTCGCCGACCACTGGTGGGACCCCTCCGGGGGGTTCGCCGCGCTGCACTGGCTGGCCGCCTCGCGGGCCGAGCACCTCCCGCCGGCGCCGCACCCCGGCGCGGTGCTGGTCGACCTGGCCTGCGGCGGCGGGCTGATGGCGCCGCACGTCGCCCGGCTGGGCTACCGCCACGTCGGCGTCGACCTCGGCGTGCCGGGCCTGCGGGTGGCCCGCGAGCACGGCGTCGTGCCGGTGTGCGGGTCGGTGCTCGCTGTCCCCCTCGCCGACGGGTGTGCCGACGTGGTCGTCGCCGGGGAGATCCTCGAGCACGTCGAGGACGACGTCGGGGTGCTCGCCGAGTGCGCCCGGCTGCTGCGCCCCGGCGGCGCGCTGGTCCTCGACACCCTGGCGGCCACCCGCATCGGCCGCTTCCTCACCACCACCGTCGCCGAGCGGCTGCCCGGCGGCCCGCCGCCCGGCATCCACGACCCCGCCCTGTTCGTCGACCGCGCCCGGCTGCTCGCCGCCGCCGCGGACCTCGGGCTGGAGCTGCGCCTGGTCGGGCTGCGGCCCTCGGTCCGCGACGCGCTGGCCTGGCGGCTGGGCCGGCGGGCCACGGTCCGGATGAAGCCGGTGCGCTCCACCGCCGTCGTCTTCGCCGGTTACGGGCGGCTGCGCGAGGACGCGGCGGCCGGCGGCCGACCGGAGGACGGCGAGGGCCCACGGCCGCCCGTACGGTCGTGACCATGACCGACCGCTGCGCCGAGCTGCGCCGATGAGCGCCGTCCTGACCGGTGCCGGCCACGCGCTGCCGACGACGCTGGACCAGGACGCGGCCTGGGAGGGGTTCTTCGCCGGGCACTACGCCGACGTCCGGGCGGCCAGGCGGGTGTTCGCCGGGTCCGGCGTGCGCCGCCGGCACACGGTGGCCAACCCGCTCGACGAGGACATCAGCCGGTGGAGCACCGGGGCCCGGATGCAGCGCTACGTCCAGGAGGCACTGCCCCTGGGCAAGCAGGCGGTGGCCGGCGCCCTCGACGACGCCGGGCTGGCGCCGGGGGACGTCGGGCTGTTCGCCGTCGCCACCTGCACCGGGTACGCCACCCCCGGCCTGGACATCCGGCTGGCCAGCGACCTGGGCATGCCCCCGGGGCTGCAGCGGCTGCTCGTCGGCCACATGGGCTGCTACGCCGCCGTCCCCGGCCTGGCCGCGGTGGGCGACTACGTGGAGGCCCGTGCCCGCCCGGCCGTGCTGCTGTGCTGCGAGCTGACCAGCCTGCACGTGCAGCCGCCGGCGCGGGAGCTGGACCAGGTGGTCGCGCACGCGCTGTTCTCCGACGCGGCCGCGGCCGTCGTCCTGCAGCCCGGCGCGCGCGGGCGGCGGCTGGCCGGCGTGGTGGCCCGCACCGACTCCTCCACCGCCGACCACATGACCTGGGACGTCACCGACCTGGGCTTCCGCATGGGCCTGTCCCCGCGGGTGCCCGACGTGCTCTCCCGGCACGCCGGCGACGTCGTCGACGAGCTGCTGACCGGCGCGGGGCTGGTGTCGGGGGACGTCGCCGGGTGGGCGGTGCACCCCGGGGGCCCGCGGATCCTGGACGTCGTCCGCGACTGCCTCGGGCTGGCCGAGGAGGACCTGGCGGCCTCCCGCCACGTGCTCGCCGAGCACGGCAACTGCTCCTCGGCGACGGTCCTGCTGGTGCTGGAGGAGCTCCGCGACGTGGACGGCCCGGTGGTGGTCATGGCCTTCGGTCCCGGGCTCACCCTCTACGCCGCGCTGCTCCTGCCGTCCTAAGGAGGACCCTCGCCCCCCGCCGGCTCGTGGCGGGACCCTGCCAGAGGGCCACCCGGGTTACCCTCTGTGACGTGGATCACGCTGCCGCCGAGCGGGGGTCCGTGCGGGTGTTCCTCGTCGACGACCACGAGGTCGTCCGGCGCGGGGTGGCCGAGGTCCTCGAGGACGACCCGGTGATCACCGTGGTCGGTGAGGCCGGGTCGGTGGCCGAGGCGCTGGCCCGGGTGCCGGCGGTCCGGCCGGACGTCACCGTCGTCGACATGCGCCTGCCCGACGGGGACGGCGCGGAGGTGTGCCGCCGGCTGCGCGAGCGGGTCCCCGGCCTGCGCTGCCTGGTGCTGACCAGCTTCCCGGACGAGGACGCCGTGGCCGCCGCGGCCGCCGCGGGCGCCGCGGGCTACCTGCTCAAGCAGGTCCGCGGGTCGGCGCTGGTCTCCGCCGTCCGCACCGTGGCCGACGGCGGGACGCTGTTCGACCGGGACGCCGGGGCGGCGGCCGCCGCGGCCCGCCGCCGGCCGGTCGAGCGGGACCGCCGGCTGGCGCTGCTCACCGAGCAGGAGCGCACGGTGCTGCGGCTGATCGGCGAGGGGCTGACCAACCGGCAGATCGGCGCGCGGATGGGGCTGGCCGAGAAGACCGTGAAGAACTACACCAGCCACCTGCTGGCCAAGCTCGGCCTGGAGCGGCGCACCCAGGCCGCCATCCTGGCCACCGAACTGCGCGACCGTTGAAGGACCCCCGTCCTCCTCACGCCTCGCAGGCTCGGCGCGAGCCTCGGGACGGGGGCCTCACCGTCACCGGGGGGACAGCGGGACCGACCAGCGGATCTGCGTGCCGCGCGGTCCGGTCGAGGTGGTCATCCGCCCGCCGTGCCGCTCGGCGCGGTCGGCCAGGTTGGTCAACCCGCTGCGGACGGCCACCGTCGGCAGCCCGATCCCGTCGTCGGTGACCACGACCTGCACCTGCGTGCCGACGGTGACGGTGACCGTCAGCCGGCCGGCCTGCGCATGCCGCACCACGTTGGTCACCAGCTCGCGGACCACGGCGACCACGTCGGGCAGCAGCCGGGGCGGCAGGTCGTCCTCGCCGCGCAGCCGCACGTCCGGGCGCAGGCCCTGCCCGCCGGTGATCGAGCGGACGACGTCGACGATGCGGGTGCGGACGGCGTCGGGGGAGGCGTCGTCGGCCTCGTGCAGCTCGAAGATCGCCGAGCGGATGCGGGCGATGGTGCCGTCCAGCTCGTCGACCCGCGCGGCCAGCGCCGCCGCGGTCTCGGGCAGCCGGTCGGCCAGCGAGCGGCTGACCCGGTCCAGGGCCAGGCCGGTGGCGAAGATCCGCTGGACGACGTGGTCGTGCAGGTCGCGGGCGATGCGGTCCCGGTCGGACTGGACCTGCAGCCGCCGCTCCCGCTGCTGGCTGCGGGCCAGCTCCAGGGCCACCGAGGCCTGCGCGGCGAACGCGGCGGCCAGCTCCAGGGTGTCGGGCGCGAACAGCTCCCGGTCGCGCAGCCGCAGGGCCACCACCGTCCCCAGCGCGGGCCGCCCGCCGAGCGGGATGACCAGGGTGGGGCCGAAGTGCCGCGCGAGCTCGCCCAGCACCGGGGCCCGCCGGCCGCCGTGGGCCGCCGTGCTCGCGTCGGCGATCAGCCGCGGGACGCCGGAGCGGTGCGCCGCCCCCAGCTGGCTGTCCACCAGGGGCAGCCGCACGCCCTCGAACGCCTCGGCCTCCTCCCGGTCCTGGCCGATGGCGACCACGACGGTCAGCACCTCGTCGTCGTCCGCCGCGGGCACCAGCACGCCGGCGACGTCGGCGGAGGCCAGCTCGGCGACCCGCTCGCCGATGGAGCGCAGCACGCTGTCGGGGTCGGCGCCGGACAGCAGCGCCGTGGCGATGTCGCTGCCGGCCTGCGCCCACGCGCGCCGGTGCTCGGCCCGCTCGACCAGCTCGGCGTTCGCGATGGCCAGGCCCGCGGCGGCGGCCAGGGCCTCCACGGCGGTCTGGTCCGCCGCCGTGAAAGGCCCGCGGGCCGGCTCGGCCGTGAGGTGGAGGTGGCCGAAGACGGTGTCCCCGACCCGGACGGGCACGCCGAGGAAGGCCTGCATCCGCGGGTGCCCCGGCGGGAACCCGACCGCCCGCGGGTGGGTGGACAGGTCGGCCAGCCGCAGCGTCTCGGGCCGCTCCAGGAGCACGCCCAGCACCCCGTGTCCGCTGGGGAGCGTGCCGATCCGGTCGCGGTCGGCGGCGTCCACGCCCACGACGAGCAGCCGTTCCAGCCGGGTCCCGGTCGCGTCGAGCACCCCGATCGCGCCGTAGGTCGCGCGGGTGTGCTCGACGGCCAGCCGCAGGGTGCCGCGCAGCGTGGCGTCGACCTGCTCGCTGCGCTCCGCGGGCCGGGCGCCGGGGACGACGATCTCGGTGGAGGGCAGGCCGTGGGACCCCGCGCCGGGCGGGGTCACGGCCCGGTGGTCGGGGAGCTCCGGGAGGAGCGGCGGGGTGGTGATGCGGGGCTCCGTCAGGCGCCGCGGGCCAGGCGGCGGGCCGGGTGCCGGGGGACGGCGCGACGCAGCAGGGTCTTGCCGCGTCCGCCGACGACGACGAGGTCGGCGCCCCGCGCGGCGCTGGTCAGTGCCTCGAGGACCGGCCGCTCGACCACGGCGGTGCGCACCCGGCACGAGACGCCGGTCTCGGCCAGGGCCCGCAGCACCTCGGCGTCGAGCCGTTCGAGGGCCCGGGCGTCCGCGTGCCGCCCGGCGCGGGTGCGACCGCCCGGGCGGTCGTCGGTCTCGTCGGGTGCGCAGACGACCACCACCGTGGCCTCGCGGCGGGCGGCCTCCTGCAGCGCCCAGACCAGCGCCTCGTGGGACCCCGACGAGCCGTCGACGTCGACGAGCAGCCACGGGGACGGCCGGCGGGGGAGCAGCGGGGCCGGCCGCACGGCGGCCGCGGGGCAGCCGCGTGCGTCGTCGCCGGTCGCGCGGGTGCCCCGCCGGCCCTCTTCCGGCCCGGCGGCGAGCCGGCGTCCCTCCTGCATGCCCGGATGGTGGCAACCCGCGTTCCGGTACGGCAGGGCACAAGGGCCCGCCCCGGTGCCGGTCACGGCGCGACCGGTCCGTCCCGGGACACCCCGCCGTGTGTCGCGGCGCAGCGTGCCAGGCCTGGCACGGTGTCCTCGGGGGCGGTCCCGGCGACGACCGTCGCGTCGCGCGCCTCGTCGTGCACCACCACCGCGCGCAACCCGCCGTCCCGGACGGCGGCCGCGGTCACCCGGGCCTGGGCGGCGCCGGTCTCGACCAGCAGGGTGCCGCCGGGGGCCAGCCACCGCCGCGCCCCGGCGGCGACCCGGCGGTGCAGGGCGGTGCCGTCCGGCCCGCCGTCGAGGGCGGTGCGCGGCTCGTGGTCGCGCGCCTCGGGTGGCAGCAGCGCCACGGCGGCGGTGGGTACGTAGGGGGCGTTGACGGCCAGCAGGTCGACCCGGCCGCGCAGCCCGGCGGGCAGCGCGGCGTACAGGTCGCCCCGGTGCACCCGGCCGCCGACCGCGGCCAGGTTGCGCCGGGCCCAGCCGACGGCGACCGGGTCGACGTCGGCCGCGTGCAGCTCCACCGGGCCCGCGCGGACGGCCACGGCCAGCCCCACCGCGCCGGAGCCGCAGCACAGGTCGACGACCACCGGTGTGCGGCCGGTGCCGCGCAGCGCGGCGACCGCCTGCTCGACGAGCAGGGCGGTCCGCCGGCGGGGGACGAAGACACCGGCCCCCACCTGCACCCGCAGGCCGCAGAAGGCCGCCCAGCCGACGACGACCTCCAGCGGCTCGCCGGCGACCCGCCGGGCGACCAGGTCGGCGAGGGAGGCCGGGTCGGTCGCCTCGGCCAGCAGCACGGCGGCCTCCTCCTCGGCGAACACGCAGCCGGCCGCCCGCAGGGCCGCGACGACGCCGGGCCGCTCGGCCGGCACGGCACCCGCGCTCACCACCGGGAGGCTACGGGCGCGGCGGTCGCGTGCATGACCACCGCGGCCCCGGGGCACGGGGACGACGCGCGAGCGGCGCCCGGCCGGCGCACGGACAGGAGGCCCCATGGCGACGAGCGGACCAGGACCCGACGGGGAGCCCCGCGGGGAGGAGCCGACCGCGCGGGGACGGCGCGGCCGGCTGATGGTGGCCGGGGTGGTCCTCGGCGGGTTCGCCGTGGTGCTGTCCGTGTTGCTGGGCGTGTCGCGCTGCGGCGCGGAGGTGCAGGAGAACGGGTCGGCCGACCGCCCGTCGCCGGTGGTCCAGGAGGCCGTGCCGGCGGGCGCCGCCGGCCGCGGGTAGCCGCGCCGGTCAGACCCCGGCCGCCGGCCGGAGCCGGACGTCGCCGTCGGCCGGGTCCCCCGACCGCGGCACGGGCGCCACGCGCAGCGCCGCACCCGGGGACGACGGGTGCCGCCGGTCGGCCGGCTGCCCCGTCGCGGCCGGTGCGGGCCGGCCGAGGTGGTAGCCCTGCCCGTAGCGGACGCCGAGGGCCTCCAGGGCCGCCAGCTCGGCGCCGGACTCGATGCCCTCGGCCACCAGGTCCATGTCCAGGGTGCGGCCCAGCGCCACGATCGCGGCGACGACGGCCCGGTCCGCGGTGCTGCGGGCGACGCCGTCGACGAAGGACTTGTCGATCTTGAGGACGTCGATCGGGAAGCGGCGCAGGTAGCTCAGCGAGGAGTAGCCGGTGCCGAAGTCGTCCAGGGCCAGCCGGACGCCGAGGTCCTTGACCGCCTGGAGCCGGGCCGTCGCGCGGTCGGCGTCCTGCACGAGCAGTGACTCGGTGATCTCCAGGGTGAGCCGGTCCGGCGGCAGGTCCGAGGTGGCCAGCGCGTCGGCGACGTCGGCGACCAGGCCGGGGTGCTGGAACTGGCGCACCGAGACGTTGACGCTCACCCGCGGTCCCGCGCCGTCGCCCGCCTGCCAGGTCGCGGCCTGCCGGGCGGCCTCGCGCAGCACCCAGCGGCCGATCGGCACGATCAGCCCGCTCTCCTCGGCCAGCGCGATGAACCGGGCCGGCGGCACGAGCCCGCGCGCGGGGTGCTGCCAGCGCAGCAGTGCCTCGTAGCCGCTGACCCGGTCGGCGGTCAGGTCGACGATCGGCTGGTAGTGCAGGACGAGCTCCTGGCGCTCCAGCGCGTGGTACAGGTCGGCCTGCAGCTGCTCCTGGTCCAGCTGGGCGGCGTGGTGGCGCGGGTGGAAGACCTCGCTGCGCCCCTTGCCGTGGGTCTTGGCCACGTACATGGCCGTGTCGGCGGCGCGCAGCAGCCCGATCCCGCTGACCGCGCAGGTGTCGGAGGTGGCCAGCCCGAGGCTGGCGCTGGTGCGGACGGCGCGGTCGCCGACGACCACCGGCTCGTCCAGCGCGGCCAGCACGCGCGCCGCCACGCCGGCCGCCCGGGTGCTGCTCGCCTCCCCGACGAGCAGGACGGCGAACTCGTCACCGGCCAGGCGGGCGAGGGTGTCCTCGGGCCGCAGCAGGCGGGCGACCCGGGAGGCCACGACCCGCAGCAGGGTGTCACCCGCCTCGTGCCCGAGGTCGTCGTTGACCGTCTTGAGGTTGTCCAGGTCCAGGAACAGCACCGCGGCCGGGACGCCGTCGCGCTCCCCGGCCTCGGCCGCGCGCAGCCGGTCCATGAACACCGCCCGGTTGGGCAGCCCGGTCAGCGGGTCGTGGAAGGCCTGGGTGCGCAGCTGCTCCTCCAGCTCGCGGCGGTCGCTCACGTCGCGGGTGGTGAGCACCAGGCCGCTGACCGCGGGGTCGGCGCGCAGGTCGGCCACCACCGTCTCCGTCCACCGCCAGGTGCCGTTGCGGTGGCGCATGCGCGCGCCCGGGCAGGCGGTGTGCGCGCTGCCGGCGACGACCTCGGCCAGGCGGGTCCGGAAGGCCGGCCGGTCCTCGACGTGCACCAGGTCGTACACGTCGGTCCCGACCAGCGCGCCGGGCGGGTGGCCGAGCACCCAGCCCACCGACGGTGTCTGGTAGGTGATCGTCCCGGACGCGTCGACCACCGTGATGACGTCGGAGGCGTTGCGCACGAGTGCCCGGAAGTGCTCGCCGTCCTCCAGGGCGTCGAGCAGGCTGTTGAAGGCCCGGGCGGTCTGCCCCAGTGGGTCCTCGGAGTCCACGGCGATGCGCTGGGGGGTCGACCCCGACCAGTCCCCGGTGCGGCTGGCCTGGGCGATGCCGTCGGCGACCGAGCGCAGCCGGGCGCTGAGCAGCGTCAGCCGGCCGCCGACCACGACGCGGCACACGACGAAGCTGAGCGCGCCCACGAGGAAGCCGGCGACCAGGCAGGCGACCTGGAACAGCGGGCGGGTCGCGACCGCGGACGGCACGCCCAGCCAGACGGCGAACGGCGGGAACACCAGCCCGACGGCCAGGCCGAGCCCGACCATGGACACCGCGAGGTCCCAGAAGACCCGGTTGGTCAGGCGGAAACCGCGGCGGCGGCGGCCGACCGCGGTGCGTTCCCGGACGTGGTCCATGAGGAGACAGTCGGCCTGCGGGGTCCTCTGTCTGAGCGATCTCACCCCAAAGGGCTTGAGGATCCCCACCCCGCGGCCGATGCACCTCCCATGCCCACCGTGCCGGTCGTCCCCGAGAGCCCGCTGGTCGGCGGCGACGTCGTCGTCCCCGTGCTGGACGGCGGTCGGCGGCGCTACGTCGACCTCGACGCCGCCGCGACCACGTCGGCCTCGGCCCGGGTGGCCGCGGCCGTGCAGGAGTTCCTGCCCTGGTACTCCAGCGTGCACCGCGGGGCCGGTGCGAAGTCCCAGGTCGCCAGTGCCCGCTACGAGCAGGCGCGGGCGGCGCTGCTGGCCTTCGTCGGCGCCGACCCCGCGACGCACGTCGTCCTGTTCCCGCGGAACACCACCGAGGCGCTCAACACGCTGGCCTTCCGGCTGGACCTGCGGCCCGACGACGTCGTGCTGACCACGGCCGTCGAGCACCACGCCAACCTGCTGCCGTGGCGCCGGCACGCGCGGCTGCGCGTCGTGGACGTCGACGCCCGCGGGACGTTCACCGTCGAGGACGTCGTCGCCGGCCTGGACCGGCGGCCGACGCCGAGGGTGCTGGCGGTGACCGGGGCCTCGAACGTGACCGGCTGGGTCCCCGACCTCGCCGCGATCGCCGCCGCGGCGCGGGCGCGGGGGGTGTTCGTGGCCGTGGACGCCGCCCAGCTGGCGCCGCACCGGCCCATCGACCTCGGCGCGCTGGGCGTGGACGCGCTCGCCCTGTCCGGGCACAAGGCGTACGCGCCGTTCGGGACCGGGGCCCTGGTGGTGCCGCGACGGCTGCTCGCGCACGGCGAGCCGATGCTGGTCGGCGGTGGCGCGGTGAAGGCGGTGTCCTTCGACGACGTGGTCTGGGCCGACGCCCCGGACCGCGACGAGGCCGGCTCGCCCAACGTGCTCGGTGCCGTGGCCCTCGCCGCGGCCGCCGACGAGCTGCGGGCCGGGGGCTGGACCGGCCTGCTCGCCCACGAGCGGGCGCTGGTGGCCGCCCTCGACGCCGAGCTCGCCTCCGTCCCCGGGCTGCAGCGGCTGGGGCCCGGGTCCGGCGACCGGCTGCCGGTGGCCGCCTTCACGCTGGCCGGCGTGCCGCACGCCCTGCTCGCCGCGCGGCTGTCCGCCGAGTTCGCGATCGGCGTGCGCAACGGCTGCTTCTGCGCGCACCCGTACATGGCCCGGCTCCTGGCGCTGACCGAGCAGGAGGTCACCCGCTTCCACCGGGACGCGCGCGGTGCCGACCGGCACCTGCTGCCGGGGGCGGTCCGGGCCAGCGCCAACCGGGCCACCCGGCTGGAGGACGTGGCGGCCCTCGGGGCGGCGCTGCGCGAGATCGCCGCCACCCCGGAGCGGGCCGGCGGCTACGCCCCCGACGGGCACGGCGGCTACGCCCCCGACGGGCACGGCGGCTACGCCCCCCGCCACGGCTCCCCGGTGGCGGCGGCGCCCGGCTGGTGACCGGCGCCGGTCAGACGCCGAAGCCGGCGCGGTCGATCTTGCGGTGGTACCGCTCGCCGAGCTTGCCGCCGACCAGCGCCCCGAGCAGGGAGGCCAGCAGGGCGGCGACCCCGGCGACGATGCCGGCGGTGGTCGCGGTGTCGCCGCTGACCGGGATGCCCGGCAGGTTCAGCTGGCCCAGCACGTTGTACTGGGCACCCAGCACCACCCCGAGGACGCCGAGCAGGACGACGACCAGCAGGCCGATGACCCACACGGCCAGGCCCTGGCGGGTGCCGTCGAAGCGGCTCATCCGCCCGGCGACGTAGCCGCCCGCGAGGTAGGCGAGGAAGAGGACGACCAGCAGCGCGATGCCGCCGGCCAGGCCGATCGTGTCCGCCTGCGCGCTCGCCTGCTCGGCGGCCAGGGCGCCGGTGCCGGCCTGCGAGAGGCCGAAGGCCACACCGGCGGCGGACAGCAGCGCCAGCAGCAGGACGGCCAGGCCGTTGGCCGACAGCCAGCCGAAGAAGGCGGCGCCCCACTTGATGCCGCCGTAGCGGGCGTGCTGGGCGGCCACGGCGTCCCGTGCGCTGCCGCGGGTGGCGTGCGCGCCGTCCGTGGTCGTCGCCGGGTCGGGGCGGGTGCGGTCGAACTCGGTCACGTCGGCTCCTCGGGACGGCGGGGACGACCGCGGCACCGGGTCGTCACCCCCTGGGCTGCCCGTGCGCCCACCGGCCTGAACGGGCGGCCGGGGGAGTGTGATCCAACCGTCACGTGGCTGCGTCGCCCGGGGAGCGGCAGGCGTCCGCGCCCTCGGGGGTGAGGGCGGCCAGGGTGGCGAGCAGCCGCACCGGCCCGGCGAGGGCCTCGCAGCACAGCGCGTGGACGTTGCTGCGGCCCCGGGGGGTGACGGTGACCAGCCCCTGCTCGCGCAGTGGGGTCAGGTGGTGGCTGACCAGGGTCTGGCCCATGCCGCTGAGCTCGGCGAGCTCGCGCACCGAGCGGGGGCCCTCGGCCAGGAGCAGCAGCAGGTGCAGCCGGTTGGGGTCGGACAGCGCCTTGAGCTGCGGGGCGAGCAGCCTCGCCCGGTCGGCGGCGGAGTCCGACGGCCCGGGGTCGAGCAGGCGGACACCGAGTTCCTCGCGCATGCCCCCAGTGTTCCAGGTCGGTGTTGTTGTCACCAGCATCGGCTGTTATGTTCGGCCCGCCACCGACGGAGGAGGGGTCACCGCCATGCCAGGGACGGACAGCGACCTGCCGGTCGTGGTCGTCGGCGCCGGGCCGGTGGGCCTCGCCGCGGCTGCCCACCTGCTGGAGCGGGGGCTGGAGCCCCTGGTGCTGGAGGCCGGTGCGCAGGTCGGCGCGGCCGTGCGCCAGTGGGGGCACGTGCGCCTGTTCTCCCCGTGGGAGTACGACGTCGACGCCGCCGCCGTGCGCCTGCTGGAGCGCACCGGCTGGGAGTCCCCCGACCGCGACGGGCTGCCGACCGGCGCCGAGCTGGTCGAGGCCTACCTGGCGCCGCTGGCCGCCACGCCCGAGCTGGCGGGGCGGATCCGCACCGGCACCCGGGTGGTCGCGGTCACCCGCCGGGGCGTCGACAAGACCCGCACCGTCGGCCGCGCCGGGCGGCCGTACGTCGTCCGCACGGAGTGCGACGGCCGGGTGGTCGACGTCGTGGCCCGGGCGGTGCTCGACGCGTCCGGGACGTGGGGGCGGCCCAACCCGCTCGGCGCGGCCGGTCTGCCGGCGATCGGCGAGGAGCGGATCGGTCCCTGGCGCAGCGGTCCGCTGCCCGACGTGCTGGGCGCCGACCGCGCGCGCTTCGCCGGCCGGCACGCCCTGGTGGTCGGCACGGGCCACTCGGCGGCCACCACCCTGCTGGCGCTGGTGCGGCTGCGCGAGGACGAGCCGGGCACCGAGGTCAGCTGGGCCATCCGCGGCCGCTCACCGGCCCGCCTCTACGGCGGCGGGGACGTCGACGGCCTGCCGGCCCGCGGCCTGCTCGGCTCGGAGCTGCGGGCCGCGGTGGCCGGTGGCGCGGTCACGCTGCACCGCGAGTTCGCGATCACCTCGTTCACCCCACCACCCGGCGGGGAGGGGCCACTGACCGTGGCCGGCACGGGGCGCGACGGCGTCGCGGTGCGGCTGCCGGTCGACGTCGTCGTCGCAGCCACCGGGTCCCGCCCGGATCTGGAGGTGCTGCGCGAGGTGCGGCTGCACCTGGACCCCGGTCTCGAGGCGCCCGCGGCGCTGGCGCCGCTGATCGACCCGAACGCGCACTCCTGCGGCACCGTGCCCCCGCACGGGGAGGCGCTGCTGGCCCACCCGGACGACGGTCTCTACGTCGTGGGGGGGAAGTCCTACGGCCGGGCACCGACCTTCCTGCTGGCCACCGGCTACGAGCAGGTCCGCTCCATCGCCGCGCACCTCGCCGGGGACGCCGAGGCCGCCGCCCGGGTGCAGCTCGCGCTGCCGTCCACCGGGGTCTGCTCGACCGACCTCGGCGAGCGGGAGGCCGCCGAGGCCGCGGACGGCGGGGTGGGCTTCGCCACCGGCTCGGTGCACGGCTGGTCGGCCGAGGAGACGCCCGACGCCGGCTGCTGCGGCAGCGCACCCGAGCCCGTCCGCGCGTCGCCGTCCCGTGCGGGCTGAACGGCGGGCGCTGATCGGCCTGTGCGCCACCCAGGTCACCAGCTGGGGCGTCCTCTACTACGCCTTCCCGGTCGCCCTCGCCGCCATCACCGCCGACACCGGCTGGTCGGCCACGGCGGCCACGGCGGCGTTCTCCGCCGGCCTGGTCGTCTCCGCCCTGGCCGGGATCCCGGTCGGTCGCTGGCTGGACACCCACGGGCCCCGGCGGGTGATGACGGCGGGGTCGCTGCTCGCCGTACCGGCCACGGTCGCCATCGGGCTGGCGCCCACCTACCCGCTGTTCCTGGCGGCCTGGCTGGTCGCCGGGGCGGCCATGGCCGCGGTCTTCTACCAGGCTGCCTTCGCCGCGCTCACCCGCTGGTACGGCGAGGGCCGGGTCCGGGCGCTGACCACGCTGACCCTCGTCGCCGGCCTGGCCAGCACGCTGTTCGCCCCGCTGACCGACGCGCTGGTCGCGGCCCTGGGCTGGCGGGACACCTACCTGGTGCTCGCCGTGGTGCTCGCGGTGGTGACCGTCCCGGTGCACGCCCTCGCGCTGACCGCCCCCTGGGTGCCCGCGGGTCACCGCGGCCCCCCGGCGACCCGCCGTCCGCGCCGGGTGCCGACCGAGGTGCGCAGCCGTGAGTTCCTGGCGCTGTCCGGCGCGCTCACCCTCACCGCCCTCGGGCTGTACGCGGCGAGCCTCACGGTGATCCCGCTGCTCACCGGCCGCGGCTTCTCCGCGTCGTTGGCCGCGACCACGCTGGGCCTGCTCGGCGCCGGCCAGGTGCTGGGCCGGCTGCTCTACGCCCCGCTGGTGGCCCGCACCACCCCGACCGGGCGGACCGTGGCCCTCATCGCGGCCGCGGCGCTGTCCATCGGGCTGCTCGGGGCCCTGCCCGGGCCGCCGGTCGCCCTCGTCGCCGCCGCCGTCGCGGTCGGTGCGGTCCGCGGCGCGTGCACCCTGCTGCAGGCCACCGCGGTGGCCGACCGGTGGGGGACGGCGCACTACGGCACCCTGTCCGGGTTCTTCGCCGCGCCGGTCACCGCGGCGACCGCACTGGCGCCCTGGGTGGGCACCGCGCTCGCCGAGGCGATCGGCAGCTACGCGACGGCGTTCTGGGTGCTCGCCGGTGTGGTGGTCACCGCCGTCGTCCTCGCCTGGCGGGCGGGCGCCCCGCACGCAACCGCGTCGCGGCCCCCTGCGTTGCGCCGACCGTGAGACCGCCGACCCGTTGCCCGGTCGTCCTCGCCGCCGTGCTGGCCGCGCTGCTGGCCGGGTGCGGTGCCCCGTCGACCGCGGACCCTCGGTGCGCGCCGCCGAGGAGGCGTTCGTCGCCGACCCCGTCGTCGTGCCCCACCCGTCCGGGACGTCGGCCACGCTGCGGGTGTCCACCGACCTCGACATGGCCTGCGCGGTGGTGTCCGGGCGGGACGGGTCCCTCGGCGACGGCATCGCCACCGACATGGGCGGGGGAGCGCACCGCGACCACGAGGCCGTCATGCGCGGCCTGCAGCCGGGCACCGAGTACCTCTACCGCGTGCAGGGCTCGGGTGCCGACGGTGCGCTCCACCGCAGCGAGCCGCGGACCTTCCGCACCCCGGACGCGGTCCCGGTGGCCGTCCCCGGCGACGAGGTGACCGGAGCCAGGGTGGTGGCCGTCAGCTCCCAGTTCTCCGGTCCCTCCGCCGGCCCGCTGGCGGTCGACGGCGACCTGGCCGCGGAGTGGTCCAGCGCCGGGGACGGCGACGACGCGTCGATCACGCTGGACCTCGGCCGTCCGGTCGAGGTCGCCGGCCTCACGGTGCGCAGCCGGGCGACGAGCGACGGCACCTCGGTGATCGAGACCTCCACCGTGACCGTCGACGGCGACCGCACGTACGGGCCGTTCGAGGCCGGCACGGCCGTCGTGGTCACCGAGGTCGATCTCACCGGCCAGGTGCTCCGGATCGACGCCGAGCAGACGACCGGGGGCAACACCGGGGCCGCGGAGATCCAGGTGTACGAGGCGCGCTGAACCGCGCGGCGGGCCGGTCCCCGTGGCGGGGACCGGCCCAGCGCTCACAGACCCGGTGCCCGGGGGACGTCCAGGTCGGTCTCGACCAGGTGGTTGAAGTGGTTGGTGAAGAGGTTGAGCGCGATGTGGACGGAGGCCTCGGTGAGCTCGGCGTCGCTCCACCCCGCCTCCAGGGCGGCCCGCCAGGTGGCGTCGTCGACGGCGCCCAGGCCACCGGCGGACTCCCGGACGAGGGTGAGCAGCGCGGCCAGCCGGGCGTCGCCGGCGTACGAACCGTCCCGGATCGCCACCGTCTCCTCGGTGCTCCAGCCCGCGGCCCGGGCGCCCGCGGTGTGCGCGGACTGGCAGTAGGTGCACCGGTCGACGTTGCCGACGACCAGCGCGATCGCCTCCCGGGTGCGGGCGTCGTAGGTGCCGTGGGCGCCGATGACCTCCTGCAGGGCGGCGTAGGCCTGCAGCACGACCGGCGCGTGCGCCATGGCGCCGTGGATGTTGAGGACCTTGCCGAACCTCGCCTCCAGCGCCTTGAGGGCGTCGCGGCCGCCCTCGGGCGCGTCGGCGACGGTGTGGACGGGGATGCGCGTCACGGGTGTCTCCTGTGGGTCGGGATCAGGACACCGCGGGCAACCGGGTGCGGTGGACCGGCCTTTCCGGATGGTCAGCTCGCCGACACACCCGTGCGGGCACCCGGGCGGGGCGGTGGCCGCTCCGGCGCGCTCTGACAAGATCGACCGTGTGGGGGCAACGCGGTGGAAGGAGTTGCTGCGCGCGGACCCCGCCGGGCTGAGCCCGCAGGACGCGCGGGTCCGGGACGCCGCCTGGATCGCCCGCTGCGTCGGCCGCGGCGCGACGGCGCCCCTGGGTCCGCAGGACGTCGCCGCCCTCGCCGGCCGCATCTCGCCGGTGACCGCCTCCCGCGGCGCACCGGTCTTCGGCGACGGCAGCGGTGCCGAGCCCGGCGTCTGGATCGTCCGGGCCGGCCACGTCGAGCTGGGTGTGCGGACGCCGCGGGGTCGGGTGGTCGTCGGGGTGCTGGGCCCCGGGGACGTCGAGGGGGACGTGCCGCTGCTGCTGGGCGTCCCGGTCCCCTACACCGGCCACGCGCTGGACGAGGTGGTCTGCCTGTTCCTGACCGCGGCCGACTTCGAGACGCTGCTGGCCCGGCACCCGGCGATGGCGCGGCGCTGGCTGTCCAGCGTGGCGCAGCGGCTGGCCACCAGCCACGGGCGACTGGTCTCCCTCCTCGGCCGCCCGCTCACGGCGCAGCTGGCCGGGCTGCTCCTCGACGAGGCGGAGGACGGCGCCGTCCGCCTGCCCCAGCGCACGCTGGCGGCCATGCTCGGTGTGGCCCGCCCCTCGCTGAACAAGGTCGTGAAGGCCATGGAGCGCCGGGGCCTCGTGGACGTCGGCTACGGCACCATCCGGCTCCTCGACGAGGACGGGCTGGTCCGGGCGCGGGACGCCTGAGCGGGTCAGGTGCCCTGCGACGTCCCGGCGTGCAGAGCCGGCCACCCCACCGCGGCCGCGACCACCAGCAGCGCCCCGCCGAGGAGGTAGACCGCCTGGATGCCGAGGGTCGCGGCGAGCAGCCCGCCGAGGAGCAGGGACGCCAGTCGACCCAGCTGCCACAACACGTCGAAGGTGGCGAACACCCGGCCGCGGACCTCGGCGGCGGTGCTGGCCTGCAGCAGCGAGGTGAAGGTGACCGCACCCGTCGAGGTGCACAGGCCGTAGACGGTCAGGGCGACCAGGGCGGCGGGGAGCGCGGTCGAGGTGGCGAGGACGACGTCGACGACACCGCGCAGCAGGTACGGCCCGAGGACGAGGACGGGCCGCCGCGGGTCGCTGACCAGCCGGGTCAGCAGCAGCGGACCCAGGACGGCACCGACGCCGATGGCCCCCAGCAGCAACCCGTAGCCGCTGGGGGCCAGGTCGAGGTGGTCGCGGGCGAGGACCACCAGCAGGGCGCTGGTGGCACCGGCGGACAGGGCGGCCAGGAGCTGCCCGGCCCCGAGGGCCCGGAGCAACCGGTCGGTGGCCAGCAGCCGGACACCGGCGGCGGCGTCGGCGAGGAAGCCGTCCCGGCGGGTGGACGCCGGCGCGCCCGGGAGCCGCAGCCCGGCGAGGACCGCCGCGCTGAGCAGGAAGCTCCCCGCGTTGACCGCGAAGGCCGGCCCGGCGCCCGCGGTGGCGTACAGCAGGCCGGCCAGCGGGGCCAGGGCGACCTGGCTGAGGACGGCCGCGGTCTAGATGCCGCTGTTTGCGGCGACCAGCTCGCGGTCGGCCACCAGGGCGGGCAGGGCGCTGTTGGCTGCCGGGGTGAACAGCACCGCGCCCAGGGACAGTCCGGAGGCGACGGCGTACACCGCGGGTGCGCTGTCGCCGACGACGAGCAGGGAGGCGGCCAGCGCGGCCCGCAGGAGGTCGGCGCCGACCATCACCGGGACGCGTGGGAGCCGGTCGACCAGCGTGCCGGCGAACGGCCCCAGCAGCAGCACCGGCAGGATCTCGGCGACCACCACGGCGCTCACGCCCAGCGCTGAGCCGGTCAGGTCGAGGACGAGCAGGCTCAGGGCCACGGCGGCGAACACGTCGCCCCACTGGGAGGCCGTGCGGGCCCACCACAGCCGCCGGTAGCCGGACCGGCCGAACACCGCGCGCAGGCCCACCCGCTCGCCGCGTGGGGTGGTCACACCCGTGGTCCTACGCCATCGGGTGCCGGGCGCCTCCGGGTGGCACGCCCAGCTCGTGGGCGAGGGCCGCCACCCGTCGGGCGATGTCGTCGCGCACCAGCCGCATGCGCTCGACGCCGTCGACGCCCCGCTCGGAGGGCTCGTCGGTGACCCACCGCTCGACGTGGGTGCCCTCGACCGACGCCACGTGCGCGTCGCGTCCCAGGGTGACGACGACGTCGGCGCTCCGGACCATCTCCTCGGTGACGGCCTTCGGCCGCTCGTCGGAGATGTCGACGCCGACCTCGCCGAGGACCCGCACCGACAGCTCGTTGAGCGCCGTCCCCGGCGCGGTCCCCGCGGAGGACACCTCGGCGGCACCGCCGACCAGGTCCGCCATCAACCCGGCGGCCATCCGGGACTTGCCGGCGTTGCGCACGCAGACGAACAGGACCGGGGGGCGGTCGCTCACCGGCCGGCCGCCGGCTGCACCTGCAGCTCGGCCAGCAGTCCGCGGACGCGGCCCTCGATCTCGTCGCGGATCGGTCGGACGGCCTCGACGCCCTTGCCGGCCGGGTCCTCCAGCGCCCAGTCCAGGTAGCGCTTACCCGGGAAGACCGGGCAGGCGTCCCCGCAGCCCATGGTGATGACGACGTCGGAGGCCTCGACCGCCTCGGTGGTCAGCACCTTCGGCTGCTGGCCGGTGATGTCGATGTCCACCTCGCGCATCGCCTCGACGGCGGAGGGGTTCACCTGCTCGGCGGGCAGGGAGCCGGCCGAGCGGACCTCGACGGCGTCGCCGGCGAGGGTGCGCAGCCAGCCGGCGGCCATCTGGGACCGGCCGGCGTTGTGGACGCAGACGAACAGGACGGTGGGCTTGTCGGACACGGAGGTCTCCTCCTCGGGCGGTGGGCCGGTGCGCTCAGCGCGCGGCGCCGGCGGGGTGCAGGTCGGCGAGCAGCGCGCGGACGCGGCCGTCGACGTCGTCGCGGATGGCGCGGACCTCGCCCAGGGACAGGCCGGCGGGGTCCCGGACCGGCCAGTCGTGGTAGCGCTTGCCCGGGTGGACCGGGCAGGCATCGCCGCAGCCCATGGTGACGACGACGTCGGCGGCGCGCACGACGTCGTCGGTGAGCGGCTTGGGGAACTCCGCGCCGAGGTCGATGCCGACCTCGGCCATGGCGGTGAGCACGGTGTCGTCGATCGTGGCGGACGGCTGCGAGCCGGCCGAGCGGACGTGCACCCGGCCCCCGCCGTGGTGGACCATCAGCGCCGCGGCCATCTGCGAGCGGCCGGCGTTGTGCACGCAGACGAAGAGGACCTCGCAGGTGTCGGTCGGCAGCGCGCCCCTCGCCTGCGCGAGCGCGGTCAGCCGCTCGGTGGCGAAGCGTTCGGTCAGCACCGGCAGGTGCGTGGTGACCCTCGCGGTGCGGGCCAGCGCGGTGTGGGACTCGACGACGTAGCGGTCGATCGTCTCCCGGGTGAAGACGCCGGTGAACCGGGTGGCCAACTGGTCGGAGAGCCGGTGCAGGGCGGCCTCGCCCACGGTGTCGCTCACGCCCGGGCCCCGGCCAGGCCCGGCGCGGTGAACAGGGTGGCCACGGCAGAGAGCGCCTCCGGGCGCACGGCGTAGTAGACCCACACCCCGCGCTTCTGCCGGTCCAGCACCCCGGCTGAGTGCAGCACCCTGAGGTGGTGGCTGATCGTGGCCTGGGTGAGGTCGAAGGCCTCGTTGAGGTCGCACACGCAGGCCTCGCCGCCCTGACCGGAGGCGATCAGGCTCACCAGGCGCAGCCGGACCGGGTCGGCGAGTGCCTTGAGCAGGGGTGCGACGGCCTGGGCCTGCTCTGCGCTCATCACGGTGCCGGTCAACGGCGTGCAGCAGACCAGGCCGGCGTCGGTCGTCTCGTTCCGGTGCGGAGGCATCGACACTCATCATAGTGATCGTCGTCGATGAGATGCCCGTCGATGGGTGAACCCCTGGTGACGAACCGCCTGGCCGGGTGGCACGCCCGACCGGTACCCGTCCCGGGGACGGCGTCGCGGACGGCGCACGGTGCTCGATGGCGTGCGTGGGGGCCCCGACAGGCGTTGGATCGCAGGGGGTGCTGGGCCCGCTGGCCGTCGTGTCGGCCGTCCGGGTGTGGTGCCACCGACGCTGACCGGTCGTGGAGCGGGTGACGAGAATCGAACTCGCACTGTCAGCTTGGGAAGCTGATGTTCTACCATTGAACTACACCCGCGGGGCGTGCTGAGGAGCCTACCGGAGCCTCCCGTCGGAGGGCAGCGGGGGCCCGGCCGAGCGGATGACCACCGTGGTGCCCGAGGGCCCCGGCGTCGCGACGACCTCCCCGACGGCGCTCATCAGCATCGAGCCCCGGCCACGGTCCATGCTCGGCACCCGCTCCCGCCAGCGGCGGTGGTCCCGCACGGCTACCTCCACCTGCCCGCCGGCGACCTCGACGTGCACGTCGACCACCGGCTCCGCCGGGTCCTGGGCGTGCTCGACGGCGTTGGTCGCCGCCTCGCAGGCCGCCAGCACGATGTCGTAGGCGCGGTCCTCGTCCAAGCCGGCCTCGGCGAACAGCGCCCGCAGCTGCCGCCGCAGCACCGGGATCGAGGAGGTGGCCGACGGCAACCGCCAGTGCCGCCGGACGGTGGTCCCGCGGGCGCCGGTCGGTGACACGGCGGTCGGTGGCACGGCGGTCGGTCGCCGCGGGTGCGGCGGCAGTGCACCGGTCCCCGCGCCGTCCTGCGCGGCGGCCGGCGACGGGGGCGGGCCCGGACGCGCCGCCGCGGCGGGCCCGGCGGCGCGGCCGGCGGCGCGCTCGAGCACCGCACGCAACCGCGCGACCAGCTCTGCGGACTCGAACGGCTTGGCCAGGTAGTCGTCGACGCCGGCCTCGAAGCCCTCCACCGCGGCCTCCTGGCCGGCGCGGGCGGTGAGCATGACCACCGGGACGTCGCGCACGGCCGGGTCCGCGCGCAGCGCGCGCAGCAGTTCGAACCCGTCCAGCCCGGGCATCATCACGTCGGTCACGACGACGTGCGGGCGGGCCGCGGCCACGGCGGCCAGCGCCTCCCGGCCGTCGGTGGCGGTCCGCACGGTGAACCAGGGGGACAGCAGCCGGGTCAGGTAGGCCCGCATGTCGGCGTTGTCGTCCACGACCAGGACGTCGGCCTCCGAGGCGGTCGCGGCCGTCCGGGGGCCGGCGCCGTCCACGTCGTCCCAGGGCGTGACGGCGCCGCCGCGTGCCGAGGACGACGGGACGGCGGGAGCGCCGGCCGGGGCGTCCGGCTCGCCGAAGGGCACCCGCACGGTGAACGTGCTGCCCACGCCCGGCTCGCTGGTCGCCTCGATCCCGCCGCCGTGCAGGGCGACCAGCTCGCGGGCCAGCGCGAGGCCCAGGCCGCTGCCCTCGCGGCTGCGCGCGGCAGTGCCGCTGCCGCGGTGGAAGCGCTCGAACAGCAGCGGCAGCTCCGCGGCCGGGATGCCGACACCCGTGTCGGCGACGGTGAGCACGAAGGCGTCGCCGTCGGCCCGCAGCGCGACGTCGATGCCGCCGACGAAGGTGTACTTGACGGCGTTGGCGACCAGGTTGAGGACGACCTTCTCCCACATCCGCGGGTCCACGTACGCCGGACGCCCCAGCGGGGGGCAGTCGACCGACAGCCGCAGTCCCGCCCGCTCGGCGGCGGCCCGCAGCACCCCGGCCAGCTCCGCGGTGAAGGCGGCGACGTCGGTCTCCACCCGCATCGCCGACGCCCGGCCGGCTTCGATGCTGACGACCTCCAGCAGGTCGTTGACCAGGCGCTGCAGCCGCTGGCCGTTGCGCAGCGCGAGGGTCAGCGACTCGCGGACGTCGTCGGGCAGCGCCGCCCCGTCCGCGGCGAGGGTGTCGGCGATCGGGCCGAGCAGCAGCGTGAGCGGGGTGCGCAGCTCGTGGCTGACGTTGGCGAAGAACGCCGTCTTGGCCCGGTCGAGCTCGGCCAGCGCCTCGGCCCGGGCCCGTTCCTCGGCGTAGGCGCGGGCGTTGCGGACGGCGGCGGTGAACAGGCCGGCGAGCAGCTCGTGGAAGGAGCGGTACTCCTCGTCCAGCACCCGGTTGGGGCTGAGGCCGACGACCAGCGCTCCCACGTGCTCGCCGTCCGGGCCGCCGAGCGGCAGCACGACGGCCTCGGTGACCAGGTCGCCGAACGGGCCGCCGTGGACGCCCAGGGCGGCGACCGACGGGGGCAGCAGCCCGTCCGGGGTGGCCGCCGTCCGGGGCAGGGACCCCGCCGGGCAGCCCACGGCCGCGGCACGGCGCAGGCCACCCGCGCCCGAGAGGTACACGGCGGCGAACGGCACGTCGAGGGGGGCGCCGGCCAGCGCGGCGGTCATCGCCGACACCGTGGCCGACTCCTCGGCGAGCCCGCCACCGCAGGTCGCCACGTCGTGCAGCAACCGCTGGCGCCGCTCGGCGAGCACCTGCCGGGTGACCTCGGTGCAGACCGCGAGCATCCCCGCGACCCGCTCGTCGTCGTAGGCGGGTGCGTGCGAGACGGTGAAGTAGGTCTCCTCGCGGTAGCCGGCCCGTTCGAGCAGCAGCAGCAGCTGCGGGATCCAGCTCGGCTCGCGGGTGGCCATGGCCTGCTCCACGGGGCCTTGCAGGGCGCTCCAGTGCTCGGCCTGGGTGACCCGCAGGTCGCGCCCGATGGCGTCGGGGTGCTTGGCGCCGATCAGCGTGGCGTAGCCGTCGTTGTAGACCTGGGTGTACTCCGGACCCCAGGTGAGGATCATGGGGAACCGGGAGGCCAGCACGGTGCGCACCGTGTGCCGCAGACTGGCCGGCCACGCCTCGACCGGTCCCAGCGGGGTGCGGGACCAGTCCAGGGCGGCCATCAGCCGGCCGGTGGCACCGCCGTCGCGGAAGAGCTCGTCGTCGCCGGGGGCGGGCGACGCGGAGGGGCTCGCGCTCACCTGCCGGAGCACCTCCCGTGCTGGTCGTCCACCCCCACCCCGACGGGACCGGATGCGTCGGGTTCGCACACCCGGCCGGAGGCCGGGTGCGAGACAGGAACGGTACCCCGGCGGGTCGGCGGCGCAGCGCCGGTGCGGGTGGTGGCGGCCCGGTCCGGCGACGCCCGCAGGCGCCGCCGGACCGGGCTCCGGATCAGACCGCGCGACCCGGGCAGGACACCGCGCAGCTGGTCGACAGCACCGGCCGCAGTGCCGCGAAGGCCGCGTTGCGCACCAGCCGCTGACCGTCCGGACCGGTGCGGACCTCCGGTCCACCGGTGGCGCCACCCGGGCCACCGCCGGTGCCGTCCGTGCCGTCGGTACCCGGGTCGACCGGGCTGCCCGGCGTGTCGTCGCCCGGGCCCACGGCAGGCTGGGCGACGTAGGTCAGCGCCGCGGACAGCACCTCCTCGCGACCGTCGGGTGCGAAGACGTGGACGTCGTAGACGCCCGGCACGCGAGCCGGTGCCCGGAAGTCCAGCGCCGTGGCCGTGCCGCGCAGCACCTCCGCCGCCGCGCTGGAGCCCACCCGCACCCGCGCCCCCTCGGGGAGCGCGCTGCCGGTGATGGTCACCGTGGTGCCGCCGTCGTCGCCCACCACGGCCGGGCTCAGCGAGGTGATCCCGAACGGGCCGCTGCCGGGGTAGGTCACCTCGCCCCCCTCCTCGGGTGCCGGACCGGTGCCCGGGCCGCCGTCGGAGCCGTCGCCCGGGCCACTGCCCGGGCCGCTGTCACCAGGCGTGCCGGTCGGGGAGTCGGAGCCGTCCGCGGGGTCCGGGGTCGGGGTGCCGGAGGGCACCTCCACGTCGGGGGTGACCGGGTCGGCCGGCGCGCCGGGCGCGGTGCCGCCGTCCGGGCCGCCGTCCCCCGGCGGGGTGGTGGTGCCGTCCGGGACGGACCCGTCCGCCACGTCGGGGGACGGGCTGCCACCCGGCTCGGTCCCGGGCGGGCCGTCCGGGGCGGGCGTGCCCGTGTCCCCACCGCCGTCGGGGGTGTCCCCACCCGCGCCGCCGTCCGGGGTGCCGGCGTCCGGGGTGGCGCCGCCCGTGCCCTCGTCCGGGGTGCCGGTGTCGGGGGTGGTGCCGCCCGTGCCGTCGTCCGGGGTGCCCGGCGTGGTGCCGTCCGGCACCCCGCCGTCCGGGGAGCCGCCGTCCGGGGTGGACGTGCCGTCCGGCGGTGCCGGCGCAGCCGTCGTCCCGACCAGCAGGGGTGCGGCGTACGTGCGTCCCAGGGGGGCGCCGTCGCGGTCGAGCTGCACGGTGAGCACGTAGCGGCCCTCGGCCAGCTCGACGGTGGGGGACAGGTCGAGGTCGGCCGGTGCGTCGGCGCGACCGAGGGGGAAGCGCGCCGTCCCGGTGTCGTCGGTCGCCAGCGTGTTGCCGCCGACGGTGAGCTCGGCGCCGGAGAGGGCCCAGACCTCGCCCTCGTGCTCCATGCCGAGACCGATCGTGACGCCGTAGTCACCGGTCCCCGGCGATCCCGCCGCGCTCACCTGCGGGGTCACCGGGCCCGGGGCGCCCCACATCGAGCTGAACGTGTACGAGACGCTGCCCGTGGTGCGGGCGGGCAGCCGGCTGAGCGAGAGCCGGCCGCCGGTGACCGACCGCCCGGCGAACGCCGGGAGGACGTCGACGTCCTCCAGGAGGGCCTGGCGCAGCTGTTCCGGCGTCGCGTCGGGCAGCACCTGCCGGTAGAGCGCGACGGCGCCGGCCACCTGCGGCGAGGCGATCGACGTCCCGTTGATGACCCGGTAGCCGCCGTCGTTCCAGGTGCTGAACACCCAGCTCCCGGGCGCGAACAGGTCCACCGACCCGGCGCCGTACGCGGAGAAGTCGCTGATGCCGTCGGAGGCGGTGGAGGCGCCGACGGTGATGACGTTGGGCTCGGTCAGGCTGGCCGGGTACATCGGTGTGACGTCCCGGTCGAGGGAGTCGTTGCCAGCGGCGGCCACCACCACGACGCCCTTGCTGGCGGCGTAGGAGACGGCCGCGCGCAGGTTGTCCAGCACCCACCCGCTCTGCGCCCCGCCCCACGAGGCGTTGACGACGTCGGCCCCGTGGTCGGCGGCGTAGCGGATGGCCTCCGCACCCAGCACCGGGTCCACGCCCTCGCCGCTGCCGATGACCAGCGGCATGAGGGTCACCCCGGGCGCCACGCCGGCGGTGCCCTGACCGTTGCCCGTACGCGCGCCCACGGCGCCGGCGACGCTCGCCCCGTGCGTGCCGCCGGCGCCGTTGTCGACGTCGGCGCTGTCGGTCGTGAAGTTCCAGCCGTGGCAGTCGCCGGCCCGGCCGTTGCCGTCGGTGTCGGTGGTGCCGCAGGGCTCGGCCGGGTTGGTCCACAGCGCGCCGGCCAGGTCCGGGTGGTCGGAGTCGTAGCCGGTGTCGACGACGGCGACCACGACGCCCTCGCCGGTGCCGACCTCCCAGCCGGTGGTGACGTCGTCGTCGGCGTCGGCCCGGGTGGCCTGGCCGTACGCGTTGCTGCCGGTGTTCTCCAGGTTCCAGCCGTACTGCGGCCAGTAGGGGTCGGCCACCGACCCGGCGGCCACGGGGACGGTCGGGGAGACCTCCGCGTCGGCCACCCCGGGCAGCGCCTCCAGGTGGTGCGGGGCCAGACCGGAGGTGGCGACCAGCACCCGGTCCCCGCCGACCACCTGGGCGTTGACGACGCCGTCCGCGGAGCCCAGCGCCTGCACCAGGTCGGCCGGGGCGACGCCCTCGTCGGCGGTGAGCACGTAGCGGGTCAGCCCGTCGCCGGGGCCGAAGTCGGTGGCCTCCTGCACGTCCGGGGCGGCCAGCGCGCTGACGGTCGCCGCCGCGGCGTAGCCGGCCACCGCGGAGGTGACCAGCACGACGGACAGCACGCCTCGGCGCAACGCCGCTGCTCGGGATCGGGACACGGACCCTCCACTCCACCGGTGCCGGCCGGGGACGGGCCAGCGCGAGGGGATCGGCGCGTCCGGTCGCCCGGTTGAGGGGCTGACCGGCGGGATTCGCCCGGAGGGGTGAGCGACGGCGGTCCCTACACTCCGCCGCATGCTGCTGTCCGACCGCGACATCACCGCTGCGATCGCCGAGGGCCGGCTGGGCATCGAGCCCTACGACGCGGCGCTGGTGCAGCCCTCCAGCATCGACGTGCGGCTGGACCGCTTCTTCCGGGTGTTCAACAACGCCCGCTACACCCACATCGACCCCGCGCAGCAACAGGACGACCTGACCACGCTCGTCGAGCCCGACGGCGACGACCCGTTCGTGCTGCACCCCGGGGAGTTCGTGCTCGGCTCCACCCTGGAGGTCGTCTCCATCCCCGACGACGTCGCAGCCCGCCTCGAGGGGAAGAGCTCGTTGGGGCGTCTCGGACTGCTCACCCACTCCACCGCGGGCTTCGTCGACCCGGGCTTCTCCGGCCACATCACCCTGGAGCTGTCCAACGTGGCCAACCTGCCCATCACGCTGTGGCCGGGCATGAAGATCGGCCAGCTGTGCATGTTCCGGCTCACCTCACCCGCCGAGCACCCGTACGGCTCGGCGGTCTACGGCTCGCGCTACCAGGACCAGCGCGGCCCGACGCCCTCGCGGTCCTTCCGCAACTTCACCCGCGCCGAGACGCGGCGTCCGGCGCTCTGACCGGGCCGGCCAGCTCGTCGTCCACGAACCGCTGGCGGGTCACCTGCCACCCGGTGACCAGCATGCCGGCCAGCCCGGCCAGCAGGACGACGAACATCGGCGCGTAGGAGCCGGTGCGGCCGAGCAGGACGCCGACCAGCAGCGGACCGGCCGCGGCCAGGACGTACCCCCAGCCCTGCACCGCGGTGGCCAGCGCGGCGGTGGACTGCGGTGTCCGGGCCCGCAGCCCCAGCAGCGCCAGCACCATGGCGAAGGTGCCCAGCCCGACGGCGAGGAAGGCCATCCACAGCCAGGGCACCGTGGTCGGCGCGACCCACAGGCCGACCCACCCGACGGTGTAGCAGCCGAGGAAGGTCAGCAGCAGCGGCCGCTGCAGGTGCGGCCGCACGGTCAGCGCGGGCACCACCGCGTGCACCGGGATGACCAGCAGCTGGTTGACGCCGAGCAGCACGCCGGCCGCCGCGGCGCTCAGCCCGGCGTCGCGCAGGTAGGAGGGCAGCCAGCCCACCAGCACGAAGGCCTGCAGCGCCTGGAAGCCGAAGAAGCAGGCGAACACCAGCGCCAGCGGGCTGCGGGCCAGCGACGACGTCCGGACGGCGGGCCGCGCCGCCGGGCCCCCGCCGGGCCGGACCGGGACGGCGAGCCACGGCAGCGCGGCCACCAGGGCCAGGACCGCCCACATGCCGAGCGCCCAGCGCCAGCCGTCCTCGCCGATGGCCCCGGCGACGGGAGCGGCGGTCACCGCGGCCACCGTGCCGCCGGCGGTGAGCGCGCTCGTGTAGGCGCCCACCAGCAGCCCGGTGCGCTCGGGGAACCAGCGCTTGACCAGGCCGGGCAGCAGCACGTTGCCCAGGGCGCCGCCGACCATCGCCAGCACCGTGCCGACGACGAACAGCCAGAACGCCCCGGCCACCGCGCGCAGCACCAGGCCCGCGGCCATGGCCAGCAGGGCGCCGGCGAGCACGTGCCCGTCGCGGTAGCGGGCGGCCAACGGGGGCCCGGCGAACCCGATGGCGGCGAAGCACAGCACCGGCAGGCTGGTCACCAGCCCGGCCAGGCCGCTGGAGACGCCGAGCCCGGCCTGCACCTCCTGCAGCACGGGCCCGACGCTGTTGACCGCCGTCCGCAGGTTCAGCCCGGTGAGGACGATTGCGGTGCCGACGAGGAGCAGGCCGCGGCGGGTCGCCCGGTGGCCCTGCCCGGGGTGGCCGGCCGTCACCGGCGCAGCCGGGGGCCCACCGCGTCGACCCGCGGGCTGGTCCGCGGCAGCCGGTGCCAGAGGTACTTCTGCACGGCGAGGGTGACCGTCGCCGCCAGCAGGATCCCGACCAGGTTGATGCCGAGCTGGGTCGCGGCGCGCACCAGCTCGGTGCCGCCCTCGAGGGCCAGGGACAGGCCGATGTCCGCGGCGGCGGGCACCGTGGTGACGGAGATGAAGACGCCGACCAGCGCGCCGCTCTTGGCCGCGGTCAGCGACAGCACGCCGGCCACCCCGGCGAGCACCGCCACGATCAGCGACCACCGGTCGGGGGCGGTGATGAAGCCGGTCTGCGGGCGGTCGTCGGACAGCTCCGAGGCGTCGAACCAGCCCAGCCCGCGGCCGACCAGCCCGGCCAGCGTGGTCGCCAGGATCGCCACCGAGAACCCGACCACCAGGGCCTTCGCAGCGCTGCGGGCGATCGACGGCCGGCGGTGCACCGCGGCCACCGCCAGCCCGGCCAGCGGGCCGAACTCCGGGCCGAGCACCATCGCCCCGATCACCAGCACCGCGGAGTCCACGACGATGGCGATCCCGGCCAGCAGCGTGGCGATGACCAGGAAGGCCAGGTAGGAGACCGACAGCGCGGAGTCCGCGGCCGTCGTGCGCACCACCTGCTCCCAGATGACGGCGTCGGTGCCGTCGCCCGGGGCCAGCTCCTCGGCCCGCCGCGCGGCGTGCGAGACCGCGGCGTCGATGCCCTCCAGGGTGATCGCGCCGTCCTCGTCGATGCCGATCCCGCGCAGCCCGCGCACCAGGCCGTCGGCGGACTCGCGGGCCACGTCGGCCATCACCAGGTCCCCCGCGGGCACGAGGGAGACCCCGGGGAGGACGGCGACGTGCGCCGTCCCCGGGCAGTCCTCGAGCAGCCGCACGACCTCGCCGGTGCGGTCGGGGGGGACGGTGATCCTCAGGTGCAGCAGCACCCGGACGTTGTACCCCACACCCTCCCGGCGTCGCCCCGCTACTGGCCGCCGGACTCCGTCGGTGCCGCGCCCGGGCCGGACTGCCCGGCCTGGACCTCCCCGTGGCCGGTGCCCTGGGGGGCGGTGCCGCGGTCGGTCGGGCCCTCGGTGCCCGGGGTGGGCCCGGACTCGGTGCCGGGGGAGCCGGCCGCCACGCCCGCGGGGACCATCGAGCGGAGCAGGATCTGGCTCACGTCGAGCACCTCGACGTGCTCGGCGGCCTCACCGTTCTGCTTCTTGGTGGTCAGCGCGTCGGACAGCATCGTGATGCAGAACGGGCACGCGGTGGAGATGACGTCGGGGTCCAGGCCGAGGGCCTCCTCGGTGCGCTCCACGTTGATCCGCTTGCCGATCTTCTCCTCCATCCACATGCGGGCACCGCCGGCGCCGCAGCAGAAGCCGCGGTCCTTGCAGCGGTGCATCTCCTGCGTGGACAGGCCCTGCACGGCGCCGAGGATCTCCCGCGGGGGCGTGTAGACCTTGTTGTGCCGGCCGAGGAAGCACGGGTCGTGGTAGGTGACCTTGCGGTCGACCGGGGTGACGGGGGTGAGCCGGCCCTCTTCCACCAGCTGGCTGAGCAGCTGGGTGTGGTGCACCACCTCGTAGTCGCCGCCGACCTGCGGGTACTCCCGGCCGAGGGAGTTGAAGCAGTGCGGGCAGGTGGTGACGATCCTGCGGGCCCCCGGCCCGCGGCCCTCGAAGACGCCGTCCAGCGTGGCCACGTTCTCCTGCGCCAGCATCTGGAAGACGAACTCGTTGCCCATCCGGCGGGCCGGGTCGCCCGAGCAGGTCTCCCCGGAGCCGAGGACGGCGAACTCCACGCCGGCGGTGTGCAGCAGCTCGGCGACGGCCTTGGTGACCTTCTTGGCGCGGTCGTCGATGGCCCCGGCGCAGCCCACCCAGAACAGGTACTCGACCTCGGCGTCCAGCGGGCCGTCGGCCGTGCGGACGTCGAAGTCCACCTCCTCGATCCACTGGTCGCGGGTGCTGGCCTGCACGCCCCACGGGTTGCCGCGGTTCTCCAGGTTGCGCATCATCACGCCGGCCTCGGACGGGAAGTTCGACTCGATGAGCACCTGGTAGCGGCGCATGTCCTCGATGTGGTCGACGTGCTCGATGTCGACCGGGCACTGCTCGACGCAGGCGCCGCAGTTGGTGCAGCTCCACAGCACGTCGGGGTCGATGACCCCGCCCTCCTCCAGGGTGCCGACCAGCGGCCGGTGCGCCTGCGCGTCGTTGGTCCCCTCGATGCGGGCGTACCCCGACGTCCAGACCTGCTCGTCGCTGGGCTTGAGGACGTCGTAGTCCGGCGCGGTCTCGCTCGCCTTCTGGGCACCCAGCAGGTACGGCGCCTTGGCGTAGAGGTGGTCCCGCAGGTCCATCACGACCATCTTGGGGCTCAGCGGCTTGCCGGTGTTCCACGCCGGGCACTGGCTCTGGCACCGCCCGCACTCCGTGCAGGTGGTGAAGTCCAGCATCCCCTTCCAGGTGAAGTCCTCGATCTTGCCGCGACCGAAGGTGGCGTCCTCGTCGGGGTCCTCGAAGTCGATCGGCTTCCCGCCGGAGGTCATCGGCTGCAGCGGGCCCAGTGCCTGGCCGCCGCCGGACTCGCGCTTGAAGTAGATGTTGAAGAAGGCGCTGAACCGGTGCCACGCGACGCCCATGTTGAGCACCCGGGACACCACGACCAGCCAGGCCAGCGAGACGACGATCTTGACGAAGGCGACGACGCTGAGCAGGTCGGGGCTGTCGGGCAGCACGGTGGCCAGCAGCCCGGAGACCGGGTGCGACCAGGACGGGGCGTCGGTGAGGCCGGAGGAGACCTTCAGCCCGCGGATCAGCAGGATGCACACGCCGACGGTCAGGACGACGGCCTCGACGAAGTAGCCGCGGCCCTCGTTGGAGCCGGCGAAGCGGCTGGCCCGGCCCTGCCGGCGCGGGTGGTCCCGCTGCCGCCGGTAGATCAGGTACAGGATGCCGAGGACCGTGCCGGCGCCGATGACGTCGGCGAAGAGGTTCCACAGCCCCCACTCGCCGATCAGGGGCAGGGAGAACGACGGGTCGAAGACCTCGCCGAAGGCCTCGACCAGGGTGAGGAACAGGCCGTAGAAGCCGATGAAGACGAACCAGTGGGCGACGCCGATGGCCGACCACTTGAGCATCCGGGTGTGTCCGAGGGACTCCACCGCCAGCGTCTTCAGCCGCGGGCCGACCGGGCCGGTGCGGGTGTCGTCGGGCTGGCCGGTCCGGATGATGCGGACCATGGCGCGCACGGCCCGGTAGGCCATCACGACGGCCACGACGAGGAGGAGGAGGCTGATCGTCCCGAGGACGACCTGCAGCGGGCCGGTCATGACGTTCCCTCCCGGACGCCGGCGTGGCGTCGGTCGATCCCCCACCCGCCACGACGGCGGGCGGGCGCAGCACCGTCGGGCCGACCGTGCGCGCGCACGCGTCGGACGATAGCTGCCGGCCGCACAGGCTACTCGCCGGTAACCCCTCCCGGCCGCCGTCCGCGGTGGGACTGCTCTGTCCCGCCGTCCGCACGGGCCCGCACTCGTCGGGTGGTGCCCGACCTCGCCCTGCAGCGCGAGGTCCGGCACCACGGAGCGAGGGTCGGCTCAGGCTGAGCGGCGTCGGCCACGCGCCCTCGGGGTGGTCGTGAAGCGCCGGCGCGTCGGGCCGGGGACGGCGAGCAACTCGCGGAGCCGTCGTTCGATCCGCGGCCAGGTGGCACCGATGTCCTCGTCGGCCACGCGCACGACCCGGATGTCGAGCGAGCGCAGCTCGTCCTCGCGCCGCTTCTCGTTCCACAGCACGCGCTCGGGTGTGCGTCCTCGCCAGGGGTCCGTGTACTTGACCTTCCCGTCGAACTCGACTGCCACCGCCGCGCCGTCGAACCACGCGTCGACCACGGCGATCAGCCGGCCCTCCGCGTGGATCTCGACCTGTAGTCCTGGCGTGGGTAGTCCGACGCCGACCATCCGCAGCCGGCCCCGGGTCTCCAGCGGCGACTCCGCCCGCCCGTCGGCCAGTCGGATGGCGCGTCGGGCCGCGGCGACCCCGCGCCAGGACTGCTGTGCTGCTGCGATGCGCGTCAACTCGCCGGGCGTCGTCGACTCGACGAGCAGGGCGGAGTCCATGGCGATGACGGCGTCCTCGAGTGGCCACTCGCGGGCGCAGTCGACGAGGGATCGGGCCATGGAGGTGAGCCGGAACGGGCCGCGCCGGACCACCTCGCCGGTGCTCAGGGGCGCGCAGGCCATCCGGAGACCTCGTCCTGAGCGCCACTGGAGCGGATCGGTCAGCCGGACGGTGCCGTCCAGCCGGTCGCTGACCGTCGCGCCGAGGAGCCGGGCCGCCGATCCGTGGCTGATGACCGTGTCCGGCCGGTCGAGGGAGAGCAGGGCGGCCAGGCAGTCCGCGCCGTGCCGCCGACCGTCCAGCTCCGCGAGGCGGTCGGCCGTCGTGTAGACCCCGCGACGGAGGCGCACCC
The DNA here is from genome assembly GCF_032460525.1 of Geodermatophilus sp. DSM 44513. Taxonomy (NCBI): domain Bacteria; kingdom Bacillati; phylum Actinomycetota; class Actinomycetes; order Geodermatophilales; family Geodermatophilaceae; genus Geodermatophilus; species Geodermatophilus sp. DSM 44513. The sequence goes on along the minus strand of NZ_CP135963.1, from coordinate 4,281,331 downwards.
AGGCGCCGGTGGCGCGGAGGGTGCGGACCTCGTCGTGGCCGTAGCCCGCACGCCGGGCGTCGACGGCGGTGAACAGCCCCCACTGACGGTCGGCCGCCGCTCGCAGGATCGGGTGCACGTGCCGAGTCTCACGTGCCCGGCCGGGCACGTGAGGGCTGGCCGCCCATCTGTGGACAGCGCGGATCGTCGTCCACGACCCCCACCGCGTGGGGCCCGACCTCGCCCTGCAGCGCGAGGTCGGGCACCACGCGACGAGGACGGCCACGCGCCGGCAGTGGTCCCGACGCACGCGACCACACCGGGGAACACGGCCGGGACGGGTGCCGTTAGGGTGGGCAGGAAAGTTGAGTGGACCCCGCGCAAGGCGTCCACCGGCTCCCTCCGGACCAGCACGACCACCAGCACACACGACAAGAGAGGCCAAGCTCCATGGCTCGAGCGGTCGGAATCGACCTCGGCACCACCAACTCCGTCGTCACCGTCCTGGAGGGCGGCGAGCCGACGGTCATCGCGAACTCCGAAGGCTCGCGCACCACCCCGTCGGTCGTCGCGTTCGCCAAGAACGGCGAGGTCCTCGTCGGCCAGTCGGCCAAGAACCAGGCCGTGACCAACGTCGACCGGACCATCCGGTCGGTCAAGCGGCACATGGGCACCGACTGGAAGACCGAGGAGATCGACGGCAAGCGCTACACGCCGCAGGAGATCAGCGCGCGCATCCTGCAGAAGCTCAAGCGGGACGCCGAGACCTACCTGGGTGAGCCGGTGACCGACGCGGTCATCACCGTCCCCGCCTACTTCGAGGACGCCCAGCGCCAGGCCACCAAGGAGGCCGGTGAGATCGCGGGCCTCAACGTCCTGCGCATCGTCAACGAGCCGACCGCGGCCGCGCTGGCCTACGGCCTGGACAAGGGCGAGACCGAGCAGACGATCCTCGTGTTCGACCTCGGCGGCGGCACCTTCGACGTCTCCCTGCTGGAGATCGGCGAGGGCGTCATCGAGGTCAAGGCCACCGCCGGTGACAACCACCTCGGCGGCGACGACTGGGACCAGAAGGTCGTCGACCACCTGGTCCGCACCTTCAACGTCTCCAACGGCATCGACCTGTCCAAGGACAAGCTGGCCATGCAGCGGCTGCGCGAGGCCGCCGAGAAGGCCAAGATCGAGCTGTCCGGCGCGCAGTCGACCAACGTGAACCTGCCCTACATCACCGCCGGTGCCGACGGCCCGCTGCACCTGGACGTCACGATCACCCGCGCGGAGTTCCAGCGGATGACCCAGGACCTGCTCGACCGCACCCGCGCGCCGTTCAACCAGGCCATCCGGGACGCCGGCGTCTCCGTCGGCCAGATCGACCACGTCGTCCTGGTGGGTGGCTCGACCCGCATGCCGGCCGTCACCGACCTGGTGCGCGAGCTCACCGGCGGCAAGGAGCCCAACAAGGGCGTCAACCCCGACGAGGTCGTCGCCATCGGCGCCGCCCTGCAGGCCGGCGTCCTGCGCGGTGAGGTCAAGGACGTCCTGCTGCTCGACGTCACCCCGCTGTCCCTGGGCATCGAGACCAAGGGCGGCATCATGACCAAGCTCATCGAGCGCAACACCACGATCCCGACCAAGCGCTCGGAGATCTTCACGACGGCCGACGACAACCAGCCGAGCGTGCAGATCCAGGTGTTCCAGGGTGAGCGCGAGATGGCGATGTACAACAAGAAGCTCGGCATGTTCGAGCTGACCGGCCTGCCCCCGGCGCCGCGCGGCGTCCCGCAGATCGAGGTCGCCTTCGACATCGACGCCAACGGCATCGTGCACGTGTCGGCCAAGGACCTCGGCACGGGCAAGGAGCAGTCGATGACCATCACCGGCGGCTCGGCCCTGCCCAAGGACGACATCGAGCGGATGATGAAGGACGCCGAGGCGCACGCCGAGGACGACAAGCGCCGCCGCGAGGAGGCCGAGACCCGCAACCTGGCCGAGTCGCTGCAGTACCAGACCGAGAAGTTCCTGGCCGAGAACGGCGACAAGATCCCGGCCGAGAAGAAGGAGGAGCTCGGCGAGGCGCTGACCGAGCTGCGCTCGGCCCTCGGCGGCTCGGACTTCGCCGCGATCAAGGCGGCCCAGGAGAAGGTCGCCCGGGTCTCCCAGGAGGTCGGCGGGGCCCTCTACGCCCAGCAGGCCGAGGCGGGTGCCGGTGACGCGGGCACGCCCGGCGGGGCGACCGGTGGTGCCACCGGTGCGACCGCGGCGGACGACGACGTGGTCGACGCCGAGATCGTCGACGAGGGCCCGGACCAGGGCGCCGACCGCCGATGAGCGAGCGGGAAGAGCAGCCGCGGGTCGTCATCCGCGACAAGCGGCGCATCGACCCGATCAGCGGCACCGTGCGGGTGCCGGCCGGGAACGCACCGGCCGGCGCCCGCCCGGGCGTGGACCCTTCAGAGGAGCAGATGAGCGAGCAGCAGGCCCCCGACGGCACGCAGCCGACGGTGGTGGACGACGACCTGTCACGACAGCTGGCGGAGCGGACGGAGGACCTCCAGCGGGTCACCGCCGAGTACGCCAACTACCGCCGCCGGGTGGACCGGGACCGCCAGCTGGTGGTCGACCAGGCCGCCGAGCGGTTCGCCACCCAGCTGTTCCCGCTCGTCGACGACATCGAGCGGGCCCGCGACCACGGGGACCTGACCGGCGCCTTCAAGGTGGTCGCCGACCGGGTGCTCGGGCTGCTCGACGGCCTGGGCGTGACGGCGTTCGGCGTCGCCGGCGACCCGTTCGACCCGGCGCTGCACGAGGCGGTCATGCACGACACGTCCGCCGACGTCGACGTCCCGACCGCGACCACGGTGCTGCGGCAGGGTTTCCGCCGCGGGGACCGCGTGCTGCGGACGGCGATGGTCGCGGTCACCGAGCCCGAGGGACCGGTGGCCGCCGCGCCCGCCGACGGGACCGCCGGCGTGCAGCCGGGCGGGGAGCCGACGTCCGGCCCGACGTCGGACTGAGCCGGGAGGGAGGCGCCCGATGAGCACCCGGGACTTCATCGAGAAGGACTACTACGCCGCGCTGGGCGTCCCCCAGAACGCCGACGCGGCGGCCGTCAAGAAGGCCTACCGCCAGCTGGCCCGCGACCTGCACCCGGACAAGAACCCGGGCAACGCGGACGCCGAGGCCCGGTTCAAGGAGGTCTCCGAGGCCTACGACGTGCTGTCGGACCCCAAGCGGCGGGCCGAGTACGACGAGGCCCGCCGGCTGTTCGGGGCTGGCGGGGCGGGCGCGCGGGCCGGCTTCCCGGGCGGTTTCCCCGGTGGGGCCGGCGGCGGGCAGCCGTTCGACCTCGGCGACCTGTTCGGCGCCGCGGGCGGCGGGGCCCGTGCCGGCGGCGCCGGCGGGCTCGGCGACCTGTTCGGCGGCCTCTTCGGGGGCGGCGGGGCCGGTGCCGGCTCGGCGCGGGCACGCAGCCAGGCGGCGTCCGGCCCGGCCCGCGGCCAGGACGTCGAGACCGAGGCGACGTTGTCGTTCGAGGAGTCCGTCCTCGGGGTGACCGTGCCGCTGCGGATGCAGAGCCCCGGTACCTGCCCGACCTGCGCCGGCTCCGGGGCCCGCCCGGGCACCAGCCCGCACGCCTGCCCGGTGTGCCAGGGCGCCGGCGTGACCAGCCGCAGCCAGGGGGCCTTCGCGTTCTCCGAGCCCTGCCGCAACTGTCGCGGCACCGGTCAGGTGGTCGACGACCCGTGCCCGACCTGCTCGGGCAACGGCGTGACCAACCAGACCCGCACGATCACCGTGCGCATCCCAGCCGGGGTCAAGGACGGCCAGCGCATCCGGCTGGCCGGCAAGGGCGCGCCCGGACGGCGCGGCGGCCCCGCCGGTGACCTGTTCGTCGTCGTGCACGTGTCCGGCCACGAGCTGTTCGGGCGCAAGGGCGAGGACCTGACGCTGACCGTGCCGATCACCTTCGCCGAGGCCACGCTCGGGGCGACGCTCACCGTGCCCACGCTGGACGGCGGCGTGACGCTGAAGGTGCCCCCGGGGACGGCGAGCGGGCAGACGCTGCGGGTCCGCGGGCGCGGCGTCCCCGGCAAGGGCCGGGCCGGCGACCTGCTGGTCACCGTGGAGGTGGCGGTGCCCAAGCGGCTCACGCCCGCCGCGGAGGAGGCCGTCAAGGTGCTCGAGGCCGAGCTCGGCGACCCGCGGCCGCGGATCACCGCGGCCGTCCAGCAGCAGGGCGGCACCCGGTGAGCGTCCCGGGCCGCGAGCAGGCCGACGCCGGCCGCGCCGTGGCCGAGGACGCGCCGGTGTTCGTCATCTCCGTCGCCGCGGAGCTGGCCGGCATGCACGCCCAGACGCTGCGCCAGTACGACCGGCTGGGGTTGGTCAGCCCGGGCCGCACCCGCGGCGGGGGCCGCCGGTACAGCCCGCGCGACGTCGCGCTGCTCCGCGAGGTGCAGCGGCTGTCCCAGGAGGACGGCGTCAACCTGGCCGGCATCAAGCGGATCATCGACCTGGAGTCGCAGGTCGAGGCGCTGCAGCAGCGGGTGCAGGAGCTGATCGAGGAGCTGGAGATCGCCGAGCGGCGGGTGATCGCCGCGGAGACCGCCGTGCAGGCCGGCTACCGGGGCGACGGCTGCGCCCCGGGCGTCCTGTCCACCGGCGCTCTCGTGCCACTGCGACCCGCCACGTCCGCCCTCGTCGTCTGGCGGCCCCGGGACGACCGGTGACGCCGGTGGACCCGCACGAGGCCTTCGTCCGCGTGGAGCGGGAGATCGGCCTGCTGCTGCGCCGCTCGCGCGCCATCTCCGCCCGGCTGTCCCGCGAGGTGCACCCGGACCTGGACGGCGCCGGCTACGGCCTGCTGGCCCTGCTGCAGGACACCGGCCCGCTGCGCGCCAGCGACCTGGTGGCCCGGCTGGGGCTGGACAAGAGCACGGTCAGCCGCCAGGTGTCCTCGCTGGCCGGCCTGGGTCTGGTGTCCCGCGAGGCCGACCCGGCCGACGGGCGCGCCCAGGTGCTGCGCACCTCACCGGAGGGCGCGGCTCGGCTGGCCCGCATCCGGGACGCCCGCCGGGCCCGCTGGGAGGCCGACCTCGCCGGCTGGCCGGCCGAGGACGTCGCCACGCTGGGCGAGCTGCTGGCCCGGCTGAACCGGCTCGGTGAGGCCGAGGCCCGCGAGGCCGAGGAGGAGGACCGCTGACCCGGTCTTCGGCCGCCTCGCAGGGTCCCGCCGCGAGCGTGCGAGTGGCGGGGGGCGAGGTGGTCCTTCTGGGCGCCCCCGTACCCGGCCGGGTACGGGGGCGCCGTCGTGCGCTGCTGTCCTGCTACCCGCCCACGGGGGCCGGGACCATCCAGCCGAGCACCGGCGTGGCCTGCAGCACCACGATCAGGCACATGAGCAGCAGCAGCAGGATGCTCCAGCCGAACACCTTGCGGAACAGCTCGCCCTCCCGGCCGGCCATGCCGACCGCGGCGGCGGCGATGGCCAGGTTCTGCGGGCTGACCATCTTGCCCATGACGCCGCCGGAGGAGTTGGCCGCGGCGAGCAGCACCGGGTCCAGGCCGGCGTTGGTCGCCGCCTGCACCTGCAGGGCGCCGAACAGCGCGTTGGCCGAGGTGTCCGAGCCGGTCACCGCGACGCCGATCCAGCCCAGGATGGGCGACAGGAAGGCGAAGAAGCCGCCGGTCTCGGCGAGGATCCGGCCGAGGTGGCTGGTCATGCCCGACTGGTTGAGCACGTAGGCCAGGGCGAGCACCGCCATCACGGTGAGGATGGCCCACTTCAGCTCGCGGTAGGTGTCGATGTAGGCCTTGAGCCCCCGGGCCGGGGAGACCCGCAGCGCCAGCATGGTGAGCAGTCCGGCGAAGATCATCAGGGTGCCGGCGGCGGGGAACCAGTTGAAGTTGTACGTCGTCGACGCGAGCTCCGTGTCCGACCCGGCCGCGAAGACGTTCAGCCCCGGCCAGGCGAAGGACGTCGTGAACGGCGGCTGGGCCAGCGCGCTCTTGATCGGACCCAGGTTGGCCAGCGAGAAGATCGCGATGATGATCCCGTAGGGGGCGTAGGCCTTGACCACCTCGGCCCGGGTGTCGGCCAGGACGGGCACGTCGCCCGCGCCGGTGGCCGGCGCGTGCGGGTCGCGCGGCGCCTGGTCGCCCGGGGCGTCACCGAGCTGCTCGCCGGCGGTCGCGCCGACCCCGCCCCGTGCGCCCGAGCCGCCGCTGCCGGCCGCGGCCGTGCCGCCGGCACCGCCGCCGACCATGGCCGCGGTGACCGGCTCGTAGGCGGCCGTGCGCATCCGGACCACCGCGACGACCGCGGCGGCCGCCACCAGCGCGGCGATGATGTCGGTCAGCGGCACCGAGATGTAGTTGGCCGCGACGAACTGGGCGATGCCGAACGAGACGCCGCCGACCAGCGCCTCGCGCCAGGTGTCCCGCAGCCCGCGCTTGCCGTCGACGACGTAGACCAGCACCAGCGGGACGAACGCGGCCAGGATCGGCGTCTGCCGGCCGGCCATGGCACCCAGGGTGTCGACGGTGAGCCGGGCGTCGTCGCTGACGCCGGAGGTGACCGTGGCCAGCGTGATGATCGGCGTGGCCAGCGCGCCGAAGGCGACCGGCGCGGTGTTGGCGATCAGCGCGACGACCGCGGCCTTGAGCGGCTGGAAGCCCAGCGCCATGAGCATGACGACGCTGATCGCGACCGGCGTCCCGAAGCCGGCCAGCGCCTCCAGGAGGGCGCCGAAGCAGAAGGCGATGATGATCGCCTGGATCCGCTGGTCGGGGCTGACCTTCTCGAAGGAGCGGCGCAGCACGTCGAAGTGGCCGGTGGCGACGGTGAGGTTGTAGACCCAGATCGCGTTGATGACGACCCACAGGATCGGGAAGAAGCCGAACGCGGCGCCCTCGGACGCCGACAGCAGCGTCTGCCCGACCGGCATCCGGAACGCGACGATGGCCAGCACGACCGCGACGGCCAGCGAGATGACCCCGGCCAGCCACGCCTTGAGCTTCAGCGCGCCGAGGAGCACGAACAGGGTGAGCAGCGGGATCGCTGCCACCAGTGCACTCAGTGCGAGTGACCCCCCGACGGGGTCGACGACCTGCTCGAACAACGGAGCTCCTTCCCTCGGCGGTGAGGGCGCGTGACGGGGTGGGGGTGGTGCGGCGGTGCGGGTCTGTCGGGGCGACCCCGCTGCGCGGGGCCGCCTCTCAGCGGTCGGCGGCCGCGGGGGGCCGGGGCAGGGCGGTGCCAGGGCCGTTGAGCGCCCGCTCGAGCAGTTCCTCGACGGGCACCCCGCGGATCGAGGCGTCCAGCACCTGGACGGTGTGGGCGACCGGCATCCGCTCGCCCATCCGGGCCAGCGTCGTCGCCACCTGCATCCAGCAGCCGGGGTTGGCGGTCACCATGAGCTCCGCCCCGGTGGCGAGGACGGCGGCGGCCTTGCGCTCACCCAGCTCCCGCGCGGGTTCGGGCTGCAGCATGTTGTAGGTGCCCGCGCTGCCGCAGCACAGCTCCGCCTCGGCGATCGCCTTGATCTCGACACCGGGGATGCCGCGCAGCAGCTGCCGCGGTTGCTCCCGGATGCCCTGGGCGTGCGCCAGGTGGCAGGCGTCCTGGTAGGCCACGGTCATGGGCAGCGGGTGCCGCTGGGCGACCGGGCCGATCTCGGTGATGAACTCGGTGATGTCCCGGGACCTGCGGGCCAGGGCCTCGGCGCGCTGCGCCCACTCCGGCTCGTCGCGCAGCTGGTGGCCGTACTCCTTGATGTTGGAGCCGCAGCCCGCCGCGTTGACGACCACGTAGTCCACACCGGCCTGCTCGAAGGTCTCGATGGTCTGCTTGGCGAACCCCAGCGCCTGCTCCTCGCGGCCGCCGTGGCCGGGCAGCGCCCCGCAGCAGCCCTGCCGCCGCGGGGCGATGACGTCGCAGCCCTCGGCGGCCAGCACGCGGGCGGTGGCGGCGTTGACGTCGGGGAAGAACGTCCCCTGCACGCAGCCGGCCAGCAGGCCGACGACCGCCCGGCGCTGCCCGACCGCCGGCGTCCGCTCCGGGACGCGCTCGACCGGGCCCAGCTTGGGGGCCAGGGACTCCATCGCCTGCAGCGGCGCCGGCATCTTCCCCATCAGGCCCGAGCGGGTGAGCAGGGTGCCCAGCCGGCTGGCCTGGTAGGCGCGCAGCGGCCCGCGCAGCGCGCGCAGCCGCTTCGGGTAGGGGAACAGGTTGTAGATGAGGTCGCGGTAGAGCTTCTCCGCCCGCGACCGCTCGTACCGCCGCTCGATCTGCGGGCGGGTCGCCTCGATCAGCTTGTCGTACTGGACCCCGGAGGGGCAGGCGGTGACGCAGGCCATGCAGCCCAGGCACTGGTCGAAGTGCCGCACCATCGAGTCGTCGAGCGGCTCGCCCTCCAGCGCCTCCTTCATCAGGTAGATGCGCCCGCGGGGGCTGTCCATCTCCTCGCCCCACAGCACGTAGGTGGGGCAGGTGGGCAGGCAGAACCCGCAGTGCACGCAGTCGCCGATCAGCGCGGCGTCCGGCGGGTGGTGCTCGTCGAACGCCGGCGTCACCGCCTGGCGGGTGCCGGGCAGGCCGAGCAGCGTCTGGGTGCCCACCGTGGCGGCGCCGGTGCCCGACGGCAGCTCGATGTCCTGACCCAGGTCGAGCGGGCGGCGCGCTCCTATGGCGGCGGCCGGCGCCTCGTCGGCCGCCCGCAGGGCCCCGGTCGGGGCGCCGTCGGGCAGGTCGGCACCCGAGTCGCGCACCGGGTTGGTGCCGGCGGAGGCCCCCGGCGACCCGGGCGGCGGGGCGTCGCCCCGGCCGTGGCTGCCCGGCGTGATCTCGGTCATCTACAACACCCCGTCATCTAGAAGCCCCCGACGAACCGGCCCGGCGACATCCGCCGCTCGGGGTCGAACCTGTCCTTGACCCGCCGCATCAGGTCCAGCGCGTCGCCGACCGGACCCCAGTGGTCCAGCCGGTCGCGGACGGCGTCCGGCGCACGCTGCACCACCGCCGTCCCGTCGTGCGGCGCCAGGGCGGCGCGCAGCCCCGGGAGCACGGCCGCGGCGTCCCCGGCGGGGACGGCGACGGAGCAGACCCCCGTGCCGGCGTGCGCGGACACGGCCGCGCCGGCGGGCAGGGCGCCCAGCACCTGGGCCAGCGACGCCGGCGCGAAGGCCAGCCGCAGCAGCACGTCGTCGGCGCCGCCGGGACGCCGGCCGAACCCGTCCGGCAGGTCCTCGGACTCCGTGCCGCCGCCGAGCAGGGCGACGGCCGAGCGCGCCTGGTCGCTCACCGACTCCGCGATCGACTCGAACAGCACGACCAGCCGCCCGGGGCCGCCGGCCGTGCCGATCAGCTCCACGGCGGTCGGGGTGAGCGTCGAGCGGGCCAGTGCGATCGACAGGGACCCCGCGGCCGCGACGTCGGGCAGCTCCAGGGTGACCACCCGGCGCGCGGGCGGCACCGGGTGCAGCCGCCAGGTCGTGGAGACCACCACGCCGAGCGTGCCGTGCGCCCCGGTGAACAGCTTGCCCAGGTCGTAGCCGGCGACGTTCTTGACGACCTTGCCGCCGGCGTGCGCCACGGTGCCGTCGGCCAGGACGACGGTGATGCCGATCAGCAGGTCGCGGGTGGTGCCGTACCGCAGTCGGCGCGGCCCGGACGCGTTGGCCGAGACCACCCCGCCCAGCGTGGCGCCGTCCTCGGGCGGGTCCAGGCCGAGCAGCTGACCGGCCTGCCCGACCGAGGCCTGCAGGTCGGCCAGCCGGACCCCGGCCTCGGCCACGACGGTCAGGTCACCGGCCACGTGCTCCACGACCCGGTCCAGACCGGTGAGGTCCAGCAGCAGGTCCGCCGAGCTCGGCGGGGCGGCCCACGTCGTCTTGGTGCGCCCGCCGACCGGGACGACGGTGCGCCGGTCGGCCGCCGCGGCCCGCAGCACCTCGGCGACCTGCTCGGTGCTGTCCGGCCGGACCACCTCGCCCGGCACCACGCCGCCGACGGCGTCGTCGGCACCTCCCGGGCGGCGGGTCCGGGTGGCGGTCGTCATCAGAAGACCTCGCCCAGGCCGGCCGCCTGCACCGGGTGCTCGCCCTTCCGGACGCCGGGCCGCTCGCCGCACAGCCGCGGGGTCGGGAAGACCTTGCCCGGGTTGGCGATGCCGTCGGGGTCGAAGGCGCAGCGCACCAGCTGCATGGTGTCGAGGTCCTCGGGCGTGAACTGCTTGCCCATCTTCATGCGCTTCTCCTGGCCCACCCCGTGCTCGCCGGTGATGGAGCCGCCGGAGGTGATGCACAGCTCGAGGATGTCCCCGGCCAGCTCCTCGGCCTCGTGGGCCTGGCCCTCGACCGCGTCGTCGAAGAGCACCAGCGGGTGCAGGTTGCCGTCGCCGGCGTGGAACACGTTGGCCACCCGCAGGCCCTTCGCGTCGGCCATGCGCTTCATCTCGGCCAGCACCTCGGGCAGCTTGGTGCGCGGGATGACGCCGTCCTGCACGAAGTAGCTGGGGCTGATCCGGCCGACCGCGGCGAACGCGGACTTGCGGCCCTTCCACATCAGCGCCCGCTCGGCGGCGTCGGCGGCGATGCGGACCTCGAAGGCGTTGCGCCGCTGCGCGATCTCCTCGACCTGCTTGAACTGCGCCTCGACCTCCACCCGCGGGCCGTCGAGCTCGATGACCAGCACGGCGACCGCCCCCTCCGGGTAGCCGCAGCTGACCGCGGCCTCGGCCGCCTCGATGGCCAGGGAGTCCATCATCTCGACGGCGGCGGGCAGGATGCCGGCGCCGATGATGTCGCTGACGGTGCCGGCGGCGTCCTCGACCGAGCGGTAGCCCACCAGCATGGTCTGCACCTCCTCGGGCACCCGGACCAGCCGCAGGGTCAGCTCGGTGGCCACGCCGAGGGTGCCCTCGCTGCCGATGAAGGCCCCCAGCAGGTCGTAGCCGGGGTGCTCGGGGGCGCGGCCGCCCAGGTGCACGACCTCGCCGTCGGGCAGCACCACCTCCGCACCCAGCACGTGGTTGACCGTGAAGCCGTACTTCAGGCAGTGCGCGCCGCCGGCGTTCTCGGCCACGTTGCCGCCGATCGAGCAGACCAGCTGGGACGACGGGTCCGGGGCGTAGGCCAGGTCGTGCGGCGCGGCGTCGCGGGTGACCCACAGGTTGATGACGCCGGGCTCGACGGTGACCTGCCGGTTGTCCGCGTCGACCGGGCCCAGCGAGCGCAGCCGGGACAGCACGAGCAGGACGCCGTCGGCCCGGGGGAGCGCACCGCCGGACAGCCCGGTGCCCGAGCCGCGCGCCACGAACGGCACGCCGGCCTCCGAGCACAGCCGCACCGTGTCGACCACGTGCTGGCGGCTCTCCGCGAGCACCACGACGGCCGGGGTGACCTTGAAGTTGGCCAGGCCGTCGCACTCGTAGGTGCGCACCTGCGCGCGGTCGGTGAGCACCCGCTCGGTGCCGACGGCGGCGCGCAGCCGGCCGGCGAGCGCGGTCGTGCGCTCGGCGGTGGCCGGTCCGGCGAGGGGGTTCTCGGCGAGGGTCGTCATGGTGTCCTCACGGCGTGCGCTCGTACGCGGGCAGGGTCAGGGAGTCGAGGTGCTCGTCGGCCGCGGCCGACCCGGGGGACGGTGTCCGCGCATCGTCCCACCGACCGGAGGAGGCGGCACCACCGCGGGAGGGCCCAGGCCGGCGGTGCTCCTCATCGCTCTCCCTGGGGTCGCTCAGCGGGGGCGTCGACCTGTTCCCGGGATCGGCCGGCGACGCTATGGTCATTTCCACATCGCGGAACAGCCCGTCTGATCACTGGAAAGTAGTGCGCTCGGTCACCGGTGGTCAACCCGGGGCCGGGGCCGGTCCGGGCCCCCGCGAGGGGGCTGGGCGGTGCGGTGGTGGGTGGAGCCGAGAGGTGTGGTGGCAACGGTGGCAGAGGCGACGCCGGGCGGGCCGGTGGACGGCGTGCAGTCGCTGGAGCGGGCCTTCCTCCTGCTGGAGCTGATGGCCGACGCCGGGGGCGAGGTGGCGATCAGCCGGCTCGCCGCGGAGAGCGGGCTGCCGGTGTCGACGATCCACCGGCTGGTGCGCACGCTGGTGTCCCGCGGCTACGTCCGCCAGCTGCCGTCGCGCCGCTACGTGCTGGGCCCGCGACTGATCCACCTGGGCGAGTTCGCCGCCCGGGAGCTGACCACCTGGGCGCGGCCGCACCTGACCTGGCTGGTCGACGCGATCGGGGAGACGGCCAACCTCGCGGTGCTGGACGGCGACCGGGTCGTCTACGCCGCCCAGGTGCCCTCCCGGCACTCCATGCGGATGTTCACCGAGGTCGGGCGGCGGGTGCACCTGCACTGCACCGGTGTCGGCAAGGTGCTGCTCGCCCAGCTGCCCGCCGGGACCGCGCGCGAGCTGCTGGTCCGGGGCGGGATGCCGGCGCGCACCGACCGCACCGTGACCGACCCCGACCGGCTGCTCGCCGACCTGCCCGTGATCGCCGCGCAGGGCTACGCGGTCGACGACGGGGAGCAGGAGGCCGGGGTCCGCTGCGTGGCCGTGCCGGTGCCCGGCGGCTCGGCGGCCGGCGCCATCTCGGTGTCCGGGCCCGCGGGCCGCCTCGCCCTGGACGCCGTCCCGCGGGTGGTGCCGCTGCTGCAGCAGGCGGCCGCCGCGCTGGCCGCGGAGCTTCGGGAGGACGGCGTGCCGCTGCTCAGCGCCCCGTCCAGCTGACCCGCTCGCGGGCCACGAAGGCCGCCACCCCGGCGCGGAAGTCCGCGCTGCCGTAGACGGTGCGCACCAGGTCGGCGTCCTCGGGCAGGCCGGCCCGGCGCAGCCGCAGCACCGCCTGCTTGGCCGCCCACATGCTCAGCGGGGCGTGCCCGGTCAGCGTGCCGGTCAGCTCGTCCAGCGCGGCGTCCAGCCCCTCGTCGGGGCAGGTGGTCACGAACCCGGCCGCGGCGGCCTCGTCGGCACCGAGCAGCCGGGCCCGCAGCAGCAGGTCCAGGGTCCGCCCCGGCCCCAGGTGGTGCACCAGCAGCGAGACGCTGTTGACCGACAGGCAGTTGCCGAGCGTCCGCGCCACGGGCACGCCGAACCGGGACGACGCGGTGGCCAGCCGCAGGTCGCAGGCCGCGGCGAGGGCCAGCCCACCGCCGACGCAGGCGCCGTCGACCGCGGCGACCGTGGACACGGTGACGTCCTCGAGCCGGGTGACCACCCGCTCGATCGACTGCTCGTAGGCGATGCCGTCGTCCCCGCCGGTGAACTCCTGGAACTGGCTGATGTCGGTGCCCGCGACGAAGGCCCGCCCGGCGCCGCGCAGCACCAGCACGCGCACGTCCTCGTCGGCGTCGGCCCGCTCGCAGGCGGCGTGCAGCCCCTCGTACATCGCGAAGGTCATCGCGTTGCGCTGCTCGGGCCGGTCGAACAGGACGGTCAGCACCGCGCCGTCCCGGGTCACCTGCAGGTCCTCGCTCATGCGCCCTCCACCTCCGCCTTTGTAGCGATAATGGCGGGACGCCCGGCGACGGCGTCGATGACGTCGGCCGGGACGCCGGCCCGCTCGAGCACCGTCCGGGTGTCGGCGCCCAGCGGTGGCCCGGCGGGGCCGCGGACGGCCGGGCCGGCCGACAGCCGCATCGGCGACCCGATCTGCCGCTGGGGCGGCAGCGTCGGGTGCGGGGCGTCCCAGAAGAAGTCGCGGGCCAGCAGGTGCTCGTCGGTGAAGACCTGGCCGTGGTCGTTGATGGGGGCACAGGGCACGCCGGCCGCACCCAGCGCGTCCAGCAGGTCGTCGGTGGTCCGGGTGGTCGTCCGGCCCTCGATGAGCTCCTGCAGCTCCGCGCGCAGCGCGTGCCGCCGCGTGGCGTCGGCGTAGCGGTCGTCGGCGAGGGCGTCGTCCATGCCGAGCGTGCGGCACAGCCCCGCCCAGGTGTTCGGGGTGTTGGCGCCGATGGTCACCCAGCCGTCGGCGGTGCGGAACGCCTGGTAGGGCGCCTGGCTCTGGTGCGCCGAGCCGAGCGGCCCGCTCACCTCCCCGGTGGCGAAGTACCGGCCGGCCTCCCAGACGGCGAGACTCACGCCGGCCTCGAACAGCGAGACGTCGATGCTCTGCCCGACGCCGGTGCGGTCCCGCTCGCGCAGCGCGGCGGTCACCGCCAAGGCGAGGTAGAGGCCGCAGACGAGGTCGCACACCGGGACGCCGACCTTGACCGGCTCGCCGCCGGGGGTGCCGGTGATGCTCATCAGCCCGCTGCGGGCCTGGGCCATGATGTCCAGCCCGGGCAGCGGGGCGAGCGGGCCGTCCTGCCCCCAGCCGGAGCCCGAGGCGTAGACCACGCGCGGGTTGACCGCCCGGACGCCCGCCGCGTCCAGGCCGAGCCGGGCCATGGCGCCGGGGCGCAGGTTCTCGACGACCACGTCGGCGGTCTCCACCAGCGCGAGGAACGCCCGCTTCCCGGCGTCGGACTTCAGGTCCAGCGCGACCGACTCCTTGTTCCGGTTGAGCCGCAGGTACGGCGAGCTCTCCCCGCCCACGAACGGGCCGCTGGCGCGGACCGGGTCGCCGGAGCGGGGGTCCTCCACCTTGACCACCCGGGCGCCCAGGTCGGCCAGCTGCATCGCGGCGAAGGGGGCGGCCATGAACACGCCGACCTCCAGCACGGTGATCCCGCTCAGCGGCGGCCGGGCCCCGCCGTCGGTCTCGGTCATGCGTCCTCCCCGGGTGCGTGCGTGCGGTCGGTGCCCGGCGTCAGTCTGGCCGGGACGCGACCGCGCCCCGGCGGCGGGAGCCGTCCGGGGCGCGGTCAGGTGGTGCTCGACGGGCTCAGAGCCAGCCGGGCACCACGAGGACCAGCCAGGTGACCAGGGGGATGACGGCCACCATCGAGAAGCCCCAGATGGTCAGCGAGCGGAAGACGCTGTCCCGCTCGTTCTCCTGGGCGTTGGCCACGACCAGGGCGCCGCTGGTGGAGAAGGGGCTGGAGTCGACGATGGACGACGACAGCGCCAGGGCGGTGATCAGGCCGATCGCGCCGATCGACTCGCTGCCCAGCAGGAAGGGCACCGCCAGCGGGATGAGCGCACCCAGGATGCCGGTGGTGGAGGCGAAGGCGGACACGACCGCGCCGATGTAGCAGATCAGCAGCGCGGCGATGGTCGGGGCGCCGAGCTGGGCGACGTTGTCGCCGAGCCAGCCGGGGGTGTCGATCTCCTGCATCAGGCCGACGTAGGTCACGATGCCGCAGATCAGCAGCACGGTGGGCCAGGCGATCTGGCCGACGGCGCCCTTCGCACCGCGGGGGGCGACGATCGACAGGAGCACGCCGACGGTGATGGCCAGCAGGCCGATGTCCAGGCCGATCGGCAGCAGCGCGCCGAGCACCAGGACGACGAGCCCGACGAGGGTCAGCGTCCGGTCGCGGTCCAGCGTCGTGACCGGGCCCGGGCGGTCGGCGGTGGCCACGGCGGTCGTTTGCACGGCCTTGTCCTCGGCGCGCTCCTCGGCTCCGCCGTGCACGTGACCCGGCTGGCCGTGCCCGGGGGTGCCGACCGCGGCCCCGCCGGTGGACGGGCTGCCGACGGCCACGGAGCGGGCGCCGCCGTCCGTGCCGGCCTCGTCGAGGTCGACGCGCTGCGGGTTGCCGAGCAGCTTCTTGCCGCCGAACAGGAAGAACACCAGCACGCTGAGCAGCACGTTGGCCACGATGGAGGCGACCCAGAGGAACAGCGGGCTGCCGGGCAGGTCGTTCTCGGCGACCACGTTGTTGGTGATGGAGCCGAAGATCGACAGCGGTGAGAAGCCGCCGGCCGTGGCGCCGTTGATGATGAACAGGCCCATCAGCAGCGGGTTGATGCCGTAGCGGCGGGCGAAGGACATGCCCACCGGCGCGATGATCGCGACCACCGCGGGGACGACGCCGCCGATGGCGGTGAGGGCGCCGGTGACGGCGAACATCGCCCACGGGATGGCGACCAGCTTCCCGCCGGAGGCCTTGACCGCGGCGTGCACCAGCCAGTCGACGGTGCCGTTGTTCTTGGCGATCGCGAACAGGTAGGTGACGCCCACGAGGATCACGAACAGCGACCCCGGGAAGAAGCCGAACACCAGGTCGGCGTACTCCTCCGAGCCGAACAGGAAGTACCCGAACACGAAGGCGGCCACGAAGGCCAGCGCCCCCATGTGCACGGGCAGCACCGTGGCGATCAGGAAGACCGCCAGCAGGACGAGGATCGAGACGAGCTGTTCGGACACGGTGCCCCTGACGGTCGGGACGGACCCCTGCGGGCGCCCGTCCTGTGTTCCACGCAGCGGAAATCGACTCCCGCGCACCGGGCATTCAAGTGATCACCAGCCGACGTGTCAACCGTCACAAGCCGCGTCCGGGACGGTGCACGGCAGTCCGGGAGGCGGGAGTACCGTCCCGCATCGTGGAGCCCGGCTGACCACGCCGGGCACGGTCTGCGGCGAGAGGGCGATGACGTGCCGACTGACATGCCGACCACGGCGGCGGGCGCGGGGACGGGCACCGGCGGCCGTCACTTCCTGCAGATCCCCGGGCCGACCAACGTGCCCGACCGCGTCCTGCGCGCCATGGACATGCCCACCATCGACCACCGCGGTCCGGAGTTCGCCGCGCTCGGCCGCGAGGTACTGGAGGCGGTCAAGGCCCCGTTCGGCACCACCAACCCCGTGGTCGTCTACCCGGCGTCCGGCACCGGCGCGTGGGAGGCGGCCCTGACCAACACGCTGTCCCCCGGCGACCGGGTGCTCTGCTTCGAGACCGGCCACTTCGCCACCCTCTGGCAGGACATGGCCCGCCGGCTGGGCCTGGAGGTCGAGTTCGTCCCCGGTGACTGGCGGCACGGCGTCCCGCCCGAGGCGGTGCAGGAGCGGCTGGCCGCCGACCCCGGTCACGAGGTCAAGGCCGTGATGGTCGTCCACAACGAGACCTCCACCGGCGTCACCAGCCGGGTCGGGGAGATCCGCGCGGCCATCGACGCCGCGGGGCACCCCGCGCTCTACCTGGTCGACACGATCTCCTCGCTCGGCAGCATCGACTACCGGCACGACGAGTGGGGCGTCGACGTCACCATCTCCGGGTCGCAGAAGGGCCTGATGCTCCCGCCGGGCATCAGCTTCAACGCGGTCAGCGACAAGGCCCTCGAGGCCGCGAAGGGCGCCCGGCTGCCCCGCTCCTACTGGGACTGGGAGCCGATCCTGGCGGCCAACGCCAACGGCTTCTGGCCCTACACCCCGGCCACGAACATCCTCTACGGCCTGCGCGAGGCGCTGCGGATGCTGGAGGAGGAGGGCCTGCCGAACGTCTACGCCCGCCACCAGCGGCACGCCGAGGCGACCCGGGCCGCCGTCCGCGGCTGGGGCCTGGAGGTGCTCGCGCTGGACGAGCGGGAGTACTCCGGCTCGCTGACCGCGATCCTGCTGGCCGACGAGCACGACGCCGACGAGGTCCGCCGGGTCATCCTCGAGCACTACGACATGTCGCTCGGCGCGGGCCTGGGCAGGCTGGCCGGCAAGGTGTTCCGCATCGGCCACCTCGGCCACTTCAACGACCTGATGCTCGCCGGCACGCTGGCCGGCGTGCAGATGGGCCTGGTCCGCACCGGCGTGAAGGTCGACCCCTCCGGGCTGCAGGCGGCGCTGGAGGTCCTGGGGCAGTGACGACGGCGCCCCCGCGGCCCTCGACGGCCGCCGCCGAGCACGCCGACCTGGGCGCGGAACTCCGCCGGGCCCTCGACGGCGAGGTCGCGTTCGACGACTACACGCGCCACCTATTCAGCCAGGACGCGTCCATGTACGCGATGACGCCGGCCGGTGTCGTCTACCCCCGGCACGCCGACGACGTGGTGGCCACCGTGCGGCTGGCCGCCGAGGCCGGGTTGCCGGTGCTGGCCCGCGGGGCGGGCACCAGCCTGGTCGGACAGACGGTCTCCCCGGGCGTCGTCATGGACCTGTCCCGGCACATGCACGCCATCACCGACCTCGACCCCGAGGGCCGGACGGCGCGGGTGCAGCCCGGCGTGGTGCAGGACGACCTCAACCGCGCGGCCGGCCGGCACGGGCTGATGTTCGGCCCGGACACCTCGACGTCCAACCGCGCCACGATCGGCGGGATGATCGGCAACAACTCCGCCGGCAGCGGGTCGCTGCGCTTCGGGATGACCATCGACCACGTCCTGGAGATGGACCTGGTGCTCGCCGACGCCTCCACCACCCGCTGGGGCGTGCTCGACGAGGCCGAGCGGGCCCGCCGCGCCGGGGGCGACTCGCTGGAGGCGCGCATCCTGCGCGGACTGCCCGGCATCGTGGCCGCGCACGCCGACGCGATCGGCACCGGCTTCCCCGCCTACTGGCGCCGCGCCGGCGGCTACCGGCTCGACCGGCTGGCCACCGCCCCGCCGTACGACCTGGCCAAGTTCCTCGTCGGCTCGGAGGGCACCCTCGCGGTCACCACCTCGGCCCTGGTGGGCCTGGTGCCCAAGCCGGCCAAGCAGGTGTTCGCCGTCGGCCACTTCCGGTCGGTGCTGGAGGCCACCGCCGCGACCGGGGACGCCCTGTCCCTCGACCCGGCCGGCGTGGAGATGATCGACAAGACCATCCTCGACCTGTCCCGGCGCAAGATCGAGTACGCCGGCCTCGGCCGGATCCTCGAGGGCGACCCCGAGGCGCTGGTGTTCGTGTCCTTCACCGGCGACGACCAGGACGAGTTGGTCGCCTCGCTGGACCGGCTGACGGCGCTGTGGAAGAGCAACGGGCACGGCTACGCCACCCTGCGCGCGGTCACCGCGGCCCAGCAGGCCGACCTGCTCAAGGTGCGCAAGTCCGCCCTGGGGCTGCTGATGGCGGCCTCCGAGGGCGCCCGCCGCCCGCTGGCCTTCGTCGAGGACACCGCCGTCCCCCCGGAGCACCTGGCCGAGTACACGGCCCGCTTCCGCGACGTGCTCGACCGGCACGGCCTGGAGGCCGGCTTCTACGGGCACTGCTCGGTCGGCTGCCTGCACATCCGGCCGTTCGTCGACCTGACCCAGCCCGGCCAGGTCGAGACGATGCGGTCGGTCGCCGAGGAGGTCAAGGACCTCGTCCGGGAGTACGGCGGGGCCAACTCCAGCGAGCACGGCGACGGCCTGGCCCGCAGCGAGTTCAACCGCGAGCTCTTCGGCGAGGAGCTCTACCAGGCCATGCGCGAGGTCAAGGCGCTGTTCGACCCGGCCGGGGTGATGAACCCCGGCAAGATCGTCGACGCCCCGGCCATGACCGAGCACCTGCGCGACGCCGACCCGCCGCAGCCCGGGCCGCTGCGCACCCGGCTCACCTTCGACGTCGTCGGCGGCATGTTCGGCGCCGCCGACCGCTGCATGAACATCGGCCTGTGCCGCAAGTCCACGACCGGCACCATGTGCCCGAGCTACATCGCCACGCGCATGGAGGAGCACTCCACCCGCGGCCGGGCCGGCGCGCTGGTCAAGGCGCTGTCCGAGGGCGACCCGCACACCGCGCTGGGCGACGAGCGGCTGCACGAGGCGCTGGACCTGTGCCTGTCGTGCAAGGCGTGCAAGAGCGAGTGCCCGCTGGGCGTGGACATGGCCTCGCTCAAGGCCGAGGCGCTGGCGCACAAGTACGACGTCCAGGGCGTGCCGCTGCGCGCCCGGGTGTTCGGCGCGATCCGCACGCTCAACAAGCTGGGGTCGGCGACGGCGCCGCTGTCCAACGTGCCCGGCCGGATCCGGCCGCTGCGGGTGATCCTGGACCGGCGCCTCGGGATCGCCCGGCAGCGGCCGCTGCCCCGCTTCCAGCGGGACAACCTGCCGCGCTGGTTCAGGCGGCACCGGCCGGCGGGCACGCCGACGCAAGGCCGGGTCACCGTGCTGGCCGACTCCTTCACCAGCTACAGCGAGCCCGGCGTCGGCAAGGCCGTCGTCCAGCTGCTCGAGCACGCCGGCTACGACGTCCGGCTGGAGAGCCGGGGCTGCTGCGGGCGGCCGAGCATCTCCAAGGGCCTGCTGGACGACGCCCGGGACAAGGCCCGTGGCCTGGCGGCCTCGCTGTGCGCGAGCGGCGCGGCCGACGGGCCGATCGTGGGCTGCGAGCCGTCCTGCATCCTCACCCTGCGGGCCGAGCACGTGTCCCTGCTGCCCGACGACCCCAACGTGCGGGCGGTTGCCGAGCGGGTGCGGCTGCCCGAGGAGCTGCTGGTCGAGGCCATCGACGCCGGGCGGCTGCGGTTGCGCGAGGACAGCTGGCTGGCCGGCCGCACGATCGTCTTCCACGGCCACTGCCACCAGAAGGCCGAGGCCGGCACCGCGGCCACCGTGGCGCTGCTCGAGCGCATCCCCGGGGCCACGGTGCAGGAGCTGGACGCCGGCTGCTGCGGCATGGCGGGGTCCTTCGGCTACGAGACCGAGCACTACGACATCTCGCTGCGGGTGGGGGAGGACCGGCTGTTCCCCGCCGTGCGCTCCGCGGCGCCGGACGCGGTGATCGCGGCGACCGGGACGTCCTGCCGCGAGCAGATCCACCACGGCACCGAGCGCACCGCCCGTCACCCGGTCGAGTTGGTCCTGGAGGCCCTGGACCGGTAGCCGTCCGCGAACCGGTTCGCTCACCGGCGCCCCCGGCTACGGTGCGCCGGTGAGCGGGACCCCTCGGCTGCTGGCGGTGGTCAACCGGGCCGCCGGCACCGCCGGGGACGACGCGGTCGCGGCCGCCCTGCGCGAGCTGCGCAGCGGGGCCGACGTGGTGGTGGCCGCGACCGGGTCACCGGCCGAGCTGGACCAGGCGATCGCCGGGCGCGACGGCCGGCGCCTGGTGGTGCTCGGCGGGGACGGCTCGCTGCACGCCGTCGCCCGGGCGCTGCACCGGGCGGGCGCCCTGGACCCCGCCGACCCGGTCGGCGTGGTGGCCCGCGGCACCGGCAACGACCTGGCGCGCACCCTCGGCCTGCCGCTGGACCCGGTCGCGGGCGCGGCCGCGGTCCTCGCCGGGGTGCCCCGGCCGCTGGACCTGCTCGACGACGACGCGGGCGGGCTGGTGGTGAACGTCGTGCACGCGGGGGTGGGAGCCCGGGCCGGCGCGCGGGCCGAGGCGCTCAAGGAGCTGCTGGGGGCGGTCGCCTACCCGGTCGGCGCGGCGCTGGCCGGGGTCAGCAGCCCGGGCTGGCCGCTCCGGGTGGAGGTCGACGGCCGGGTGGCGGTGCACCCGCGGGAGGGCTGGGCGGCCGACGGGACGCTCGAGCTGCTGATGCTCGCCGTGTGCACGGGCCGCTCGATCGGCGGCGGGACGCCGCTGGCGCCGGGCGCCGAGCCGGACGACGGGCTGGCCGACGTGGTGGTCTCCGCGGCGACCGGCCCGGTCGCCCGCGCGGCCTTCGCCGCGGCGCTGACCGACGGGGAGCACGTCGACCGGCCCGACGTGCTGGTCGTGCGCGGGAGCCGGGTGACGATCACCGGTGGCCCGGTCGACCTCGACGCGGACGGCGAGGTCGAGGAGGGGGTGGCGTCGCGGACCTGGCGGGTGCGGCGGCACGGCTGGTCGGTGCTCGTGCCGCCGCCCCGGTGACCGACCGGAACGGCCCTCCTGCAGGGGCCCGCCGCGAGCTCCTCCGGCCTCTCTGCAGGGGCCCGCTGCGAGCGTGCGAGCGGCGGGGGCAGGGAGGTCCTTCTCGGGGGGCAGGAGGGTCCTTACGCGAGCGCGGCGTCCAGCTCGATGTCGACGCCGGTGAGTGCCTTGCTGACCGGGCAGCCGGCCTTGGCCTCCTGGGCGGCCTTGTCGAACCCGGCTGCGTCCAGGCCGTCGACCTCGCCGCGCACGGTCAGCAGGATGCCGGTCAGCCGGAACCCGCCGTTGGCCTCGTCCGGACCCAGCGAGACGTCGGCCTTGACGTCCAGGCTCTGCGGCGTGCCACCGGCCTGGGCGATGTTGGCCGACAGCTGCATGGCGAAGCAGGCGGAGTGCGCCGCGGCGACGAGCTCCTCGGGGCTGGTCGTGCCGCCGGCGTCGTCGGCCGCGCGCTTGGGGAAGGACACCTCGTAGGTGCCGACCTTCGAGCTGGACAGCTCGACCTGGCCGGAGCCCTCCTGCAGGGTGCCGTTCCAGGCGGTGCGAGCGGTACGGGTGGGCATGGGACCTCCTCGGACGCGGGTGTGGACGTGCCCACCCTAGGGGGTTGCACACAACCCATCCCCGGGCGGCTCAGCCGGTCGCGACCCGCTCGGTGACCAGGTGCAGCTTGGCCTTGAGCTCGGTGAACTCCGCGCGGTCGAGGTCGAGGGCGCGGATGATCTCCTGCGAGATCGCGTCCGCCCTGTCCCGCAGCGCGCGGCCGGTGTCGGTCAGCGCGATGGACACCGAGCGCTCGTCCTCCACCCGGCGGTGGCGGGTGACCAGGCCGGCGGTGGTGAGCCGCTTGAGCAGGGGGGACAGCGTGCCGCTGTCCAGGGCCAGGCGGGCGCCGAGCTGGCCGACGGTCTGGTTGTCCTGCTCCCAGAGCAGCATCATGACCAGGTACTGCGGATAGGTGAGCCCGATCGCGTCGAGCAGGGGGCGGTAGCGCGCGGTCATCGCCCGAGAGGCGGCGTAGAGCGCGAAGCAGAGTTGGTCCTCGAGGACCGCGCTCGGTGCCGGGAGACGCGTCATCCTGCTCATGCTAGTGGTCCGGTGTCCGGCGACAGCCGGGGTTGCCCCCAGCGCCCCCCGCAGTGGTGAACGGACGTCGGGGACCGGGCGAGGTTGAGCGGAACAGGCTCAACCCTGGGCTCGTTGCACTGCTCGACACCGACGGCCGGCGCGTCCGGCCCCGCCCGAGAGGACTGACCCCAGAGACCATGCAGAGCAAGCTGACCACCCGTTCGCAGGAGGCGATCACGGCCGCCCAGCGGCTGGCGGTCGACCGCGGCCAGGCCGCGCTGGAGCCCCTGCACCTGCTCGCCGCGCTGCTCGAGCAGACCGACGGCATCGCCGGCCCGCTGCTCAGGGCCGTCGGGGCCGACGTGACCGACGTCCGCGCCAAGACCGAGGCCGCGCTGCGGCGGCTGCCCAGCGTCAGCGGCGCCACCGTGCCCGCTCCCGCGCCGTCCCGGGAACTGCTCCGCGTGCTGAACGCCGCCGGCGAGCAGGCCGGCGCGCTGGGTGACGAGTTCGTGTCCACCGAGCACCTGCTGGTCGGTCTGGCCGGGTCCGACGGCGAGGCCGCGGCGGTGCTCACCAGCGCCGGTGCCACCCGCGACGCGCTGCTGGCCGCCTTCCGCACCGTGCGCGGCAGCCGCAAGGTCACCACCGCCGACCCGGAGAGCACCTTCCAGGCGCTGGAGAAGTACGCCGTCGACCTCACCGAGCGGGCCCGCGAGGGCAGGATCGACCCGGTCGTCGGCCGGGACACCGAGATCCGCCGCGTCGTGCAGGTGCTGTCCCGGCGGACGAAGAACAACCCGGTGCTGATCGGCGAGCCGGGCGTCGGCAAGACCGCGATCGTCGAGGGCCTGGCCCAGCGGATCGTGGCCGGGGACGTCCCCGCCAGCCTCGAGGGCAAGCGGCTGATGGCGCTGGACCTGGCCAGCATGGTCGCCGGCGCCAAGTACCGCGGCGAGTTCGAGGAGCGGCTCAAGGCCGTCCTGCAGGAGATCACCGAGGCCGAGGGCGAGGTCATCACCTTCATCGACGAGCTGCACACCATCGTCGGTGCCGGCGCCACCGGCGACTCGGCCATGGACGCCGGCAACATGATCAAGCCGATGCTGGCCCGCGGCGAGCTGCGGATGGTCGGCGCGACCACCCTGGACGAGTACCGCGAGCACATCGAGAAGGACCCCGCGCTGGAGCGCCGCTTCCAGCAGGTCTTCGTCGGCGAGCCCTCGATCGAGGACACCATCGGCATCCTGCGGGGCCTCAAGGAGCGCTACGAGGTGCACCACGGGGTCCGGATCACCGACGCCGCCATCGTCGCCGCCGCCACGCTGTCCGACCGCTACGTGACCGCCCGGTTCCTGCCGGACAAGGCGATCGACCTGGTCGACGAGGCCGCCAGCCGGCTGCGCATGGAGATCGACAGCCGCCCGGTCGAGGTCGACGAGGTCGAGCGCGCCGTCCGCCGGCTGGAGATCGAGGAGATGGCGCTGGCCAAGGAGGACGACCCCTCCTCGGTGGAGCGGCTGGCCACGCTGCGCGCGGACCTCGCCGACAAGCGCCAGCAGCTCGACGAGCTCACCGCCCGCTGGCAGCAGGACAAGGGCGCGATCGTGCGCATCCAGCAGATCAAGGAGGAGCTGGAGCGGGCGCGGCTGGAGGCCGAGCGGGCCGAGCGGGACGGCGAGCTGGCCCGCGTCGCCGAGCTGCGCTACGGCCGCCTCCCGCAGCTGGAGAAGGCGCTGGCCGACGCGGAGGCCTCGGTCGCCGGCAGCGACTCCATGCTCAAGGAGGAGGTCGGCCCCGACGACATCGCCGAGGTCGTGCAGGCCTGGACCGGCATCCCGGCCGGCCGGCTGCTGGAGGGGGAGACCCAGAAGCTGCTGCGGATGGAGGACGAGCTCGCCGCGCGGGTCGTCGGCCAGCCCGACGCCGTCCGGGCGGTCTCCGACGCCGTCCGCCGGGCCCGCTCCGGCGTGGCCGACCCCGACCGGCCGACCGGCTCCTTCCTGTTCCTCGGCCCGACCGGGGTGGGCAAGACCGAGCTGGCCAAGGCGCTGGCGGAGTTCCTGTTCGACGACGAGCGGGCGATGGTGCGCGTCGACATGAGCGAGTACTCCGAGAAGCACTCGGTGGCCCGGCTGGTCGGCGCCCCGCCCGGCTACGTCGGCTACGAGGCCGGCGGGCAGCTCACCGAGGCGGTGCGCCGGCGGCCCTACACCGTCGTGCTGCTCGACGAGGTGGAGAAGGCCCACCCGGACGTGTTCGACGTCCTGCTGCAGGTGCTCGACGACGGCCGGCTCACCGACGGCCAGGGGCGGACGGTCGACTTCCGCAACACGATCCTGATCCTGACGTCGAACCTCGGCTCGCAGCTGATCGCCGACCAGTCGCTGCCCGAGGAGCGGCGCCGCGACGCGGTCATGGGCGTCGTCCGGTCGCACTTCAAGCCGGAGTTCCTCAACCGGCTCGACGACGTGGTCGTGTTCCGGGCGCTCGGCAGCGAGGAGCTGGCCGGCATCGTCGACATCCAGGTCGGCGTCCTGGCCCGGCGGCTGGCCGCCCGCCGCCTCACGCTCACCGTCACCGACGCCGCGCGGGAGTGGCTGGCGCTCAACGGGTTCGACCCGGTCTACGGCGCGCGCCCGCTGCGCCGGCTGGTGCAGTCGGCGATCGGCGACCGGCTGGCACGGGCGCTGCTGTCCGGGGAGATCCGGGACGGCGACGAGGTGGTCGTCGACGCCCCCGACGACCTGGCCGAGGCCGGGCTGACCGTCCGCCGCGGCTGAGCAGGACCACCCGGGTCGGGCGCGGGCCCGTCGACCGCACGTGCGGTCGACGGGCCCGCGCACCGCCTCACTGGCCGACGGACTCCTGGACGCACTGCTCGTAGGCGGCCTGGTCACCGGTCTGCTGGAGCTCCTGCAGGCAGTCGCCGGTGGTCTGCACCAGGAACACCGTGGCCACCAGGACGACGATCCCGAGCAGCAGACCGAGGATCCCCGTGACCAGACCGCTGATCGCCACGCCCCGGTTGTCGGCACGGCGGGCCCTCACCCGGCGCAGCCCGAGGACGCCCAGCACGATGGCGAGCAGGCCGAGGACGATCCCCGGCACCCCGGCGAAGAACGCTGCCGGCAGGGACAGGATGCCCAGCACGAGGGCCGCGATCCCGAGGCCGTTGGACTTCTGCGGCTGTCCGTACTGCCCGTAGGGGTCCTGCTGCGGGTAGCCCTGCGGACCCCCCGCCTGGGGGTACTGACCCTGCCCGCCGGGGTACTGCTGCGCCGGGTACGGCTGCGCGGGGTACTGCCCGCCGGGGGGCTGCTGTCCGGTGTAGGGCTGCCCCGGGTACGGCTGGGCGGGGTACTGCTGCCCGGAGCCGGAGGAGCCGGCGGGCGGCCCGTCCCCCCAGCCCGAGGGGCGCGAGGGATCCGGTGGCTGTCCTGGCGGCGTGGTCACGACCCGCAGCGTAGGACGCGCGCAGGTCCGCGGGACTCCGGATCGCCCGTTCGGGGTGCCTCCCCACGCCACCGCACCGGAGCCCGACCGGCCCGCGTGTCGCCGGCCGGCCGGTGGGCCGACGGGGCGAGCGCGTTGTCATCGTTCGGGTCTCGATCGACGTCCATCCCTGGCCGGGAGCCCCGCGGTGGGTCAACATCGCGCCGGACACACGCCCGGAGGCGAGGGAGCCAGCGATGACGTCAGGGCAGGGCGGCCAGGACCCGCAGCAGGGGCAGCCGCCGCAGGAGCAGCCGGGCTGGCAGGCGCCGCCCGGGCAGGGCTGGGCGCAGCAGCCGCCGCCGGACCCCGGCTGGCAGCAGCCGCCGGCCGGTCAGGGCTGGCAGGCCCCCCAGCAGGGGTGGCAGGCGCCTCCGCAGGGGTGGCAGCAGGGTCCGCCGCAGGGCTGGCAGCAGGGTCCGCCGCCGTACGGGTACGCCGCGGCCCCGTCGGCGCCCGGCGGCTACTTCTCCCAGGAGGCGCCGGAGCGGCCCACGACCGTGCGCGTCGGGCTCGGGGCCCTGATCGCCACGCTGATCCTGGGCCTCATCGCCTCGCTGGTGCAGTTCTCCGACGTCGACGGCCTGGTCGCCGAGCAGGTCGCGGTGGCCAACGACCCGGCCGTCACCGAGGACATCGTCCGCGTCGGGGTGGTCGTCGGGTCGGTGATCGGCCTGCTGGTGGTCGCCCTCCAGGCGCTGTTCATCTGGTTGGCCTGGAAGGGGCGCAACTGGGCCCGGATCGTGCTCTGCGTCCTCGGTGGCCTCAGCGTGGTCCTCGGCCTCGCCGGCCTGGGCGTGGCCGGTGCGGGCTCCGGTTTCCTGGACGCGCTGTCGGTGTTCTCGCTGCTGCTCACCCTCGTCGGGGTCGTCGCGCTGCTGCTGCGGCCGTCCACCGAGTGGTACCGGGCGATGACCGCACGCCGGCAGGTCGGCCTCCGCTGACCCATCGTGACCCGATCGTTACCGGATCGGTGAACCCGTAGCACGGCTGGTCGCGAAGACCGGACGTGACCACGACCGAGCAGGCCCCGGCCCCGGCGACCGGGCCGGACGAGCTCCCCCCGCGGGGGCGCCGTCCGCTGGCCGCCGCGGCCGGGCTGCTCTCCGCCGGCGTCGCCCTGGGCGTGGGCGAGCTGGTCGCCGGGCTGATCGGCCCCCAGGCATCCCCGGTCGTGGCGGTGGGCGACACGGTCATCACCCTCACCCCCGAGCCGGTCAAGGCGTTCGCGATCGCCACCTTCGGCGAGGACGACAAGACGGCCCTCGTCGTCGGCACGCTCGTCCTGATCGCCGGCTACGCCCTGGTCCTCGGCGTCCTGGCGCTGCGCCGTCGCCCGGTCGGGGTCGCCGGCATCGCGCTGTTCGGCGTCGTCGGCGCGGCCGCGGCGGTGACCGGGCCGGCCGGCGGCCCGCTCGACGCGCTGCCCGCCCTGGTCGGCGCCCTCGCCGGGATCGCCGCCCTGCTGGCCCTGCTGGCCCCGCTCTCCGTGCCGACCGGCGCCGCACCCGCCCGTCCCGTCGACGCCGCGCACGACGGCGGCCGGGCCCCGCTCGAGCGGCTGCGCGACGCGCTCGGCGCCGGGGACCGCAAGGGCGCCGGCCTGGACCGCCGCCGCTTCTTCCTCGCCGGCGGGGCGGCCGTGGGCACCGCGGTCGTCGCCGGTGGCGCGGGCCGGCTGCTGCTGCGCCGCTTCGACGTCGGCGGCGCCCGGGCCGACCTGGTCCTCCCGCGCCCGGCGTCACCGGCCGCGGCCCTGCCCGCCGGTGCGGACCTCGCCGGGACCGTCGACGGCCTGACGCCGCTGTTCACGTCCACCCGCGACTTCTACCGCGTGGACACCGCGATCACCGTGCCGCAGATCCGCCCGGCGGACTACCGGCTGACGCTGACCGGGATGTTCGACTCCCCGCGCAGCTACACCCTCGACGAGCTGCTCGGCCGCGACGACGTCATCGAGCGCGACGTCACGCTGACCTGCGTCTCCAACGAGGTCGGCGGCCAGCTGGCCGGCACGGCGCGCTGGCTCGGCGTCCCGCTGGGGGCCGTGCTGCGCGAGAACGGCATCCAGCCGGGCTCGGACCAGCTGGTCTGCCGCTCCTCGGACGGGATGACCATCGGCGCCCCGACCCGCTCGGCGCTCGAGGTCGAGGACGCGATGATCGCCTTCGGGATGAACGGCGAGCCGCTCCCGGTGCAGCACGGCTTCCCGGTGCGGATGCTCATCCCCGGCCTGTACGGCTACGTGTCGGCCTGCAAGTGGATGGTCGGCATCGAGGCCTCCACCTACGCCGCCTCCGCCGCCTACTGGACCCAGCGGGACTGGGCCGCCCAGGCGCCGATCAAGGTCGCCTCCCGCATCGACACCCCCGCGCCGCTGCGCGCCTTCCCCGCCGGACGCCGGCCCATCGCCGGGGTGGCCTGGGCGCAGACCCGCGGCATCTCCGCCGTCGAGGTCCGCGTCGACGACGGCGAGTGGCTGCCCGCGCAGCTGTCCCCGCAGGTCGACGCCGACCTGTGGCGCCAGTGGGTGCTGCCGTACGACTTCGCCCCCGGGCCCCACCAGCTGACCGTCCGCGCCACTGGCGCCGACGGCGAGCTGCAGACCGAGCAGCGGGCCACTCCCTTCCCGGACGGCGCCAGCGGCCTGCACTCCATCCGGGTCAGCGTCACCTGACCCCTCCTGACTCGCCTCGGCCCCCGGCCGCAGGCGCGGCCCCGACCTCCCCGGTCGGGGGCCACGACCCCGCACGACGACGACCAAGGAGCACCCCGTGAAGAGCACCCGCCTGACCCGCACCGCCCTGCTCACCGCCGCCTCGGCCCTGGCCCTGACCATGACCGCCTGTGGCGCCGAGGAGGCCGCGTCCGACGCCGCCGGCAGCGCGGGCAGCGCCGCCAGCAGCGCCGCCGGTGGCGGGTCCAGCTCGTCGGCGCCCTCCAGCAGCGCGATGCCCGTGTCCGAGGAGCCCTTCGGCGAGGGCTGCTCGGCCGTCCCCGCCGACGGTGAGGGCAGCTTCCAGGGCATGACCGACGACCCGGTCGCCACCGCGGCCAGCAACAACCCGGCCCTGTCCACCCTGGTGCAGGCCGTGACCGCCGCCAACCTGGGCGACACGCTGAACACCACCGACGACATCACCGTGATCGCCCCGGCGAACCCGGCGTTCGAGGCCCTCCCGGCGGGGACCCTGGAGACCGTGCTGGCCGACAACGCCCAGCTGACCGCGATCCTCACCCACCACGTGCTGCAGGGCCGGCTCTCCCCGGACCAGCTGGCCGGCGAGCAGACCGACATCAACGGCGACCCGGTGACCATCACCGGCTCCGGCGAGATGTTCACCATCGAGGGCACCGTCACCGGCACGCCGGCCTCGGTCATCTGCGGCAACGTGCAGACGGCCAACGCCACCGTCTACATCGTCGACCAGGTCCTGGCCCCCCCGGCCGCCTGATGAAGGACCCCTGTGCCCCCCACCCCTCGCACGCTCGGGGCGGGACCCTGCACGGGGGCCACCCGTCCTCCCCACCCCTCGCAGGCTCGGGGCGGGACCCTGCACGGGGGCCACCCGTCCTCCCCACCCCTCGCAGGCTCGGGGCGGGACCCGGGACGGGGCCACCCCTGCCCCCCGCCGCTCGCACGCTCGCAGCGGGACCCTGCAGGGAGGCCGCCCGTCCTCCCCACCCCTCGCAGGCTCGGGGCGGGACCCGGGACGGGGCCACCCGTGCCCCCACCCCCCGCACGCTCGGGGCGGGACCCTGCACGGGGGCCACCCCGCCCGCGCGGCGGGGACGTGGTGCGCCTGCTGCGGGCCGTCGTCCACCCGGACGGCGGCCCGCAGCGCCGTCGTGGGGCGCTGCGCCGCGCCGCTCCCGGGAGCGGCCGGCCCGGACGGTGATGATGTCGGCGCCCCCGACGAAGGAGCCCCGCCCCGTGACGCGCACCGCGATCCACCGCGCCCCGCTCGCCGCCGCCGCCGTGCTGGCGCTGTCGCTGCCCGGGTGCGGCTCCGACGTCCCGGCGACGGCGGGCAGCACCCCGGCGACGGCCGCCTCCGCCGAGGCCGCCCCGCCGGCGCCGACCGGCCCGTTCGGGGATGGCTGCCCCGCGCTGCCCGCGGAGGGGCCGGGCAGCGCGGCCGCCCTCGCCGGCGCCCCGGCGGCCACGGCCATGGCGACCGTCCCCGAGCTGGGCGCCACCACGGGGGCCGTGCGCGCGGCCGCGCTGTCCGCGTCCCTCGACGCCACCGCGGACCTCACCGTGCTGGCGCCGGTCGACGCGGCCTTCGCCGCCGTCCCGCGCGCCGCGCTGGACCCGCTGCTGGCCGACACCCCACGGCTGACCGCCCTGGTCACCCACCACGTCATCGCCCGGCGACTCACCCCCGGCGAGCTGGCCGGCACGCACACCACCCTCGCCGGCGGGCAGGTGACCGTCGACGGCGCGGGCGACACCTACACGATCGGTGCCGACCAGACGCTGCTCGGCGCTGCCGACGCGACGGTGGTCTGCGGCAACGTCGCCACGCTCAACGCCACCGTCTACCTCCTCGACCAGGTGCTCACCCCGCCGGCCGGCTGAGCAGCCGCGCCCGCTCACCGTCAGTAGGGTCGACGGAGTGCAGAAGGACCCCGACCCCCTCCACCCCTCGTCCCTCGGGCCGGGCCCCTGGAACGGGGCCGCCCACCCCGACCGCGACCGGCTGCTCGAGCTCGTCGTCGAGCTCGCCGTCGTGCACGGGCGGGTGACGCTGTCCTCGGGGCAGGAGGCGGACTGGTACGTCGACCTGCGCCGGCTCACGCTGCACCACGAGGGCGCCCCGCTGGTCGGGCGGGTGATGCGCCAGCTCACCGGCGACCTGCGCTACGACGTCGTCGGCGGGCTCACCCTGGGCGCGGACCCGGTGGCCGCGGCGATGCTGCACGCCGCCGCCGCGGGGGAGGGCTTCCTGGACGCCTGCGTCGTCCGCAAGACCGACAAGGCGCACGGCCTGCAGCGGCGGATCGAGGGCCCGGACGTCGCCGGGCGCGCGGTGCTCGTGGTGGAGGACGTCTCCACCACCGGCGCCAGCCCGCTGGCCGCCGCGGAGGCACTGCGCGAGGCCGGCGCGGAGCCGGTCGCCGTCGCGGTGGTCGTGGACCGCGGGGGGCGGGCCGCGGTCGAGGCGGCGGGCCTGGAGTACCGGGCCGCGTTCACCCTCGCCGACCTCGGCCTGCGCTGAGCCGACCGACGGCGGTGGCGTCGTACCGTGTGACGGTGTCCACCGTGACGACGACGCGGGGGGCCGGGCCCACCGGCGCTCCCGGCCGGGTGCTGCACCGGCGGCCGTCCGTGACCGCGTGAGCGCTGAGCGGCTGCTGGTCGTCGGCGGGGACGCCGCCGGCATGTCCGCGGCCAGCACGGCGCGCCGGCTGCGCCCGGCCGACGACCTGGCGATCACCGTCCTGGAGCAGGGCCCCGAGGTCTCCTTCTCCGCCTGCGGGATCCCGTACTGGGTGGGCGACCTCGTCGAGGACCGCGACCAGCTGGTCGCCCGCACCCCGCGCGACTTCACCGCCCGGGACGTCGACGTGCGCACCGGCACCCGCGCCGAGGAGCTCGACCTCGACGCGGGCACCGTGCGCACCAGCACCGGCGAGACGCTCGGCTTCGACCGGCTGGTGGTCGCCACCGGCGGGCGGCCGATGCGCCCGGACGTCCCCGGCCTGGACGCCCCCGGCGTGCACGGCGTGCATCGGCTGGCCGACGGCGCCGACATCCGCGCGGCGATCGCCGCCGGCGCCCGCCACGCGGTGGTCCTCGGCGGCGGGTACATCGGCCTGGAGATGGCCGAGGTGCTGCGGACCCGCGGTCTGGAGGTGACCGTGGTGCTGGCCGACTCCCTGCCCATGCCCCAGCTGGACGCCGACATGGGCGAGCGGGTGTGCAAGGCGATGGGCGACCTGGGCATCGACGTGCAGCCCGACCAGCCGGTGTGCGCCGTGGAGACCGGCGCGGACGGCGCGGCGCGGGCGGTGACCACCGACGCCGGCAGCTACCCCTGCGACCTGGTCGTCGTCGGGCTCGGCCTGGGCCCCGAGGTCGAGCTGGCCCGGGCGGCCGGCCTGCGGATCGGGGAGACCGGGGCCATCGAGGTCGACCGCAGCCAGCGCAGCCGCTCGCACGGCCACGTCCTCGCGGCCGGTGACTGCAGCGAGACGTTCCACCGGCTGACCGGCCAGGCGGTGCACGTCGCGCTCGGCACGCACGCCAACCGCCAGGGCCGGGTGGCCGGTTCGGTCGTCGGCGGCCGGGCGGCCCGTTTCGCCGGCGTCCTGGGCACCTCGATCACCAAGGTGGGCGACCTGGAGATCGGGCGGACCGGGCTGTGCACCGGGCAGGCCGAGGCCGCCGGCCACGACGTCCGCGCCGAGACCGTGGAGGAGACGACGCGGGCCGGCTACTACCCCGGCGCCGGGCCGATCGCGGTCAAGCTGGTGGTGGACGGCGGGTCCGGTCAGCTGCTCGGGGGTCAGGTCGTCGGCGGGCCAGGAGCCGGCAAGCGGGTCGACGTCCTGGCCACCGCGATCTGGGCCGGGTGGACCGCCGACGAGCTCGCCGACTGCGACCTGTCCTACGCCCCGCCGTTCTCGCCGGTGTTCGACCCGGTGCTGGTCGCCGCGCGGGTGGCCGGCCGGGCGGCCGGGGGGTGAGCGGCGTCCGGAGGGCCGGGTAGCGGGGTGTCGCGGCCGCCGACCCGGGCGCGATACTGACCGCCGGACCAGCGCCACCCCACACGAGGAGTGCCCCGCATGCCCATCGCGACCCCCGAGGTCTACGCCGACATGATCGACCGGGCGAAGGAGGGCGGTTTCGCCTACCCGGCGATCAACTGCACCTCCTCGGAGTCGGTCAACGCCGCGCTGCGCGGGTTCGCCGACGCCGGCAGCGACGGCATCATCCAGTTCTCCACCGGCGGCGCGGAGTTCGCCTCCGGCACCAGGGTCAAGGACATGGTCACCGGCGCGGTCGCGCTGGCGGAGTTCGCGCACGTCGTCGCCGAGCGGTACCCGGTCAACGTGGCGCTGCACACCGACCACTGCCCCAAGGAGAAGCTGGACTCCTACGTGCGCCCGCTGGTCGCGCTGTCCAAGGACCGGGTGGACGCCGGCCAGGCGCCGCTGTTCCAGTCGCACATGTGGGACGGCTCGGCCGTCGAGCTCACCGAGAACCTCGACATCGCCGAGGAGCTCATGGAGCGGTGCGCGGCGGCGAAGATCGTCCTGGAGCTGGAGATCGGCATCGTCGGCGGTGAGGAGGACGGCGTCGTCGCCGAGATCAACGAGAAGCTCTACACCGCCGACGGCGACTTCCTGCGCACCGCCCAGCAGCTCGGCCTCGGCGAGCGCGGGGTCTACCTGCTGGCGGCCACCTTCGGCAACGTGCACGGCGTCTACAAGCCCGGCAACGTCAAGCTGCGGCCCGACGTGCTCGAGCGCGGGCAGGCCATCGTGGCCAAGGAGTTCAACCTCGGGGACGGCGCCAAGCCGTTCAACCTGGTCTTCCACGGCGGCTCGGGGTCCGCGCAGGAGGAGATCCGCGAGGCGCTGTCCTACGGCGTCGTGAAGATGAACGTGGACACCGACACCCAGTACGCCTTCACCCGGCCGATCGCCGGGCACGTGTTCAGCAACTACGACGGCGTGCTCAAGGTCGACGGCGAGGTGGGCAACAAGAAGGCCTACGACCCGCGCACCTACATGAAGCTCGCCGAGACGAACATGGCCGCGCGCGTGGTCCAGGCGTGCGAGGACCTGCTGTCCGCCGGCCAGTCGGTGGGTTCCTGATGGGGCACCCGCACCACAACCTGCTCGGCGAGCCCCCGGCGACCCTGCTGCCGGGCGCCCCGGAGGCCGAGGCTGCTCTCGCCGCGGGCACCCCGGCGGCCGAGGTCGCCGCGGCCTCCCCGACGGTCAGCGCGGCCTGGGCGGCGCTCGCCGAGGAGGCGATCGGGGACGGCCGCACCATCGAGGCCTACGCCTACGCCCGCACCGGCTACCACCGCGGGCTGGACGCGCTGCGCCGCAACGGCTGGAAGGGCCACGGCCCGGTGCCGTGGTCGCACGAGCCCAACCGCGGCTTCCTGCGCTGCGTGACGGTGCTGGCCCGCGCGGCCGAGGCGATCGGCGAGACCGACGAGCAGGAGCGCTGCACCCAGCTGCTGCGCGACTGCGACCCCTCGCTCGCGCCGTAGGCGGGCCGCCCCGCGACGAGCACGCGGTTCGGGGAGCGACACACCGGCCGGAGTCCGCGTGTCGCTTCCCGGACGCCGTGATCGCGGGGGAGGTGGGCCCGGCTAGGGGTCCAGCCGCCAGCGGACGCGGTCGTCGGCGTACCAGGTCCAGCGGGTGACCGGCCGGGGGTGGGCGACGCCGTCGCGCACCACCCGGGCCGGGTCGCAGGCGACCTGCACCGCCCGCCCGCTGGTGCGCCGACCGGGCCGCAGCGGCAGCGTCAGCACCGTGACGTCGAGGGTGTCCACGGCCCCCCAGTCGGGCCGCACGTCGATCCGGGTGACCGGCCCGTCGGCGACCTTCACCGCGTCGTGGTGCGCCTGCGCGCCCAGCCGCCGCGCCAGCGGGCGGCGCCGGCCGTCCCCGGCCGCCTCGATGCGGCCGTGGTGCAGCAGGACTCCGCCGTGGTCGTCGCGGACCAGGCCGAGCTCCCGCACCGGGCCGCTGCCGAGGCCCAGCGCCCGTGCCAGGGCACCGGAGTCGCGGTCGCCGGCGGGCTCCCAGGAGACCGGGACGGCGGCGGTCCGCCCGGCCTTCCACAGCGCCGTGAGCACCGCCGCCAGCGCCGGCACCGGCCCGCGGACCAGCAGCGCGTCGGCCCCGGTGGCCGCGGCGACCTCGGCGCGCGCCGGCGCCTGACCCGGCGGCAGCCCGCGCAGGTCGACCTCGACGAGGGGCATGCCGATACCCTGCCACCTGCCAGCCGGTCCACCGCCGGTGACGAGTGAGGGGACGACAGCGAGATGCCGGCGATCGTGCTGATCGGCGCCCAGTGGGGCGACGAGGGCAAGGGCAAGGCCACCGACCTGCTCGGGGGGCGGGTGCCGTACGTCGTCCGCTACCAGGGCGGCAACAACGCCGGGCACACGGTGATCACGCCGGACGGCGAGCGCTACGCGCTGCACCTGATCCCCTCGGGCATCCTGACGCCCGGTTGCACCCCGGTCATCGGCAACGGCGTCGTCATCGACCCGGAGGTCCTCATCGGCGAGCTCGCCGGCCTGGAGGAGCGCGGCGTGGACACCTCGCGGCTGGTGATCTCCGCCGACGCGCACCTGATCATGCCGCACCACCGGGCGCTGGACCGGGTCACCGAGCGGTTCCTCGGCAAGCGCAAGATCGGCACCACCGGCCGCGGCATCGGGCCGGCCTACGGCGACAAGGTCGCCCGGGTCGGCATCCGCGTGCAGGACCTGCTGGACCTGTCCATCCTGCGGCAGAAGCTCGAGGGCACGCTGCAGGAGAAGAACCAGGTCCTGGTCAAGGTCTACAACCGCAAGGCCATCGACGTCGACGAGGTCGTGGCGGAGTACGCCGGCTACGCCGAGCAGCTGCGCCACCGCATCGCCGACACCCGGCTGCTGCTGGCCGACGCCCTGGACGCCGGCGAGTGGGTGCTGCTGGAGGGCTCGCAGGGCACCCTGCTCGACGTCGACCACGGGACGTACCCCTTCGTCACGTCGTCCAGCCCCACCGCGGGTGGCGCGGCGGCCGGCTCGGGCATCGGCCCCACCCGCATCGACCGGGTGGTCGGCATCCTCAAGGCCTACACCACCCGGGTGGGCTCCGGGCCGTTCCCGACGGAGCTGCACGACCAGTGGGGGCAGTACCTCCGCACCCAGGGCGGCGAGGTCGGTGTGACCACCGGCCGGGACCGCCGCTGCGGCTGGTTCGACGCCGTCGTGGCCCGCTACGCCAGCCGGGTCAACGGGATCACCGACTACTTCCTCACCAAGCTCGACGTGCTGTCCGGGCTGGAGACGGTGCCCATCTGCGTGGCCTACGACGTGGACGGCGTCCGGCACGAGGAGATGCCGATGACGCAGACGGACTTCCACCACGCCGCACCCGTGTACGAGGAGCTGCCCGGCTGGTCCGAGGACATCCGGGGCTGCCGCTCCTTCGCCGAGCTGCCGGTGAACGCGCAGGCCTACGTGCGCCGGCTGGAGGAGCTGTCCGGCGCACGGGTCAGCGTCATCGGCGTGGGTCCGGGCCGCGAGGAGAACGTCGTCCTGCACGACCTCATCGGCTGACCCGAGGGGCTACACGGCTCCCGACCGCGACGCCGCCGGCCTCGAGCGGGAGCTGTAGAGCTCCGCCCGTGCCGCCACGGCGATCTCCGGGGCGTCGGTGATCAGCCCGTCGACGCCGAGCGCCAGCAGCAGCCGGGCCTCGGTCCGCATGTCGCCGCTGCCGCTGGGGGCCGTGCCGCGGCGCAGGTGCCGGGGCAGGAAGGCGTTCTCCGGTCGCAGCGTCCACGGGACGACCAGCAGCCCGGCGCGGTGGGCCTGCGAGATGAGGCCGGAGACGCCGGTCATGGTCTGCTCGTCGTCGCGCAGCAGGATCCGGTGGCGGCTCGGGGCGATGCCCTGCGCGTAGGTGCTGACCTCCCGCAGCCCGGCTGGGGTCACCAGGTGGTCGTCCTCGCCGGCGTCGTCCACCAGCTGCAGCATCGTCGGCCCGCGGGAGCCGAGGTCGGCCCGCAGCTGGCGCAGCGCGGCGGCGTCGAAGGACTGCACGACGACGGTGCCGTCGGGGCCGGCCGAGCCCAGCCGGCGCAGCTCCGCGGCGACCAGCTCGGCCATCGGCACGCCGGCCTCGTGGTCGAACCAGCTGGGCTTCTTGAGCTCGGCCAGCACGCGGACCTGCCGGTCGGCGGTGGAGCGGCGCCGGGCGATCGCGACCACGTCGGCGAGGGTGAGGATGCCCTCCCGGTCGTCGTAGGTGGTGTTCAGCGGGCGCAGGGCCGGCATCCGCTCGACGGCGCGCAGGGTGCGCAGCTCGGCCAGCGTGAAGTCCTCGGTGAACCAGCCGGTGCGCTCGCGGCCGTCGACGACCCGGGTGGTGCGCCGGTCGGCGAACTCCGGGCGCCCGGCGACGTCGGTGGAGTGCGAGAGCTCGTTCTCGTGCCGGACGACCAGTGCCCCGTCGCGGCTGACCACGACGTCGGGCTCGACGAGGTCGGCGCCGAGGTCGATGGCCAGCTCGAAGCTGGCCGCGGTGTGCTCGGGTCGGTAGGCCGTGGCCCCCCGGTGTCCCACGACCACGGGACGGGCGGGGCCCATGGGCGCGAGTGCGGCCGTTGCCGCGGTCGCGTGCATGTCCTCTACAACACCCGAGGCAGGTGTCGGGACGGCGAACGCGCGCCGACGGGTCGTCCACGATCCGGCGGACAGCCCGCTGACCTGCGCCTCATCCGGTGCCACGTGTCTCATCTCACACACATCGGCCGGAGGGTCGGACTGCTTGAGGGCTGCGGCGCAGGGCCGTCCCCCACGGGGTCGGTCCGGCCCGGCGCCTGCCGCCGGTGGGTAGGGTCCGCGTCCGTGCGCGTGCTCGTCGTCGGCTCCGGTGCCCGGGAGCACGCCCTGTGCGTCGCTCTTTCCTCCGACCCCGCGGTCACCGCGCTGGCCTGCGCCCCGGGCAACGCCGGCACCGCCCGGATCGCGCAGGCCGCGGCGGTCGACGCCGCCGACCCGGCCGCGGTCGCCGCGCTGGCCACCTCCTGGGCGGCCGACCTGGTCGTCGTCGGTCCGGAGGTGCCGCTGGTCGCCGGCGCTGCCGACGCCGTGCGCGACGCCGGGATCGGCTGCTTCGGGCCGTCGGCGCAGGCCGCGCAGCTGGAGTCCTCGAAGTCCTTCGCCAAGCACGTCATGAGCACTGCCGGGGTGCCCACCGCCGGCTACTGGGCCGTCGGTGGGGCGGCGGAGCTGGAGACGGCACTGGACGAGGCGGGACCGCCGTACGTGGTGAAGGACGACGGCCTGGCCGCCGGCAAGGGCGTCGTCGTCACGACCGACCGGGACGCCGCCGTCGCGCACGGGCACCGCGTGCTGGACGCCGGCGGCGCGGTGCTGGTCGAGGAGTTCCTCGACGGCCCGGAGGTGTCGCTGTTCGCCGTCACCGACGGGACGACGGTGCTGCCGCTGCTGCCCGCCCAGGACGCCAAGCGCCGCGACGACGGCGACGCCGGCCCCAACACCGGCGGGATGGGCGCCTACGCCCCGCTGCCGTGGGCGCCCGCCGGCCTCGTCGAGGAGGCGCGGGCCACGGTGCTGCAGCCGACCGTCGACGAGATGGCCCGCCGGGGCGAGCCCTTCTCCGGCCTGCTCTACGCGGGCCTGGCGCTGACCTCGCGCGGGTTGCGGGTGGTGGAGTTCAACGCCCGCTTCGGCGACCCCGAGACCCAGGTGGTGCTGCCGCTGCTGGAGACGCCGCTGGCCGGGCTGCTGCAGGCCGCGGCCACCGGCACGCTGGCCGGGCACCCGCCGCTGCGCTGGCTCGACGGGGCGGCGGTCACCGTCGTGGTCGCCGCGCCGGGCTATCCGGAGCGGCCGCGCACCGGCGACCCGGTCACCGGTGCCGACGGCGAGGGCGTGCTGCACGCGGGCACCACGGTGGACGCCGAGGGCACCGTCCGCTCCGCCGGCGGGCGCGTGCTCGCGGTCACCGCCGTCGGCGCGGACCTCGCCGCCGCCCGGCAGTCGGCCTACGAGCGGGTGGCCGCCGTCCGGCTGGCCGGCGCGCACTGGCGCACCGACATCGCGCTGGCCGCGGTCGAGGGGCGGATCACGGTCTGAGAGCACCGACCGTGCCCTGCGGTGGCCGGCCTCGCGCTGCAGCACGAGGTCGGCCACCGCACGGGAGGGTCCGCGGCCGCGGGGTGGGGGCCTTGGGTCCCCTGGCCGGCCGCGAGGGAGACTGGGCCCGTGGTGCGACGAGCGGACGAGCGGTGATCGAGCGGTACACGCTCCCGGAGATGGGGCGGGTCTGGAGCGACGAGCACAAGTACGAGCTGTGGTGCCGGGTGGAGACCCTGGTGCTCGAGGCGCACGCCGCCGCCGGGCGGGTGCCCGCCGAGGTGGTGCCGCCGGTGCGCGACGCGCCGCCGCCCACGCCGGAGCGGGTCGCCGAGATCGAGGAGACCACGCAGCACGACGTCATCGCCTTCCTCACCGCCTGGGCGGACAACACCGAGCCCCGGTCGGCGGCCGCCTACGTCCACCACGGCATGACGTCGTCGGACCTGCTGGACACCGCGCTGGCCGTCCAGCTCACCGAGGCCACCGACCTGCTGCTCGGCCGCTTGGACCGGCTGGTCGCCGTGCTGCGCGACCACGCGCTGGCCCACCGCGACACCATCCGGGTCGGGCGCACCCACGGTGTGCACGCCGAGCCCGACGTGTGGGGCCACCGGGTCGCCGACCTCGCCTTCGCCGCCGCCCGGTCGCGGGACCGGCTGCGGGCCGCGCGCGGACGGGTCGGCGTGGTCGCCATCTCCGGCGCGGTCGGCACGTACTCCCTCGTCGACCCCTCGGTCGAGGCCGCCGTCGCCGCCGCGCTGGACCTCACGCCCGCCGACGCCTCCACCCAGGTGGTGCTGCGCGACTCGATCAGCGAGTGGGTCGCCTGCCTGGCGATCGTGGCCACCGTCTGCGAGACGGTGGCCCTGGAGGTCCGGCACGGGCAGCGCACCGAGGTGCGCGAGCTGTCGGAGGCCT
Organism: Geodermatophilus sp. DSM 44513; assembly: GCF_032460525.1. Lineage (NCBI taxonomy): Bacteria > Bacillati > Actinomycetota > Actinomycetes > Geodermatophilales > Geodermatophilaceae > Geodermatophilus > Geodermatophilus sp. DSM 44513. The sequence continues at coordinate 4,241,438 of NZ_CP135963.1, read as the reverse complement.
TCGGGTCCGGGCAGAAGGGCTCGTCGGCGATGCCGCACAAGAAGAACCCGATCCGGTCCGAGCGCATCGCCGGGCTGGCCCGGGTGGTGCGCGCCGCTGTCGTCCCGGTGATGGAGGGCATCCCGCTATGGCACGAGCGGGACATCTCGCACTCCTCGACCGAGCGGGTGTTCCTGCCCGACGCCGCGGTCACCACCGACTACCTGCTGCACCTGACCACCGGTCTGGTGGAGGGCCTGGTGGTGGACGCCGGCCGGATGCGGGCGAACCTAGAGTCCACCGGCGGGCTGATCTACACCTCCGCGGTGCTGCTGGAGCTGGTCGAGGGCGGGGCGTCGCGGGAGGACGCCTACGCGCTGGTGCAGTCGGCGGCGATGGAGACCTGGACCAGCGGCACGCCGTTCCGCGAGACGCTGCGGGGGCGGGCCAAGGACGCCGGAGTCGACCTGGACGAGGCCCGGCTGGACGACATCTGCCGGCCCGAGCGGTACGTGGCCGCCCTCGGCCCGCTGTTCGACCGCGTGGCGGCCCTGGCGTGACCCTGTCGCTGCCCCTGGTGGCCCGCGGCAAGGTGCGCGAGGTCTACGAGGCCGGGCCCGGCCGGCTGCTGCTGGTGGCGTCGGACCGGATCTCCGCCTACGACGCCGTGCTGCCCACGCCCATCCCGGACAAGGGCCGGGTGCTCACCGCGCTGTCGGTGTGGTGGTTCGAGCAGCTGGCGCCGGTGCTGGCCGAGTTCGGCGCCACCCACCACCTGCTCTCGGCCACGGACGTACCGGACGCCGTCGCGGGCCGCGCGGTGCTGGTGCGGCGGCTGGAGATGCTGCCGGTGGAGTGCGTGGCGCGCGGCTACCTGTCCGGGTCGGGGACGGCGGAGTACCGGCGGACCGGGTCCATCCGGGACGTCGAGCTGCCGGCCGGGCTGGTCGAGGGCTCGCAGCTGCCCGAGCCGGTGTTCACGCCGTCCACCAAGGCCGCGCCGGGTGAGCACGACCAGGCCGTCGACTTCGCCGACGTCGTCGCCGCGGTGGGCGCCGAGCGGGCCGGCCGGTTGCGCGAGCTGACCCTGGCGCTCTACCGGCGCGGTGCGGAGGTCGCCCGGGACGCCGGCATCCTGCTGGCCGACACCAAGGTCGAGTTCGGTCTCGACTCCTCCGGGCTGGTCCTCGGCGACGAGGTGCTCACCCCTGACTCCTCGCGCTTCTGGCCGGCGACGCTGTGGTCACCCGGCGACGTCCAGCCCTCCTACGACAAGCAGTACGTCCGCGACTGGCTGACCTCCTCCGGCTGGGACCGGGTGTCCCCACCGCCGGAGCTGCCCGCCGACGTGGTGGAGGCCACCCGCGAGCGCTACGTGACCGCCTACGAGCGGCTGACCGGCACCCCGTTCCGCTGATCGGGCCCTGGTACCTCAGGGCCGGACGACCGCCGACTCCGGTGAGGTCGGACCGGTCCACCCCAGGAGCACCGGGGTGACCGAGTAGGTCACCTCGCCCTTGGCGTAGCCCTCCGGGTCGGTGCACGACTGAGCGCCGGTCTCCGCGGGGGAGGGCAGGTAGACGTTGCTGCGGCCCTCGTACGTGACGCCCGAGCAGGTGCCGCTGACGATCGTCTCGTGCCGGGCCTGCGCGGTGCCGGGGAAGATCGTGCGCCTAACCAGGTAACCCGGGACCGGGCTGGTGCCGACCGGGCCGGCCGACCACTGCACCACGTAGGTGGTCTGCCCGGTCGCCGGATCGACGACCCTCGCCACCGTCGGCTGCCCGATCTCCGGCATGGACGCCGCCCGTGCCACGGCCGCCCCGCCGCCCGAGGTCGCCCAGCCGGCCGCCGCCGGGCCGGTCGCGCCGAGCAGCAGCCCGAGCACGACCAGGCTGACCACGGCGGTCCGGCGCACGGCGGTCCGGCGCACGGCGGTCCGGCGCATGGCGGTCCTCCTCGGGCGGGACGGGGCGGTGGCCGGGGGCACCGCGGTGCGCGGTGCCCCCGACCCGGTCAGGCGGACTGTGCGGTCAGGGTGACCTGGACGCTGAAGGACGCCCCCTGGCACCCGTCGGCCGCGCTCGTGAGCATGCTCAGCGCGTCCGGCAGCAGCAGGGCGGTGTCCTGCGACTCGGCGGCCAGGCCCGCGGACAGGGCGAGCGGGCCGGCGGTGGCGACGTCCGCGGCGGCGCAGGTCTTGCCTGCCTGCGGCGTCACGGTGACCGCGCCGAAGGTGGCCTGGGTGACCGTCACCGGGAACGGGTTGGGGTTGTCGACGAGGACCTGCAGGTCGGTCGCGCCCCCCGGGTAGAGCCGGTCCTGCGGGGTACCTGCGGACACCTCGAGCGAGGTCACCGTGGCCGCCTGCGACGTCGCCGTGCCCGTACCGCTCACCAGCCACGCGGCCCAGGCCACGCCACCGCCGACGAGGGCGAGGGTCAGCAGGGCGACGACGCTGGATCGCTTGCGCAGGTTCATGAGGGGCCCCCGTGATCATCTCACTGTCCGTAGCGACGGTGTGTCGCTGTGTGTGAACGATCTACGGGACGGCGGGGCAGGGCCGGAAGCCACGGGGGCGGTGCGCCACCCGATCGAGGGGCAGGACGGCTCCGTCGTGGCGCTGCGTCACCTGCTCGCGTCACGGGAGAGAGCTGTGGCGGTCGGGTGCACCGCCGACTCCTCGTCACGGACGGTGACTACGCGGGCGCGGCGACGACGGTCACCTCGACGTCCACCGCGGCGCCCTGGCAGCCCGGTCCGGCGGTGGCCGGCATGCGCAGCGCACCGGGCACCCGCACCGGCACGCCCACGGCGCCGGCCGGCAGCCGCACCGGCTCGGCGAGGTCCACCGGGCCGGTCCGGGCGGGCAGCACGCTGCCCGCCGGGCAGACCCGCCCGGCCACGGCGCGCACGCCGACCGCGCTCAGGCGCACCGCGTGCACCCGCACGGCGGTCGGCCCGGGGTTGCCGACGGTCAGCGCGACGGCGCCCACCTCGGGGGAGGCGTAGCCGGTCGCCGGCTCGGGGAACAGCGCCCCGGCGGGCGCCCCGGCCGAGACGACCAGGGCGGTCGGGCCGGCACCGGCCGGCGCGGCCACCGTGGCCGCGGCAGCGGGCAGCCCCAGGGCGGCGACCGCGGCGGCGACGGCGCACAGCAGCACCGCGGCGAGCCGTCGGGGCGCGGTCACGGCGTCCTCCTCGGTCGCTGCTGCCGGTCGGTCGGTGCGACGGCCGGGCGGCCGTCCTGCAGCAGGAACGGCCGTCCCGGCCGGGCACCTGAGGGGTCCGGGTGCGAACCCACCCGGTCGGGTGAGCGGGGCCTCCCCGGTACCCTCGGCGGCGTGTCCCGGGTGGTCGTCGACGTCGTGCTGAAGCCGGAGATCTCCGACCCGCAGGGGCAGGCGGTGCTCGGCGCGCTCGGCCGGCTGGGCCACGGCGGCGTGCGCAGCGTCCGCCAGGGCAAGCACTTCGTGCTCGAGGTCGACGGGACGCCGGACGAGGCCGAGCTGCGCGAGATCGCCGAGACGCTGCTGGCCAACCCGGTCATCGAGGACGTCGAGCTCCACCTGCCGAGGAGCTGAGGCATGCGCATCGGGGTCGTCACCTTCCCGGGCTCCCTGGACGACGTCGACGCCGCACGCGCGGTCCGGCTGGCCGGCGCGGAGCCCGTCGCGCTCTGGCACGCCGACTCCGACCTGCGCGACGTGGACGCCGTCGTGCTGCCCGGCGGCTTCTCCTACGGCGACTACCTGCGGGCCGGCGCCCTCGCCGCGCGGGCACCGGTGATGCGCGACGTCGTCGACCGGGCCCGCCGGGGCACACCGGTGCTGGGCATCTGCAACGGCTTCCAGGTGCTGTGCGAGGCCGGCCTGCTGCCCGGCGCGCTGACCCGCAACGGCCACCTGCACTTCCGCAACCGCGACCAGGCGCTGCGCGTGGAGCGCACCGGCACCGCCTGGACCAGCGCCTACGCGGCCGGCCAGGAGGTCGTCGTCCCGGTGAAGAACGGTGAGGGCCGCTACGTCGCGGCGCCGGCCGACCTGGACCGCATCGAGGGGGAGGGGCTGGTCGCCGTCCGCTACACCGGCGGCAACCCCAACGGGTCCATGCGCGACATCGCCGGGGTGAGCAGCGCCGACGGCCGCGTCGTGGGCCTCATGCCGCACCCCGAGCACGCGGTGGAGGCCCTCACCGGCCCGTCCACCGACGGGCTCGGCTTCTTCACCAGCGTGCTCGAGGCCACGGTGTCCCGGTGATCGACACCGTCGCGCGGGCGGGGGAGACCCCGGACGAGGAGCAGCCGTACGCCGAGCTGGGGCTCCGCTCCGAGGAGTACCACCGGATCCGGGACATCCTCGGCCGCCGGCCCACCTCCGCCGAGCTGGCGATGTACTCGGTGATGTGGAGCGAGCACTGCTCCTACAAGTCCTCCAAGGTGCACCTGCGCCGGTTCGGGGACCTGCCGCGCAGCGAGGCGCTGCTGGTGGGCATCGGCGAGAACGCCGGCGTGGTCGACGTCGGTGACGGCTACGCGGTCACCTTCAAGGTTGAGTCGCACAACCACCCGAGCTACGTCGAGCCCTACCAGGGTGCGGCGACCGGGGTGGGCGGCATCGTGCGCGACATCCTCACCATGGGCGCCCGGCCGGTCGCGGTCATGGACTCGCTGCGCTTCGGCCGCGCCGACGCCCCGGACACCGCCCGCGTGCTGCCCGGGGTCGTGGCCGGGGTGGGCGGCTACGGCAACTGCCTGGGCCTGCCCAACATCGGCGGGGAACTGCTGTTCGCCGACTGCTACGCCGGCAACCCGCTGGTCAACGCCCTGTGCGTGGGCGTCATGCGGCACGAGGACGTGCACCTGGCCAAGGCCGAGGGCGCCGGCAACAAGGTGGTGCTGTTCGGCGCGCGCACCGGCGGTGACGGCATCGGCGGGGTGTCGGTGCTGGCCAGCGAGACCTTCGACGACGAGCACCGCCCGGCCAAGCGGCCCAGCGTGCAGGTCGGCGACCCGTTCACCGAGAAGCTGCTCATCGAGGCCTGCCTGGAGCTGTTCGCCGCCGACCTGGTCACCGGCATCCAGGACCTCGGCGGCGCCGGGCTGTCCTGCGCGACGTCGGAGCTGGCCAGCGCGGGCACCGGTGGCATGCACGTCGACCTCGACCGCGTCCCGCTGCGCGACCCCACGCTCACCCCGGCCGAGATCCTGATGAGCGAGTCCCAGGAGCGCATGTGCGCGATCGTCGAGCCGGCCAAGGTCGAGGCGTTCCTGGCCGTCTGCGCGAAGTGGGACGTGCTGGCCACCGTCGTCGGTGAGGTCACCGACGGCGACCGGCTGACGGTCGACTGGCACGGGCAGCGGATCGTCGACGTCCCGCCGCGCACCGTCGCCCACGAGGGGCCGGTCTACGACCGCCCGATGCGGCGCCCCGCCGACCTCGACGACCTGCAGGCCGACGACCCGGCCGCGCTGCCCCGCCCGCGGACGCCCGAGCAGCTGGCGGCGCACTGGCTGGCCGTGGTGGCCAGCCCCGACGGCGCGGACAAGACCTGGGTGACCGAGCAGTACGACCGCTACGTCCGCGGGAACACCGTGCTCGCCCACCCCGACGACGCCGGGGTGGTCCGCATCGACGAGGACAGCTCCCGCGGCATCGCGCTGGCCCTCGACGGCAACGGCCGGTACGCCCGGCTGGATCCCTACGCCGGCACGCAGCTCAACCTCGCCGAGGCCTACCGCAACGTGGCGGTGAGCGGCGCGCGGCCGCTGGCCGTCACCAACTGCCTGAACTTCGGCTCCCCGGAGGAGCCCGAGGTGATGTGGCAGTTCGCCGAGGCCGTGCGCGGGCTGGCCGACGGCTGCCGCGAGCTGGGTCTGCCGGTCACCGGCGGCAACGTGAGCCTCTACAACCAGACCGGCGACGTCGCGATCGACCCGACGCCGGTGATCGGCGTCCTCGGCGTGCACGACGACGTCCGCCGGCGGGTGCCCACCGGCTGGCGGACGGCGGGGGAGACGGTGCTGCTGCTCGGGGTCACCCGGCCGGAGTTCGGTGGGTCGGCGTGGGCGTCGGTGGCGCACGGCCACCTCGGCGGCCGCCCGCCCGCGGTCGACCTGGCGGCCGAGCGGTCGCTGGCCGAGCTGCTGGCCGCACTGGGCCGTGAGGGGCTGGTCACCTCCGCCCACGACCTGGCCGACGGCGGCCTGGCGCAGGTGCTGGCCGAGTCGGCGCTGCGGTACGGCACCGGCGCCGCGCTGCGGCTGGGTGAGGACCCGTTCACCGCGCTGTTCAGCGAGTCCGCCGCGCGGGCCGTGGTCACCACGACCGACCCGGAGGCGGTGCGGGTCACCGCCGAGTGGGCCGGCGTCCCGGTCACCGAGCTGGGCACGACCGGCGGGGACGCCCTGCTCGTCGAGGGCGTCGCCGCGCTGCCGCTGGCCGAGCTGCGCGCCGCGTGGACGGCGACCCTCCCGGCGCTGTTCGGTGCGCCCGAGGACGCGGTGGGCACCGTGCCGGCGGGGACGGTCCCGACCAGCTGATGCCCGGCGCCGCCCCGATCCCGGCCGAGCAGCTGCGGGCCGCCGTCGAGCCGGCGCGGGCCTGGCTCGCGGGGGAGGCCGAGCAGCCGCCGCGGGCGGTGCTGGGGGCGGCGGTGCGGACGAGTGCCCGCTGGCTGGCCCAGCAGGTGCCCGGCCGGTCGGTCGAGCTGCGGGTGCCGCCGCACGTCGCCGTCCAGCTGGTGCCGGGGCCCCGGCACACCCGGGGCACACCGCCCAACGTGGTGGAGACCGACGCCGCGACCTGGCTGCGGCTGGCCACCGGCGAACTGGCCTGGGCCGACGCGCTGGCCGACGGGCGGGTCAGCGCCAGCGGCGCCCGCGCCGACCTGTCACAGCACCTGCCCTTGGTGCCGCTGAGGTGAGCCGCCCTGCGGGGGCCGTGCCCGGGGCGGGCCCGGAGGGTCCCCGCCGGGTGCGGCGGATGGGGCTCCACGCGGCAGGGGACCGCACCTGGTCGCGGTGTCGGCCGGCAGGCCGACGGTGTACACGGCACAGCGCCCCCGCCCGGGGGTCCGGACGGGGGCGCTGCGGGTGGTGCCGTGGTGGCCGTGGATCAGCTGAACAGGGCGCTGGCGGCCTTGACCGCGTTGTACAGCCCGTAGGCCAGCGGGACGCCCACGAGGGTCCAGGCGAACCCGATCAGGGCGACCGGGGTGTGCGTCTGCTGCCGGTCGGCGGCGGGGTGGCTCATCGGGCGGCGCTCCTCTCGGGGTTGGCGCGGGCGGCGGCCGGGGTGGTGGCCGTGGGCTCGAAGTACCTGCTGGACACCGGACGGACCATCAGGTTGGCGATGAAGCCGACGATGAGCAGCCCCACCATGATGAACAGCGCCGGGCGGTAGTTCGCCGCCACCAGCTGCCCCGGGGTGCCCTGGGTGTCCAGGACGCCGTTGACGATCAGCGGCCCGGCGATACCGGCGGCCGCCCACGCGGTCAGCAGCCGGCCGTGGATGGCGCCCACCTGGTAGGTGCCGAACAGGTCGCGCAGGTAGGCCGGGATGGTGGCGAACCCGCCGCCGTAGAACGACAGGATCACGGCCGCGCAGATGACGAACAGCCAGGTCGCGGAGCTGCCCACGGTGGCCAGCAGGACGTAGAAGACCGCCCCGACGCCGAGGTAGACCATGTAGATCGGCTTGCGGCCGATGTAGTCCGAGGTGGAGGACCACACGATCCGGCCGGCCATGTTGAACAGCGACAGCAGGCCGACGAAGCCGGCCGCCGTGGCGGCGGCCACGGTGGAGGTCTCGCCGGTGCGGAAGAAGTCCTGGATCATCGGCGCGGCCTGCTCGAGGATGCCGATGCCCGCGGTGACGTTGCAGAACAGCACCGTCCACAGCAGCCAGAACTGCGGGGTCTTGATCGCGTTGGCCGCGGACACGTTGTCCGTGGTGACCAGGGCCTTCTTCTTCACCGACGCCGGGTCGAAGCCGGTGGGACGCCAGTCGTCGGCCGGCACGCGGACGATGAAGGCGCCGAACATCATGAAGACCAGGTAGACGGCGGCCAGCGTGAAGAACAGCGCCGCGACGGCGTCGCCGTCGGGCACGGTGCCGGCCACGGTCGGGTCGTAGGCCGGGTCGTACCAGCTCATCAGCTCACGCGACAGCGGCGAGGCGATCAGCGCACCGCCACCGAAGCCCATGATGGCCATGCCGGTGGCCAGGCCCGGCCGGTCCGGGAACCACTTGATCAGCGTGGAGACCGGCGAGATGTAGCCGATGCCCAGGCCGATGCCGCCGATGACGCCGTAGCCGAGGTACACCAGCCACAGCTGGCGGGTCTCGATGCCCAGACCACCCACCACGAAGCCGGTGACCCAGAAGACGGCGGAGGTGAACATCGCCGCGCGCGGGCCGTTGCGGTCCACCCACGTGCCGAACAGCGCGGCCGACAGGCCGAGCATCACGATGGCGATCGAGAAGATGATGCCGATCGCGGTCAGCGTGGACTCGAAGTGCGAGACCAGGGCGGCCTTGTAGACGCTGGTCGCGTACGCCTGGCCGATGCACAGGTGCACCGCCAGGGCCGCCGGCGGGATCAGCCAGCGGTTGAAGCCGGGACGCGCGACGATGCGCTCCCGGGCCAGGAAACTCGGTACTGCCACGAACGGACCTCCGGTCAGGAATCACCCGGGTTCCCCCGGCGGACGGGTCTGTGCGCGAGGTCACGGACCCGCGGGAACGGTACGTCCCCGTCGCCCGTATGGCTCGGCAGGTGAGGACTCTCACTTGAGGCGGGAGACCGCATCTTTGCCCGCCACCGGCGCGCGCGCCACTCGGGGGCACGCCACTCGTCGCCGGTGGCCGGCCCGCGGACCCGGCATAGGCTCCCGCCATGGCCTACCAGGTGAAGGGCGTCGTCGCCCGTGGGAAGGGTGCTCCGGTCACCGTCGAGACGATCACCGTGCCCGACCCGGGTCCCGGTGAGGCGGTCGTCGACGTCCAGGCGTGCGGCGTGTGCCACACCGACCTGCACTACCGCGAGGGCGGCATCACCGACGAGTTCCCGTTCCTGCTCGGCCACGAGGCCGCCGGCACCGTGGCCGCCGTCGGCGAGGGCGTCACGAACGTGACCGTGGGCGACTTCGTCGTCCTCAACTGGCGGGCGGTGTGCGGCCAGTGCCGGGCCTGCGCCAAGGGCGAGCCGCAGTACTGCTTCGCCACGCACAACGCCGCGCAGAAGATGACGCTGGCCGACGGCACCGAGCTGTCCCCGGCGCTGGGCATCGGCGCGTTCGTGGAGAAGACGCTGGTGCACTCCGGCCAGTGCACGAAGGTGGACCCGGCCGCACCGGCCACCGCCGCCGGCCTGCTCGGCTGCGGCGTCATGGCCGGCGTCGGCGCGGCGGTCAACACCGGCGGCGTGCGCCGCGGGGAGTCGGTGGCCGTGTTCGGCTGCGGTGGTGTCGGCGACGCCGCCATCGCCGGGGCGAAGCTGGCCGGCGCGACCACCATCGTCGCCGTCGACGTCGACGACCGGAAGCTGGAGTGGGCGCGGCGGTTCGGCGCCACCCACACCGTCAACTCCCGGCAGACCGACGCGGTCGAGGCGATCAAGGGGCACACCGGCGGGTTCGGCGTGGACGTCGCCATCGACGCGGTCGGGCACCCGGCGGTGTTCGAGCAGGCCTTCTACTCCCGCGACCTCGCCGGTCGGGTGGTGCTGGTCGGCGTGCCCACCCCCGACATGCAGATCACCCTCCCGCTGATCGAGGTCTTCGGCCGGGGCGGGGCGGTGAAGTCCTCCTGGTACGGCGACTGCCTGCCGTCGCGGGACTTCCCGCTGCTGGTCGACCTCTACCGGCAGGGCCGCTTCCCGCTGGAGGAGTTCGTCAGCGAGACCATCGGCATCGACGACGTGGAGACGGCGTTCGAGAAGATGCACCGCGGCGAGGTGCTGCGCAGCGTGGTCGTCCTCTGATGGCAGCGCGCATCGAGAAGGCCGTCGTCTCCGGGGTCTTCAGCCTCGACGGGCAGGACTTCGACGTCGACAACAACGTCTGGCTGGTCGGGGACGACGAGGAGGTGCTCGTCGTCGACGCCCCGCACGACGCCGCCCCGATCCTGGCCGCGGTCGGCGGGCGCCGGGTGACCGCGATCGTGCTCACCCACGGGCACAACGACCACGTCACCGCCGCCGTCGACCTGCGCGCGGCGACCGGGGCGCCGATCTGGTTCCCCCCCGCCGACCGGATGCTCTGGGACGTGGTGCACCCCGACGCCGCCCCGGACTCCGACCTGGCGGAGGGCACCCGGTTCACCGTCGCCGGGACGACGCTGACCGCGCTGCACACCCCCGGGCACTCGCCGGGCAGCACCTGCCTGCACGCCCCGGACCTGCGGGCCGTCTTCACCGGCGACACGCTGTTCGCCGGCGGGCCCGGCGCCACCGGCCGCTCGTTCAGCGACCACCCGACCATCGTCCGGTCCATCCGGGACCGGCTGCTCACCCTGCACGGGGACACCGTCGTGCACACCGGGCACGGCGAGGACACCCGCATCGCCGCCGAGCTGGGCACCGTCCGCTGAGCCCCGGGTGGCACGCGCCACCCGGGCCGGGACGCCGGCGCCGGTAGGCTCACGGGGTGCCTCGCGGTGACGGACGGCTGACGCACGCCCTCGACCCCTCGTCTCCCGGACCCCAGGACGCCTGCGGCGTCTTCGGCGTCTGGGCGCCGGGGGAGGAGGTCGCCAAGCTGACCTACTTCGGTCTCTACGCCCTGCAGCACCGCGGCCAGGAGGCGGCGGGCATCGCCGTCTCCGACGGCGCCTCGGTGGTCGTCTACAAGGACCTCGGGCTGGTCAGCCAGGTGTTCGACGAGGCCACGCTGGGCAGCCTGCGCGGCCACCTCGCCGTCGGGCACACCCGGTACTCCACGACCGGTGCCTCGACCTGGGAGAACGCCCAGCCCACCTTCCGGACGACCGACGCCGGCACCGGGCTGGCGCTGTGCCACAACGGGAACCTGGTGAACACCGCGGAGCTCGCCTCCCGCGCGGCCGACGACGGGGTGCCCGGGGCGTTCAGCTCGACCACCGACTCCGACCTGGTGACCGCGCTGATCGCCGCCCGCCCCGACCTGTCGGTCGAGGCCGCCGCGATGGAGGTGCTGCCGCAGCTGCGCGGGGCCTTCAGCTTCACCTTCATGGACGAGACCACCCTCTACGCCGCCCGTGATCCGCAGGGCGTGCGGCCGCTGGTGCTCGGCCGGCTGGAGCGCGGCTGGGTGGTCGCCAGCGAGACGGCGGCCCTGGACATCGTGGGCGCCTCCGTCGTCCGCGAGGTGGAGCCCGGCGAGCTGATCGCCGTCGACGAGGACGGCCTGCGCAGCCAGCACTTCGCCGCGGCGCAGCCGAAGGGCTGCGTGTTCGAGTACGTGTACCTGGCCCGGCCGGACACCACGATCAGCGGGCGCGGCGTGCACGCCGCGCGGGTGGAGATCGGCCGGCGGCTGGCCCGCGAGCACCCGGCCGACGCCGACCTGGTCATCTCCGTGCCGGAGTCCGGCACCCCGGCCGCCGTCGGCTACGCCGAGGCCTCCGGCATCCCCTACGGCATCGGCCTGGTGAAGAACTCCTACGTCGGGCGGACCTTCATCCAGCCCAGCCAGACCATCCGCCAGCTGGGCATCCGGCTCAAGCTCAACCCGCTGCGCGACGTCATCCGCGGCAGGCGGCTGGTCGTCGTCGACGACTCGATCGTGCGCGGAAACACCCAGCGCGCGCTGATCCGCATGCTGCGCGAGGCCGGGGCGGTCGAGGTGCACGTGCGGATCTCCTCCCCGCCGGTGAAGTGGCCGTGCTTCTACGGCATCGACTTCGCCAGCCGCGCCGAGCTGATCGCCAACGGCCTGGACGTCGACGGCGTGCGCGCCTCGATCAACGCCGACTCGCTGGCCTACGTCTCCGAGCAGGGCCTGATCGCGGCCACCGAGCAGCCGGTCAACCGGCTGTGCACGGCGTGCTTCACCGGCTCCTACCCGATCCCGCTGGCCGAGCCGACCGTGTTGGGCAAGCACGTGCTGGAGGGCATCGAGCGCCGCGCCGTCACCGGCTGGACCGGGCAGCAGGCCGGCAGCGCCACCGTGCCGGGCGGCGCGGACGACGCGCTGACCCGCCCGTGACGGAACCCGGGCGGTTCACCTACGCCGCCTCGGGCGTCGACATCGACGCCGGCGAGCGCGCCGTCACCCTCATGCGGACGGCGGTCGAGGCGACCAACCGGCCCGAGGTGGTCGGTGGCCTGGGCGGCTTCGCCGGGCTGTTCGCGCTGGACACCGCCCGCTACCGCCGGCCGCTGCTGGCCTCCTCGACCGACGGCGTCGGCACCAAGACCGCGCTGGCCCGGCAGCTGGACCGGCACGACACCGTCGGCATCGACCTGGTCGCGATGGTCGTCGACGACCTGGTCGCCTGCGGCGCGGAGCCGCTGTTCCTGCAGGACTACGTGGCCTGCGGGCAGGTGGTGCCCGAGCGCGTCGCCGCCATCGTCACCGGCATCGCCACCGGCTGCCGGCTGGCCGGGGCGGCGCTGGTCGGCGGGGAGACCGCCGAGCACGGCGACCTGATGGCCCCCGACGACTACGACCTGGCCGCGACCGCCGTGGGCGTCGTGGAGGCCGACGCGGTGCTGGGCCCCGAGCGGGTCCGGGACGGCGACGCCGTCGTGGCGATGGCGTCGTCGGGCTTCCACTCCAACGGCTTCTCGCTGGTGCGCCGGGTGGTCGCCGCGGCCGGGCTGGACCTCGCCGCGACGCCGGCCGGGCTGGACCGCCCACTGGGCGAGGTGCTGCTCGAGCCCACGCGCGTCTACGCGCTGGACTGCCTCGCGCTGGTGGACCGCTTCGGCGTCGACGGCGTGCACGCCTACGCGCACATCACCGGCGGCGGGCTCGCCGGCAACACCGCGCGGGTCGTCCCCGACGGGCTCACTGCCGTGCTCGACCGCGGCACCTGGGCGCTGCCGGCGGCCGTCGCGCTCCTGGAGGAGCACGGCGTGCCGCGCGCGGAGTCCGAGCGGGCGTTCAACTGCGGCGTCGGCATGGTGGCCGCGGTCGACCCGGCCGTCGCCGACGACGTGGTGGCCGCCCTGGGTGCCCGTGGCGTGCCCGCGTGGGTCGTCGGCACCGTCGGCCCCCGGACCGGCGCCGACCCCGCCCGGCTGGTCGGCACCTACCGCGGCTGAGGGAGGACCCGGTCCTCGTTCCGCCAATATCGTGATAAAGGCGGGATCGGGTGCGCACGGCGACGCCGCGACTCCCGGGGGAGTCGCGGCGTCGTCCGGTCCGACCGTGTCGACGGGACCGTGCCCGCCGGCTACCGGCTGGCGGCTACGCCGTCCAGGCCGTCGTCGTCGTCACCGTCCGCCCAGCGGTCGGTGTAGTCGTCCTCGTCGTCGTCGTCATCCGTGCTCGCCCGGGAGGGCGCGGTGTACGTCGACGGCGAGCCGGTCAGCTCGCGCTGCAAGGCGGAGAGATCGGTGTTCGGTGAGCTGTACTTGAGCTCACGGGCCACGCGTGTCTGCTTGGCCTTCGCTCGGCCGCGCCCCATCGGCTCGACCCCCTCGTTACGGAGTACGGGAGCCCAGCTCCGGGCTGGACGGCCCGCGTGGCGACCCCGACTGAGTGACTCTGTCCCGAGCGAGCTTACGACACGGACCGACGACCGGCACACAGCCCCGTCCGGTGCGCCACCCGGACGTGGGGGAGAGGTGCTCGCTCAGCGGGGCAGCCGGATGGTGGCCAGCCGGCCGACCGAGGCGATCCGCTCCTCGGCCAGCCGGTCGGCGGCCACGGCGGGGGAGACGCCGGCGTCGTCGGCGGCCCGGAACACCCGCAGCGCGACGTCGAAGATCCCGGTGGCCCGGGCCTCGGCCCGCGCGAAGGAGAAGCCGTGCCGCTCGTCCTCCACCTGGATGACGCCGCCGGCGTTGACCAGGTAGTCGGGGGCGTAGAGGACGCCGCGGCGCAGCAGCTCGTCGGCGGTGCCGGCGTGCGCGAGCTGGTTGTTGGCCCCGCCGCAGACGATCTCGGCCTCCAGCTCGGCGACCGTCGCGTCGTCCAGAGCGCCGCCCAGGGCGCAGGGGGCGTAGACGTCGCTGGGGGTGCGCACCAGCGTGGCGGTGTCGGAGACCGCGTCCACGCCGGGGTGGCGGGCCAGCACCCGCTCCACCGCGCCGGCGTCCACGTCGGTGACCACCACGTCGGCGCCGTCCTCGACCAGCCGGTCGACCAGCCAGCTGCCCACCTTGCCCACCCCGGCCACGCCGACGGTGCGCCCGGCCAGCGACGGCTTGCCCCAGCGGTGCTGCGCGGCCGCCCGCATGCCCTGGAAGACGCCGTGGGCGGTGAGCACCGAGGAGTCCCCGCAGCCGCCGTGGGCGGTGGACCGGCCGTGCGCGAAGCGGGTCTCCCGGGCGACGACGTCGAGGTCGGCGTTGTACGTGCCGACGTCGCAGGCGGTCAGGTACCGCCCGCCGAGGGACTCCACGAACCGGCCGTAGGCGCGCAGCAGCGCCTCGGTCTTGTCGGTGTGCGGGTCCCCGATGATGACGGCCTTGCCGCCGCCGAGGTCCAGGCCGGCCAGGCTGTTCTTGTAGGTCATGGCCCGGGACAGGGCGAGCGCGTCGGCGACGGCGGCGTCCTCGTCGGCGTAGGGGTGGAAGCGGGTGCCGCCCAGCGCCGGCCCCAGCGCCGTGGAGTGGATCGCGATCACCGCCCGCAGCCCGGAGGCCGGGTCGGAGCAGAAGACGACCTGTTCGTGACCGGAGCGGAGTACGTCCACGGCAGGAGCCTAGGGCGCGGCGGCTCGCCCGTCCGGGTGCCCGGGACGCCTGCCCGTCGGAGGGGGCGGGCATGATCCTGGGGCCGGACACCGGCGCTGCACTCCCGGGAGGACACCGCACATGGCCGAACCGAAGCGACTGCTGGCGCTCGTGCTCGCCGCGCCCCTGCTGCTCGCCGCCTGCACCACCGGCGACGGCGGGGACGGCGGCGCAGCCCCGGACGGCGGCGGCACGGGTGCCGGCGGCGGGGGCGGCGGCGGCGGCGAGCTGAGCGTCGCGGTGGTCACGCACGGTTCGGCCGGCGACGCGTTCTGGGACGTCGTGCAGAACGGCGCCGAGGCGGCCGGGGAGGACCTCGGCGTCGCCGTCGACTACCAGAGCGACGGCGACCCGCAGCGGCAGTCCCAGCTGGTCGACGCCGCGGTCAACTCCGGCGTCGACGGCATCGTCGTCTCGATGGCCAACCCCGACGCGCTGGAGGACTCCGTCACCGCCGCGGTCCGGGCCGGCATCCCGGTGGTCACGGTCAACTCCGGCGGCGACCGGTCCACGGAGTTCGGCGCCATCGGCCACGTCGGCCAGGACGAGACGGTGGCCGGCCGGGGGGCGGGTGAGCGGCTGGCCGCCGACGGCACGCAGAACGTGCTGTGCGTCGTCCACGAGGCCGGCAACATCGGCCTGGAACAGCGCTGCGCCGGTGCCGCCGAGGGCCTGGGCCGGCCGCTCACCCCGCTGCAGGTGGACGTCAACGACCTGCCCGGAGCGCAGTCCACGATCACCTCGCAGCTGCAGGCCGACCCGTCCATCGACGGCGTTCTCGCGCTGAACTCCGCGGTGGCCGGCGTGGCGGTGGACGCGGTCGCCGCCGCCGGCTCGGAGGCGCGGGTGGCCACCTTCGACCTCGACCAGGACGTCATCGCGGGCATCCAGGCCGGGGACGTCGCGTTCGCCGTCGACCAGCAGCAGTACCTGCAGGGCTACCTGCCGGTGTCGATGGTCAAGCTGTACGCGGAGAACCTGAACACCGTCGGCGGGGGGCAGCCGGTGCTGACCGGCCCGGCCATCGTCGACGCCGGCACCGTCGACGCGATCGCCGACCTGGCCTCGGCCGGGACCCGCTGAGCACCGCGACGCGGGCCCCGGAGCGGGCCGACGAGCGGGTCGCCGCCGTCGGCCCGCTGCGCCGCCTGCTGGTCCGCCCCGAGCTGGGCGCGCTCGTCGGGGCCGTGGCGGTGTTCGTGTTCTTCGCCGCCCAGTCGTCGGTGTTCCGGTCCCTGGGCGGTGTGGCCAACTGGCTGGACCCGGCCTCGACGCTGGGCATCATGGCCGTCGCGGTGGCCCTGCTGATGATCGGCGGGCACTTCGACCTGTCGGCCGGCGTCATGACCGGGACGACGGCACTGACCGTCGGGATCGTGGCCACCGAGCTGGACCAGAACATCTGGGTGGCCATCGCCGTCGCGCTGGTGCTGGCCCTCGCGCTGGGCTTCTGCAACGGCTGGCTGGTCACCCGCACCGGGCTGCCCAGCTTCATCATCACGCTGGGCAGCTTCCTCATGCTGCAGGGCCTGAACCTGGGGCTGACCAAGACGTTCACCGGCACCGTGTCGGCCGGGGGGATCGCGGAGGCACCCGGCTACGGCGGCGCGGAGTGGGTGTTCGCCTCCCGCGTGGAGCTCGCCGGCGTGGAGTTCCGCATCGCGATCGTGTGGTGGCTGCTGGCCACCGCGCTGGCCACCTGGGTGCTGCTGCGCACCCGCTTCGGCAACTGGGTCTTCGCCACCGGCGGCGACGAGGTGGCGGCCCGCAACGTCGGCGTCCCGGCGCGGCGGACCACCATCACGCTGTTCATGACCACGGCGGTCGCGGCCTGGTTCGTCGGCACCACGCTGGCCGTCCGGCTGACCTCGGTGCAGGCCAACACCGGCATCGGCCAGGAGCTCATCTACATCGTCGCCGCGGTCATCGGCGGGTGCCTGCTGACCGGCGGGTTCGGCTCGGCGGTCGGCGCCTCGCTGGGCGCGCTGGTGTTCGGCATGACCCAGCTCGGCATCGTCTACCTGCGGTGGGACGCCGACTGGTTCTACTTCTTCCTCGGCGCGATGCTGCTGCTCGCCGTGCTGGCCAACCGGGCGGTCCGCCGCTACGCCGAGGCGGCCCGCAGGTGAACCCGCCGCTGGTGGAGCTGCGGGACGTCGGCAAGGACTTCGGCGCGGTCATCGCCCTCGACGGCGTCAGCACCACGGTGCGGGCCGGCGAGGTCACCTGCGTGCTCGGCGACAACGGCGCGGGCAAGTCCACGCTGATCAAGGTGCTCGCCGGCGTGCACCGGCCCGACCGCGGTCAGCTGCTGCTCGACGGCGTCCCCGTGCAGTTCAGCGCGCCGCGCGACGCCCTGGACGCCGGGATCGCCACGGTCTACCAGGACCTGGCGATGATCCCGCTGATGGCGATCTGGCGGAACTTCTTCCTGGGTGCGGAGCCCACGCGCGGCCGTGGCCCGTTCCGCCGCTTCGACACCGCCCACGCCCGGGAGGTCACCCGCCGCGAGCTGCTGGCGATGGGCATCGACATCCGCGACCCCGACCAGCCGGTCGGCACCCTCTCCGGCGGCGAGCGGCAGTCGGTCGCCATCGCCCGCGCCGTCCACTTCGGCGCCCGGGTGCTGATCCTCGACGAGCCGACGTCGGCGCTGGGCGTCAAGCAGGCCGGCATCGTGCTGCGCTACATCGCCCAGGCCCGCGACCGCGGGGTCGGCGTGGTGTTCATCACCCACAACCCGCACCACGCGCACCCGGTCGGTGACCGGTTCCTGCTGCTCGGGCGGGGTCGCGGTCTGGGGGACCTCGCGAAGGGCGAGGTCAGCGTCGAGGAGCTCACCCGGTTGATGTCCGGCGGGTCCGAGCTGGACCGGCTCGCCGGTGAGCTGGGCAGGCCGGCGGGGTAGAAAGGACGCGGCCACCCCTCAAGGTCACCCACTCGGGTGACGACAACAGGAGGGACAGGAGTGGGGCAGGGGCCCCGTGTGCCCGGTGGGACAGCCGTGCCGCGTGGGAACCGACGGGACCGGAGTGACGCTGTCACGCTCGGTCCGCCCACCGACGCACCCCTTCCCCTGGGAGCGACATGCTGCACAGCCGTCCTCACCGGCGCTCGCGCGCGACCGTCCCGGTCGCACACCGCCGCCCGGGCGCACGGGTGGTGCAGGGCGTGCTCGCCGGCGTCGTCACCGCGACGGTCGTGCTCACCGGCGCCGCTCCGGTGAGCGCCGCCCCCGAGCCCCCCAACCCCACCGACGAGCAGCTCGGTGAGGCGCAGTCGTCGCAGGACGCCGCCGCCGCGGAGGTCGGCCGGATCGGGGCCCTGGTGGCCCAGGCGGAGTCGGAGCTGGAGCGCTACGCCTACCAGGCCGAGGCCGCCGGCACCGCCTACCTGGCCGCCGAGGAGGCGCTGGTCCAGGCGCAGGCCGAGGCCGCGCGGACGGCGCTGGAGCTGGAGGCCGCGGTCGCCGCCGTGGACGCGGCCATGGCCCGCATCGCCGGCTTCTCCCGCGACAGCTACATGAACGGCAACACCCTGTCCACGGCCGCCGCGTTGCTGGACGCCGACGGGCCGGCCGAGCTGGTGCAGACCGCCGCGATGCTGGACTACGTCTCGGCCAACCACCTCGACGTGCTCGGCCAGCTCGAGATCGCCCAGGTGCAGCAGGCCAACGCCGACTCCGCGGCCCGCGCCGCCCGCGACAAGACCGCCCAGGCCGAGGCCGCCGCGGCCGCCGCCAAGGCCGAGGCCGACCGGCAGCTGTCCGCCCAGCGCGCCGCCTACGACCAGGTCTCCGCGCAGAAGGCCGACTACGAGGCCCAGCTGCAGGCCGCGGAGATCGAGCTGCTGCGCCTGCAGGGCGCCCGCAACGCGTTCGAGGAGTGGCAGGCGCAGAAGGCCGCCGAGGAGGCGGCAGCCGCCGAGGCAGCCCGCCGCGCCGAGCAGGAGGCGGCCGCCGCGGCCGCCGCCGCCCGCGCCGCGGCCCGCAGCCAGAGCTCCGGCTCCGGCAGCTCGTCGTCGTCGTCCTCGTCGTCGTCCTCGTCCTCGTCGTCGTCCTCCGGCGGCTCGGGCCCCTACGTCACGCCGACCTCGGGTCGCACCTCCAGCTGCTACGGCATGCGCTGGGGCACCCTGCACGGCGGCGTGGACATCGCCGCCCCCATCGGCACGCCGA
The DNA here is from genome assembly GCF_032460525.1 of Geodermatophilus sp. DSM 44513. Classification (NCBI taxonomy): domain Bacteria; kingdom Bacillati; phylum Actinomycetota; class Actinomycetes; order Geodermatophilales; family Geodermatophilaceae; genus Geodermatophilus; species Geodermatophilus sp. DSM 44513. The sequence continues at coordinate 4,222,396 of NZ_CP135963.1, read as the reverse complement.
TCTACGCCGCGCACTCCGGCGTCGTCGCCCGGGCCGGCACGGCCACCGGCTTCGGCTACGCGGTCTACATCCGCGGGGACGACGGCGCGATCACCGTCTACGGGCACGTCAACGAGTACTTCGTCAGCGCCGGCGAGCGGGTGGTCGCCGGCGAGCGGATCGCCACGGTCGGCAACCGCGGCCAGTCCACCGGCCCGCACCTGCACTTCGAGGTGCACCCCGGCGGGGCGCTGCACGGCGGCCAGGTCGACCCGGTGCCGTGGCTGCGCGCCCGCGGGGCGAGCATCAGCGGCTGTTAGGAGGACCACCCCTCCCCCCACGCCTCGCACGCGCAGGCGGAGGGTCCCTGAGGAGTGGCCGTTCCAGGCCGTCACCACGCGGACAGCAGTTACCGTGCCGGGCGTGAGGACCCCGGAGGACCCCCGCAGCACCTGGCAGCTCCCCGCGCCGGGGATGATGCCGCGGACGGCGGACCTCGAGCCGCTGGTCACCCGGGTGCTGGCGCCCAACCCCTCGCCGATGACGCTGGACGGCACCAACAGCTACCTCGTCGGCGCCCCGGGCAGCGGGCAGGCCGTGCTGGTCGACCCGGGCCCGGACGACCCGGCGCACCTGGCTGCGGTGGACGCGGCGCTGGCTGCGCGCGACGCCCGCTGCGTCGCGGTCCTGGTCACCCACCACCACGGCGACCACGCGGAGGCGGCGCTCCCGTGGGGGCAGCGGTTCGGGGCGGAGGTCGGGGCCGCCGACGCCCGGGTGGCCGGTCCGGGCGGGCGGGTCCTGGCGGCGGGGGAGCGGCTGACCCTGGCCGGGACGGCGCTGGACGTCGTCCCCACGCCCGGGCACACCGCCGACCACCTGGCCTTCCGGCTGGAGTCCGGCGCGGTCCTCGTCGGCGACCACGTGCTGGGCCGCGGGACGTCGGTGGTGACCCACCCCGAGGGCGACGTGCTGGCCTACCTGGCGTCGTTGCGCCGGGTGCACGACCTGGGGCCCAGCGCGCTGTACTGCGGACACGGACCGGAGCTGACCGAGGACCCCGGCGCGGTGCTGGACTTCTACCTGGCCCACCGGGCGTTCCGGGAGCAGCAGCTGCTCGCCGCGGTGGTGCGCGGCGGCGGGACCGTCGACGCGCTGGTGGCCGACGTGTACGCCGACGTGCCGCGGGAGCTGTGGCCGGCGGCGGCCCAGTCGACCCGGGCGACGCTGGCCAAGCTCGCCGCGGAGGGGCACGCGGTGCTGGACGGCGACCGGGTGTCCCTGCCGTGACCGTGGCGGTGGTGCGGGCCGCGGACAGCGAGCGCGACCAGCGGCGGGCCGCGGCCGCCCTGTGCGCGGCGGGGCTGGTGCCGGGCGACCGGCTGCTGGTGTCCGCGGCCGCCTCGCCGGCGCTGCTGGCCGTCGTCCTGGGCGCGCTGCGCACCGGCGTCGTCCCGGTGGTGCTGGACCCCGCGCTGCCCGCCGCCGAGCGGGCCGCGCTCGCGGCGGACGCCGACGCGGGCCTCGACGTGGGTGCGGAGCCGGGGCGGCTGCTCACCGGGGACGTGCAGGCCGAGCTGGCCGACGTCCCGCTGGCCCGGCCGGTGCACCACACGTCCGGGACGACGGGACGCCGCAAGGGCGTGTGGTCCGGCGTGCTCGCCGAGGACGACGCCCGCGCGCTGGCCGGCGAGGAGGTCGGGCTGTGGGAGCTCGGCCCGACCGACCGGCACCTGGTGCTCTCCCCGCTGCACCACTCCGCGCCGCTGCGGTTCGCCGTGCACACGCTGCTGGCCGGCGGCGAGGTGCTGCTGCCCGGGCCGTTCGACGCCGCCCGCGCGGCCGCGGTCATCCGCGCCGCGCGGCCCACCACCGCCTTCTGCGTGCCCACCCACCTGCAGCGCCTGCTGCAGCGCGACGACGTGGACTGGTCGTCCTTCCGGCGGCTGGTGCACGCCGGCGCACCCTGCCCCGAGCCGGTGAAGCGCGCCGTGCTCGCCGCCGCGCCTGCGGGCAGCGTCTGGGAGTTCTACGGCTCCACCGAGGCGCAGTTCACCGTCTGCCCGCCGGAGCTGTGGCTCGCCCGCCCGGGCAGCGTCGGGCGGGCCCGGCCGGGGCGGCGGGTGGAGGCCGACGCGCGCGGCCAGCTGTGGTGCGCGGTGCCCCGCTGGGCGCGGTTCGAGTACTGGCGGGCGCCGGAGAAGACCGCGGCCGCGTGGCGCGGCGACCTGGTCACCGTCGGGGACCTGGGCCGGGTGGACGACGACGGCACGGTCTGGCTGGACGGCCGCCGCGAGGACCTGGTCGTCTCCGGCGGGGTGAACGTGTACCCGGCCGAGGTGGAGGCGGTGCTCGACGCGCACCCGGCGGTCGTGGAGAGCGCGGTCGTCGGCGTCCCGGACGAGGTGTGGGGCCAGCGGGTGGTCGCCGCCTACGTCGGTGACGCGAACCCGGTCGAGCTGGCCGGGTGGGCACGGGAGCGGCTCACCCCGGCCAAGCGGCCCAAGAGCCTGCACCCGGTGCCCGAGCTGCCGCGCACCCCGACCGGCAAGGTGCGCCGGCTGGACCTGCCGGCGGTGCTCGGGCTGTGACCGGGTGGGACGTCGTCGTGGTGGGCGCCGGCACCTCGGGCGCCCCGCTGGCCGCCCGGCTGGCCGACGCCGGACGGCGGGTGCTGGTGCTCGAGGCCGGGGCCGACCACGCCGAGTTCCCGCCCGACCTGCGCGACGCCGCGCGCATGGCCGCGGCCGTCCCCGGCCACCCGGCCAACTGGGACCTCACCGGCGTGCTCACCGACGAGGTCACCTCCCCGGTCCCGCGCGGGCGGGTGGCCGGCGGGTCCAGCGCGCTCAACGGCGGCTACTTCATCCGCGGCACCCGCGCGGACCTCGACGGCTGGGCCGCGGCGGGCAACGACCTGTGGTCCCACGACGCGCTGCTGCCCTCCTTCGTCCGGCTGGAGGACGACCGGGACCACGGCGACCGGCCCGGCCACGGCACCGGCGGCCCGGTGCCGGTGCAGCGCCCGCGTCCCGGGCACCCGCTCGCCGACGCGCTGGGGGCGGCCGCCGCCGAGCTCGGGTTCCCCGCCGAGCCGGACAAGAACGCCGACGGGCCGCCCGGCTGGGGTCCGGTCCCGCTCAACGTGGCCGGCGGGGTGCGGGTCAACACCGCGATGGCCTACCTGGCGCCGCGCCGCGGGCACCCCGGGCTGACCGTGCGCGGCGGGGTGACCGTGCGCCGGGTCGTGGTGGAGGGCGGCCGGGCGGTCGGCGTGCAGACCGACGAGGGCGTCGTGCGCGCCGACGAGGTGGTGCTCGCCGCCGGCGCGGTGGGGTCGCCGCAGCTGCTGCTGCTGTCCGGCATCGGCCCGGCCGACGACCTGCGCGCCCTCGGCGTCGACGTGGTGGCCGACGTCCCGGGGGTGGGCGCGGAGTGCACCGACCACCCCGACGTCTACGTCACCTGGCGCCCGGCCCGGCGGCTGCCGATGCCGCGGGACCTGCACCCGCTGTCCGGCGTCCTGAACACCGCCGACGACCTCGAGGTGCTGCCCTGGCTCAAGCCGTTCAGCCGGGTGGTGGCGCCCCGCACGTCGACGGCGGTGGCCCGGGCGCTGCGCCGGCCGGGGGCCACGCTGCGCGCGCTGCGCGGGACGTCGCCGCACCGGCTGCTGGACACCGCCCGCCGCCGCGACGACCTGTTCCTCGGCGTGGGGCTGCAGCGGGAGGACAGCCGCGGGCGGCTCACCCTCACCAGCACCGATCCGCGCGTGCAGCCGCGGCTGGAGTACCGCTACCTGACCGCGGACGCCGACCGCCGGCGGATGCGCCAGGGGGTGCGGCTGGCCGCCGAGCTGCTGCGGACGCGGGCGCTGGCGCCGCTGGTCGCCGGCCGGACCGGCCTGCCCGACGACGTGCTGTGCGACGACCGCGAGCTGGACCGCTGGGTCCGGCGCTCCATCGCCACCGCCGTCCACCTGGCCGGGACGGCCCGGATGGGCCCGGACGGCGACCCCGGCGCGGTCGTCGACCAGCACCTGCGGGTGCGCGGCGTCGAGGGGCTGCGGGTCGTGGACACCTCGGTGATGCCCACGGTGACCTCGCGCGGCCCGGCGGCGACCGCGGTGGCCATCGGTGAGCGCGCCGCGGAGCTCATGGCCGGCCCGGCGTCACCGCGCGCCCGGTAGCGGCGGGAGCGGGATGCCCGCCGGCGGGAACGGGACCGCCTCCTCCGCGGACAGCACCGGCAGGAAGGCGTCGTGCCAGATCTGCCCGCCGCGGCTGCCGCCGTACCCGCCGACGTCCACGTTGGCCTGTGGGGCGAACAGCATGACGCTGGCGGTGTAGCGGGGGGTGGAGCCGACGAAGGAGACCGACGCGCGGTCCTGGGCGGTGCCGGTCTTGGTGGCGACCTGGTGCCCGGGGACAGCCGCCCGCCGACCGGTGCCGTAGGGCAGCGTGGAGCCGCCGACCAGCATCTGGTTGACCGTGCTGGCGATCTGCGGCGAGACCACCTCCGGGGTGCAGGAGGCGCCGGTGCCCAGCGGGCTGCCGTCCGCGCGGGTCAGCGGCCGCCCGTCCCGGTCGAGGACCTCCACGACCGGGACCGGCGTGCACCGGGTGCCGCCTGCGGCCAGCGTGGAGTAGGCGCTGGCCAGCGCCAGCGGGCTGGTCGCCTCCGGGCCGAGGGTGAACGAGCCGCGGTTCTCCGCCACCACCTGGTCGGCGACCGGGTCCAGGGAGGTCAGACCCAGCCGCTGGGCCACCCGCACCGGGCCCTCCACGCTGCCCAGCTCGTCCTCCAGGGCGACGAAGTAGGTGTTGGAGGAGCGGACCAGCGCCTCGTGCATGCTCAGCCGGGCCGGGATCGACTCCCCGACGTTGCCCACGGTGTAGGGCTCGGAGCCGTTGCGGTACACCCGCGAGGTGTAGGGCTCCGGCGCGGTGATCGTGTGCGTCGGCGGGAGGCCGCGCTCGAGGGCCGCGGTGGCCACGAACACCTTGTAGGTGGAGCCCGACCCCTTGCTGGCGACCACGTTGAGGTTGACCGACTCCTGCGCCGGGTCGTCGACGTCGTGGCCGAAGACCCGGTTGGCGCTCATCGCCAGCACCGCGCCGGTGCCCGGCTCGACCGCGGTGAACACGGCGGCCACCGGGTCGCCCATCGGCTGGGTGGCCAGCACGGCGGCGTCCGCGGAGCGCTGCAGGTCCGCCCGCAGCGTGGTGCGGATGGTGAGCCCACCGGTCTCCAGCTGCTCCTGGGTGACCCCGAGGGTGCCGATCAGGTGGCGCTGCAGGAAGTCGCAGAAGAACCCGCCGAGCACCGCGCCGGCACAGCCGTTGGGCGGGGCCGGCGCCGGGGCGGTCTGCACCGGCGTCGCCGCGACCTCGGCCAGCTGGGCGTCGGTGACCAGGCCCTGGGCGTGCATCCGCGCCAGCACCACGTTGCGCCGCTCGCGCGCCCGCTCGGGGTCGGCCAGCGGGTTGTCCGCGGCCGGCGTCTGCACCAGCCCGGCGAGCATGGCCGCCTGCGGCAGGTCGAGGTCGGCGGCGTCCACGCCGAAGTAGGCCTGCGCCGCGGCCTGGACGCCGTAGGCGCCCTCGCCGAAGTACACGGTGTTGAGGTACCGGGTGAGGATCTCCTCCTTGGAGTACGTCTCCTCCAGCGCCAGGGCCAGCCGGGCCTCGCGCAGCTTGCGGCCCACCGTCTGCTCGGTGGCCGCCCGCCGCTCCTCGGCGGTGGTGGCGCTCTGCAGCAGCGTCTGCTTGACCAGCTGCTGGGTGATGGTGGAGCCGCCCTCCTGGACGCCGCCGGAGGCGACGTTGCGCACCAGCGCCCGAGCCGTGCCCTGCACGTCCAGGCCGTTGTGCTCGGCGAAGCGCTCGTCCTCGATGGCGACCAGCGCCTGCTCCATGACGTCGGCGATCCGGTCGGCGGTCACCGGCGTCCGGTTCTCCCGGTAGAAGTGGGTGACCACCGTCCCGTCGGCGGCGAGGACCACCGTGTTGCCCGGCGGCGTGGCGTCGGTGAGCTCGACCGGCAGTGGTGCCAGCAGCGAGGCCGACGAGCTCGCCGCCAGCCCCGGGCCGATCACCCAGGGGCTGAGCAGCGCGGCCAGCAGCGCGCCGGTCGCCGGGAGGACCAGCACCAGGCCGACGAGGGCCCGCCGCCGGGGGTGGGGGGAACCGGACCGGGACCGTGCCATGTCGTCCTCGCCGTGCTCGTGCTCCGGCGTGCGGGTGCTGCACCGCCGTACCGCGGATCATCGCCTCCCGCGGCACCGCGCGGCACCCGGGACGACGCGGCGGTCGGCGCGTCCCGGCGACGCGCCGACCGCGACCCCCGGGCGGGGCGGCCGCGGTCGGCCGGTCACCCCGCGGGGTGGCGTGGGCGGGGCGCCGGGGTGCGGGGCGCTGCCGGCGACCGGCCGGCCGGCGGGCGGGCGGCCGACGGGGCGCTCAGGGCGACGATGAGGGCGAGCAGGGCGACGAACCCGACGAGGACACCGGCGAGGACCAGCAACGACGCGAGCACCTCCCGACCGTAGGCAGCCGCTTGCACGGTGTCACCTGGCGGGACCCCACTCCGTGATCACACGGGGATTGGTGGGGTCCCGACGGGTCGGGCGCACCCGTCCCACCCGTCCCGGGCGCCCCGCCGCGGGTGGACGGCGGCCGCCGGGCGGGGTAGCGCCGCCCGCGGGCGTCACCCCAGGAGGTGGTCCCGGGCACGATGCGTCACCGCGCCGGTTGACCGTGGCGACCGTGGGTAGGGGCGTGGACACCCGTCGACCCCGACCCGGGTCCCGCCCCTGCCCGGTCGCAGTGCGCGGCCCGCAGAGGAGCAGCACCGCGTGAACGCCGCCGACTCCCCGGCAGGTCCCGGGATCCGCGTGGTGACCGTGCCGAACACCGACCCCTACGTCGACGCCGTCCTGCCCGACGGGGTGCAGCGGGTCGGTCCCGGCCCGGGTGGCGGGCCCAGCCCCTGGCTGGACCCCGGCTACCTGGCCGCGCACGCCGACCGCACCGACGTGGTGCACCTGCACTCCGGGTACGGCCACCTGCCCGAGGACGAGGTGGTCAGCTGGACGGAGACGGTCCGGCGCTCGGGGGTCCCGCTGGTGCTGACCGTGCACCAGCTGCGCGACCCGGGCCAGCCCACCCGGCGCCGGCACGACGCCCACCTCGCGGCCCTGCTGGCCACGGCCGAGGTGGTGCTCACGCTCACCCCGGGGGCGGCGGAGGAGATCGCGGCGCGGTTCGGCCGGACGGCAATCGTGGTGGCGCACCCGTCGATCGCCGAGCCGGTCCCCGACCTCGGCGGCGGCGAGCGCGGCGTGGTCGGGATGGCGCTGCGCGCCCCGTGCCCGGCCCTGCCGGACCCCGCCGGCGTGGTCCGGGCGGCGCTGTCCGGGGCGGTCAACGGCGGGGGGCGGCTGCGGGTGTTCCTCGACGACGGGGTGGCGCCGCCGCCGGTCTTCGCCGCCGGGGACAGCCTGGAGTACCTGCCGCGCAAGGCGGACGGCTGGGCCGAGCAGCTGCAGGAGCTGCACGCCGCCGTCCTGCCGGAGTGCTGCGGCACGCACTCGCGGGACCTGGAGGTCTGCCGGGACGTCGGCACCCGGGTGGTGGCGCCCAGCTGCGGCTGGTTCGCCGACCAGTGGGCCGACGTGGTGGTCTACGACAACGACGAGGAGCGCGGCCTGGACCCGGTGTCCCTGGACGCCGCGGTCACCGCGGCACTCACCCGACCGGCCCCGCGGCCGGCCGACCAGGCGTGGCGGGCCGAGCAGCGCGCCGCCGTCCGGGCCGTGCACGGCCAGGTCTACGCCCAGGTGGTCAGCGACCGGGCGCCGTCGAGCTGACGGAGGAGGTGTGTGGGCAGGGGCGGGGTCGAACCGCCGACCTCTCGCTTTTCAGGCGAGCGCTCGTACCGACTGAGCTACCTGCCCCTCCCGGTGTCCCCACCGGAGAGCGACCCTGACGGGACTCGAACCCGCGACCTCCGCCGTGACAGGGCGGCGCGCTAACCAACTGCGCTACAGGGCCTTGCTGGTGGTGCTGGTGCTGGTGCTGCTGGTGCTGCCGTGCCCCCAACGGGGTTCGAACCCGTGCTACCGCCTTGAAAGGGCAGCGTCCTGGACCGCTAGACGATGGGGGCTCGTGTTCGCCGGGGGCAGCGAGGACTCTACATGCCCCGCGGACCACCCCGGTGGGGGGGTGGCCTCGGCGGGCCCCGACGCTGCGACACGACGTCACCGGTCGCTCACGGAGGGGTCGGCGGGTGTCAGGCTCAGCGGGTGACCCGCCGTGCCGCCCTCTGCCCGTCGCTCCTGCTCGCCGCCGCGCTGCTCGCCGGCTGCGGCGGGGACACCGCCACGGTGGCGTCCGCCAGCACGGGCGGGGCGTCGGCCCCGTCCGGGTCCGCCGCGCCGGACACGTCTGCGGACGACGGCACCGGCGGGGGCACCCCGGACGACGGCAGCGCCACCGCCCCGCCGTTCGAGGGCGACACCGCGCCGGCCACCCAGGAGGCCTCCGCCGACGCCCAGGTCACGGTCACCGAGATCCGCACCGGCCGGCAGGACGGGTACGACCGCGTCGTCCTGGAGCTGGGCGGGACCGGCACGCCGGGCTGGGACGTCCGCTACGTCGACCAGGCGTCCTCGCAGGGCAGCGGGAGCCCGATCGAGGTGGCCGGTGACGCCGCGCTGCAGGTGACCGTGACCGGCGCCGGCTACCCGTACAGCACCGGCGTCGAGGAGTGGGCCGGCCCCGACCCGCTGCCCGGCAACGGCACCGTGACGGTCACCGAGGTCGCCTGGGACGCGACCTACGAGGGCACCTCGGTCGCCGTCGTCGGGACCACCGGGGAGGCGCCGTTCCGCGTCTACGCGCTCCAGGACCCCACCCGCATCGTCGTCGAGGTCGCCGACGCCGGCTGAGAGAAGGACCCTCCTGCCCCCCGTCACTCGCAGGCTCGCGCCGGGACCCTGCAGGAGGGCCTTCAGCCGAGGGAGGCGGTCACCTCCACGGCGTCGGCCTGCACGCTGGTGCAGGTCAGGCTCAGCGACCCGGCGGCGACCGTCTCGCCCTCGGCGCAGGAGACGGTGACGCCGGCCACGCCGAGGGAGGCCCGGCCGTCCTGGACGCCACCGAAGGACAGCGAGGTGCCCAGGACGTCGACCTGCGCCTGGTCGCCGGACAGCGTCACCGTGCACCCGCTGGTGCTGCAGGACAGGGTGTCCGTGCCGATCGAGCAGGCGGTCAGGGGCAGCAGCACGAGGCTCGCCGCGAGGACGCCGGCCGCCGACCGGGCGGCGCGCGCAGGGGTCGTGGACATGGGCCGAGCCTAGGTCGGGCGGCTCACCCGGTCGGGGAGGCGGGCGCCGGGGCCGGGGGTGCGCTGGTCGTCAGCGGGCCGACCACCTCCCGTTCGATGGTCACCTCGGTCTGCCCGAGCCCGCCGAGGGTGATCTCGTCGTAGGCGGTCAGCGCGCCGGTGCCCGGGTCGAGGTAGAGCACCGTGCAGGTGAGCGGCTCGGGGAACTCGCCCTGCAGCGCGCGCAGCCCGGCCCCGCCGGTGGAGCCCTGCACCATGAGCAGCGTGCCGCCGTCGAGCCGGGTGACCTCCCGCTCGTGGGTGTGCCCGGCCAGCACGAGGGGGACGACGCCGTCCAGCGGCGGGGCCTGCTCCGGGTCGTGGACCATGGCGATCGCGGGGGGCGCGGGGAGCGTCCCGACGTAGGCGGCCAGGCCCTCGCCGGTCTCCTCCAGCGTCCGCGCGCCGTCGTCGGCGTCCGGGTCGGGGGTGAAGCGGGGGTCCGGCGTGCCCACGACCTGGATCCCGGCGACCGTCACGGCCGAGTCGTCCAGCACGGTCGCGTTCGGCTGCGCGGCGACCAGCTGCACGGTCACCGTGGAGTCGTGGTTGCCCTTGGTGAAGACGTAGGGGACCCCGAGGGCCCCGACCCGGTCCACCAGGCCGTTCTCCGGCAGGGTGCCCCAGTCGGTCAGGTCGCCGGTGTCGAGGACGGCGTCCACCTCGAACTGCGCCACCACCTGCTCGACCAGGTCGATCCCGGCGGGGTTGAGGTGGACGTCGGAGACGTGCAGCAGGGCCACCGTGTCCCCGCTCCCGCCGGCCGGCGGCAGCGCCGACAGCGTGGCGTAGAGCGTGCTGACGTTGCCGACCAGGTCCTCCAGGGAGGCCCGGTAGGCGTCGAAGCGGGCCACGATGTCCTGGGCGCTGCCGATCAGACTGGTCGCGTTGACCAGCAGCCCGGTGTAGGTCGGCTGCGACAGCGCCTCCGGCCGCCAGGTCGCCGCGGTGACGCCCGCCGTCCCCAGCACGAGCCCCGCGGACAGGCCCACCGCGATCAGGGGCTCGCGGCGGCGGCGGAACACCAGCAGCGCGGCGCCGGCCGCGCCGGCGGTCGCGGCCAGCGCGGTCAGCCAGGCGATCCGCTCGACGGCGTCCCGCAGGTCCGCGCTCACCTCGTCGACCACGCGGTCCAGCGCGGCCGGGTCGGTGGCCAGCCGGGTGGCCCGGATCTCGTCGACCCGGCTGAGGGCGATCTCCAGCCGCAGCGGCCCGTCGTAGGCGTCGACCTGCAGCGCGCCCAGCGGCGGGACGTCCACGGTGGCCCCACCGCCCAGGGGCCGCAGCGCCACCGTGGCGTCGAAGGGACCGATCTGCGCCTCGACCGGACCGAGCAGCAGCACCCCCAGCCACGCCCCGCCGAGGACGACGGCCAGCCGGGCGGCCCACCGACCCAGCCCGCGCACGGCCGCCGGGCGGCGCGGCGGTGCGGTGGGGGTCGGCTCACTCACCTGCGTCAAGCTAGCCGCGGGCGGCGGTGTGCCGTCCGGTCCGGCCCGGGCGGCACACCGCCGTCACGCGACCGTCACGCGACGAGCTTGGCGGTCACCTCGGCCAGCCGGCGGCCCTGGTAGCGGGCGGCGGCCAGCTCGGCGTCGGTCGCGGTGGCCGACTCGCCGCCGGAGGTGGTGGAGGCCCCGTAGGGGTTGCCGCCGGACTCGAACAGCAGCGGGTCGGTGTACCCCGGCGGGACGATGACGGCGCCGAAGTGGGTGAACACGTTGAACAGCGTGAGGATCGTCGACTCGTTGCCGCCGTGGGCGTTCTGCGCGCTGGTGAAGGCGGTGGCGCCCTTGTTCGCCAGCTTCCCGGTGAACCACAGCCCGCCGAGGGTGTCGATGAACTGCTTCATCTGCGCGGCCGGCGTGCCGAAGCGGGTCGGCGTCCCGAGGGCGTACCCGTCGGCCCACTCCATGTCCGCGGGGCTGGCCTCCTCGACCTCGCCGGCGGTGGCGTCGACGTGCGCCCGCCACAGCGGGTTGGAGTCGATCGCCTCCTCCGGGGCCAGCTCCGGCACCCGGCGCAGCCGCACCTCGGCGCCGGCCTCGCGGGCGCCGTCGGCCAGTGCGGCGGCGAGCTGGTGCACGTTCCCGGTCGAGGAGTAGTAGATGACGGCGATCTTCGCCACGGGGGCCTCCGGTCGGTCGATGGGTGGTTGCGTGCTCAACCATACATGCGGTTGCGTGCTCAACCAGGCCGGCGACCCGACTCCGTGGGGGGTGACTCAGGCGGTGGTGACCGAGCGCGGCCGGAACAGCCAGCGCAGCGCGATGAACCGCATCAGGCCGACCAGGCCGGTGACCGTGACGACCAGCGCGACCTGGGTGACCACACCGGCGTCCGGGGCCAGCGAGTCGAGGACGCCCAGGGCCGCGCTGCTCAGCAGCAGGCCGATGACGGTGACCCCGCCGGCCTCCAGCTGCGCGGTCAGCCAGGTCACCCGCTCGCCGGCGTGGAAGGTCAGGCGCCGGTGCATCTCGTTGGCCAGCACGGTCGAGGCCGCGGTGGCGACGACGTGCGCGGGCAGGTAGCCGAAGCCCTCCAGGGCGACGAAGAGGGCTGCGTAGACCAGCGTCGTGGAGCCGCCGACGAGGACGAAGCGGGCGAACTGGGCGACCGTGTCCTCACCGCGCAGCCGGTCCACCACGCTGCCCGCGGGCTCGCCGGCCGCGGGACGGCGGACGAGCAACGACGGGCAGGTCACGAGGACTCCTCTGCTGGTCACGGGTTCTCTCTGCACGGTCCACCTGGGCATCGGCTGTGCACCAGTGCTTATTCCCCTGAAAGCGCGCAGAACACCTGTCCGGACGACGGCCCTCCGGCAGGTCACCGTCCCGCCGTGATCATGCCGTCACCGCCCGTCACGGGATCCTGCCCGCGGTATCGCGACCGGCCGCCGGGGTAGGACGGCGCGCATGAGCCTCATGGGGATCCTCGACCGGATCGCGGACTCCGCGACCTTCGACAGGGCGATCGAGCCGGCCCGGCGGGCCGTGCTCGCCGCGCTGAAGCCGCAGGCGTTCAAGGACCTGCTGCACGGCACGTGGCTGGGCCACCCGGTGCACCCGGTCCTGGTGCAGGTCCCCGTGGGGAGCTGGACGTCGGCCGGCCTGCTGGACGCCATCCCGGCGATGCGGCCGGCCGCCACGGTCCTCATCGGCACCGGCGTGGCCGCCTCGATCCCCGCGGCGCTGTCCGGCGCGGCCGACTGGTCCGAGCAGGGCGTCGGCGTCCAGCGGCTGGGCGCGCTGCACGCCGCGGGCAACACCCTCGCGCTCGGCCTCTACGTCGGGTCCCTGGTCGCCCGGGCGCGCGGACGCGGCGGGCTGGGCCGGGTGCTGTCCTACGCGGGCCTGGGGGTGGCCACCGGGTCGGCGGCCGTCGGCGGGCACATGTCCTACGCCCAGTCCTCGGGCGCCTCGCACGCCGCGACGGCGGCCCGCGCGCTGACCTCGGACTGGATCGACCTCGGCCCGCTGGACGACCTGCCCGACGGCCGGCCGGCGCTGCGCACCGGCGGGGGCAGCGGCGTCGACGTCCCGCTGGCCGTCGTCCGCCGGGGGACGCGGGTGGACGTGTTCATCGGCGCCTGCTCGCACCTGGCCGGCCCGATGTACGAGGGGCGCATCGAGCGGGTGCGCGGCAGCGACTGCCTGGTCTGCCCGTGGCACGACTCGGCGTTCGACCTGGCCGACGGCCAGCCGCGGCGCGGCCCGGCGGCCAACCCGCAGGACAAGCTGGAGGTCCGCATGCAGGCCGGCCGGGTGATGGCCCGGCTGCCCGGGCGCGACCGGTAGGGGTCCCGGGGCGGCGCCGCCGTCCCTACCCTGCGGGGTGTGCGGCGGACGGCGGTGCTGGCCCTGGCGCTCCTGTGCGCCGGCTGTTCCGGTGCGGCCGGTGCGGCCGGTGCTGGCGACCCGGTGCCGACCGCTCCTGCCGCGCCCGCCGTGCCGCCGGTGCCGGGGATCGAGGGCGAGGTGGTGCAGCTGCGCACCGACGTGACCGTCCCGGGGCAGGTGCACGTCCGCGTGACCGACACCGGGGACCTGCCGTTCACGGTCACCGCGGTGGCGGTCGACTCGCCGGGCTTCGCGCCGCTGCCACCGACCGCGCTGACCGCGGCCTTCGCGCCGGGGCAGACCATCGCGCTGCGGACCGCGCACGGCGCGCCGGACTGCGCCGCGCAGCCGTCCCCGGTGGCCGCGCGGCTGACCGTCGTCCGCCCGGACGGCGCGATGGAGGAGCTGCGGGTGCCGCTGGCCGGCGACGACCTGGACGTCGTCCACCGCCAGGCGTGCGCCGTCGCAGGGGTGCTGGCCGTGGCCGGGGTCGGCCTGGAGGAGCTGCGGGCGACGGGGGAGTCGGTCACCGGCCGCCTGGTCCTCGCCCGGGCCGGGGAGGACGACCGCGCCGTGACGGTGGTCGACGCCCGGGGCAGCGTGGTGCTGGACGTCGCCGTCACTGGGCTGCCCCTGGAGCTGGCGCCGGGGGAGGACCGGGTGGGTGCCGAGGTGGTGTTCACCCCGGCGTCCTGCGAGCCGCACGTACTGGCGGAGACCAAGCAGCCGTTCGTCTTCCCGCTGTCCGTGGCCGTCGGCGACACCGGGCCGGTGGCGGTGCCCCTGCCGGTCGACGACGCACAGCAGGCGCTGCTGGCGGACCTGCAGGACCGGGTCTGCTGAGGTCCGGGTCTGCTGAGGACCGGGTCTGCTGAGGGCCGGGTCCGCTGAGGGCCGGGAGGCAGTCCGGCCCGGCCGCCCCGGGGGGAACGGGACGACCGGGCCGGGGCCTCGCGGGCGCCGTGCACCGGCGCCGGCCCGGTGACGTGCACCGGACGGCAGTGACGCTAGGTGACCGCGGGGGCCGGTAGGGATCACCCGACCAGGTGATGTGCAGTGGCGAACGACACGAACCGTGACCGCCGCGGTTCGCCGGCACCACCCCGGGGCACCCGCGGGGTCGTGTTCTTCCTCTTCTCCAGCCGGCTGGGCTGCCTGGGCTCGCTGGTCGTCTCGGCGCTGCTGACGCTGCTGGTCCTGCTCTTCCTCGACGTCCTCTGAGCCTCGCCGCCCGGGTCGCGCCCCGCCCGCCGCGCTAGCCTCGGCCCGGGTGCGGGTGCTTCGGACGTCCACCGCACCGGGCCTCTAGCTCAACTGGCAGAGCAGCGGACTTTTAATCCGCGGGTTGTGGGTTCGATCCCCACGGGGCCCACTTAACGGCTCGTTGAGCTGCAAAGACGCGTGAAACTGGAGATACGAAGTGACCAGTTACCGGGCCTCTGCCACGCTTTACCCCCATCTTTGCTGTGCGGCGCTTACGGTCGACGGCGGAAGGCGTTCGGGCTTCTTGGGATGGAGGCAGGCTCGGGTGCCTACCGCTGAGCTCGCCACGGGATCGTCGGGTGTCGATGCAATTGGCGGCGCGGGGCTGGGGCTCGTCCGGAACAGCAGCCGGATCGTCTGCACCGCCTCCACTTGGGGGACCAGTCATCGGATCCGGCTTGGACTCTGGCGAAACCATGTCTGGAGTCCACCAGCGCGCCAATCCGGTGGGAGCCCCGTTCCCACTGTCCGAACTCACCGCTGCCATCTCGGAACGCAGGGCTGCTGCATACGCGCTTCTGCGCGGCGCCGCCCACGCGACGACGCGCCTTCGGGTCCGGTCATCTTGAACATCACCGACGCCGGATCGGAGGTCATCACGCTGGCCGGTAGCGGCGTGAATCGACATGTGGCCGCGCGGGAGGAAGGGTCGTCGTCCCGCGGCGGCGGTGGTGCAACGATTCGGGAACGCGGGTGCCCGTGCCAGACCAGAAGGAAGGGTCACAGGCGCATTCCCTTCTAACCTTCTGCCATCTGCGCTGCTCGTCCCCGGGTGCGCAGATGCCGTCGCTCTTCCCTGGTGGCGGCCTGTTCTCGGAAGGGGTTAGCGCTGTGGGCGGTCTGTCCAGCGGTGAGGTCGTTCTTGACTGCGGTGCCGGTCAGAGTTGGTGGCTGGTAATCGAGGAGGAGGTCGGGCACGGTCGGATCGTCGCCGGCCCGTTCCCTGACCGCTTCGACGCCGCCTGGGCGGCTGGCGCGAGCGGGGATGGCGGGTTCGACGAGGCTGCCCCTGTCTACGGCCGCCTCCGGGCGGATGGCGGACTCAACCGGCGGCCGTCCCCGCAGGATTTGGCGTGGCTGGCACACTTGTCCGAGCAGATCGACCGGCTGCCCGACGACTGGCAGGCGGTTGTCTCGGACGATGACCTGGTGACCACCTTGGTCGTCGAGGTCGCCGCGGCGCTGACGGAGACCGGGCTGCCGCTGCACGACGCCGACGGCCCAGGCAACCGGCTCGGCGGTGCGTGCCTAACCCCTGAACCGGGGCTGGGCGGCATCGTCGTCACCTGGCGGCAGCACGACCGGATGAGCGTCGACGAGGTGCACGGCGCCGTCGTGAACGAATCCGTGCATCAGGTCATGAACCGCGCCTTGGCCGACGTGCTAGCTAGGCGGGGGTTCACTGTCGAGGCCCTTGGAGGAGGCAGCGGCCACCTCGTCCGCTCGGCCAAGTTCATGCCGTAAGCCCGGTCGGGATCGGACTCCGCGAACCGTGGCCAGAACCGGCTCAGCAACCCAGAACCAGTCATGGCGCGGCCCTGTCGAGCCCGCTCTGACGTGGTCGGTTAGTAGGCCTTTGTTCAGAACCGGACCGATTCGCCACTGCGGGCCCTGCAAGAACATCGACGACGTCAGATCGCTGTCGGTCAGAACTCGCGGGCCAGGGGTGCAGTCTGTTGCGAGCGTCACTCGCTCGGTACGCGCCCGGATTCGATGAAGTGATCCAAGGCGGATCGCTGCAGGCGGACGTACTTGCCAAGCTTCACGTATGAGATGCGCCGCTGCGCGACGAGTCGACGGATGAAGCGCTCACCGGTCCCTAGATACTCGGCGGCCTGCGCGATGGTGAACAGCTCGTCATGAGGGCCAGGGGGAGGACCGTGCATCACCTGGCTCGGTCGGCTCACTGCGCACCTCCGAAGGCCAACCAGGCAATCCTGTAGACCACGATGCTGCTGCGGTTAGAAGAACAGGACGTGTAGGACACGGATACCTGATTACGCTGACGGCAGTGCGACTGAGATCCTGCCCGGACCTGGTCGCCGAGGTGGAGCCCAGTGCGAGGACGAAGGTCCTGGTGCCCGCACCTGGAGACGGAGCGTTGTCCGGGACGCGTGAAGGCCAACATGCGACGAGCGTCGCCCTCCATCCTCCAGTTCTGTGGCTAGGACTCCGTGTTAGGGACGCTGACTCCCGACGTTGCTCTCCAGAGTTTCTCCAGTACTGCGCCGCCGTCTACCGCGCTGCGGAGGGAGGAGGGCCAAAGGAGTTCGTCAGGCCACCACGCTCCATCGATCCCAGCTCGCGGCTGCAACCAGCGCCATCCCGGGACGCGTTCCAGGTCGACGTCTTGTCCGGCGCAGGCTCGGATGATGCGCCTCGCCTACGTCAGGCGGTGCGAGTCGTCGCTAGGGTGCACAACAAACGGGGCGGCACCTGACCGGCTGGGCGAGGGGAGCTGCTGTGGTGCGGCCGCTACTTCGGAGTGATCGTCTCCTCGAGGCTCGGAAGGCCGCCGGTATGACACGAGAAGACCTCGCCCGAACGCTGGGATTGTCAGGCCCGGCCCGGGTTCGGGTCTGGGAGCTGGGCCTTGAACGCCCCCGGCCACGCTTCGTCCCGCGCCTGGCAGCCGCGCTAGGCGTCGAACCACTGCATCTGCTCGACGCCGACCCTCAGGATCCGTCCCTCGCGGCCCTTCGAGTCGCGGCCGGACTTGCCACAAACGAGATGGGAGCTCCGGGCCTGTCCGTCATGACGTACGCACGACTCGAGGACGGACGCCCTGGCACGGAACCGTCACCAGGCGTCGTAATCGCCGTGGCTGAGGTCCTCGGCGTGGCAGCCACTCGCGTCGAGGCAGCCATCCGGCGCTCACGTAGTGACCATGCTGCCTTGGCATCCACCAGCGACTGAACCGGCGAGCTACTGGAGGACCAGGCTGGAGAACTGGGAGGACCAGGCTGGAGAACTGGAGGCTTACTGGAGGAAGGGGTTACGCTACCGAACGCCATTGGTGGTAACTTCCCGCCACCGCTTGCCGGGGAGGTGCCATGGCGTGCACGAGCATGTTCAGCATTGCGATGGCCGCTGGTTCGATCAGCAGCCAACCGCCCATCCCGATCGACGATCAACCGCAGACGGAGCCCGTGGGAAGGCCCAAGGGCCAACAGGGGCTCGCAGGCGGGCGTGGCCGGCGGATCGACGTCGCCCCAGTGTGATGGTGGCGCGGCGGCAGGTTGTTCTCACCCTCCTCGGCGCAGCCTTGGCCCTGGCGGCGTGTAGTGACGACATAGGCGGTCCGGAGCAGGCGTCGCCGAGCGTCGCGCCTACTACTTCGTCCGCCATGACGTCCTCTGCTGTGACATCAGAGGCCCCAACCCGCGAGGAAGAAGCGGCTGAGGCCGCCACCCAAGCCTTCGAAAGGCTGCTTCAGATCAGCGACGCGGCGAGCCGTGAGCCGAACGCTCGGGACTGGGAGCCCGAGATTCGCCGCTACGCCGCCGATCCGGCGGCCCTTCTCACCGTTCAGTCCGTGCGGGACTACGCCACCCTCGGGCTCCGCCAAGAGGGTGACTCTGTCGTAGACCTAAGGGTCACCAGCGTGGATCTGGCATCGCCGGAGGGCCCAACGGTGAGGATCGCTGGCTGCTACGACAGCCAGAGCACCCAGACGGTGAACGTGGAGACCGGCGAGGTAGTGCCACCTGGGACCCCGCCTCACTACATGTGGGACATCACCGTCACGCGCTACGAGGCCGAACCCAGTGAACCGTGGTTGGTGAGCACGCTGGAGCCACGGCCGGACCAGCCATGCTGAAGCCGATCGTGGGTTTGTTCGTAGCCGTCGCGGCGCCAGTGCTGATCGGCGTGACATCTCCGGGGATCGCCGCAGCAGAGCCGGGCGTCGAGTGCTCCAAGACCAACCCCCGCACCGGGACATGCTCGCTGTGGGTCTCGACGCCGGGAGGCAGTGGTAATCCTGGGGACGTCAGCGCCGATGGGGAGCAGGGCGTGGGCGGTAATGCGTCCCCGCCAGACGCCTGCACCCGCGCGGTGGCGAATCCGCAGCCGTGGATTGGGCACCCGGTCTGGGCCGGGCACCGCCCAGAAGACGGCATGATTTGGGCGTTCACATGCCCGCGTCCGGCCGGTTGGGGTGCCGGCGTGTGGTCTGGGCTGATCTTCCTCGGGAATGGGACAGCCTCCCCTTCCGATCCTGCAGCGGATCCCCGCGTCCTCGCGCAGCAGGCGATCTCCTCCATGCCCCTGAGGGCGCCGGAGATCAGGATGGCGCCGCCCCCGGGGTCAGCGAGTGGCCTGGTTGGCCTCCCCGTCTGGATGTGGGTTGAGCGCAGCCCGGAAACCACCGGCCCTGCCCGGGCATCCGTTTCGGCGGGAGGAGTGTCCGTAACCGCTGTGGGTCAGGTGAGCCAGGTCGCCTGGGATATGGGGGACGGCACCACGGTGATCTGTGGAGCGGGGACGCCGTACACGGCGGGTGTGGAGGGTCCTTCGCCGGACTGCGGCCACGTGTACGTGAAGGCGTCCAGCCGGCACGTGCCCGGCGGGGGGCCGTGGCCGATCACCGCGACCACTACGTGGACGATCACCTGGTCCGGCGGCGGCCTGTCCGGGACGGAGACGCTGGAGCTGTCTTCATCGGCGGAGCTGTTCGTCGGTGAGCTGCACGTCCTCAACCAGGACGGGCGCAGCCAATGACTCGCACCCAGCCGGACATCAGCGCACCACCCCAGGCGGCGGTCAACGGACTGTCCCGGGCGCCGGTGCTGCCGCCACCGCGCCGCCGCCGTCGTCCGGCGCTGCTGGCCCTAGCGGTGACCATGGTGATCCTCGGCGCGCTGGGTGCCGCCTACCTGGCGACGTCGCTGGGGAAGACGTCCCCGGTGATCGCGATCGCACGGGACGTGCCCTGGGGGCAGACTCTTACCGCTGCCGACCTCGTGGAGTCGCGGATCTCGGCGGATCCGGCATTGGCGCCGATTCCTTACTCCGAGCGTGATCAGGTGATCGGCCTGATCGCGGCGACCACCCTCACGCCAGGCTCGCTGCTCACCCGCGACGCGCTGACCGGTCAGCGGCTTCCGGCTCCCGGGCAGCAGCTGGTCGGGGTCGGGGTCTCGGCGGTGCAGCTGCCAGCGACCACGCTGCGCCCGGGCGATGACGTCCTCTTAGTGCCCGTGGCCGGAGGCAGGGTTCCGGCCGCGGCCGAAGGGGCAGCCCCGAGCGTGGTGGAGGCGACCGTGGTGCAGACCGGTTCGCCGGGAACCGACGGGCTGCGGGTGGTCGACGTGCTGGTCGACGCGGCCGACGGTCCGGACGTCGCCGCCCGCGCCGCCGCGGGTCTGATCGCCATCGTCGTGGTGGCCGGCGAGTAGGCGGGGCCGCTGCCGTGCTGATCGCGCTGTGTTCGGCCAAGGGTGCACCCGGGGTGACCACCAGCGGGCTGGGGCTGGCGCTGTCTTGGCCGCGGTCGGTGGTGCTGGCCGAGCTGGATCCGGCCGGCGGGGACGTGCTGGCGGGCTACGGCCGAGGCGAGGTGCCCGCCGGCGGCCTGGCCGACCTGGAGCTCGCGGCGCGGCGGGGCGGGCTGGCCCGGCACCTGGAGACTCGGCTACTGCGACTCGACGGCGAGGGACAGAGGCGGCTGCTGCCCGGCCTGGCCGACCCCGCCATCGCCCGCCATGTGAACTGGGATCGCCTGGCCACCGTGCTGGCCTCGGTGGAGGACGGCGCCGTGGACGTCGTGGCCGATTGCGGGCGACTGCGCGCCGAGCACTTCCCGGCCGCCGTGGTCCATCGGGCTGCCGCGGTGGTGCTGGTCACCGGCTCCACGCTGCGCGCCGTACGTGCGGGTACGCAGGCGATCGCCGAACTGCGAGAGAAGGACGGACGCGCGGGCGTGCTGGCCGGGTTGGTGGTCGGGCCGGGGGAGCCGTACGGGGAGCGGGAGATTGGCGAGGCGCTCGGCGTAGCGGTCATCGGATCGCTGCCGCGGGATCCGAAGTCGGCGGCGGTGCTCAGCGATGGCGCGCCGGCCGGCCGGCTGTTCGCGCAGTCGGCGCTGCTGCGGGCCGCCCGGACGGTCGCGGCCCGGTTGGTCGAGTTCGCTGCGGCGCACGAATCCCGGCTGACGCCGCCACCCGCGACATCCGTGCTTGCGTCGGAGACCACGGTCGGGGGCGGCCGTGTCCGCTGACATCACCGATTTCCTCGACGCCGGGGCCGGGCCTCGACGACTTGACGCATCGCAGGACGCGGTGGATTGGACGCTGGTGCGCCGGCTGCACGAGGCGACGGCGTCCGCGCTGGCCGAGGAGCTCAAGCGCCGCCCGACGCTCAGCACGGTGGCGCAGCAGGAGCTGGCCCGCACGCTGATTGCCGACGGGATAGACGAGCTGGTGCGGGAGCGGATGCGGGCCGGGCAGGCGGTGCCGTCGGCGGCCGAGGAGCAGGCGCTCGCCGAGGCGGTGTTCGCTGCCCAGTTCGGGCTGGGCCGGCTGCAGCCCTACGTGGACGACCCGCTGGTGGAAAACATCGAGGCGCACGGGTACGACAACGTGTGGATCGGCTACGCCGACGGCCGAGATGTCCGCGTCGACCCGATCGCCGACTCGGACGATGAACTGGTGCGGCAGCTGCAGCACATCGCGGCCCGGCTGGGCCGCGCGGAGCGGACCCTGACCACGGCCAGCCCGCTGCTGACCATGCGGTTGCCGGACGGGTCGCGGTTGGCGGCGGTGATCGAGACGGTGCCGCGGCCGCAACTGGTGATTCGCCGGCACCGGATCCGCAACGTCGACCTCGACGACCTGGTCGGCCTTCGCGCGATTGACCGGCCGCTAGCCGAGTTCCTGCGGGCGGCGGTGCGGGCGCGCAAGAACATCGTCGTCACCGGTGCCCAGGCTGCGGGCAAGACGCTGATGCTGCGCGCGCTGGCCAACGAGCTTCCGATCGAGGAGAACCTGGCCACGATCGAGAAGCATTTCGAGCTGCTGCTGCACGAGTTGCCCGACCGACATCCGCGGGTGGTGCCGTTCGAGGCGCGGGAGGGCACCGGGGAGCGCGGCCGGGACGGCCGCCGGCTGGGTGAGGTGACGCTGACCGAGCTGGTCGAGCAGGCGCTGGTGATGAACGTGTCCCGGGTATGGCTGGGGGAGGTGCGCGGCGAGGAGGCCTGGCCGCTGATCGAGGTCATGGAGGCCGGCGAGGGCGGCTCGGCCTGCACCTTGCACGCCCGCTCGGCGCACCACGCGTTCGAGCGTCTGGCCAACCTGTGCATGCGCAACCGCGCCGCGGTCACCCCCGAGCACGCCTACCGGTCATGCGCCTCGGCGATCGACCTGATCGTCCACATCGCGACTGTGGATGAGCGGTGGATCGGGGGCGAGCGGCAGCGGTTCGTCAGCCAGGTCCTCGAGTGCAACGGCATCGGAGAGAGCGGGCGCCCGGCGGTCACCGAGGTGTTCGCACCCGGTCCGGACGGGCGTGCGGCGCCCGAGCACGACCCGGTGGACTTGGCCGACTACGTCCGGGTCGGCTTCGATCCCGGCTGGCTGCGGCCTGGCCGAGGTGACTGGCCGAGCGCCGCTGGGGGACGACGGTGAGCGGCACGGCGCTGCTGGCCGGCGTGTGCGGGGCGCTGCTGGTCGGTGGCCTGCTGCTGGCCGCGCACGCGCTCACCGCCCCCGCGGCCACGGCCCGCCCGCCGAGGCGGCGCAGGTTGCCTCCGACGGTGCACGCTGATCGTCAGACATCGCGGCGACAACGGGCGCTGTGGGTGGCTGGCGGCGTGGCGGCGGCTACGGTGTGGCTGGCCTCGGGCTGGCCGGTCGGTGGCGTGCTGGCCGGGCTGGCGGTGGTCGGCGTGCCGTGGCTGCTGACGCAGTTCTCCGCCGGCAACGCCGCGGTGGAGCGGCTGGAGGCGCTGCAGGAGTGGGTGCGGCGCGCTTCCGACGTGCTGGCCGCGGGCGGCGGGTTGGAGCAGACGCTGATCCGCTCCGCGCGCACCGCGCCCCAGCCAATCGCGGCGGAGGTGGCGGCCCTGGCCGCGCGGCTGCAGGCCCACTGGCCGACGTCCCGGGCGCTGCTTGCTTTCGCCGACGACCTCGATGACGCCGCCGGGGACTTGGTCGTCGCCGCCCTGCTGCTGGGTGCGGAGCTGCGCGGGCCGGGGCTGGCGCGAGTGCTGACCGAGCTGGCGGGAAGCCTCACCGAGGAGGTCACTATGCGCCGCAAGGTCGAGGCCGACCGCGCCAAGCCGCGGGCCAATGCCCGCTGGCTGCTGCTGATCACGGTCGCCGCGGCCGGGCTGGCCGCGCTCAACGGCGACTACCTGACGCCCTACGGCACCGGGCTGGGGCAGCTGGTCCTGGCTGTCATCGCCGCGCTCATGGTGGGCTGCCTACTGTGGATGCGCCGGCTCACCGCGCCGGCGCCGCCGGTCCGCTTTCTGGTCAATTCTGACCGCAGAGGATGGGCTGCCGGTCTCGAGCCGGAGGAGGTGCCGGCCCGGTGAGCGGCCCCCAGGTGTGGCTGATCGGCTGCGGCGCGGTCGTCGGGCTCGGCGCGTTCCTGCTGGTGCGAGCGGTCCTGGTGGTCGAACAGCCGCGGCTGGCCGACGCGCTGGCCCGTCTCGACGGGCGCCCGGCGCCAGTTTCGGTCGGTTCGATGCCGCCGACGAGCGACCGGTGGGCACGGGCGACCGGCCGCGCCGGCACCTGGGCCGCAGCCCGACTGCCCGCCGGCGCGTTGCGAGGGCCGTCCCAGGCGCTGGCGTTGATCGGCTGGACCCCGGAGGGCTACGCCGCCCGCAAGGTCGGCCTCGCCGCGTTCGGCGCGGTCGTCGTGCCACTGCTGACCGCCGTGCTCGGGATGATCGGTGTCCGGCTGCCCGTGGTGGTGCCGGTGGCTGGGTCGCTGGCGCTGGCCGGCGTCCTCTTCTTTATCGTCGACCTCGTCGTGCGTGACCAGGCCGCCGAGGCACGTGGCCAGATGCGCCGGGCGCTGTGTTCCTATCTGGACCTGGTCAGCCTGCGCCGCGACGCCAGTGAGGGCCCCACCATTGCCCTGGAGCGGGCCGCCGCGCTCGGGAATGGGTGGGTGTTCCGGCGGATCGTCGATGCGCTGGTCGCCGCGCGGCTGGCGGGTGAGGCACCGTGGGACGGGCTGCGTCGGCTGGCGGCGGACACCGGCGTGGGTGAGCTGGCCGACGTCGCCGACATCGCCGCGGTCGCCGCCGTGGAGGGCGCCTCGATCGCCCCGACGCTGCGGGCCCGCGCGCAGTCGCTGCGGGTGCAGCTGCTGGCCGAGGAGGAGGCCGCCGCCAACACCGCCAGCGAGAAACTCACCGCCCCGGTGGCGCTGCTGTCGATTGCCTTTCTGCTGCTGTTCCTCTACCCCGCCCTGGCCCGACTCATGGCCAGCTGACCCGAGCTCCGACCCGAAGGAAGTCCGATGACCGAGCTGATCACCACCCTGATGGCCCTCGGCGCAGGCCTGCGCGAGCGGCTCCGCGCCGTCCGCGACGAACCCGAGCGGGGCTCGCTGTCGGTCGAGCAGGTGATCATTACCGTGGCGCTGGTCGCCATCGCCGTCGCTCTCGTGGCGGTGATCGCCAACGCGGTCACGTCCCGCTCGTCCCAGATCCAGTAGCCGGCCCGTGGCCCGCCCCGCCGGCCCACGCGGCCCCGCGCCGGCGTCCCGGCCCAGCCCTCTCTGTGGCAGCCGGGCCGGCCGCGGGCTGCGCCGACGGCTGCCCGGGGAGCGCGGCGCGGCATCGGTGGAGCTGGCGATCACCTTCCCGGTGGTCCTGCTGCTGGTCATGACGCTGATCCAGGCGGCGCTGTGGTTCTACGCACGCTCGATCGCCCTCGGCGCGGCGCAAGAGGGCGCCCGGGAGGGCCGGGTGCAGCCCGCGTCGACCGACCGCGCCCAGTCCGCGGCCGAGGGCTTTCTCGACCAGACCGCGCAGGATCTGCTCACCGCCCGGGACGTGACCGTGGCCGGCTCGCCGGCCAGCATCGAGGTGACGGTGACCGGCATTTCGCTCAGCCTCTTCCCCGGCCTGTCCGGCTGGTCGGTGACCCAGACCGCCGTCGGCCCCGTCGAACGGCCTACGCCATGAGCGGCCACATCGGGGAGCGGGGATCGGTGTCGGTCGAGCTGGCGCTGCTGGCCCCGGCGTTGCTCCTGCTGCTGTCTTTGGCCGTCGTCGCCGGACGCACCCAGATCGCCGAGGGCGCCGTCGAGGAAGCCGCCCGTGCTGCCGCCCGGGAAGCGTCGCTGGCACGCGACCCGGCCACCGCGGCGGCCTCCGCCGCTACGCAGGCCGATCGCACATTGGCCGCCCAGGACGTGCGCTGCCAGCGCACCACC
The DNA here is from genome assembly GCF_032460525.1 of Geodermatophilus sp. DSM 44513. NCBI lineage: Bacteria > Bacillati > Actinomycetota > Actinomycetes > Geodermatophilales > Geodermatophilaceae > Geodermatophilus > Geodermatophilus sp. DSM 44513. Next base: position 4,197,530 of record NZ_CP135963.1, on the reverse strand, counting down.
GTCGACGTCGACACTGCCGGCTTTCAGGCGCCACCCGGTCAGCCCGGCGACGTCACCGTGTCGATCACCTGCATCGTTGGCATGGCGGATTTGCTGGCGCCCGGGCTGCCCGGGGCCGTGACCGTCGAGGCCGTCTTCACCAGTCCCGTCGACGCCTTCCGCGAACGATGAGCCTCCGACAGCTGGACGCCGAACGCGGGTCGATCGCCGTCTTCTTGGCCCTCCTAGTCCCCGGGCTGCTGCTGATCATCGGCTTGGCCGTCGACGGTGGCGCCAAGGTGGCCGCCACCCAGCGGGCCAACGCAGTCGCCGACGAGGCCGCCCGAGCCGGCGGACAGGCGCTCGACGTCTCCGCCGCCCTCGCCGGACAAGTGCAGGTCGACCCGATCGCCGCAGTTGCCGCGGCGCGGGACTACCTCGATCGCAACGGCGTCGAGGGGCAGGTGAGCGTCGTCGACGGCGACACCCTGCAGGTGACCACGACAATCTCCCAGCCGACCATCTTCCTCGGCCTGGTCGGCATCTCCACGTTCACCGTGGAGGGCTTCGGCACCGCCGACCTCGTCACCGACGACGACCAGAACGGGGGAGCGGGCCGATGACCAGCCGACCGCGAAGCCTCGATCCGCTGCGTCGGGTGCTCGCCCTGCTGGTGCTGGTGGCCGCCGTCCTCGGCGTTCCGATCGGACTGGGGCGGCTCGGCGGCGCCTACCTGCCCGACGACGTCCCCTCCTGGGCGAAGGTCACCGCTGCTCTGAGCGGACCGGACACCGGCTCGGTCTTCCTCGGCCTGCTCGTGGTGATCGGCTGGGCCGCCTGGGCGTGCTTCGCCCTATCTGTGGTCATCGAGCTCGTCAGCCAGCTGCGCGGCCTGCCGCCGCTGCGGCTGCCCGGCCTGAGGGCCCCCCAGCATCTGGCCGGCCTGCTGGTGGCCGCCGTCCTCGGCGTCGGCAGCGGACCACTCTTGGCCGCCCCGGCCCTGGCCGGCCCGCCGGTCGTCGCCGAGCAGCCTGGTGGCCACGACGAGCCGCCGCCCGTACTCGAACCGGAACCGGAGTCCCCGCCGACCCCGCAGGCCGCGGCCGGCTCCACCTACACGGTGCAGCCGCGCGACACCCTCGGCCGCATCGCCGCCCGGTACCTGGGCGACTGGACGCGGTTCGAGGAGATCCTGGAGCTCAACCGGGGCCGGCCGCAGCCCGACGGCGCGACCCTCACCGATCCGGCGCTGATCCGCCCCGGCTGGGTGCTCGTCCTCCCGCCCGACGCAACCCTCCCGGAGCCTGGATCAACTGCCGCTGAGGTGACGGTGCAACCGGGCGACACCCTCGCCGAGATCGCCGAGCAGCACGGCCTGCAGCACTGGCAGCCGATCTTCGACCTCAACGCCGGCGAACCGCAGCCCGGCGGCGGCCGATTCACCGACCCCGACCTCATCCGCCCCGGCCAGGTCCTCGACCTTCCGCCCGCCGACAACGCTGTCCCCACGCCGACCCCGCCCGCCGATCGCCAGCCGCCCGCCCCAGAGGAGACACCGGCGCCACCTCCGCCGGGCGAGAACGAGCCCGCCACCCCCGCCGAATCGGCGCCGCCATCGGCTGCCTCGCCGCCGGAGAGCGCGTCCGGCGAACCGGAGCGCCCGGCCGCTGATGAGGACCGTGACGCCGACGGGGACCACTCATCGTCGGAGCTGGCAGCCGTCCTCACCGGCAGCGGCGCGCTGCTCGCCGCCGGCCTGGGCGCGGCGTGGCTGGCCCACCGCCGGCAGCGTCTGCGCGACCGTCGTCCCGGCCGACGGCTGACGCCTCTGCCGGCGACGCTGTCCGCCACCCAGGAGACCGTAACCGCGGCCGCGGAGGCCAGCCGGGTCGACTACGCCGCGCTCGACCTCGCGCTGCGCGGCCTCGCCCTGCGAATCTCCGCCGACCCCGACGGGCGGCTGCCCGACGTCCTCGCCGCCCGCCTCGACGGCCCCCGGCTGGATCTTCGGCTGCACACTCCGGCCGACCGGCCGCCGCCTACCCCCTGGACCGCCGACGACACCGGTCTGTGGTGGTCTGCCCAGCTTGACCACGGCCCGGGCATCGACACCGACGCTGCCCGTGCCCGTCTGGCGCCGTATCCCACACTGGTCACCATCGGCACCGACGGCGGCCGCCGCTGGCTGCTGGACCTGGAACGCATCGGCGCACTGCACCTTCATGGACCAGCCAGTCATCGGGAGAACTTCGCCCGTCACCTGGCCGCCGAACTGGCCGTCAACAGCTGGTCGGATCTGCTGACCGTGACCACCGTCGGCTTCGGCGAGGAACTGGTCGACCTCGCCCCGCACCGCATCCACCCGGTCGACACCGCCGCCGACGCCGAGCTCCTCGCCGCCCTACGCGACACCGGCGCCCGCGACACCAGAGACGTACTGGATGGGCGGCTCCGGGCGGGGATGGGCGACGGCTGGATGCCGCAGATCGTCCTCGCCTCCGATCCGCCACCCGACGGCGGCGAGCTAGCCGCACTCGCCGCTCTCCTGCAGGGCCGGGACGAGCGCGCGCCGGTCGCCGTGGTGCTCGCTGCCGATCCGGCGCAGACCAGCGGCCAGTGGCAGGTGACGCTGGCCCACGACGGGACGCTGCTCGTCCCGGCGCTGGGGCTGCAGCTGCCGGCCCCACAGTTGACCGCCCAGCAGGCCCGCGACATCGCCACCCTGTTGGCCTTCGAACGCGACACCGAGGACCAGCCCATCCCCGCCGCCGACGGCGACCGCCCCTGGCAGACCCACACCGACGCCGCCGGCGCCCTGCGCGGCCACGTGTCATTCCCGGAAACCACCGCACCACCCGCCCATGTGACCTCCCCCCGGCTGGCCCGACGTCCGTCCTCCACTCCGGCGGCACTCGACTCGCCGCCGCCCGGGCCGACCGAGACCCACACCGGAACCCCGTCGGCGATCACCGAGGAGGCCCAGGCGGCCGAGGATTCGGCGCCGGCCGAACTCCGCGAACGGATCGAGGACGACCTCGAGCAACTCGACCGCGACCTCGCCGATTGGTGGGACCCCAACTGCACCCGGCCACGGCTGACCCTGCTCGGGCCGGTCACCCTGCGCGCGCACGGCGATGAGCAGGCGGTCGCCAGGTCCGGACTGCGTCGCCGCTACGAAGAGACGGTCGCCTACCTCGCCACCCGCCCGCACGGCGCCGCCCCCGACGAGGCGGCGACCGCGCTGCAACCGGCCCGCGGCGGCAAGACCGACCCGGTCAGCACCCGCGCCTACGTCCACCGGGTCACCGCCGGCGCCCGCGCGTGGCTCGGCACCGACCCCACCACCGGGCAGAAACACCTCAGCTCCGGCCACCACGGCCGCTACCGGCTGACCGGCGTGCTCGTCGACGCCGACCTGTTCCGCCAGCTGCGCGCCCGCGCCGGAGTTCGCGGCGACGACGGCCTGCCCGACCTGCGGGCCGCCCTGCAGCTGGTGTCCGGGCCGCCGTTTGCCCAGCGTCCCGCTGGCTACGAGTGGCTCGACGGTCTCGATCTCACGCTCACCGCGGCCGTCTGTGACGTCGCCCACCAGGTCGTCACCGCCGCCCTCACCGCCGACGACCTCGACGCCGCCCGCACCGCCGCCGCCACCGCGCTGCTCGTCGCACCCGACGACGAGAAGGCTCTGCTCGATGCCATGGAGGTCGCCTACCGCGAGGGCAACCGCGCCGAAGCCGAGACCTACATCGCTCGCATCGTCGAGGTCCACGACGGCGACGACGAGATGGACCTTCCACTGAGCACCGCCGAGGCCATCAACCGCGTCCGCCGGCGGTACCTGGACCGTGCCTGCTGAGCAACCCAGCCGCCCAGCCGCCCGCTCAGGTGCCCCGACCGGGGGAAGTGCCAGGCTCGGCCGACGGGCAATGGTGCTGTGTTGGAAGGCCAATATTCCGAGCGGTGTGGTCAAGATCTAAATGGACTCACGTGCCTCATGTACGCCAATGAAACGTTATATCCCCCAATGACGCGACCACCAGGTCCGCCACCTCCTCCAGTCCATGGCTTCCTCCATCGGGGTCGTACCCGATCACAAATAGGCCAGCCTTCTTTGCCGAAGTGGCTCCCTTGATGCTGTCCTCGACAGCGACGACCGAAGGTGCTACGAGGCTCATCGAGTCGAGTGCCTTCTGGTAGGGCTCCGGGTCTGGTTTTCCGCGCCTCACATCATCAGAGGTGATCAGCACGTCTGGGTCCTTGAAGCCGGCCGACCGTAGCCGTGCGCAAGCCACCGATCGGCATCCGTTGGTGACGACCGCGCGCAGGTCGCCGGGGACCTGGGCGTAGAGCTTCTTGGCCCCTGGTACTCCCCGTGAGTTGTTCGCCAACAACTCTTCCCGTTCTTGGATCTGTCGCACCTGAAGCTCGGTATCCAGATGGGGAGCGACCAAGCGGACAAAGTCATAGTCGGTCATCGACTGGAACTCTGCCTGCATCCCTTCGACGTCGACCCCGGTCCACAGGGACCATGCGGCGAGGGCCTGAGCAATCTGTGTCGATGAATCGACCAGCACGCCATCCATGTCGAAGAATACGGCCGTGCACGGGTGGATGAACATCGCTTCGTCACTGCGGGGGATGCGCACCCGACAAGATCCGTTGAGAGCTCGTTGGTTCTGCTCCACGCACGCGGACCTCATGACAGTCATACCGTCACGCTCTTGGCCAGGTTGCGCGGACGATCGACGTCGCGCCCCAGAATCCCGGCGCAGTGGTAAGCCAGCAGTTGTAACACCACTCCGGCCAGGAGACCATCGACCGACGGGTCCAACGCCGGGATGCGTAGAACGTGGTCAGCCGCAAGGTTGTCCGAGTCTCCTTGAACCACGGCAATTATTCTTCCCCCACGAGCACGCAGTAGTTCTACCGTCGCCGCACCGGCATCGAACTGACCAGGACCGACCAACAGGATGCTGAGGTGATCCTCGGACACGAGCGACAGCGGTCCGTGCTTGAGTTCGGTGGACTGATAAGCCTCAGCGTGAATGTAGGTGATCTCTTTTAGCTTCTGAGCGCCTTCTCGGGCGGTGGCCCAGTACCTCTCTCGGCCCAGGAAGTACATGCTGCGGTACTCCGAGCAGATGGTAGCGAGTTCCCGAACCTTTTCGGACAGCGCAAGGCACTGCTTAACCGCCGATGGCACGAACGCGACGCCGGCTGGCATCCAGGCGGATGCCGGCCCTGCCTCACTATCAGCAGCGGTGAAGTGCTTCAGCAGGTGCGTCACCAGAAGTCCGGAAAGCAACATGTTCGTCACAACCTTGGTCGAGGCGACGGATACCTCCGGTCCGCAGCCGAGTTGGATGACGTGTTCGGACTCGCGGGCCAAGGAGCTTTCGGGAACGTTGACGACCGACACCGTCATCTGCTGATGGGCGCGGAGATAACGTGCGGCCTTCAAAGTGTCCAGAGTCTCCCCTGACTGACTGATGATCACGTAGAGGCACCGGTGATCTAGCACCGGGTTTCGCTCCACGAAGTCCAGAGCTGGTTCCGCGTCAGCAGGGATCCGCGCGATGGATTCCACCAGGAGAGCAGATTGCTGTCCGGCGTAGTACGCCGATCCGCAGCCCAGGAACTTTACTCGGGAGACCCCCGCGTAGACTTGGCGCTCGCCTTCGAGAAGCCAGTCGAAGCTCTGGAAGTATGTGTCGATGAAATCGGATGTCGTTTCAACCTGTTGCCAGATCTCTTTTGACATGAAATCCGGAAACCCGTACGTCGTGTATTCCGATGATAAAGTGGTCATTGTTCTCCAAAAGTTTTCGGCAGGCTCGGACTCGGGAGTAATTTCGAAAGTTTCTCCGTCGGCCAAGACTCCGTATTCGTCGCACCATTCCGTCAACGCCGCGAGGTCCGAAGCGACGTAGCGACCTGTCTTTCCTCGGCCCAGGAGCAGGGGGCTGTGCTTGGCGGAGGCGACCAGACGGTCCGGGCGCTGTGCGTCGAGGATCAGGACCGCGTAAGCTCCTTCGATCTTCGAGGTGGTCTTCTCTACGGCCGTTCGCAGGTCGTCACCTCGGTCTAGGCGCTGTTCGATCAGGTGCGCAAGGCACTCGCTGTCGGTGTCAGAGACTGGCTCGATCCCCGCCTCGCGGACTGCTTCCCGAAGGTGCCCGATGTTTTCGATCATCCCGTTGTGGACCACAGCTACCCGTCCGCTACTGCTGCGGTGGGGATGCGCATTGGTAGCGGTCGCAGGTCCGTGGGTCGCCCATCTGGTGTGTCCGAGGCACGTGGCCGAATTCTCGGCATTAGCGCGTCGGCTCAGCTCGGAGACAGGGCCTGCGCACTTGTGCACACGGACGGTGTCGTCATCTGGGTAGCCAATGCCGGCGGAGTTGTATCCTCGGTATTCCAGTGAGTGCAGCATGGATAGGACGACCTCGACTGCTCGGGCGTCTCCAATGGCTCCTGCGATTCCACACATTCCAGCTGTCTCCTCGGTGGTGAAGTATGGGTTACTTAAGGTCGAAGATGAGGTCCGCGGGTGAGGCTGGGAAGACATGTGCTCGGCGAAAGCCTTCGGCGTGTTCGACTCCGCACTGAAGACCTCGAATACTGGACTGCTTCTCGAGGAAGTCAAGGTAGTCAATCCCTTCGGAGCGGCGCATCCATTCGTTCTGGCTCCGGTGGCAGCGCAGCATCTGCCGCTTCGCCTCGATCGTTTCGGAGATATCGACCCACTGCTCCGGGGCGCTGCCGATGAGGGCCAGGTTGTCCATGTAAACGACCTGTGGAGTCCTCTCCAGAGTTGGTGACTGCGTCTCGAACAGCGGGGCGGTGGCCAGCTGGCGACAGGCCAGGGTGATCAGTCCGGCGCACCTGTGGTCAGGGTGGTAGTCGTTTGGAGAGTGGGCGAGGACCAGGTCCGGTGCAAAGTCACGGAGGCTCTCGGCCACCAACGATCTGGTGTCCCGGTCGTCGGTCAAGAATCCGTCGGGCCGCCCGATCCAATAGATTCCGGCGCCGATGATGGCCGCGGATTCCTGGGCCTCGCTGCGACGGATCTGCGCAGTCTGTTCGGATGAACCGGTGTCCGATCCGAGGGAGCCGTCGGTCAAGATGCACATCGCTACCTCATGGCCCTGTTGCCGGTATTTCGCCAACGTGCCCGCGGCCAGGATCTCAATGTCGTCCGGGTGGGCTCCCACAGCCATGATCTTCACAGGTGATGTCCTTTCGCGAGGTCGTCGATCAGATCCAGCTCGGAGAGGAAGTGCTTGTTCGGCAGGAACAGGTTCCGGACCCGTTCCCGAGCCGCCGATCCCATCTCCTGACGAGAGGCCGAGTCGTTGAGCAACGAGTCGACGGATCGAGCGAACTGCTGAAGGTCGTCCCAGTCCACGAGCACGCCGGAGGTGTCGTGCTCGATCTGCAGGGAAATCCCACCCACGTCCGAGGCGACGACCGCCGTGCCTTTCCACATAGCTTCGGCGACAGTCAGGCCGAAGCCCTCCGAGACGCTCTTCTGGGCGACCACAGCAGCGTGCGTCTGAGCGGCGTTGACGGCCATGGCGTTGGCGGTCCTGTCGCCCATTGGGAGACAGACCAGTTGGCATCGGCGGCGCACCGGTTCCGGAAGTTTCTTGTAGAGCGAGACGCAACGCTCGAAGTACTCCTCGGCCTCTGGGTCGTCGGCCACTCCGGTCACCTCAGGTCCGATCAGCGACAGGTACGCCTCGGTGTCGTCGACCAGGTGCTCGGCGAATGCTGTAAGGACGCCCTCCATGTCTTTGACGGGGTCCCACCTGGAGACCTGGGCGAGCATCGGGGTGGAGGTTTTCGGAGCCGGCCCCTCACGGACGATTGTGGCGCGGCGGGTCGCTTTGGACTGCTGGTCCCCGGACACGATGCCCCAATCGGCGAGCACATCCGCGGCATGCCCGGCGTTCATCCGGGCATTCTTAGGTGATCCAGGGTCGATGAACGGGGTGATGGTGTAGAGGGGTCGGGACGTCATCCACGCCGGGCTGAAGTGGGGCATCGTGAAGGCGAAGGCACTCACCTCGGTGAGGTAGCGGTGGAGGAATGCCCACGACCGCTCGGTGTGCTCGTTGGGGCGGTCCGCCCCGTTGTGGGCGCGCCAGATCGGTGTTGCTCCGATCCGGCTGATCTCTGCCACCAATCCGGCGGTCTGAGGGTCGTGCAAGAAGACGAAGTCGCCGGACCTAACATGGTCGCGCAGGCCCGCGGCGGCTTCACGACTGGTATTCGAGTAGGTCTTGTGCTCGGCCTCTCCCAGGGCTCCTCCATCTCCCGAGATCCCGGAGATGCCGTTGTCGACGCGCTTGGTGACCTCGAAGAACTCGGGGCTGGCCTGGATCACCAGCCACCGAATATCGAGGCCGATCTCGCGTCCGTATCCGACCAGCGGGGCGATCATCTCGGCAACTCCTCCACCTGCTGCGGTCGAGTTGACGTGCCAGACGGTCGGTCCTCGGTCAGCAGACCCGCGGCATTGTTGGACCAGGGCGCTGCGGTCCTGTGGGGTGAGATGCTCATAAAGCCGCTCGATGGAGTATCGGCCGACCTGGATGGCTTGAAGGTGCGCCATGTAGACGTGTCCTTTCTGGGAGTTGGTGGAGTCAGCCGTGCAGGGCTGCGCTCTGTGGGATGGCATCAGGTGGGCTACGGCGGACAATGACGATGCCCATGCAACTGAGCGCCGCCACGGCGGCGAAGGCGATGGGCAAACCGATGACGTCGGCGGCGAAGCCGATCACGGGCGGTCCACCGAGATATGCGATGTACCCAACAGCGCTGACCCGCGCGGTCATCGCCGCGGCGCGTGCAGGTGCCGATCGGCTGGCACGGGAAAGGGACACGGGGAAGACCGGGCCGAGGACCAGCCCGACCAGGCCGATGGCCACGACCATGGCCAGGGGATGGGCGACCACAGAGCCGAACGCCACGAGGCAGGCCACGAGTATGGCAATGGTCATCAGAACCCTGCGTTCCTCGAAACGGTTGAGTACCGTGTCGCCGGCTGAGCGGGAGATGAACATGGCGAGGCTGAACACGGCCAAGGCGGTGGCTCCCAAGGAGGCCGGCGCTCCAAGGTCGCGGGTGATCAGGAGGGCCGACCAGTCGGTGACGAGACCCTCGATCAGCAGGCCAGAGAAGGCGAGCACCGCGATCGCCAGGGGCAAGCGGGAGCGCCCGTTCCGCGACAGAATCTGGGTGTCTTCGGCCTCTCGTTCGGCGGGGCCCCAGGGCTGGGACCACAGCGTCGGAGCGCCCACCAGGGTCAGGACCACAAGGAGGACGGCGACGACAAGGAAGTGCCCGGTCACTGTGGCGCCAACGTGTGTGGCGATAACCCCGCCGACAGCGCCAGCGAGCACGCCCAGGCTGTACCCGCCGTGTAGCCGGGACAGGACCCGCTGACCGGTGTGCTGCTGGTAGGTGATGCCGGCGGTGTTCATGGCGACGTCGAGGACGCCGCTGGACGCCCCGAGCAACATGAGCACCGCGGTCAGCTGCCAAACGTCGTCGACGGCGCCGATCAGGGGCAGCGACGCGCTGAAGATCAGGGCGGTGACCACGCAGACCGGTGCTGATCTCAGATGATTGAGTATCCGAGCCGTGAGCAGCAGTGCGGGGACCGATCCTGCGGCGACGCCGAACAAGGCAATGCCCAGTCCGCTGTCGCTGAGATCGAGGAAGTGCTTGACCTCTGGAATGCGCGGGGCCCAGCTGGAGAGAACGGCCCCGTTGACGAAGAAGACGGTCCAGAGATGAGCGGCGACAGAACGGTTGCGTGTCGAATACAAAGCGACCCTCAGGCCGCCCTGACGACTACACTTCGCCTTTCCCCCGGACGGACAGGAGAGGCGGTCTGTGACCTTGCAGAACTTCACGGTACCAGTCGAAGCCGGGCGTCTGCAAAGTCTCGAATGCTGGGCCTAGCCCGGATCTTGCATGGGTCGGCCGCGTGAGCCGGTGGCGGGTTCTTGACCGCCGTGGTCGGTGATTCTGCGTTGGGGGTGTGACAGCTGGCCCCGTGTCGTCGGGGTGGTCGCCGGGCTCCACGGGTCCGGGCGGTCGCTGGTCGTCGGGGCGGGTGGCGCCATGGTTAGCCGGGCGGCCAAGGCGTCAAGCCGGCGGAGGCCGTTAAGAGCCAGGCCAGTGAACGGCGCTGGTCGGGCGAGGTGCAACCAGGTGCGCCGGCCTATGGTGGCGAGGGTCTGCATTTAGGCGGACTAGATCTGGACTAGATCGCCGGCGAGCGCGACGATGGCGCACCAGATCTGGTTCTGCGCGACGTCGTGCAGCGGCCGGTTGGCCAGGCCGCTGTCTTCGGCGCAGCGGATGCCGGTCCTCGGCGCGGGCCCGGCAGCGGTGCCGCAGCTCGAGGTCGGCGAGCTGGCCGGGCCGTGGTACGACGACCCAGCTCGAGAACTCGCCCAGCACGCCCGCGACGACATCATCCGAGCCAACAGCAGCTGCAGCGGGTCGGCGCCCCGCTGCTGCCCGGCAAGTTCGTCGCCGAACTGGGGTTCGCCTTCTAGCGGTTCCTGCTCGCCCGCCGCCACACCGCCACCCTGTGGCCGGCGCTGCGACCCGCCCTTCCGTATTTGCCCGGATCCGATCGGCGCCTGCTGGAGCCTCCGGTCGCCCGGTCGCCCGGTCGCCCGGTCGCCCGGTCGCCGGTTGCACGTGCTGCGCAACCGCGTGGCCCACCACGAGCCGCTGCTGGCCGAGCCGCTGCCCGACCGCTACACCGACCTGCTCGACGTCGCTGGGCTTCGTTCACCCGCAGCTGCGCAGCTGGCTCGACACCCACAATCTGCTTGCCGGTCACGGTCGCCCAGCGTCCCTGAAGAGGAGCGGATCAAGGGCACAGCGCCAGCCGGCGCGCGGCGTGAGCTCCTCCGGTAATCCTCCAGTAGTCCCCCGGTGGCGGGGCCGTCCGTCACTGCGCGCTGCGTCGGCACACCCCTGATCTCCGGACGGGACCTCCGAGAAGTTGCCGACTGGAGGACTACTGGAGGTTGGGGCGACACGGTCGACGCATGCAGAGCACAGCGCGGCGTCGGGGATCGAGGCGCGGCCGGATGAGCCGTAACGCGCCGCCGTCGGCGTCGATGGCGATCGCAAGCCCCATGGATCCCGGTGGGACGCGGCCGATGACGGTGCAGGCGATGCGAGCGGCCGTTATCGCGATCCGCGCCGGGATCTTCGACGACGTCAGCGAGGTCGACGACGTCTGCGCAGGCCACGCGTCCAGCGCTGCGGTCGCCCGGACTGCCTGCCGGCCGGCTGCCGGTCCGATGCCGTGGGCGGGAGACGATGTCGGCGGCCCCATGGTCCTCGCCGCGGCCGGCCACGCTGGGGCCGGCGCGTCGACGGTCGCCTTGGCGGTCGCGGAGGGGCTGGCGGAGAGCCGGCGGGTGCATCTGGTCGACTACGCCGAGCCGGTCCGGTCGGGGCTGGTGGCGGCCTCGTCCATCGAGCTGGGCACGGACGGGGCCGGGTGGCGGCACGGTCGCCGCGGTGGACTGGATGTCTTCCGCCTCGCTCGCCGCTCCGCCGACGGGGAGCTGCCGCCGGTGCCGGAGACCGACGACGCCGAACGACTGGTGGTGGTCGATGCGGGTTGGTCGCTGACCTGTGCGCTGCTCGACTTCCCCGGGTCGCTGGTCCGCGGGGCGATGGTCGTCGTCGTCACTCGGGTGACGGTGCCGGCGGTCCGGCAGACCGAGCACCTGCTGGGGGCCGTCGACGGGACCGCGGTAGTGGCCGCGGTGGGCCCGGCGCGCTGGCCCCAGGTGGTGGAGGCCAGTTGCGGTCCGCAGCTTCGTGAGCTTCGGGTGCGGGGCCGGGTGGTCCCGGTGCCGGTCGACCGGCGACTGGAGCCCGCCGGGTTGACCGGGGACCGGCTGCCGAAGCCGGTGGCGGCCGCCGGCCGGGCGCTGGCCGCGCTCCTGGTCCCGAGTGGGTCGCCGCAGCCTCGGCATCGGCGCCGGCCGGCGTGGTCTGGGACCGGTCCGGCGGGGCACACCCGGTGACCGGCGGATTCAGCAACGCCCCGGTCGCCGTTCGGGCGGCCGTGACGGTTGTACTCGTCCTCGCCGGGCTCGTCCTGCTGGGCGCGGAGCCGGCCGTCGCTGCACCGGCCGAGACCGCAGCGGTGGCTGCACCTGCTCCCGAGGAGGACACCGGGATCTGTCCGGAGGCGCCGCCGGGGATGCAGTCCTTCGCCGATGACGTGACCGCCTGGGCGAAGTGGGGTGTGCTGGCGCTGATCGGCATCGGCGCGGTGGTGTCCCTGGGCTCGATCCTGGTCGGGCGGATCTTCTCCCATCCGCACGCGTCCCGGTACGGAGCAATGGGCGTCGCGGTCGTGGTGCTGGTGGCGATCACCTACACGGTGATCCTGACGATCCTGGACTCGATTACCGGCAGCGGGTGCACCTGATGAACCGCCGTCCGGGACATCCGGGAAGTGATGGGTCGGAGTGGGGCCCGGCCCGGTTGGTAGCGCTCCTTGTGGTCGGCGTTCTGGTGGCGCTGGCGTTGCTGGCCGGGCTGGTCTTCGCGGTCGTCGGCGCGCTGACCGAGGACGGGCCTAACGCCACGGAGGGCGGGCAACAGGCTGCCGCCCCAACGACGGAGATGTCCCGGGAGGACGCACTCGCCGCCGCCCCCATGCCGTCTGCTGAACCGGAGGCGGCGCTGCCTGGCCCGCTGGCCAGCGAGGCTGTCGGAGTGCTTGAGCTGCCGCGCCCTACCGGCGTCGGTGCCGCCGACGTGCCGACCGGCTTTCCGGACACGCCGGAGGGGGCGCTGGCGCAGCTGGCGGCGATCGACGTGACCGCGATGCAGAGCGGCTCGTTGGACGGCGTGCGGCAGGTCATCGCCGCGTGGGCCGCGCCGGGCGGCCCCACCGGCCAGACGTGGTCCGGCGTGGAAGGCATGGCCAGCCTGCTGTCGGCCGCCGGCCTGTCCGGGGCCGGGTTGCCACAGCTGAGCATCGTGGTCCGACCTGTCATGGGGCTGGTCAAGGGCACGGTGGGGCCGGAGTTCGCGGTGGTGTGCGTGAACTTCGAGTTCACCGTCACCGTGGCGCAGACCTCCCGGATCGCGATCGCCGACTGCCAGCGCATGGCCTGGACCGGCGGACGGTGGGTGATCGGGCCGGGGGCGGAGCCGGCGCCGGCGCCGTCGGTCTGGCCGGGCACCGAGGCGGCGATCGCCGCCGGCTGGCGGGATCTGCGCTATGCCTAGTCCCCGGTTGTCTTCCCCGCTTTCGCCTGGGTCGGGGTTCGGACGGCGCCGCGCACGGGCGCTGATCGTCGTCGGGCTGGCGGTCCTTGGCTGGCTGTCGACGGCCGCTCCGGCGGCGGCCGATCCGGTGGTGTGGGCCTTCCCGGCCGATCCCTCGACGACCGAGGAGGCGTGGTCGTGCCTGCCGATCAATCCGTTCTGCGTGATCGGCGAGGCGGCCGGTGCGGTGGTCGCCGACGTGTGGATCAGCGCCATGCTCGCGCTGTGGGGAGCCGGGTTGTGGCTGCTGGGGCTGGCCTTCTCGGTGGTGGACGCCCTGACCACGCCGGACCTGTCCGCCGGCGGCCCGCTGGGCGCGGTGTATCCGGTGACCTTCGGCATCGGCGCCTCTGTGGCCGCGCTCATGGCCATGGTGAAGCTGGGCGCCGCGGCGGTACGCCGGGACGGGCAGACGCTGGGCCGGCTGCTGATCGGGCTGCTGCAGTTCGGCCTGGTCTGGGTCGGCTACGTCGGCGTGGCGGCGCTGCTGGTCACCGGCGTCTCCGGGCTGACCACCGGCCTGCTGCGCAGCCTGCTGGACATCGACACCCTGGCCGACTTCGACCCGTCGATCAGCGTGGGCCGCGACGTGGTCGACGGCACGGTCGCCACCGTGCTGGGCGTCTCCTCCATCTTTCTGCTGGTGCCGGCCAGCGTCGGCTACCTGTTGCTGATGCTCATCCGGGAGGCGGCGCTGATCCTGCTGGCAGCGACCTCGGCGATCTCGGCCGGCGGTCTGTTGGCGCAGACGTCGAGCGCCTGGTTCTGGCGCAGCCTGCGCTGGTTCCTCGCCGCCCTGCTGGTCGCCCCGGTCGCCGTGCTGGTCCTCGGGGTCGGCGTGACGATCACCGAGGGCCTGCTGACCGGTGCCGAGGAGACCAGCACCGAGGCCGCGGTGGGTATGGCGGTGGTCGGCTGCCTGCTGATCCTGCTCGGTGCCCTCTGTCCGCTCGCGCTGTTCCGGTTGCTGGCCTTCGTCGACCCGGGCACCTCCAGCGGCGCGGCCCTGCGCCAGTCCCTGGCCGGCTCCGGCGGTGTGCTGGGCGCGCTGGAGAAGCGCGGCGGTGGGCGGTCCGCCGGCGCGGCAGCGGCAGGTGCGGCCTCTGGCGGGGTGGCCGCCTCGGGTGCCGCGGCGCAGCTGGCCGGGGACCGCGCACGGGGGGAGTCGACCGCCGACGCCGCGACCAGCAGCCGGTTCGCCGGCGCGCTGCACGCGCTCACGGTCGGGAGCACGCAGGCCGGTCGGCTGGCCGCCGGAGTAGCGGCGTCGGCCGCCGACGTGCTCTCCGGCGCCGGCATCGGGCACACCGCTCCCTACTACGGGCAGGCGACGCGGAGCCGGACTCCGGCCGACGGAACTCGACACGCCGGCTGGACCTCTGCCCCCATCCAGCCCGGTGAGCCACCGCAGCCGGGCGAGGACGGCCGGTCAGCTGCCGCTCTGGCTCCGGATCCGCTGTGGTCACCCGCCGCCGACCGGGACGCCGGCACGGCGGCCGCAGCCGTCGACGGTGATCCACCCACTCCCCGGGCACCGCGGGGCGACACGACTACTGATGCCGGTGGCGATGCCCGATGAGCGCGCACCGCTACGGCGACTACACCAAGGACGTGTCGGGCTGGTTCCTCGGCATGACCGGCGCCCAGCTGGCCCTGGTGGCCCTCGCCGCGGTGCCGGCGCTGCTGGCGCTGAACGCCCGCGCCTGGGGGCTCTTCGCGCTGTGGCTTCCGGTGTGGGCGCTGCTAGCCGCGCTGCTGCTGGTGCCGATCCGGGGCCGGGTGGCCGGCCGCTGGCTCGGCGACCTCGGTCTGCATGCGATCGGAGGAGTCATGGGCTGGACGGTGTTCGGGTCCCGGGCCGCGGCAGGGACCGCCGAGGACCTGTCCGAGGCCGACCTGCCGGGGGCGCTGGCCGGCATCCGCACCCACGACGGGCCGCCCTACGGGCAGCTGTTCACCCGGCCGGTGGTCGTGCAGGACTGCGCGGCGCGGACCTGGGCGGCGGTGGCCCGGGTCGCCCATCCCGGCATCGGGCTGGCCGAGCCGGCAGACCGGGACCGGATGGGGGCCGGGCTGGCCGAGCTGTGCGAGCTGGCCGCGCGCACCGAACTGGTCGACATCCTCACCGTGCAGGTGCGCACCCTGCCCGACGACGGCGCCGAACGCACCGCCTGGGAGAGCGAGCACGCCCGCCCCGGCGCGCCGACCCTGGCCGCCCGGGTCAACGCGCTCCTGAGTGCCACCCTGACTCCGGCCGCGGTGCGCACCGAGGCCTTCGTCACCGTCGTGGTTGGCGAGGGCCGGATCGCCCGGGCCGCGCGGGAGAGCGGCGGCGGCGTGGACGGCCGTGCGCGGGTGCTGCACTCGGTGATGGCCGAGGTGGAGGCCGCGCTGCGCGGCCCGGTCGGCTGCACGGCGGTGACCTGGCTGGACTCCGCGGGGCTGGCCGCCGCGGTCCGCACCGGGTTCGCGCCCGGCGACCGCGGTCAGCTCGTCGCCGCCGACCTGGCCGCCGCCTCCGGTCAGCAGCTGGCCGCCGGTCTGCCCATGGCCACCGCCGGGCCCAGCGCCGCCCGGGCCGAGATGCGGCACTACGCGCACGACGCGTGGGCGTCGGTCACCGACACGGTCCTGCTGCCCGACTCCGGCGCGGTGCTCGGTGCGCTGGCTCCGGTGCTCGTGCCCACGACGGCGGGCGAGCGGCGCTGCCTGACGGTGTTCTTCGCGCCGCTGCCGCTGGCCCGCGCCACCCGGCTGGTCGGGCGGGAGGAGATGAGCGCCACCACCGGCAACGAGCTGCGCGCCCGGATGGGCTTCCGGCAGCGGGCCCGGCAGCGGCGGGACACCGAGCGAATCGGCGCCGCGGACGAGAAGCTCGCTGTCGGCCACGCGCTGGTCCGCGTTTCTGTCGCCGCCTGCGCCACCGTCCCGGCCACCTGGCCGGTGACCGAGCACGGCCGCCGGCTGGACGCCTCGATCCGCGCCGCCGGCTACGTGCCGCTGCGGCTGGACCTCGCGCAGGACTCCGGCTTCGCCGCCGCCGCTATCCCGCTCGGCGTCGGGCTGCCCGACCGCAGGAGCCGGCGATGACCCGCCGGCTCTCCCGGCCCGGGCGGGGCGTGGACGTGCTGCTCGCCGACTTCGGCCACCGGCTTCCCGCCTCGCCACCCGCACCTGCGGCGTCCCGAGAACGCGGACCGTTCACCCAGCTGGTGCCCCGCCGGGGACCGCGCGGCCGGGGCCGGGGCCGGGCGGTCACGCCGGCGCCGCTGCCGGTGTGGCGGATGACCTCGGAGCAGACGCCGGTGGTGTGGCCGCTGATCGCCACCAGCGGGTTGCCGCCGACCGGTGCGCAGATGGGCATCGACCTGCTCTCGGGCGGGGCGTTCTACTGCGATCCGGTCGGCTGGGTCACCGACGACGACATTTCGGTCACCAATCCGAACGTGGTCGTCTTCGGCAAGCCCGGCCGGGGCAAGTCGGCGACGGTCAAGGCTTTCGCGCTGCGGATGCTGGGCTACGGCTACCGCACGCTGGTCCTGGGGGACACCAAGGACGAGTACGAGCCGCTGTGCCGCGCGTTGGGCGTGGAGCCGTTCGTCATCGGTCACGGCCTGCCGGCAAGGGTGAACCCGCTGGCCTTCGGCCCGCTCGGGCACGGCTGGGAGCGACTCGATGCCGCCGAGGTCCGCCGCCGCGAGGCCATCATGTTCGCCCGCTGGATCGTGCTACTGCGCGGCCTGGTCGGCTCGCAGGCGGTGCCCTTCGGTCCGGTGGAGGAGACCGCGGTCTCCGAGGCGCTGCGGCTGCTCACCGGCTACGCAGGCGGCGCCACGCGGCTGACCGAGCCCACCGTGCCGCAGGTGTGGCGGGCGCTGGACGAGCCGACCGACGAGCTCGTCGCCGGTTGCCGGTACGCCGACCGGCGGCACTTCCTCGACGCCACCCGCACCCTGCGCGACGCCCTGGGTTCGCTGGTGAAGGGCTCGCTGGCCGGGCTGTTCGACGACCACACCACTCTCGACGTCGACTGGCGCGCCCCGATCCAGTCGCTGTCGCTGTCCCGGCTCGAGCCGCTCGGCGACCAGGCCGTCGGCATTGCGCTGACCTGCCTGAACTCCTGGGGGCAGGCGATGCGGGAGATCGCCGCCCCCGGCGATCTGCGGATCGTCGTCCGTGACGAGACGTGGCGGCAGATGCGCCTGGGCGCCGAGGCTATGAAGAGCCTGGACGCCAACCTGCGGCTGTCCCGCCGCGATGCCGACGTGCAGGTCCTGCTGGCGCACAAGCCCTCGGACATGCTCACCGCCGGCGACGCGAACTCGCAAGCCGTGGCTATCGCCCGCGACCTGCTGCACCTGTGCGACGTCAAGGTGCTGCACGGCCAGGACCAGGCCGTCGGCGACGAGCTGGGCAGCCTGCTGGGGCTGTCCCCGATCGCGCAGCGGGTGGTCACCGGCTGGGCGGTCGCCGGCAAGGGCCGGGCGCTGTGGCTGGTCGGCGACCGGGCGTTCAAGGTGCAGACCGTCCTCACCGAGCCCGAGCTGCGGCTGACCTTCACCAACCAGGCGTTGACAGGACGACCGGCATGAGCGGGACGCCGGAGTCCGTGGCCCACCAGCATGCGCGGGCGTGGCTGTGGAAAACCGCCGGGCCGATCGCCCTCCCGGTGCTCGCCGCACTCACCTTGTTACTGCTCCCGCTGGCCGTTCTTGCCGCACCTGAGGCGCGCACCGCGGCGGCCTCGTCGGGCTGCTCGACCGGCGGCACCGGCGCCACCGTCGCCGGCATCGAGCTGGACGCCGTGCAGATGGGCCATGCGCAGACCATCGTCACCGTCGCCGCCGCGCTCGGTCTCGAGCACTACGCCGCGACCGTGGCGCTGGCCACCGCCTACCAGGAATCCCGGATCCGGATGCTGGCCAACGACGGCAGCAGCCCGGAACTGACCGCCGAGCAGGCCGCGGTCACCGCCACCAGCCTGACCTACCCGCACGACGGCCTCGGGACTGACCACGACAGCGTCAACACCTTCCAGCAGCGCTGGATCGCCGGCTGGGGAACCGTCGCCCAGCTGATGGACCCGGTCTACGCCGCGCAGGCCTTCTACGCCCGCCTCGTCGAGGTGCCGGCCTGGCAGACCATCCCGCTCACCCAGGCGGCCCAGGCCGTGCAGATCTCGGCCGCCGGCGGCGCCTACGCCCACTGGGAGCCACTCGCCCGCGAGCTGACCGCAATGCTGTGGCCCGCCGCCCATGCCACCGCGGCCGACCCGGCCGCTGCGGCGGCCGGCGTCTGCCCGGGTCTGCCGGTGCCGGCCGGGTCGTGGATCCGGCCCACCGCCGGGGAGGTGACCTCCGGCTACGGGTCCCGGTGGGGCACCCTGCACGCCGGGGTGGACATCGCCGGCCCCCGCGACACCCTGGTGTATGCCGCCGCCGACGGCACCGTGCTCACCGCGGCCTGCACCAGTGCCTACTGCGACCGCGACGGCAGCCTGAGCGTGGCCGGCTACGGCAACCTCGTCGAACTCGACCACGGCGGCGGCGTGACCACCCGCTACGGGCACCTGTCGGCCTACACCGTCACTGCCGGCCAGCACGTCAACGCCGGGACGCTGATCGGTTTCCAGGGCTCCACCGGCAACAGCACCGGCGTGCACCTGCACTTCGAGGTCCGCGTCGACCGGTCTCCGGTCGACCCGGTGCCGTGGCTGGCCGACCACGGTGTCGACCTGCACGCCGCCACCCCCGGATGAACCGCCCACGGCCAGCAAGCAGAGGAGGAGCCATGCGCGCAACGAACGCAGGAGGTCCGCGGTGAGCGCCGGCCGGTCCCACCCGGACGTCGGCCCGGCCAGCTGGGAAATGCCGACTGCCGCCGCCCTGGTATGGCTGACAGCCGCCGCGCTGGTGCTGCCGGCCGGCCGCGCCGCCGCAGCACTCCTGACCGGCGCGGGCTGGATGTGGCCGCACGGGACGGCCGCCCTGGTCGCCTCTGTCGGCGGGCTGCTGACCGGCGACCGCACCGCCGGCCTGGATGCCGCCCAAGCCGCGGCGGCGCCGTCGCCGGCAGTCGTGTACACCGCCATCGCCGCCGGGTTTGTCCTCTATCTGGCCGGCAGCGGGGGAGCGGTCTGGGCCACACACCGGCTGCTGCGCATGCCATCCGGGATGGCCACCCGCGGCCAGATCGCCGACGTGCTCGGCCGCGCCCGGCTGCGCCGGGTCGCCCCCCTCATCCGCCCCGACCTGCTCCCGCCCGACCGGATGCTCGGCGCCCGACCGGCGGCCGGGGACCCGCACGCGGTGGGGTGGCGGCTGGGCCGCGCCGCTGTGCCCGCCGCCGGGGAGCTGTGGGTGCCCTTCGACCGGACCACCGGCGTCTACGGCCCGCAAGGCTCGGGCAAGACCCTCGACCTGCTCGCCCCGGCCCTCCTCGACGCGCCCGGCGCGGCGCTGGTGACGCTCACCAAGGCCGAGGACCTGCTGCTCAGCGTCGACGCCCGCACCACCGCCGACCGGCCGATCGCCGTCCTCGACCCCTTCGGGGCCGTGCCCGGCCTGCCGGAGCTGGTCTGGGATCCGGTGGCCGGCTGCGGAGACCCCATGCTCGCCGAGCGCCGCGCCAAGGCGTTCACCGCCGGCACGGTGACCGGCGCGGTGACCGGCGGCACCACCGAGGCGGCGGCCCGGTTCTACGCGTTCGAGGCGGCCAAGGTGCTGCAGGCCTACCTGCACGCCGCCGCGCTGACCGGCCGGACCATCGAGGACGTCCTGGAGTGGGCCGCCCACCCCCAGGCCACCACGCAGCCTGTGGATATCCTGCGCGGTCACCCGGATGCGGCACCGTTCTGGGACGGGCTGCTGCACGGCGCCCTGCAGGGTGACCCGCGCACCGCCGGGAACACCGCCACCACCGTGCAGCAGGCGCTGGCGCTGTTCTTCCAGGCCGACATCCGCCGCCGCTGCACCCCCGGGATCGGACGTCCGGCCACCGACGTCGCCGAGCTGCTTGCCGCCGGCGGCACCATCTACCTGCTCGGTCGCGAGGACCCCTACGCCTCGGCGTCCCCGCTGATGACCGCGCTGGCCGAGCACGTCCTGGACACCGCCCTGCAACTGGCCAGCAGGGGACCGACGGGTCGGCTGTGCCCGCCGCTGCTGGCCTGCCTGGACGAGCTGCCCTCCACCGCGCCGCTGCCCACCCTGCGCACCCGGATGGCCAACGACCGGGCATTGGGCGTCAGCTTCGTCTACGCCGCCCAGACCTGGCGGCAGCTCGTGCTGATCTACGGCGAGGATGAGGCCCACGCGCTGTTCGGGCTCACGAACGTGATCGTCGCCTTCGGCGGCGGCAAGGACGGCGCCTTCTACCGCGAGCTGTCCGACCTGCTCGGCACGACCCGGGTCCGGCGCACCTCCTACAGCTACGCCGGGGCCGGCTGGTCCCGGTCCACTCACGGCGAGACCGTGCCCGTGCTGCGGCCGGAAGAGATCCGTCAACTGCCGCCGGGGCGAGCGCTGGTGATCGCGGAGAACGCCCCACCGTTGATCGCCGGACTCACCCGGTGCATCACGGGGCCCCGCGGCGCAGAGCTGCTCGCCGCCCAGGCCGCCGCCCGCGACCGCGTCGCCGCCGCCCGCACCCACACCCCGCCGCTGGTCCAGCCCACTGGCCGCGCCCACGACGCCGCCGCCCGCGCCGGCCTGACCCCGACCCGACCGGAGATCCCATGACCACCCCGGACCTGGCGCTTGCCTTCCCCCGACCGCCGCAGGAGGTCCGCGCCGCTCTGGACCAGCTGCGGCAGGTCGAGGACGCCGGCCTTCCCCTCACCGGGCTGCATCTGCTGGAACGCCCCTGGGACCCGGCCACCTGCGAGCCACGGGTACGGGCCCAGCTGTGGCCCTGGCTGGACGCCGTCGCCGCCTGGCTCAACCACACCTACGCCTGGCAGACCGCGCACGCCATCCCCTCCTGCTGGCCGCGCCACCCGCATCTGGCGCACGAGCTCGCGGTGCTCGCCTGCCTGCGGCTGGCCGCCGCCGACACCACCGGCCCGCATGCGCTGGAGGAGTGGCACCGCTACGCCCTGCCCGCCTTCCACGCCCGCATGGCCGAGCGGCTCGGCATCGGCTGCCCACCGGGCCGGCACACCGACTGGCCCGCCCGCTCCTGGGCCGCCGACTACGACAGCCTCCAGGCGTCGGCTGCCCGGCGGGCGCTGTTCGACGCCGACCTCGCCGTCGAGGGAGGACACCGGTGAGAAGCACCTCCCCACGCGGGCACGAACGTGACGACTGGGTGGCGCTGGTCGACGGCGTGCGAGTCAGCCGACGCTGGATGACCCGGCACACCCCGCAGCTGCTGGCCGCCTGGCGCGACGCGCCGACCCAGCGGCGGCGGCGCACGATCGCCGCGCACATCCTGCTGGTCGCCGCGGATCTGGAAAGCGAGCCGGACGACGCCTCCGGTGACTCGGAGTGCGCCACCAGCGCCTGGCAGGCGACCGTGGCACGGATCGATCCCCGTCTGGTGGTGGGCCCGGACTGGCCGCTGCTGGCTGCCGCGCTGACCCGCGCCTCCCTCGCGGGCTACGACGTGGCCACCCGGCTACCGGAGCTCGCCGCCGCCGCGCCGCTGCCCGTCCGGCATCCCGGCCGGGAGCTGCACTGGCGGCTGCTCGACGACTGCCCGGCCGCCGTCCTCAGCCTGCCCGTGCTTCCCCGGACCGGTGGCTCGGCTGTGCACGGCGCGACGGACCATCCACAGATCCGCCGCGGCGCCCCACCCGGCCGCCGCGGCGGCCCAGCCTCGAACGCACCCCGCTGATGAAGGAGACACATGAGCCTCGACGTGCCCACCGATCCGCTCAGCTACGCCGCCTCGCTGCTGGACGCCGTCGGCGCCGACCGAGAGCAGGTACCCGCCGAGATTGCCCTGAACTGTCTCTACGCCGCGGAACTGCTCGAGCTCGCCGGCGGCCGCGCCGAACCCATCCCGCTGATCGACGGCGACCCGGCTGCGAGCATCCGCGCGGCCATGGGCGCCCTTGCTCTGCTGGACCCCGACACCTTCGCCCGCACCCAGGTGCTCGACGCTGCCCGCGTCGCACGGCGGGCCCTGCGCGGGCTGGGCTGACCGGTGGCCACAACCGTGCAGCAGCTGCTCGACGCCCTCGCCGAACGAACCCACGCACCCCGGGCGTCGACCAGCATCGAGGACGTCACCGGTGCCCTGGCGCACCTGGGCCGGGCGCTCACCGGCCTGACCCACGACGGCCTCACCCCCGGCAGCAGCCTCCGGCAGGCCACCGCCGCCGAACTCGCCGCCGCCTGCACGACAGCCGGGGGGCTGTGGCCGGCCACCGGGGGACCGCTCACCGACTTCGCCGGCGCCGCCGCCGACCTGATCGGCCGAGACCGGGCCATCATGGGCCGATCCCACCGGTGGGCCGTCACCGTCGAGCTCGCCGCCCAGGCTGAGGACTGCGCCCGGCTCGGCCACCGGCTGCTGCCCCGAGCCGCGGTCGCCGAGCTGAGCACCATTCGCCGGCTGGCCACGGCCGTGGAACGCGACGCCCAGACCCACCCACCCACCGCCGCCGGCGCGGTGGTGCTCGAGCGCCTAGGCCCTGTCCTGGCGATCTTGCATCGGTGTGATTCAGGCTTGGTCCGTGGTCGGCCGACATGAACTCACCGACGCCGCCTGGGCCCGGATCGAGCCGCTGCTGCCGGCGACCGGTGGTCGGGGTGGGCGGTGGCGCGATCACCGGCAGGTGATCAACGGCATCCTGTGGCAGGCCAAGACCGGCGTGCCGTGGCGGGATCTGCCCGAGCGCTACGGGCCGTGGAAGACCGTGCACGAGCGGCTGCGCAAGTGGACCGCCGATGGCACCTGGGACCGCATCCTCACCCAGGTGGTAGTCAAGGATGACGCCGTCAGCGTGGTGGAGTGGACGATCAGCGTGGACTCCTCCTCAGTTCGGGCGCACCAGCACGCCGCTGGCGCCCGGAAAAAGGGGGCTGCAGCGACCCGGTCGAGGCGCTCGCCGTTGACGGCGAGGCGCTCGGCCGCTCCCGGGGCGGGCTGACCAGCAAGATCCATCTGGCCGTGGATGGGCGTGGGCTGCCGCTGTCGGTGCTCTGCACGCCCGGTCAGGCCGGGGACAACCCGCAGCTGCTGCCCTTGCTCGACGGGATCCGGGTGCCCCGCGTCGGCCCCGGGCGGCCGCGCAAGCGCCCCGATCACCTGATCGCTGACAAGGCCTACTCCCATCCCTCCACCCGACGGGCGCTGCGCCGCCGCGGGATCGCGCACACGATCCCGGAGAAGCGCGACCAGCGGGCGCACCGGCGCTCCCGAGGGTCGGCCGGCGGGCGACCGCCGAAGTTCGACCGCGACCGATACAAGCAGCGCAACGTCGTCGAGCGGTGCTTCAACCGGCTCAAGCAGTTCCGCGCCCTGGCCACCCGCTACGCCAAGCGGGCCGCCTACTACCGGGCCACGCTGCTGCTGGTCAGCGCGGTGCTCTGGCTCCGCGCATGATCCGCGGGACAGGCCCTAGTTCCCGTGCCCGCCGTCCCCGGCACCAGCCGGGACCTCACCGCTGCAGACGCGGCCGGTGCGCTCACCGCCGCCCTGGACCGGGCCGCGCGGACCGACGAACTGACGCTGCGGGAGTTCCGAGCCGCCGTCGCCGCCGTCGAGATCGGCAGCCGCTGCGCCGCCGCGGTCAGCGCCGCCACCACCGGCCGCGAACCCGGACCGCTGCTGGTCACCGCGGCCGCCTGGCAGCTGGCCGGCCGCATCAGCATGACCTTCGACGACGGCCAGCCGACTAGGCACACCGACCCACGCGGGGTCATCCGGTCCGCGCAGACCTTCGCCGACAGCCTGCGCGCGGACATCGGCTCGCCCGCCGACCTAGCGGCCCTCCTCGACCGCGACGACGTCCCAAGCCTGGCCGGCCGCGTTCAGCAGATCGCCACGCAGCTCCCCGTGCTCGCCGACCAGCTCACCGCGGCCGTGCGGCACTGGGCACGCACCGGGCAGCTGCATGCCAACGCCCGCCACCTGCCACCCATGGATGAGATGCCCGAACAGCGAATCGGGGACGTCATCGCCGGTCGCCGCGTCCAGGCCCGCGGGCGGGACCTCGACGACCTCGGCGACGCTGTGCGCCGCGCCGGTTCGCTATCAGTTGCGCTGGTCGACGCGCTTCACTGCACCGACCGGCCGGCGCGGCCCAGTTCGACACCTCACACCAGCGGCCATGCCTCACCGGCTCGGCCCCAGGGCGAGCCCGAGCGTCTGCTCGGCCGTGCCCAACGCGTGGCTCAAGCCCTCGATTCGGCCCGGCAACCCTTGCACCGCCACCACTGCGGCACGCCATTGACGCCGGAGCCGTAGATCCGTCGGGCCGGCGATTTTCTCCACTGACGAACGCGACTGTGGTGACGTTCGACGGCGCGCCGCAGCGCCGGACCGGTCGTCGCCCTAATGTCATCGAGGCACCCATGTCAATGGCATTCTGCGGTAAGCGCAACAATTCTGCAGTTGGCGTAAAGAACCATTTGGTCATGCTTTCCCGCTTCATTGCCGAGAGACTTCCGGCGACGGTCACCCTGCTCGACGGAAGGTCTGAAGACCCATGAACCCCGGCGCAACAAACGAGAACATCTCCCAGCTCCGCGGCACGGGGGCGCCCGCGAACCTGCAGGACGCCATCTTTGAGAGACTGCTGCGCGAACGCATCATCTTCCTGGGCACCCAGGTCGACGACGACATCGCCAATCAGCTGTGCGCGCAGATGCTGCTGCTGTCGGCCGACGACCCGCACCGGGACGTCCACCTCTACATCAACTCACCCGGCGGCTCGGTCAGCGCCGGCATGGCCGTCTACGACACGATGCGGTTCATCGACTGCGACGTCGCCACCTACGGCATGGGCATGGCCGCCTCGATGGGGCAGTTCCTGCTCACCGCCGGCACGCCGGGCAAGCGCTTCTCGCTGCCCCGGACACGGATCATGATGCACCAGCCCTCGGGCGGGGTCGGCGGCACAGAGTCGGACATCGCCATCCAGGCCGACATGCTGCGCAATCTGAAGCGCGAGCTCAATGAGCTGCAGTCGCAGCACTCCGGTCAGCCGGTCCAGCAGATCGAGCGTGACTCCGACCGCGACCGCTGGTTCACCCCTGAGCAGGCGCTCGAGTACGGCCTGATCGACCACGTCGTGGCCACCGCCTCGGCGTTGCCGGTGTCCGACAATCCGATCACCGTGCATTGACCTGCCACGGCGCCCGCCCGCCCGGCCAGGCCGCCGGACGAACCTAGCCGGGGTGTTCTGTCGGTCAGGCGATCGGCCGCTTTCCCACCAGCACGTTGACCGGCACGTCCTCGACCAACCTCTCCCCGGACGCGGCGTGGGGGTGCAGCACCGTCGGTAGGCCTCGGCCGTCGAACCTGTGAAGTCACCGTTCACGCAGGTGAGCATCCTCAGCATCCTCAGCATCGGCGCAAGACACATCTCTATCCGCACGGGCCCCCATGCCACCGACGCCAGAGGGCGGACACCATCTGGCGTCCAGCCCTGGTCGGGTCGTCAGACCGTCGCTCCGGCCGGGTGGCTTCGGTCCAGCTTCTGCCGTGCCGTCGCCAAGGCCGATCCCAGTTCCAGTCTGTCGACGAAGGCGTCGGCTGCCCGTTCTCTGTCACGACTGATCGCGGCCTCGACAACCGGTTGGACGTAGGCGGCGAGAAGGGCAGCGCTCAGCACGGCGATCGTCGACGAGGCTTGTGCGCCAGAGCTTCCACCGGTCGCGACCCGACAGATGGCCACGGCGACAACGACCGGTGTGAGCACCGCACCGGCGCCGAAGGGCCGGATCCTGTGGCCGAGTCGGACGGCGAACAGCCGGACGGTTTGCCAGGGCCAGGTCAGCCACCAGATCACGAGTCCGTGCCGGGTGTCGCCAGCGGCGTGGTGGCCGACCTCATGCAGCGCCACCGCCAGTAGCTCGTCCCGGGTCAGGTGACCGGCGTACACCCGTTGCAGGAGGCCGGTGGTGATCGCGATGGAGTGACGTCCCGCTGCAAAGGCGTTCGGCTGACTGTCCTCGATGACGTACCAGTCTAAGTCCCGTGCCACGGGAGCGCCGACGAGTCCGCATCGTAGGTGTTCACATTCTCCCTGTAGCCAGTTCAGCCATTCGGCGTCCCGGCCGGTCGGCCTGCGGAAATGGAACATGGTGCCGACGACGAAGCGCTCCACGGGACGTTGCGGCAATAGCAGCGGCGCGCACACGAGCCAGGCGATCACGGCGATCAGGGTCGACCGGGTCAGCCAACTGAACGCGAATGTCACCAATAAGGTGCTGAGCAGCACGGCCGGTGCGGCAGCCGACAGCCGACAGGCATCTCTACGGCGGCGTTTCCATTCGGCGTTCGCCATCTCCACTCCTGGGACTCGTCGTCCAGACCTGTGCTGCCACTCTGCACCAGGCGGGTGACAAGATGCCGGGGTCGTCACCGGCGCCGATGCCATCAGTCGTCATGCCGGCGTCCCTCGAACTTCTCTTGTGCCGCCCGGTTGAACTGGCGGCGGTATCGGTCACTGGCGCTTCGTTCGGGGCGTGGCGCTGCTCGGTGATCTGGGCGGTGGATCCACGTGGTCCCTTCCGCGGATCCACCTGGACGGCGACTTGTCACCGCCGTCTGTGGCCCGGCAGGCACGGGGATCTGTCGGTTACGGAGTCGGTGGCCCGGTGTCTGGGCGGACACCTGGCGCGTTCCGCGCGTGGCTGGTGGAGAGGCCTGGGGGTGTGCGGTGTTGTGCTGTCGACCGCCCCGGGCGGGAGGGGTTGCGTGGGGGACGGGTGGAGACGCCGGTGACCGGCGGCACGGCGGGGCTCGGCCTGGCGTCGAGCACGGCCATGTGGACGGTGCCCGGGGGCAGCTGGAGGGCGTTGGTCACGCGGTCGATGTGGGTGAGCCACCGGGCCGGGGGCAGGGCGGCGATGATGGCCGCCGCCTCGCGCACCGCGTCCCTGACCGCGGAGGCGGTGCCGTCGCCCGCGGCTGCGGTGATGCGGCCGTCGAGGAGGTGGCCGGCGAGGCTGCCGGCGGTGTCGATGGCCGCGCGCAGCGCGGCGGCGCCGTCGCGGTGGAAGAGGTCGGCGGGGTCGAGTCCATGGGGCAGGGCGAGTCGGCGGGGATCGCCGCCGCGGGCGGTGAGCTGCCAGAAGATGCGTTCGGCGGCCTGCAGTCCGGCGGGGTCGTTGTCGGTGGCCACCAGAATGCCGGGCCCCTCGGCGGAGAGGTAGGGCCGGAGGAGGTCGGCTTGCCGGTCGGTGAGGGCGGTGCCGAGCGTCGCGATGCCGAGGGTGGTGACCCCGACGGTCTGCCCGTCGGTGGCCAGGGTGAGGGCGATGGCGTCCATCGGCCCTTCGACGAGAGCGGGGGTGGCCCCCTCGGCCAGTGCCTGGCGGCCTTCGTAGAGCCCGAGCAGGTGCTCGCCCTTGCGAAACAGGTCGGTGCTGGGGGTGTTGAGGTACTTCGGTCCGGCGCGGTCGTCGTCGGCGGCGGCGGGATTGCGGCGGGCGATGAAGCCGCGGATGGCGCCGTCGGTGTCCCGGATGGGAAAGGTGAGCCGGTCGCGGAATCGGTCGATCAGTGCTCCGGTGCGGGCCCGTTGGGCGAGGCCGGCGGCGAGCAGCTCGCCATCGGTGGCGCCGCCGCTGCGCAGGTGGTCGACGAGGGAGGTCCAGCCGGCGGGGGCGTACCCGGGGCTGAACCGCGGATCGGTGGCGAGGTCGGTGCCCAGCCGCTGGCGCAGGTAGCCCGGTGCCCAGGAGTCGGGGTAGTGGGTGGTGAAGAAGGCGGCGGCCTGGGTGTGCAGCTCGATGAGCCGCTCGCGACCGACGGTGGCGGTGGCCCAGAAGTGCTGCTCGAGCAGGTAGTCCGCCTCGTCGTCGGCCCCCAGCGTGCCGGTTGTCGTGAACGGGTCCGGGGTGAGGTACCCCGTGGCGGCCGTCGCCGGTGGGGTGTCGTAGTCGGGGTCGAACGGCGCCGGCTCGTCACCGGAGGGCACGCCGGGCGGGGCGGTCGTGGTGACCGCGGCCGGCACGTCGACGGGGGGCAGATGGTGCGCGTCGTCGGGGGGCTGCAGGTCGGCCGGCAGCGGCTCGGGAGCGTCGAGGGGGGCCGGGTCGGTGAGCGCGGCGATCCGAAAGACCAGCGCCTCTACCAGCCCGGTGCTCGTCTGGTCGTTCACCACCGCGGCGGGGAGGCCGGCGAGCGCGGCGCTGAGCAGCTCGACTGGGGGCCAGCCGGCGCGGGCTGCGGTGGTGACCGCGGTGACCAGGGCCGGCCAGGCGGGGTCGGCCAGCACCCGTTGCATGTCCTGGCCGGGCAGCAGGTCCAGCAGCGCCGGGCACCAGGCGGGCCGGAGCACCACGGCGCCCGGCGCGGCGGGAACGCTGGCGGGGGTGAGGTGGGGGGCCAGGCGCCACCAGAGGGCGGCGGCCGGCAGGTCGTCGGGCAAGGGCCGCTGGGCCGCCACCGCGGCCAGGAGGCCGGCGGCGTCGCGGCCGGCGCGGTCGGCGGCGGCCAGCCGGTCGGCGAGTGCGGCCCAGTGCGGATCACGGCGGATGCGGGGGGCGATGCTGTCGGCCAGCGCCGCCCACACCGAACCGCCTCGGGTCGGGCCGGCGGCGACGACGGCGTCGTCCAGCTGCCGCTGGTGCTGCCGTTCGGCCGCCGGCAGGCGGGGTGGGCCGGTGGGGCGCCGGTCGCTGTCGGGAACGCCGAGCGTGGCGCGCCAGACGGCGAGGTCCGCCCGTAGCCAGCCGTGCTCCGGGTCCAGCAGCGGTTGGGCCCAGCCGGGGGCGGTGGCCGGTGTCATCGCGGCGGCGGCCTGAGCCATCCGGTGGGCGCACTGCCTGAGGTGAGTGGCGCGACCGGTCAGGTAGGCCCCCCAGTGCGGGTCGGCGGCCAGGGGCGCCGGCACGCCGGGCAGCCAGGGCAACGGTCCGGTGCGGCCGGGGACGTGCAGCCGCCAGTCCAGAACGGCCGCCGGATCGGCGGCGCTGTCGAGCTCCCGGGCCTCGACCGCGGCCGTGAGGGCCCGGATCGGGTCGGCGCCGCAGACGGCCAGCAGGGCCAGGTGCCCGCGCAGCGTCGGCCACGCCGCTGCGCTGGTCAGGCCCTTGTGGAGCTGTTCGGCGGCGTTCTCCAGTTTTTCTCCAGTCGGGCTTCCGAGATGGTGCTCGGCGGCGACCCGCAGCGCGTCGGCGTAGCGGGTGGCAGCCGAGTGCAGCTGCTCGGCCGGGTCGGACAGCGCCCGGCGGGCTTGGGCGGCCGAGGTCTGGGCGCCGTCGCGGGTGAGCATGGCGACCAGCAGGTCGGTGGCGGTCGGCGGGGACACCGCGGCGGGGCTGATGACGCCGTGCGGGTCGCCGTCGCCGACGGTGGACAGATAGAGGTGGTTGGCGGCTCGGCCGCGGGAGAGCGCCACGTAGAGCAGCTGCCGGGACTCGGTGCCGGTGAGCACGGTGTGACAGGCCTCGGCGGTGATGCCCTGGGCGCCGTGCACGGTGCTCGCGTAGCCGAGCTGCACATGGTTCCGGGTGTAGTCGGCGGGCAGGGTGATCCGGCGTCCGGTGGCGGTGTGGGTGACGGCGAGGGCGCCGTCGGAACGCATGGCGGTGACCGTGAAGCGGTCGCCGTTCTTCACCCAGTCCACGGCGCTGATCGGCAGCGCGCGGTTGTTGGCCCGGGTGATGACCGGGTCCCCGGCGCTGGCCCGGGTGCCGTCGGCCAGCACGACCTCAGCACCCGACGGCTCGCCCAGGTTGGCCAGGCGGTCGGCCCGGGCCCGCTCGTTGAGCTGCTGGACGACCTCGCGGGTGCCGGCCAGCAGCAGCGCGTCGGCGCCGCGGGCGCGGTCGGCGGCCCACGCGGCGTAGGCCTGATCGGCGCAGGTGGCCAGGTCGCCGACGTGTACCCGCCCGCGGTCGAGGTAGAACCCGAGCCCGGTGGTGTCGCCGTCGCGGATGGCGACGGTGGCCGCGGCCTCGGCCGGGTCGGTGAAGCGAACCAGCTGGGTGAGCGTTACCGCGCCGTGGGTGGCGGCGATCTCGGCCAGTACGCCGCCGGCGGCCACGGAGGACAGCTGCTGGGAGTCACCGACCAGTCGCACCGACCCGCCGCGCCCCAGTACGTGCTCCACGGCGCGGGCCAGCTCGAGCGTGCCGGCCATGCCGGCCTCGTCGATGACCACCAGCGTGCCCGGCCCGATGTCGGCGAACCGGTTGGGCAGCGGGTCGGCGTCGAGGGCCCAGACCAGCTTGGCGAGGGTGTCGCAGGAGGTGCCCATGGCCTCCCGCAGTGCGGTGGTCGCCACCGCCGAGGGCGCCAGGCCGAGCACGCTGCCGCCGCTGGCGGTCCAGGCGCGGGCCAGGGCGGCCAGCGCGGTGGTCTTGCCGGCACCGGCCGGCGCGATCGCCAGCTGCGTCCGGGCGCCGCTGCCGGCCAGCTCGCGGACCAGCTGCGCCTGGCCGGGATTGAGCTCGATGCCGTTGGCGGTGGCCTCCAGCAGCGCCAGCTCCACCACGGCCGGGTCGACCCGCCGCCCGTCGGCGCGGCCGGCCGCGGCCAGCAGCAGGGCCTCGGCGTCCAGCACCTTCTGGGAGGTGTAGAGCTGGGCGCCGGACACGGTGTAGACGCTGGCGCCGTCGGAGCGGCGCAGCTGCGGCGGCTCGACCGCCGGATCCGGGTCACCCAGCGGGATGGACAGGGCCGGGGAGAGCGCCCGTTCGGTGATCGTGGCCACCGCGGCATCCACCTCCTCGGGCGCCAGAGCCGCGGTGCGGACGACTCGTTCGGCCTCGGCGCGGACGTGCCAGAGCTGCCAGGTGGCCCGCTGCGCGGAAACTGTGTCCAGCACCTGGATGGCGGCCGTCCGCGCCCACGCCTCGGTGGCCCGGGGAGACGATGGGGTCCGGCGCCGCAGGACGTCGGCGAGCATGCGGGACAGCCCTGTCGCCCCGCCGAGCACGCCGAGTGCCTGCCGCCGCCAGGCCGCCCGCTGCTCTGCCAGCGAGCGCGGCTCGTGTTTGGCCTCCCGCGTCTCCAGGGTGGCCTGCTGGGCCAGCGCGATCGCCTCGGTCGCCGTGGGGGTCCGCGCATGGTCGGCCTGAAAGCCTGCGGCCAGCTCGCCGCGGCGGGCCTCGATGGCCTGCCGCCGGGAGGACCAGGTGGCCAGCAGCCGCGGGTCCATCCCGGCGATCTCCCGCACCGGGCGCCGGCCCGGGTCTCGGCCCGGGCGGTTGGTGAACCGGACGCCGAGGCGGGTGACCAGCTGGGCCTCCAGCCGGGTGTCGTACCGCTCGGAGGCGGCGACCGCGGCCTTGTACAGCACCCGACCGTCCAGCGCCCGCCATCGCCCGTCCCGGGTTTGCACCTTGTTGCTCACCGCCATGTGGCTGTGCAGATCCGGATCCCCGGCCCGGGAGTCCCGATGGGTGAACACCGCCGCGATCAGTCCGGTGGTCTCCACCTGCCGCACTCCACCGGCGCCCAGCCGGCTGAAGCTGGCGTTGTCCTCCAGCCAGGACAGGGCGTCGGCGACGGCCGCGGAGTGTGCGGCCTCGATCTGCTCGGCCACCTCTGGTGGCGCCAGCGCCCACAACGCCGAGACCGATTTGACCGGGGAGAAGGTGAGGTCGTAGCCGGCCACCGCGTTGGTCGCCGGCCGGGAGGCGCGCGCCACGAACCCCGACAGCTCCCGCGCGTCGCGCGCCGGGCGGTTATAGGTCTCGACGAACATGTCCTTGGCCAGGGCGCTGCGGATGTGGGCTCGGTCCTGAGCCGGGATCGGAGCGTCTCGCGGCGAGCCTCTGGCGGTGTTGAAGGCCGCGAACTTCTCGGCGCACCGAGCCCGGAAGCTGTTGCTGGAGGCGGGAAAGGTGAGAAACGGCTGCCCCAGCGCCCCGGCCGCCCGAGCCTCCTCCACTGATCTCCCCGCGGCCAACGCATCCCGCTCCAGCCGGGCGGCATCCGGGTGCCGGCCTTCACCGAACAGCGCCATCATCTGCTGCTCGCTCACCGCCCGGCCGGCCTGCAGCCCACCGAGGCCAGCCAGACCGGCCCCGGCCCACCGGCCGGGGGACTCGCCGCGCTGCGAGTAGTAGTCCCCCAGCCCGGCGTGGCCTCGGTCCGTCGCGTCGAAGGCCGCCACCTGCCGCGTTAGGTACGCGTAGCCGTCTCCGGCGGTCAGCTTGTGCAGCGACATCACGGCCGCGGACGGTAGAAGCGCAACCTCCAGTTCCTCTCCAGTTCCACCGGAGGCCAGCTGCAGTGGCGCAACGACCTTGCTCGCTACCGCCGCAGCGCTGAGTTCCGCCAGCGACGGGGTGGCACGCGTCGGCCAGCCCGATCATCAGCTGGACAGCATCGAGTGAAACCGGGGCCGCGCCACGACCTCGGGGACCCTCAACTGCCCCTGCCAGGCGCGGCCCGTCGATCACGCTGCCGTGCAGCCCAGCATGGATGACGTGGGCGCTGACGGGCAGCCCGAGAAGTACGGCGGGCAGAGGGCTGCACTGATCCCAGCGACTGCCGCGCCGGCGGATCGACGAGGCCGTCAGATGGCGAGATGGCCGATGTCGCAGCGATCGCCCACGTGCTGGTGCGGGTCATCGCCCTTGTCGACATGCGCCGCTCTATCGGTGGAGGCGCATATTGGAACCGCCCCCTATTGCTCTCCGAGATCGGGGTGTCAGGCCCGCCGCATGGCGGCGTACTGGCTCCAGTCGCGGGCGGCGAGGGTGGCCCAGCGGGTGGCGGTGTTGGGGGAGAGACCGAGCAGCTCGGCGAGGATCGGCACCGGCATCCGGGCGGCGAGGTCGAGCATCGCCGCCTTGCGGGCGGCGGAGGGTTGGATGCCGAGCGCGACGAGTTGGGAGCGGATGTTCTCGGTGACCAGGTGCTTGCCGGGCAGGCCGCCGGGGAACAGCCAGCGGTCGGGGCGGCTGGCGTAGGAGGCCTGGCCGCGGCGGGCCAGCTGGTCGAGCACGAGCCGGTCGAGCGGGTCTGGCAGCTGGATGGGGACTTCGTCGAAGGTGACGCTCACGGCTCCGCCGGGCTCGGTGGTGATCTGTTCGGGCCGCATGCGGCAGATCCGGGAGAGCGGCTGGGCGAACAGCAGCAGGAACAGGCCGCCGATGCGCACGTAGAGGCGGATGTCGTCGTCGTGCAGCAGTCGCTCGACCTGCTGCCAGCGGTGCTGGTCGGAGAGGGTGACCTGCGGCAGCGCCCGTTCCGGCATGGGGATGGCCCGCTGGGGGCTCAGCCCGCTGCGCTGGGTCCAGTCCAGGAACGTCTTGAGGCTTTGGCCGCGGCCGGGGTGACGGACCAGGTAGTCATCGAGCTGGGCCTGGGTGGCGGTGGCGAGGGTGGTGTCGTGTTCGTCGAGCCAGTGCAGGAACCGGGTGGCGCCGAGGACGGCTTCGCGGGCGTGCTGTACTCCGCCGCGGGTGACCCGGTCGCGCTCGGCGAGTAGCCGTAGCCGGCGCAGCAGCTGCCAGCGGGCGAATCGGTCGATCAGGTCGGCGTTGGCTTTGGGCTGGTCGGCGAGGAGCTCGCGCAGCCACGGGACGATGCGTTCGACGGCGAGCTGGTAGGGCGGGATGACGCCGAGGGCGGCGAGCAGGTCGCGCACGTAGTCGACTGCGCGGCTGGAGGGCAGCGTCTCGAAGGCGGCGTGGGAGATCTCCAGCTCGCCGCGGGCCATGTCGCGCAGGATGTCCGGGCGGCTGGAGGCGCGGGTCAGCCAGTAGAGCGTGGTCTGCGGCCGTGGCGCGGCCATCAGCGCGTCGAAGACCGGTTGCAGCTGCGGGTGGATCCCTCCGCTGGGGTCGGTGAGCAGCTCGGTCAGCTGCTGGCGCAGCGTGCAGGGCCCGCAGTGCCGGCCGAACGGGCTGTCCTCGCGGCCGCAGGCCGGGCAGGCGTAGACCGGGTCGTGGCCGGTGCAGTCGGCGCAGGCCGGGCGGCGGCCGGCGTCATAGAAGGCCAACACCTTCAGCCCACCGCAGCCCGGGCAGGACGCCGGGGCGCGGCGGAAGCGCAGCACGCAGGTCTGGCAGATCCACTGCTCGAGGATCTTGCGGTGACAGGGGCGTAGCTGGCCGCACTGCCCGCAGGTCGTCGTCGACCAGCCGCGGGTCACCGGTCCTCGCGGGGACGGCGGACGGTGGCCCGGATCGGGCGCAGTTCTCCGATGCCCAGCCCCTCCTTCGCTGTGTCGGTGCCGGTCTTGGTCCGCTCGGCTTGCTTGACGACGGGCTCGAGCAGGTCGCTGGGCTGGCAGTCGAGGATGTCGCAGAGCGCGGCGAGCAGGTCGACGTTGACCCGCTGCGGCGGGGTGGTGACCAGCTTGTGCACGTACTGCCGGGTCAGGTGCACTCCGCGGTCGGCCAGCAGCGGCACCAGCTCGCTGGTCTGGAAGATGCCGCGGCCGGCCATCACCTGCCGCAGGTGCCAGCGCATTTCCACTCGGCGGGTCATCGGGCTGCCTCCGTCCCGGTCGTCGTCCTCATCGGCGTCGCCGTCTTCGTCGTCGTGGTCGTCTCGGTGGCCGCCGGTGGTGGCGTGTAGACCCGGGCCAGCGCCGCGCGCAGCGTCTGGTTCTTGAAGTCGTTGCTGACCGAGGTGTAGATCGCCGTGGTCGAGGCGTAGGCGTGTCCGACCTGCTCTTGGACGAACCGCTCCGGGTAGCCGAACTCGATCAGGTGCGTGACGTAGGAGTGGCGCAGGCAGTGCAGGGTCAGCTCCGCCGGCAGCCCGGCCTCGGCGCGCAGCGCCGCGAACCGCTTGTCCAGGTGCTTGGTCGAGACCCGGGTCAGCCGCTCGGTGACCCACAGCGCCGGATGATCGGCCGGCCGCAGGATCGGGCGGGCCTGCTCGGTCCACTGCCGCAGCCCGGCGATCGCCCAGTCGAACTCCGGCACCGCCAGCACGGTGCGCCGGCGCGGGACGCCGCCACGGATCGCCTTGCCGTAGCGCACATGCACCGACCCGTAGCTACCCCAGTCGGGCACGTGCGGGTTCGGCCGCAGGTCGGCCACGTCGAGGCGGCACAGCTCGTTGCGGCGCAACCCGAACGCGTAGCAAGTCTTGATCATCTGCGCGTCGCGCAGCGCGGCCAGCGCGCCCTTGCGACCGGAGCCGGCGAT
The DNA here is from genome assembly GCF_032460525.1 of Geodermatophilus sp. DSM 44513. NCBI lineage: Bacteria > Bacillati > Actinomycetota > Actinomycetes > Geodermatophilales > Geodermatophilaceae > Geodermatophilus > Geodermatophilus sp. DSM 44513. The sequence goes on along the minus strand of NZ_CP135963.1, from coordinate 4,161,978 downwards.
CGCCTCGACCCGGGAGTCGAGGTGGTCGAACAGCTGCTGCAGCTCGTCATAGGCCAGCGGGCGCCGGCCCGGCCGGCCCTCGTAGTCCGTCAGGTGCGCAACGGTGTTCCACTCGTGACACACCTGGGTGGGCACCTGACCGAACCGGTCGCGGCACTGGCGCGGCCACTCGTAGCGGGCGTCGGTCAGGTAGTCGCAGAACATCCGCAGCGTCAGGTGGTAACCGCGGATCGTGGCCGGCGCCAGCCGCTGTTCACCGGAGGTGAGCGAGGCGGTGAAGTCCTCCACGTCCGCCGCCGTCCACGCCCACGGGTAGCCCTCGGTGAACTCGGTGAACCGGCGCAGCAGCGATAGCCGCGGCTCCACCGTCGCATCGGCCAGCATCCGTGACTTCTGCTGTCTGGCCCAGCCGGTGAGCATCGCCTCGAACACGGCGGCCGCCTCGTCCAGATGGACGACTCCGTCGACCAGCACCAGCCCGGCCGAGCCAGGGACCTTCGCCAACCCGGAGCCCCCAGCTGTCAACGGAAACGCGACAATGTCGCATCAACGTAGCGGCGACCGGTCCCACCTCAGGTCAGCGACGCACCGGAGGGTGACCACCTGACGAGAAGGCGCCCAGCTGACGCCCGAAGTGTCAACTTTCCGTCGATATGCGGCCTTTTGACCGACAGTGCAAGACGTGTGTCGGCTCGTGATCTTGATAGGGCGGGGGAATCTCCAGTGGGCGGGCTGGCTGGTCGATCGGCGGGCTCGTCGTCGTGTGCTGGCCCGGGCGATGGGGCCGGATGAGTGGGGGAGCGGCAGGGGTGTGACTGCAGGGGGCGGCGGGGTGACGCGAGGGGGTCGGCACCGAGAAGAGCAGGGTGTGAGGCGGCTGGCCACCCCGCACGGGGGGACGGGGCGGCCAGCCGGCTATCAGGGTGCGTTAGCTGCTTCGGGTTCGTCCAGTCCGCTGGCCTCGTCCTCGGCCGGCGGGGCGTCCGGGGGCGGCTGCTCGCCGCAGGCCCGTTGCTCGACGGGGGCCAGGGTGTAGCCGCAGGACTGAAGGAACCGCAGGTAGCGCGCCGTGTGGGGGCGCACGGTGCGCCAGTCGGAGCGGTCGGTGCACTCTTCGTAGCCGGCGAGCACCTGGCCCAGGGCCAGCGTCAGGGCGCGGGCCTCGCCGGCCTGCTCGACCAGGCCGGCGAGCGCAGTGGATCGGCCGTAGCCGGCTGTCTCGGTGCAGCCGAGGAGTTCGGCGGCCAGCTGGTTGCCGCCGGCGCCGGTGACCATGGTGCCGTCGTGGGCGAGCGCGGCGGCGAGGAACGCTGCGCTGCCCTTGGGCGCGGTCTTGCGGGTCAGTAGCGCGCGCAGCCAGGTCCGGCGGACGGTCTCGGCGCTGGCCCACGCCTTGTTGGACTCGATCACGTCGCGGCGCTGGGCGCGGGCGGCCTCCCGCTCGCCCTCGTCCATCTCGGCGGCCTTCTTGCGGTCGGCATCCGATTCGGAGGTGGCCCAGCGGTCGTGGTGTCCGTGCCCGGCGGGGTCGGTGCAGACGTAGCGGGCACCGATCCAGGACCGCCACACCGGCTGCGACTGGTTTCCCGCCTCGTCGGAGTCCTCCGGGTCGTCGAGGGTGCCGGCGTCGTCGGAGGTCGGGAGTTCGGCGCCCGGGGTGACGTAGCCGGACAGGGTGGTCACGTAGGCCGCGTGGCCGGGGCATCCGGCGTGGTTGTCCGCGGTGAGCTGGACCCCGTCGGTGTCGGTCAGCCGCTGCAGGTCGGTGGCGGTGTCGCCGTAGCCGGGGCGGTCGATCACCGTCATACCGGCGGTGCGCAGTTCGTCGGCGACTCGCGCCCGCTCGGCGGTCTCGGCGCGGGCGTCGCGCAGCCGCTGCGCGGTGTGGTCGAACTGCCCGCCCCTGGCGGCCAGCACGAGGGCCTTCACCGCTTCGGGGTCGTCCTCGAACTCCGCGACCGTGGCGGCCTGGGCCAGGTCGAGGAAGTCGTGGCGGACGGTCGCGGCCTGCGCCAGGTCCGATCCGGCCACCGCGAGGGCGGCGGTGACCTCGCCGCGCTTGACGCGGGTCCGCTTGGCGATCTGCGTGGGACTGATCCCGAACGCGGCGAGTTGGGCGATCACGCCGACTCGTTCGGCGGTGGTCAGCCCGGCCCGGTGCTCGTTCTCCGCCCACTGGGTGACCAGCCGTTCCACCTCGGCGGCGTCGCCGACGGTCTCGTCGGCGGTGACGACGACGGGCACGGTGGGCCGCCCGGCCTCGATGGCGGCCAGGGTGCGGCGGTGCCCGAGGCGGACTCGCAGCCGCCCGTCGGCGGTGCGCACGGCGACGATCGGCACCAGCACGCCGAGGTCGCGGACGCTGGCGACGAGGTCGGCGTCGGCGCGGGTGTCGTGGCGCACGTTGGCGTCGACCAGCAGCGAGTGGGGGTCCAGCTGCTGCACGCGCAGCTCTGCGGCGGTGTCGGGGGCCGTCGCGCTGTCGGTGGAGGTGGATGTGTTGTCGGTGGTCATGGCAGAAACTCCTTGCTCGGTGGTGGTGTCGGTGGGATGGGGGACGGGGTCGGCGGTCATGACGCGCCGCCGGGGGAGCGGATGGCCCAGAAGGGCCACCAGCGGCGATCGGACAGCCGGGGCAGCACGGCCCGTAGCTGGCAGCCGTGCGGGCCGGTGTGCACGACCACGCCGACGGCGAGGCCGCCGGCGGTGGCCAGTTGGGCGAGGACGCCGATCAGCACGGCGGCGGCGTCGCGGTCGGGGCAGTCGATGACCAGCGGGCACCGGTGGCCGGCGGCCGTCTGCAGCGCCTGGGCCAGGGCGGCCTCGGTGGCGGCTGCGCTCATCCGCAGGCCGCTGCCGGTCCAGTCGGGGGACAGTCCCGGGTCGACGGTGGCCGCGCTGCTGGCGGGGAGGACGGCGAGCATGACCGCGCTCCCGTTCACGCCGCGACCAGCAGGACACCGGCGGTGTCCGGGGCTGGCTGGCTGGCTGGGCCGGCCGGTTCCGGGTCGCCGCCGTCGTCGTCACCCTCGAGGGAGGCGAGGATGCGCCCGGCGGCGGCGGTGACGGACGCTGCGGCCGCCCGCAGCACGGCGGTGTCCCCACCGCACCATCCGGCGACGTAGGGCACCGTGTAGGGCCCGGAGTTCAGCCCGGCCCAGGCGGTGACGATGTAGGCCACCGACTCGGCCTCGGCCTCGGCCTGCCCCCGGCAGCCGAGGTAGTCGAACCCGTGGGCGGTGTGCCCGCACTCGATGTGGGCGAGCTCGTGAGCGAGGGTCTTCACCGCCTGCGCCCCGTCGACGTCCGGGCGCACGCGCACCGTGCGGGTTGCGGGGTCGGTGATCCCGTTGGCCGGGCCGCAGTCGGCGCGGGTCACGGTGTATCCGTGCGCGGCGACCTGGTCGGTGAGCGCCGCCCACAGGGCGGCGGGGGCGTCGCCGGTCAGCAGCTCCGGCCGGATCTCGGGCAGCGGCTGGCCGTCGGTCTGGGACACGTCGAAGACGTGCACGACGCGGAATCCGCGCAGCACCCGCCGCCCCGGCGTACCGTCCTCGCGGTCGGCGGGCCCGCCGCAGCTACCTTCTGCGGCGGTCTCGCCGGCCCGCTCCTCGGCCCCCTGGTCGTGGTCGCTGCCGGCACGGTAGGTGCAGGGCGCCAGGACCGCGAGTCCGCGCTGTCCCTTGATCACCGAGCGGCCCAGGGCCTTCCAGGTGCCGAATCCGGCTACCCGGGTCGGGGTGAAGCCCCGGTCGGCGGCCTGGGCCATGATCAGCAGCTGGTTGCCCAGGCTGTAGCGGTGGAACCTGGCGGCGGTGTCGAGCATGGCGCGCCACTGCGGGTCGGCCGTGAGCCGTTCGACCTGGGCGCCGATCTGCTCGTGCAGCGCGGCGATCCGCGCCGCGCGGGCGGCGTCGGTCGCCTCCCGGTTGGCCGGGCTGCGCTGCGCCCGGGTGCCTTTCCGTCTCCTTGTCGTGCTGGTGGTTGTGCTGGTCATGTGAACCCCTCCTGTGAACCGGAGCCGATGCCGGTACGGAGGGACTACGGAAGGGGTGTCCTTCCCACCCATTCCCCCGGCCCGTCCGGCAAAGAGCTCTGCTCAGGGGCCGGGAGCGACGGCGGGGGACGACCGGACCAAGACTGCTTCCGCAGCGGAGCGCCCGAAGGGCGGAAGGATCTTGGTCCGGTCGGGAGGAGCCGGCGCGGGAGGCCCCTACGCTGAGCTGCCGGACGGGTCGGGGGATGAGAAGGACAGCCCGCCGTAGGCGGACGTTGATGCCGGCGCAGCCGGCGCCACGCGCCAGCGTGGCCCGTCAGGGTGTTCTAGACCGCAGCCGTCAGGGCAAACCAGGGCCGTATGGGGTTTCGAGCTGACGAATGCCCCTGCCGAGAGTCCGGGACAGTTCCGTGAACCGCCGGGTCTGCAACAGGCGCGCTGTCGCGTACTGGGATGATGCCCTTCATGACCCCCGGCACCGGGCGCCGTGCCAGTGGACTTCCACGCCACCTCCTACGGCAGTTCTTTGCCAGCACAGCCTCGATCAATTGGAGCTCCGCCCGGAGGAATAGACGAAGTCGGGGGGACGACGCCGGACAAGTGAGCAAGAGGTGGGTCGGCTGGCGATCTTGAAGGCTGGGTGTCGGGATGTGGGGGAGGGGCGCCGCGCCGTCGAGGGCCGCATCGGTTGATGCCAGTCGAGGAGTCTGGTCGGTCAACGTTGTAATGCGCCGTCGTCGGTGGATTGTGCCGATCGTCAGTAGCGCGGGGAGGGCCGCCTCGAAGGCAGGACCTGCGCCGGTGCATGGCCCGGGCTCCGCCGAAGGCGACGAGTCCAGCACGCTCTTGTCGCCCCGGCAGTTCGTTTCCACTGCTGGCGAGTGAGGTAGAGCAAGGATGGCTCGGACCCTGCGGCCCGGGCCATCGCAACTCACACGGGAGGAGACATGTCCGCACCTCGAGGAGGTCACACCGCCGCAGACCGTGGCGGCATGACCTGGCCGCAAATACTGGCGTCGGCGATTGGCGCCATCTATCTGCTCATCGGGATCATCGGGTTCTTCATCACCGGCTTCGACGACTTCGCCGAGCACACCGACGAGACGCTTATTGGATTCTCCATCAACCCGTTGCACAACGTGGTGCACATTCTGATCGGTGTCGCGGGTCTGGTGCTGGCGCGCACGCTTAGCCAGGCGCGAGCCTATGGTTGGCTGCTGGCGGTAGCTTACGGTGCCGCCTTCATCTACGGCCTGTTCGCCGTGGGCAACGAGGAACCCCTGAATTTCCTCAGCATCAACTGGGCTGACAACTGGCTGCACCTGGTCAGCGCTCTCGCCGGCCTGGCGATCGCCATGGGCCCGGTTCGGCATGCAATCTCCGGTCGCTCATCCCGGGTCTGATCGGAACCCCGGGGGGCGGGGCTGCTGCCGCCGACCAGACCAGCGGCAGCAGCCCCGTCATCTGTGCCCTCTCGCACCGAACACGGATGGAACCCCTTGATGGGGGGCGAGCGCTCGGTTGGCGCCGACGGTGTGGGTCTCAACGGTGTTGCAGTCGAGCAGGGCGGTCCAGCTTTCGGCCCAGTCGTTGGCGAAGGCCCCGGTGCCGGTGCGGGCGTCGGTGAACGGAGTGGACGGCGCCGAGCGGTCTGAAAGGTGACGGCGGATGCCCCGGGGCATGGGGGCGGTCACAGCCGATCGGCAGCCCATGCAGCATCCGGCTCAGGCCGGCCCGAGCATTGCGGTGCCTGTCCGCGGGAACATCCTCACCCGCTTCGGTAGGCTATCTGGCCTCGGCAGCTCATACGGAAATGGCACCGAACCGGTCGGCCGAATGTCCATCGCCTCGGAGGAGTCACATGGACGTCACCCCACAGGGCACCCCGTACGACGGCGAGACCACCGCCGCAGGTAGGCGAATGCTGACCCTGGCTCGCTTTCCGAGCTATCCCGCCGCTCAGCACCTGATCGATCAGCTGTCCGACGCCGGTTTCCCGGTCGAGCGCACGCGCATTGTCGGCAACGGCGTCCGCAGCGTGGAAACGGTCACCGGCCGGATGACCAAGGGCAAAGCGGCCGTCTACGGCGCCGGCACCGGTGCCTGGATCGGTCTGTTCATCGCCCTGCTATTCGCGATCTTCACCATCGGCCCCGTCTGGTGGGGCGTGCTGCTGACCACCGTCCTCATCGGTGCCGTGTTCGGCGCGATCGCCGGCTTCGTCGGCCATTGGGCCACGGGTGGGCGGCGGGACTTCTCCAGCGTCACCGCGCTGGAGGCTGCCGAGTACGAGGTACAGGTCGACGCCGACCTCTACGGGGAGGCCCAACGGATTACGGGGCAATCGGTCCGCTGATCTTCCGACCGCACGACGCAGGGGCCGGACCGTCACCGCACCCGAATCTCAGCACCCGAATCTCAGTACCTATGCTGTGCCATCTTCGCGTTGCTCGTCCGGGTCGAGAGAATGTCAGTACCGACGTGACCGCGCTGGCCGGCGCCTTCGAAGACGTCGGCTCGGATCTCGTCGGTCTCCCGGTCGCGGTCTGTGCACCTCTCCTGGGAATCGCTCGACAACGCTGGGTACGAGCAGGGTCGGCCCATTTCCGACAGGGTGCGGCGAAGCATCGACTGAGGTCAGTGGATTTCCGTAGCCTGGACATGTCCCTGAAGGGCAGGGTGTCTAGCGGCGAGAGGTGGGTCCGTGCCTTGGATAGCGCAGCCGTGGAGGCTGTAGCCGCCGGGTGTGTCGATGAGCGGAAGGGGAATTCTTGGTGAGCAGTGACCCGATGACGGCGGAACCGGCCCCAGACGCCGCTGACCTGCCCGGAGACCGGCCGGCGGCTCGGATCGTTGTGGGAGTTGACGGGTCTCCGGGCGCACGTGCCGCACTGGTCTGGGCGCTGGCAGCCGCCGCTCGGTCCGACGCTTTCCTCGAGGTGGTCAGCACCTTTCCCGTCACCGATCTCTATTGGGTCGATCCGTACCTCCTGGACCCCGGGCGCATCGAGAGCATCCAGTCAGACACCGACGCGCGGGTCCGCGCGCTCCTCAACGAGGTGATGAGTGAACCAGCGGTGGCCACGGTGAAGGGAGCCGAGGCCATCCAGGTGCATGTCGTCGTGTTGCCGGGTCCACCGACTGAGCACTTGGTGCAGCGGGCGGCGGGGGCCCAGCTGCTGGTGGTGGGCAGTCGCGGTCGGGGGGGCGTTCGGAGCACTCTTCTTGGCTCGGTGGCGCTGCACTGCTCAACCCATGCGCCCTGCCCCGTCGTGGTGGTGCATCCGACACCACAGCCGGCGGCCGGGCGGGTCGTTGTGGGTGTCGATGACTCGGACATGTCGCGGGCCGCTCTTGCCCGGGCGGTGCAGGAGGCCGGACGGCTCGGTGCCGAGGTGGAGGCGGTGGTCGTCTACCAGCCGGTGTCCTACTGGAGCGAGCTGTACGCGGTGACTGCGGTGCCCGTCGGGGAGACGCTCGAGCAGGCGCAGCGCAGAGGCGAGGCCATCGTTGCAGAGGTGCTGGGGGAGGAGGCCGGCGTAGCGGTGCGCGTTGTCGCCGAGGACGGCGCTCCTGGTGATGTGCTGGTACGGAGAGCCGACGGAGCTGCCCTGTTGGTCGTGGGCAGTCGGAGCCACAACCGATTGGTCGGTATGGTTCTCGGCTCGGTTGCCCTGCACTGTGTGGTTCATGCGCCGTGCCCGGTGATGGTGGTCCGCCCTGAGTCGGCCCAGGCAGCCGCATTCAGCTCGACCAGCGCAGCCGGCGTCTGAACCTGAAGGGACACGCGCCTCGGTGAGGGGCGCGTCCGACCTACATTGCAGCCGTACCCATATCGGCGGGGTTCCGTGTGTCCACGGTGCCTGATGCGATCGGTCAGGCGACGGTTGGCGGGTGCCCGAAGAGCCGGGAAGGCCACCGCCGATGCCATCACGGTCGGCCGGGACTGGGATGGAGCACGATGTCGAAGACTCTGATCATCGGCGGGCTCACACGGCGCGATCTGCCCGGGTGGCGGAGTGGTTCCCAGCCGGAAGACTCCTGCGCCACGGTCGGCTCCAACCCACGGGGGGCACCGTGAGGTGCTCAAGCTGGCTCGCGACTACGACGACGGCGGAAGGCAGCCTCGGTGATCGCCGCAGGAGGCGTGAGGAACCCTGCCTTCAACGTCGGCGGTCGGCATGATCACACCGAGAACGCGGGCAGGCCATTGCAGCAGTCACGTCACAGTCACAGCGACACGATTCATGCCTTACCGCCGCTTGTCGCGCTGTCTCGGGCAGTTGCGGGGAAAGCTCCGTTGGACGGCGCGCCACGCGAGCACCGATACCATGGAGCTCGTGGCCCAACGGACCCGCGTCGCGCTCGCGCTGGGCAGCGGTGGGGCCCGAGGGTATGCCCACATCGGCGTCATCGAGGTGCTCGAAGCACGCGGCTGCGAGATCGTCAGCATTTCCGGCACCTCCATGGGCGCGCTGATCGGCGGCCTCCACGCCGCCGGCGGTCTCGGCCCCTACTCGGAGTGGGTTCGCGACCTGGGGCAACGGGACGTGCTCCGTCTACTCGACCTGTCCACGAAGGCACCGGGAGCCATCCGCGCCGAACGGATCCTCGCCAAGGTCAACGAGATCCTCGCCGGAGCGCTCATCGAGGACCTGCCCATCCCGTTCACCGCAGTCGCCACCGACCTCCGCGCGCGCAGGGAGGTGTGGTTCCAGGAGGGACCGCTGGACGCGGCCATCCGTGCGTCCATCGCGCTGCCCGGTTTCATCGCCCCTGTGATGATGCACGGTCGGTTGCTCGCCGACGGCGGTCTGTTGAACCCGCTACCGATCGCGGCCACCGCGGCCGCGCGAGCCGATGTGACCGTGGCGGTCTCGCTGTCCGGTCAGCAGGCACCCCCGGCGGTCGGTGCCTCAGTCCGGAGAACGTCGGCAGCGGAGGATGGGAGCCAGGGCCTGCGACGGACCTCTACCCAGGTCCTCGACCGCCAGGTCATCCGCGCACTCGCGGCACGCCTCGGCCGCCTGCGTGGGACCGCACCGGTGGCCAGCGACGACGAGCTGACCGACGAGGCGGTGGAGGAACTGTTCGAGGCACTACCCGCCGGGCTACGCCTGCTCGACGTGATGGAGATGTCCCTCGAGGCCCTGCAGACGGTGGTGATGAGGTACACCCTCGCCGGCCATCCTCCTGACCTGCTCATCACCGTCCCCAAAGCGTCCTGCCGGACCCTGGACTTCCACCGAGCCGAGGAGATGATCGACCTCGGCCGCCGGCTCGCCACGGAAGCCCTCGACGGCCACGCGGCCTCATCGGCGATGGATCATGGATTTCGGCCGGAGCCGGGGGGTCTTCCGGGCAAAGTGGCTAGTCTCGGCGGTTCCGCGCCCACCCGGTGACGTGCCGTACGTGTCCGGTTGTCCGCATATCGTGCCCCGTTTGCAGGGCGACGCCCGGTCAGGCGTCGAGCGATTCAAGGGTCAGCCGTGGGGGATCCCTCCTGACGGGACCGCGCCTCAAGAAGAGAGCGGTCCGCAAGGTGAGGTCCGCCTCGTCGATCGGGCTCCGGCCCCTCCCAGAGTTCTCGACCTCCCCTCGCAGGGAGCGCCGTTCGGGCCGGAAGTGGCCGGCGATGCCCACCACGCGGCGGTTGAGGCCCGGACCATCACCGGCACGGCGCGGTTCCTCGACCGAAACCTGCCGCGGCAGCGAGCCCCTCTGCCGGTGGAGACCCGCGTGTGGAACCCCTATCGGATCAGCTGTCGGGGCTGACGTCCTCGGCGGGATCGGGGAAATCGAACGTCGGCGTCGGGTTCTGTCCCTCGGCGGCGACCATGGCATCGATGGTCACCTGGCCGGCGTTCTCGAAGACGAACGTGACGGGGATGGATTGCGACGAGCGCCGCTCCGTCTGCAGGTCCTCGAGCACGATTGACGGCGCTCCCTCCGCCCCGACGTAGACGTTGTCGTTGCCCGGCACGGTGATCGCTGCCGCCGACCGCCCGTCGACGGTGAGCGTGGCGTCGAGGAAATCGGGGCCGCGCACGTCCACGAGGTCGACCTCCTCGCTGCCGGTGTTGGCGATGCTGAGAAACAGCCGAGCGTCCTCGCCCTCCTCGTAAACGCCATCGAGCGGATACTCGAGCTGAACCTGCAGCAGCTTGACGTCCTCGTTCACCGCCTCGTCCGGACCGACGGCGCCGCCGGGGACCTCGCTGCCCTCGTCGGCGACGGGGTTGTCCTGGCTGCAGGCGCTGAGCGATAGCGTCACCACGAGCGTTGCGGCAGCGAGCGTGCGCCTGCGGTGCCGGGGATGGCTAGTCATAGGGATCCTTGTCGGTCGTTCGATCGATGACCATCAAGTGCTACCCGTGACAGTTCTCGAATCAGGCCGAACGTTGCCGTACTGCAACAGTGGGAGGCGGAATGTCGCTGATGCACAGAAATGACGTCCTCCTGTGGTTCGCCCACCTGTGCTTGGCGTCAGCACTCGTAGTGCTGACCTCCCTGCCTACGCCGCGCGCCTAGGGCGTGTCTCCCAAATCCGCGCGTGAGTGTCGTCGATGGTGAGCGGATGACGCGTTCAGCGGTGCTTGCTGAGGTGGATTGGGCGGAGTTGGAGCCGTTGCTGCCCAGCTCGGCCGGGGTGCGGGGGCGGCCCTTTCGGGATCACCGTCAGGTGCTCGAGGGGATCTTCTTCCGATACCGGACCGGGTGCGCCTGGCGTGATCTGCCGCCGGAGTTCGGGCCGTGGCAGACCGTGTGGAAGCGCCACCACCGGTTCAGCTCCGACGGCACCTGGGATCGGATCCTGACCGCGCTGCAGGCTCAGGCCGACGCCGCCGGGCGGCTGGACTGGCGGGTGGCGGTCGACTCCTCGATCAGCCGGGTGCATCAGCATGGCGCGACCGCCGCCCGGACCCCGGGGGGCTCACCCGAACTACAGGAATCGGTGTCTGGAGCCGGCTGATCACGGCATCGGTCGCTCCCGCGGCGGGCTGTCGACCAAGACTCATCTGGCCGTCGATGGCCAGGGTCGGCCTCTGGTCGTACTCATCGGCCCTGGTCAGGGAGGTGACTCGCCGGTCTTCGATGAACTGATGGCCGGCATCCGGGTTCCCCGCAGCGGCCCCGGTCGCCCGCGGACCCGCCCGCAGGCGGTGCTGGCCGATAAGGCCTACTCCGCCCGCGGCCACCGCGCTCACCTCCGGGCCCGGGGCATCACCGCGGTCATCCCCGAACCGTCCGACCAGGCCGGCCACCGGCGGCGACGCGGCTCGGCCGGCGGCCGCCCGATCAGCTATGACCAGGCCGCCTACCGCGGTCGCAACGTCGTCGAGCGGGCCTTCAACCAGCTCAAGAACTGGCGCGGTATCGCTACCCGCTACGACAAACACGCCACGGTCTTCCGCGGCGCCGTCGTCCTCGCATCGATCCTGCTGTGGCTACGCCATTGAGAGACAGGTCCTAGGTGTACCCAGGTGGCCACTCCCAGGGAGGACGCGTCAATCGACGCCGCCGAACGCGGCTGCAGCGCCATGCCGGTCGCGGCAGAGGCCCCCGTGTGAGTAAACGGCAGGGCGCAACGTCCGCCCGAGCCCCAAGGAGCAGCGACTTGACAGAGTTGGCGTTGCCACGACGTACTGGGCGAGCCAGGCAGTCTCGCCGCAGCCTACTGGTGGCGGCCCCCGACCAGTGGTGGCCTCCCTCCAGGGCAATCCTTCCGGACACAGTCCTTTCACGATGCGGCGTGAGCCGATCCCCCCGAGGCACCTCCACCCGCGGTCCCATCCGCACCGAATGACCTCGCCGGCCGCAAGGCCGGCCGGATCGAGTGCCAACTCCGGCTGCGGCCGCATCGCCGAACACCGGCTGATGATGAACGCGATTCCTCGGTCACTGTGCGATGCGAGTTGGGCCTACGCTGTGTGCATGCTGCGCGAGGGTCCCATCCCTCAGGCCCTACAGGGCCTGCTTGAGTACCTGGTTGGCGTCCTGTTCGTCGCCGCACCGTTCCTTTTCGGATTCACCGATGAGGGGCTGGCGACGGCGGCCTCGATCGCTTCCGGAGTCGTCTTCCTTGTCATCGCCGCCACCAGCGAGAGCCCGACCGGTCTGGTGAAGCAGCTGCCGCCGGCGGTACATGTCCTCTTCGACGTGGTGTTGGCGCTTTTGCTCATCGTGACCCCCTTCGTGCTGGGATTCTCCGGCGTTGCCGTGCCGCGCAACCTCTTCCTCATCTCCGGCGTCGTGTGGCTACTGGTGACCATCGGCAGCCGCTATGGGAAGAAACCCCTGCCCACGGCCGCGCCAGTCAGCACCGCGCAGCCCGAGTCTGCCCGTGGGCAGGCCGCCGGGCAGTCACCGCTCGGCCCGCGCGCTGCCGCCCCGTCTACCAGTCCGTCATCTATCGGTTCGTCGACTGTCGGGCTGTCCTCTGCTGCCCCACGTGCAGACCGTCCACCAACCGGCCCTTCGACGCCTCGCGAGGCGTCGACGCGCGCCGGCACCGATGGCTCGAAGCCCGGCCCGCTGGACGGCGGTCAGCGGCCTCGGTAGGGACACGACGCGCCTCACCTCTTGGCCCAGTGAATTGCGCGGCCTCATAGAGACTCTCGGGTGCCCCCGTCGACGATGGGGTTGGCGGCAATGGGGATGCCGGCGTGCACTTCGACGCCAACAGGCCGAACGATCATCGGTCAGGAACAATTTCGTCGGCTTCCTCGACGGCTGCAACAGAGGCCGCGCTCTGTCCCCACAGCGGTCCACTCTCGGGGCGCGCACTCCAGCGAGGGGGCGTCAATTCCGAGCTGGTTCATTTCCCGCCGGCGCGGCGGTCGTGGCCCGGTCACGGAAGCTGAACAATCTCGCATGCGCCGGACTCTTCCTGTGTGAGACGGCGTCGCGTTACCGGCAGCAGGCCCAGACATGTTTTCGGCCGGCGGCGATGTGCCAACCGTGCGTTGAGGTGAGGCGGGACACCAAGTACAGGCCCAGGCCGCCGAAACGTGGATCTCGCCCTACGGCTAGCTTCGGCGGTCGCTCGGTCACCGAGTCGCTGACCTCGATGAGCAGACCGTCTTCAGCGACGACCACGCGAGCTTGCACCGGGCGCCCGCCGTGTCGCAGCCCATTGGAAGCCAGCTCTTCAAAGGTGAGCAGGAATCGCTCCTCCAGCGAATCATCGGCATGAGCGGGCACGGAGGTGGCCAACATGTCACGTAGGGCGGCTCGTGCCGCGGGTAGCTGAGCCACGGAGGACAAGTCCCGCTGCCAGATTTCGCCATGAACCTGGGGTGGCGGCAGTTGCGCCCAGGACTCGGACACCTCGGTCATATCCTCCGCTCACCTCAGCGCCCCATCGTGGACTGTGCGCGGTACTGGGGAACAGGGAACCAGCCGAAGAGATCAGGCGCGACCGGGGCCGGGGGTGTCACCATGCCCGCTCCCGCCGGGAGACGCTCGGGGGCGGATATTTTGGTCGACATCCAGGCGGCGAATGCGGGCCGCTTGATGCGTGATCCGGGTGTGCGCTTCGGGGGCGACTCCTTCGTTTTCCGGTGTAGGCAACGTGGGCTCGACGGGGTCTTCACCTCCTAATCGGAGGGCGGCCGCCGAGGAGGCCGGGGTCGGTCGGCGCACAAAGGAGAGGTTCCGGCGTCGGGGCACGTGGCGGGAGGCCCGGCTTCTGGGTGTGAGACAAAGGGCGGCCCCGCCGCCCCGTGCGTCTGGAGCGGCGGGGCCTGGCCGCCGCCACCTCCCGGGAGGTGGCGGCGGATGACGAGGATCCCCGGGGGCTTGGGCTCGGCAGCGTCTTGGCTGAGCCCTGCGGTAGTGGACGGCTGGTTCCCCCGTGGGGTCAGGGCATCGGCAGCTCGCCGGTTCGCACCAGGTGGTCGGCGATGTCGCGGAGCTTCCGGTTGGTCGTCATCGAGGCCCGAGCCAGCAGTTGGAAGGCCCGGTCGGCGCTCAGCTTGTAGCGCTCCATCAGGATGCCCTTCGCCTGGTCGATGATGGTGCGGGACTCCAGCGCGGTCTGCAGGTTGGCGGCCATGTCCCGCGCGGTCTGATAGGCGTACAGGTTGCCGGCGGCGACCGCGGCGTAGGGCGCGAACCGGGTGGCCACCGACCGGCTGGCCTCGTCGAAGGCGTGCGGGCGGCGGGCGTAGATGTTTAGCGCCCCGGTGACCTGCTCGTCCGGGTCGATCACCAGCGGGATCGACAGGGAACTGAGGTTGCCGTGCTCCACGGCGCGTGGCAGGTAGTCGGGCCACCGGTCATCGGCGCGGGTATCGGGAACCACGGTGACTTCGCCGGTGCGGGCCGCGTGCAGGCAGGGACCGTGCCCCTCGTCGCACTGCGTCTCATCGAGGTCAGTGGCGAGCCGACCGGTGGAGACCACCGTGGTCGGCCGATCCTTGACCAGCAGCAACACCGAGGCCTCGGGGTTGCCGGGCATGACCGTCTTGGTCAGGTCGGCCACCGTCTGCAGCAGGGTGTCCATCGACAGCTCCCGCAGGGACAGCCGGCCCAGGCGTTCCAGCGCTTCGGCGGGGGCGATGGGTTGCTGGTCTTGGTTGCCGGCCACGGCGGGCCCTCCGGTCTGCTGATACCGGGGGCTGGCGGTGGCGACCTCGGCCGCGGACCCTTCTGGGTCCGCTTGGGTACGCCGCTGTTGGACGCACGGTTGACGCTCGAATATCCCGGGCGTCTGAGGGCAACCTACCCGCACCACGGGGGCCGCGCGGTGAACGTGTCACCGCCTGCCTCGATCACCGCGTGAGGGGGAAAGGCCACGTAGCGTCACGGCCAGCCGACGAAGTTCAGCACCGAGCCTCGCGCGGTCAGGCCTCACCGGCACGGCGCCGCTGCTGGTGGGGCCGCCCTACAGTCGCCGTGAATCGCCGCGAGTCGGCCGCGGCCTCCCGCTCTTCGCGGTCGTAGCGGGACTCGTAGAACCGTTCGCGGTTCTCCGCGGTGGGCCAGCCGTGTGCCCGCCCGTACTTCTGCACCGTGTTCGCCGACAGACCCAGTTCGGCGACCGACCGCACCGACGCGCCGTTCTTCAGCGCCTGTGCCACGGCCTTCTCCAGCGCCTGCTGCGCCTTGTGCACGGCCGCCACAGCGGCGCGGATGCGCGCGGCGTCGACCTCGGTGACCGGTCGCGAATCGGGCACGCCTGCAGGTTAGGACGGCCGCGATCGTGTCACCAGCGGACACGATCGCGGCACATCTCACCGGAACACGGTGCAGTCAAGGTGGGATGGCGCGTAAAGGGCGTTCCGTATGACCTGTCCGGTCCGGATTCTGGTACCGGGGGGGTCGTCCCGGCACTGGCTGCTGGCTCGCCGTGGTCTTGTAGGGCATCGCGCTCATCGGCCCAGCCTCGAGCACGGCCATGTGAATGCTGCCTGATGGGAACGCCTCCGAGTGCGACCGCCCAACAAGCTCATCACGCGCGTAGCCGACCAGCGCCCTGACCTGCGTGTTGACCAAGCGCACGCACAGTTGGTGTAAAGCTCGAGAAGCGCCACCGGCATCGACTCGAGGGTCTGCGCCGCCTCGACGTCCTGCTCGTCGGTCCGCCACCAGCGCGCCACGACACCTCTCTGTCAAGGCCCGCCAGCCGCTGGGGCACGCTCTTCCGCGCGGGGGTGCAGATGACGGATCGGGAGTGGATGGGTGGGCACGCCGAAGCCTTGGCGGTGTTCCTCAACGTGCCGGCATTCCTGAGCCAGACCGCCGCGGCTGACGGCTGCAGAACAGCTGCTTCATGTTGTTGCTCAATCCCGCAAGCGCTCCGCAGCCCCTTCCCCTGGCCGGGGTCGCCTACGGCACCATGGATGCTGTGTCTGGCCCACCGCCCAAGCCGTCGGCGGGTCGGACCACTTGACCCTAGACTGCAGATGTCGCCTAGCGCTTTAGCCCTGTAGTACATAGCGACTTTGCCTGCAGGTCCGTTGGCCCCATGCGGGTCGCCTCTCGCCATACTGCTTGGATGATCGACATGGTTGCCTCCGAGGTGCCCGTGCTGGTGGGCTATGACGGATCGTTGAGCGCCGCCACTGCTATCCAGGCAGCTGCTCGGCTGGTGCCGGGGGCCGCAGCCCACGTGGTTTACCTGTGGGAGCCCCCTTATGACTTTCCGGAGCTGCGTCATCGCTTGCGTAGCGAGGCCGAAACCGTTGACGAGCTGAGCGAGGCTTTGGAGCGGGAAGGCCTGGCGGAGGCTCGGCGAGTGGCGGCACTGGGAGTTGCCGTGGCCGAGCCCGCGGGATGGCCGGCGCAGCCGCTGGTGGAGCGCTGCTTCGGCGGGGTCGGATATCAGTTCGCCCGTCTGGCCGAGCAGCACAGCAGCGCCATGGTCGTTGTGGGTGCACGGGGCTTGAGCGGGCTGAAGGCGATGCTGGGAAGCGTCTCCGACCTGGTCCTGCATGTCAGTCCGGTGCCCGTACTGGTGGTGCCGCATCCCCTCACCACCGCGGAATGGGCGGCTGCCTCTGAGGGCCCCGTTGTGGTCGGCGATGACGGCTCGGCAGCCTCCGCTGACGCTCGAGCGCGAGCCTCGGAGATCTTCGTGGGGCGCCGCATGATTCGGGTGCGGGTTGAGAGCGGTGACGACGACGATGTCGACGTCACCGGGGCCGACATCGTGACCGCGGCAAGGCGCGGACGTGGAGCGCATGGCATCGCCGACGCGTTGTGCGGCTGTGCCCGGCAGCACCACGCCGGAGTCATCGTGGTCGGGTCGAGCGGGCGATCGGCTGGTCCCAAGACCCTGCTCGGGAACGTCGCCAAGGCCGTGGCCCACCGGGCTCAGCGGCCGGTGTTGATCGTGCCGACCAGCGAACGGGCTACGTAGCCAGCAGGCGGTGTCCCTGTGTCGCGTGTGGGTGCCACGGCGGGCGTTGACCTCGGGGGTGATGCGAGAATGCCCCTGCGACGCCCCGGCGCAGGCTCCTTTGATCAGGAGGGGCCTCGAGGTCCGGCACTGCTCGGCGCTGTCGATGAGTGACGTCGGGGCTGACGAGCTGCTGTGCGAGCCGCGGGGAGGTCGGGGTGCTGGAGATCAGCACGGCCGTCTGGGTGCTGACGGTCGGCGTGATCGTGGGGCTGTTGGCGCTGGATCTGTCGTTGGCCGCCGCGCGGCCACACGCGGTGGGCTTTCGCGAGGCGGCCGCGTGGTCGCTGTACTACATAGCCGTGGCGATCGTCTTCGGCCTGGTCTTCGCCGCGTGGGCGGGCGGTGAGTACGGCGCGCAGTACTTCGCCGGCTATGTCGTGGAGAAGAGCCTGTCGGTCGACAATCTCTTTGTCTTCGCCGTCATCATGACGACGTTCGCGGTCCCCGAGGAGCATCAGCACAAGGTGCTGACCTTCGGCATCATCGTCGCGCTGATCATGCGCGCGGTCTTCATCGCCATCGGTGCCGCCCTGCTGAGTCTGTTCTCGTTCATGTTCCTGGTGTTCGGTCTGCTGCTGCTCTGGACGGCGGTGCAGTTGTTCCGTCACCGCAACGAGGACCCCGAGGTTCAGGACAACGGCATCGTGCGGCTCGCTCGCCGCACGTTGCCGCTCACCGACGAGTACGTGGGTGGCAAGCTGCTCACCCGGTTGGACGGCCGTGTCGTCGCCACGCCCCTGTTGCTGGTGCTCCTGGCCATTGGGGGCACGGATCTGCTCTTCGCCCTGGACTCAATTCCGGCGGTGTTCGGCGTCACCCAGGAGCCTTACCTGGTCTTCGTTGCGAACGCCTTTGCCCTGCTCGGGCTGCGGGCGCTGTACTTCCTGGTGAAGGGCCTGCTCGACCGGCTGGTCTACCTGTCCACCGGATTGGCCCTGATCCTGGCGTTCATCGGTGTCAAGTTGGTCCTGCACTGGGGGCACACCATCGATGATCGGGTGCCCGAGGTGCCCACCTGGCTCTCGCTCACCGTCATACTTGTCATCTTGCTGGTGGCGACCGTGGCGAGCGTCATCAAGGTTCGCCGTGATCCGACTGCTCGGGCCCACGCCGGTTCGCTGCGTCAGCATGAGCATGAGGGGGAGGCGGCCGCGGGCAGCAGCCCGCGTCGATGAAGCAGCCCGCGTCGATGAATCGGTCACTGTCCTCGCAGGAGGGTTGGATGGCTGGGGGTGGGGATGGGTCGGGATGTCGGTCCGCTGCTGGTCGTCGTCGGGTTCGCGGTGCTCGTCGTAGGGGTCTTGGCTTGGTCTGGTGGGCTGTCCTGGTTCGGGCGCCTGCCCGGGGACATCCGGATCGAGCGGGAGAACACCCGCGTGTACATCCCTGTGGTGTCGATGCTCATCGTCTCCGTCGTCGCGAGCGTCGTGCTGTCCCTGTTCCGCAGGTAACGATCTCCGTCCCGGGCGCCGACGACGGGGCCGGCGGCCTGCCGCTGCAGGACGCCGGCCCCAGCGTGGTCACCGGTGATCGACCAGCCGGGCGATCCGCTTCTCGACCGGCGGGTGGGTCATGAACAGCGCCGTCCATGACGCACCGCCGGCCAGCGGGTGCACCAGGTACTTCGACGCTTGGGCCGGTTCCACCGGCATGGGGAGCCGCCGCGCGACCCGGTCGATCTTGGCCAGCGCGCTGGCGAGGGCGGGACCGTCGCCGCTGAGCTCGGCGCCGGTGCGGTCGGCCTCGAATTCCCGGCTGCGGGACAGCGCCAGCTGCAGCAGCGCCGCGGCGATCGGCGCGACCAGGAGAGCGACCATCGCCGCGAGCGGGCCGGGGTCCTCGTCGTCCTCGGACGACCCGAAGAACGGGAGCATCCCGACCAGGTTGGCCAGGAAGCTGATGCCGGTGGCCAGCGCCGCGGCGACCGACGTGATCAGGATGTCGCGGTTGCCGACGTGCGCGAGTTCGTGCGCCAGCACGGCGCGCAGCTCCCGGGCGTCGAGCAGGTCGAGCAGGCCTCGGGTCACCGCGACCGCGGCGTGCCGGGGGTTGCGCCCGGTGGCGAACGCGTTCGGCTGCGCGTCCGGCGTCACGTACAGCCGCGGCATGGGCAGCCCGGCCTCGGCGGTCAGCTCCCGCACGATGCGGTGGTAGGTCGGGAAGTCGTCGGGGCCCACCGGGACGGCGCGGGCGGCCATCAGTGCCAGGCGGTCGGAGTACCAGTACGAGCCGGCCACCGCGGCCAGACCGAGGAGCAGGCCGACGACCGCGCCGACCTGCCCGAACTGGGCGCCGAGCAGCACCAGCAGGCCGCCCAGGCCGGCCAGCAGCACCGCGGTCTTGATGCCGTTCCAGCTTCGGCGCAGCGCGGAGAAGGAGGGCCGCCCGGCCCTCCGGCGCGGCGTGAACAGATGGTCGCCCGCCGGCTGGGGCCACGCCCTGGTCTGGGACTGAGGCGGGCGGACCGGCGACCGGAGAGTTGTCGTCATTGTCATCCTCCCTTTCGACGGACGTGGGCAACCCCGGTCAACTGCGGGATGGCGATCCACCGGGGCAGCCACGGACTTCGGCACGCGGATGGTTCGGCACGCGGATGGTCGGCACCTCGTCGCGCGGACGGTCTCGTCGTCGTCGACAGCGGGCAGCGACGGGGTCGGGCACTCGTCCAGTTCCGGTGAGGCTGCCAGCGTGCCAGGTCGCGAGCCCCGGTCCGACCAGGCGGTGCCATGTTGATCACTCCCTTCTCTGGGACCGATACCCCGACCTCTCGCCCAGGAAAACTTCTACCGGCCGCTGTAGATTCCTGGTTGCCTCTCGTTGCGCGGCGCCGCCTAGCGAGAGGTGAAAGCTGCGGAGGGGTGTTCGCCGCGCACCAGGGCGGGAACACTGTCCACGGCGGCGTCGCCGGGTGGCCGACCGCCCGCAGATGAGGCGGCGCTGGCAGGAGGGAGGCACAGCGATGACCGCCCGGGACGACGGAATCCCGGCCAACCGTGGCCCCGAGCTGAACCGACGCGACACAGCTCGGCAGGGGGATGGCGACAGCGGACGATGGCGGCCCCCATGGCGGGTGGAGGGGGAGCGCCCGGATACCGGATCCGGCTCGTGGGCGGACAGCTGGCGCCGGCCGGGTGGAAGCCGGTTCTGGCTCGTGCTGGCCGGTCTGCTGGTGCTCAACTGGCTGCTCTCGGGACTCCTCCTCGCGCCGCCGCAGCGGCTCGAGGTCCCGTACACGTTCTTCCGCGAGCAGGTCGAGGCCGGCAACGTCGCCGAGGTCACCACGACCGGGGACGCCATCGAGGGCCGATTCGAGCAGACGGTGACCTATCCGCCCGAGGATGGGGTGCCGCAGGACGATGCAGGCTCGGACGCAGAGGTCTCCGCCGAACTGGAACGAAGGCTGGCCGGGCAGTCCCAGAGCGGAACACTGTTCACCACGCAGCGGCCGGCCTTCGCCGACGACGGCCTGATGGACCTGCTGCTCCGGGAGGACGTCACCGTCAACGCCGAGCCACCGGACCGGGTGCCGGTCTGGCAGCAGCTGCTGTTCGGTTTCGGTCCCACGATTCTGCTGGTGGCGCTGCTGGTGTGGCTGGCCCGCCGCTCGGCCGCCGGCGCCGGACTCGGCACCGGGCTGGGGCTAGGAAAGTCCAAGGCCCGCCGCTACAGCCCGGAGGCCGGACCGCGGACCACCTTCGCCGACGTGGCGGGGATCGATGACGTGGAGGAGGAGGTCAAGGAGATCGTCGACTTCCTCCGCGAGCCCGATCGCTACCGGCGACTGGGGGCCACCGTGCCCAAGGGTGTGCTGCTGGCCGGGCCGCCGGGCACCGGCAAGACGCTGCTTGCCCGCGCCGTGGCCGGCGAGGCCGGGGTGCCGTTCTTCTCCGTCTCGGCCGCCGAGTTCATCGAGATGATCGTCGGTGTCGGCGCGAGCCGGGTGCGTGACCTGTTCGAGCAGGCCAAGAAGGACGCCCCGGCGATCATCTTCATCGACGAGCTGGACGCGATCGGCCGAGCACGTGGTGGTGGCGTCACCGTCGGCGGGCACGACGAACGGGAGCAGACGCTCAACCAGATCCTCACCGAGATGGATGGCTTCGACGGCAGCGAAGGCGTCGTGGTCATGGCCGCGACCAACCGCCCGGAGATCCTCGACCCCGCGCTGCTGCGCGCCGGCCGGTTCGACCGCCGCGTGACGGTCAACCCGCCCGACACCCACGGCCGCCAGCAGATCCTGGCCGTGCACACCCGCGGGGTACCCGTCGCCGACGACGTTGACCTGGCAGTGCTGGCCTCGGCAACAGCCGGCATGGTCGGCGCCGACCTGCGCAACCTGGTCAACGAGGCCGCGCTGCTGGCCGCCCGCCGCAACCACGATCGGGTGCAGATGGCCGACTTCACCGACGCCCTGGAGAAGATCGTCTTGGGCGCGGAACGGAAGATCTTGCTCTCCCCGGAGGAGCGGGAGCGCACCGCCTACCACGAGTCCGGCCATGCGCTGCTGGGCATGCTGACCCCCGGCGCCGACCCGGTGCGGAAGATCTCGATCATTCCGCGCGGCATGGCGCTCGGGGTCACCCTGCAGAGTCCAGAGACGGATCGCTACGGCTACAGCCGCCGCTACCTGCGGGGCCGGATCGTCGGTGCGCTCGGCGGACGGGCGGCCGAGGAGCTTGTCTACGGCGACATCACCACCGGCGCGGAGAACGATCTGGACCAGGCCACCAAGATCGCCCGCCAGATGGTCGGCCGCTGGGGCATGTCGGAGGCCGTCGGCCCCGTCTCGGTGCTGCCCGATCCCCGCACCGAGCAACCGATGGCCTTGGACGGCAATGGGCCGGCGCCGGCCACCCGGGAACTGGTGGACGCCGAGGTGCGACGCATCCTTGACGAGTGCTACGTCCAGGCCCACGACACCCTGGTTGAGCACCGCGATCGACTCGAACGACTCGCCAGCGCGCTTCTCACCGCGGAGACCCTCGACGCCGACCAGGCCTATGAAGCCGCCGGTCTGCCCAAGCGCCAGACGGTCGATGACACGCTTGCCCCCGTCGTGGAGCCCCACCGCGCCGATGAGGGGACAAGCCGCCCCGGTGACCCGGTGCCGGTCGGTGACCGTTAGTCCACTCGACCGCGTCGCAACCGACACCGCCGATACGCCGGCTCGTCTACGGGCCCGTCCGGTGCCGCCTCAGCAGGCGCACCCGAACGGGCCGACACGTGGCCGCACCTGCCGGCCGGTGTGGGCGCAGAGACAGGTCCGGGTCGATGCGTGAGGTTGTGTCCCCGGCCGGCGCGGTTAGGTACCTGGCATGGCTCAGCGACCCGTGATCCTCATCGTGGGCGTGGGATACGTCGGCCTCTACACCGCGCTGCGTCTGCAGAGGCGGCTCGCCCGCGGGGAGGCCGACATGGTGGTGGTCGACCCACAACCGCACATGACCTACCAGCCGTTCCTGCCCGAGGCTGCGGCCGGCTCGGTCGAGCCGCGGCACGTCGTCGTCCCGCTGCGGCGCACACTGCGCCGCTGCCGCATCATCACCGGCGCGGTGACCGGACTCAGCCACATCCACCGCAGGGCCTACATCGCCCCGCTGGAAGGGGAGCCGTTCGAGCTCTCCTACGACGTCCTCGTGATGGCTGCCGGCTCGGTTGCGCGCACCCTGCCGATCCCCGGGCTGGCCGAGCACGGTATCGGCTTCAAGACCATCGGCGAGGCCATCTACCTGCGCAACCACGTCCTCGCCCGGCTCGACGCCGCCAGCTCCACCGACGACCCACCAGTGCGCCGCCGCGCGCTCACCTTCACCTTCGTCGGCGGCGGCTACGCCGGCATCGAGGCTCTCGCCGAACTGGAGGACATGGCCCGCTACGCCATCGAGCACTACCACCCACGGCTGTCCCCGGCCGACATGCGCTGGGTGCTGGTCGAGGGGACCGGCCGGATCCTGCCGGAGGTCGACCTCGACCTGGCCGCCTGGACGGTCCGTCAACTGCAGGCCCAAGGCATCGAGGTTCGGCTGAACACCCGGCTACAGTCGGTGTCCGACGACGGCGTGGTCCGGCTCTCCGACGGAGAGCAGTTCCCCAGCGAGACGCTGGTCTGGACGGCCGGAACAAAGCCCCACCCGCTGGTCGCGCAGACCGACCTGCCGGTCGACGACCGTGGCCGGGTGCGCTGCGAGGCGACGCTGCAGGTGGCCGACGTCCCCGACGCCTGGGCGGCCGGGGATCTGGCCGCCGTCCCCGACCTCACCCGACCGGGCGCGACGACCGCGCCCAACGCCCAGCACGCCGTCCGGCAGGCCAAGCGGCTGGCCGACAACCTCATCGCGGTGCTCCGCGACGGGCAGACCGTGCCGTACCGGCATCGCTATGTCGGGTCGGTGGCCAGCCTGGGGTTGCACCGCGGGGTCGCCCAGGTCTACGGGATCAAGCTCACGGGTTGGCCGGCCTGGTTCATGCACCGCGCCTACCACGTCAGCCGCATGCCCACCCTCGACCGCAAGGTCCGAATCATCGCCGACTGGCTGCTGGCCTCCCTCTTCCGTCGGGAAGTCATCGCCCTGGGTCAGGTGCAGGACCCGCGCCGAGAGTTCGTCTCGGCGGCGCGTGGCGCCGACAGCCGCCAGGAGCGACCGACGACCTTCTCGGGGCCCAGCCCAGACGATGCCGCTCGAGGGGCCGGTGGCTGACCGGCACCGGCAGGCGCGATGGGGATCGGCAAGCCCGCCGACCGTGCCTGAGCAAGTGGAGTTCGCCCGAGTCCGGGCTGGCGTCTCCAACGTCGGTGCAGAGGGCACCCCACCGGGGAATCTACAGCGGCCACTGTAGGTTTAAGTCGATGTCGACTGGACTACCCCACAGTCGCAGTCCACACCTTCCGGTTCGAAAGGAGGTCGACTCAGATGACACTGCCTGTCCGTTCGCGGCCGCGCGCAGTCGCCGGCTGGGATCCCTTCCGCGAGCTGGACGAGCTCACCCAGCGGGTCAACTCCCTGTGGGAGGCCAACCTCACCGGCGGCCTGCACGGCTGGGCCCCGCTCGCTGACGTGGAGGAGACCGATGACGCCTACGTCGTCGAGATCGAGCTGCCCGGCGTCAAGCGCGACGACATCGACATCCAGCTCAGCGACCGCCAGCTCACCGTCTCCGGTGAGATCAAGGAGAAGGAGCGCGCCGGAATCCTGCGCCGCCGCACCCGCCGGGTCGGGGAGTTCCAGTACTCGGTCACCTTGCCCGCCGAGGTCGACGCGGAGAAGGTCAGCGCGCACCTCGACGATGGCGTGCTGACCGTGCGGGTGCCCAAGCCCGAGCAGGCCAAGCCCCGCCGTATCCAGATCAGCAGCTGACCTGCCGGCGGCCAAGCCGCGCACCCAGCCGTCCCCGGGCTGACCGCCCACCGGCACGTCCGGCGCTCGTCCCGGGAAGACGCGCACTGTCGCGCCGACCCGGGACAGCCGGGCACCCGGGTTCATCGTTGGCTTACGAAGAGGTTTGAGGCCATGACGTCAACCCCTGCGATGCCTGCCGCGCCCTCCCGCCTGCAGCAGCTGGAGGAACGCTTCGCCGAACTCGGTGACCGGCTCGACGACTCGCCGGTCACCGAGGCCCTGTCGGTCCTGCACGCGATCGTGCAGGAAGTGGCCCGGCAGGCCCCACCCCCGTCCCTCGACCCTGCGGGCTCCACCGGCACGACCCTGCAGGACGTGGCCGACCTGTATCTGACCGCGCCGCCGATGAGCGGGGCGGCCGAGTCGACCGGCCTGCCGGTGGGCACGGCCGCGCCGGACTTCACCCTGCCCGACGCCAACGGCCAGCCGGTCAGCCTGTCGGACTTCCGCGGCCGGCCGGTGGTGCTGGTGTTCTACCCGCTGGACTGGAGCCCCGGGTGCAGCCGCCAGCTGGAGCTCTACCAGCAGGAGCTGGGAGAGTTCGAGGCCCGCGGCGCCTCGGTGATCGGGGTGTCGGTCGACTCGATCTACAGCCACGGCGCCTGGGCCGCCGTCCGCGGGATCACCTTCCCGCTACTGGCGGACTTCCACCCCAAGGGTGAGGTCGCCCGACACTACGGCGTGTGGCGAGAATCCGACGGCTTCAGCGACCGTGCGCTGTACGTCATCGACGCCGACGGCGTGATCCGCTACGCCGATGTGTCCCCGCGGGTGGAGCACCTGCCCGACATCTACGACCTGTACGCGGCGCTCGACCAGCTGACCGCTCAGCGGTCGGCGGCCTGAGCGCGTGCCAACTCACGCCATGCCTGGAAAGGAGGGAGGTGGCGCCATGACCGCCCCCGTCATCACCGGGATGCGCCCGGCCGTCGCCGTGGCCCCGGTGACCGTGTACGGCAACCGGTGGTGCGGCATCACCCAGATGACCCGCCGCATGCTCGACCGCGCCGGCGTGCCCTACCGCTACGTCGACCTCGACCTGCATCCGGAGATGCACCGCCGGCTGCGCTGGATGGCCGGCGGCGACCTGCGCAACCCCGTGGTCAATGTCGAAGGTGAGTGGCTGGAGCAGCCGACCGCGCGGGAGCTGCAGTGGGTCCTCACCCGACACGGGCTGATCTGACCTGACCAACCACTGCCAGCAGCCGACGAGACCGGACTTGCCTTTGCTGTCATGCGGCAAGAAAGGAGCGCCATGCGATACGACGAGTTCCTCGCCACAGTCCGCGAACGCGGCGAGTACGCCGACCAGGCCGAAGCCGAGCGAACGACGCGCATCGTGCTCGGCCTGCTCGCCCAGCGACTGGTCGATGGCGAACGCACGGACCTGGCGGCCCAGCTTCCCGGGCAGTTGCAGGACGCCGTGCTCACCGCCGGACCCCAGGAGACGTTCGGCGTGGAGGAGTTTCTGCGCCGGCTGGCCGGAGAGTTGTCCGCCACCGAGGAGACCGCACGCTGGGACGCCAGCGCCGTGCTCACCACCCTCGCCGAGGCGGTCAGCGGCGGAGAGCTCAACCAGATCCTGACCCAGCTCCCGGCCGGCTACGCGCCACTGTTCGGCAAGGCAGACCTCGCCTGACGCGTCGAGGGCACCCCGGTGTCGGCGCGCCAGCGGGATCCTGGCGCTGGGCAGGCCGGTGCGACCCAGGCCAGCGGGGGGTCAGATCAGGATGCTGATCACCGCAGCCCGATTCAGGCCCCGATCACGGTCCAACGAGATCTATGACGAGGAGGGATTCGCCCATGGCACGGATCAAGAGCCTCCTTCCCGAGAACGTCCAGAAGAGCGCCGGTGAGGCGCTGCAGGGCACCCTGGTCGACCTGATCGACCTCAGCCTGATCGCCAAGCAGGTCCACTGGACGGTCGTGGGACGCAACTTCCGCAGCATCCACCTGCAGCTCGATGACGTCGTGGAGACGGCTCGCCAGTACACCGACGTCGCAGCCGAGCGGGCGGCCGCGATCGGTGTCCTGCCCGACGGTCGCGTCGACGCCCTGCGGGGCCAGAGCCAGGTGCCGCAGCCTCCGGTCGAGTGGATCCAGGCCGAGGATGCCATCCGGTTCTTCGTCGACGTCTTCGACCAGATGGTCGCCCGCATGCGGGCACGCATCGACGCGACCGAGGACGACCAGGTGACGCAGGATCTGCTGATCGAGGTCACCGCGGCCCTGGAGAAGCACTACTGGATGTGGCAGGCGGAGAACCAGTCCGGCTGAGTCTGAGACGCCACACAGCCAACGGCCGGTCCCGACGGGACCGGCCGTTTGTGCATGCGGCTGCCTCAAATCTGCACCTGTTCTCCCATGATCACGGTCCGCCACCGGAAGATGCACGAGGTCGGCCTGGCTGTAGCCGAGTTGCGGGCCAAGATGATGAAAAGGCGCTTGCGCCCGGCGCTCATGCCTGCTGCCTGGCGCGGTGGAACGCGATGTGCGAGATGACGTACGGGATCTCGTCCAGGTCCACGTCCGATCTCGCGCTCCCAACGTCCTGGCCTATCAACCTCAACGACGGGACCGCGCTCTGCGCCGTCGTGGCGCTGGTGGTGGCGGCCGCGGTCGTCCTGGGCGGCACGCGCTCTCTTGGTGCTTCTCCGGGCTTCTCTTGGTGCTCCTCCGGGCTCCCGAGCCGCCGAGGTTCGCAGGGCCCCGCGGTGCGCCGGTTCCTACACCGGAATCGGTGAGCCAGCCGGAACAGCTGAGATGGTTGTGCCAGAGTTCATCGGCGATCGCCAGCTTTCCGGGTCGATCGCTTCCCCCTAACGTGCCCTCGTGCTGACGGCCGGTCGTACCCGTGGATCCCTGCTGCCGTGCGCCCTGCACAGCGCCGACTGGTGCCGGCGTGGGGACCCCGACGGCAGGGGCATGGCGACCGCCTCTCGGGCATCCGCGCGCCGGCATCTGGTGCCCCGCGGGCGGTGACGCCGATCGGTGGACGGCTTCCAGCGGGCTGTGGCAGAGGAGGGGTACGACGTTGTCTTCGGCGGCGAGGACTGGATGGCGGCGCTGTCCGCGTACCGCGACGAAACCCCCGCCACCGTGGCGCACCCGTCGCCGGAGGTCGCCGCCGAGGCGGTGGACAAGGTCGGCCTCGCTGCGGCGCGCGGTCAAGGCAGGTCTGCGGGCGCCGCGGACCGAACCGGCCACGACTCGCCGAACTGCGTGCCGACGCCCCCAAGGTGCTACACGAGCACCTGAAGCTCAATCCCGTCGACGTCCCACCGGCAGGCATGGGGCGGGGCGCTTCTCAGCGATCTGCCTCTGGCGACCTCGAGGTGGGGTCCGAAGTGCGGGCGCCCATGAGGCGGGAGCATGCCGGGCAGTGCATGAGCGGGCCTCGCCGCTCGGGCAGCCATGGGTCGCCCAGCTGGTCCACCGGCACTCCGCAGACGGCGGCCATGGGACCGCCGGAGCGCACGGCATGTAGCGGGCCGGGGTTTCGGCGGGTGGTCCCGGCCAGGTAGTACTCGGGGAAGCAGTACTCGCGGCTCTGGCTGTCCATGCCTTACCTCACACGCCAGCCTCGGTGAAGGGCAAGCGCGCTCCTCCTGCCGACGCCGTGTTCTCGATGCAAGCCGGAAAGACCGTGCGAGAGGGCCTGTACTCGCGGTCGAAGCGGCGCTCCACGCCGGTCCTGTTCCACTCATCGCAGGCACAGGTCCACGGGTTAGGTCGAGCATGTCGCGCGCCAAATCGCGGGCGGGCCGTCGGCGCCAGCCCCGGCGATACAGTCGCGCCGATCCGGCAGCGCCCCAGCATCAAGCCCTCCGCGACCTACCGCACCGCCCAGCTCCCGCGGGCACTCCGCGTCGGTCCATTCCGACCTCACCGGACGGACCGCCCAGAACCGCCAACCTGGTCGCAGCGCGTGACCAGCGGCCGACCGGGGGCCTCAGCTGGTCAGGGCTGCCATGTCCGCAGCATTAGCGGGCGCGGCCGGGTGGTGGCTGGGGTAGCGGCCCTGTGCTGCCAGCGGTCGAGCAGGTTCTCGACCTGTCGGCCGGTGATCCGGTCCATCGGCGTGCCCGGCCGACTCGGTCGGCGAGCAGGCGCCGGGTTGCCCGGGCGCCGCGCGCCAGGTCAGCCGGAGTGGAGCGCTGACGCTGTACCCACCGCCGACGGTGAACTCCCAGATGCGAACCCGAGGCTTGAGCCCAGGCCGGTGATCGGTGATCGCTTCTGACAGCAGGCCCTCGGCGTGGAAGGAACCGCAGGTGAACGGCTGGCGAAGGCACGTGAGCACCGGGGTACACCGGTTTGAGGGCGTTGGCCGCGGGTAGCGCGAGGCCGCACACACGCGTACCGCTCACCCAGGGAGGGATTGTGACGACACCTCGCGCCTCAGGCGTGGAAATCGAGCGCGTTCGGGCCAACCCCGCGGGGGCCTACATCACCGTCGCAGGCGTCGTGATCTTCAACGTCGCCGTGTTCTTCGAATGGGCCAGCAGCGACGGCGATGGTTTCAGCGGGTACGAGGCCGACAGTCTGTGGCCTTACGCGGCCTATCTGGGCATCGGCTTCGCCGTCGCCCTGCTCTACGCGGCCAGCAGGGCGTACCGACGGCAACACCGCGGGCTGTCCCTCGCGTCGATGGCCGTCGGCCTGGCGACCCTCCTCCAGTGCGTGGCCTGGCTCGTCGACGTTCCGGGTGCCGCGGAGCGCCAGTCGGAGTTGAACGCCGACGTGGGTGTGTGGATCGGGCTCGTCGGCGCTGCCATCTGGGCCATCGGATCGGGGCTGCTCGCCAAAGAACCCGAGGGCGACCCGGAGCACGACCGCATCCGGACCGGCACGGACGCGGTCGACCGTGATCGCGGGCCTGCTGGGGGCCTGGACCGGTAGGTCCACCGCACGCCAGCCACCCATCCGGAAGTGCCCTCTCCACACGCGTGGAGAGGGCACTTCCGTCATCTGGCAGGGTGCATGGCCGCTGGTCGAGGAGCGCAGATAGGGTTCGTCGCATCTACTCCCACTCTATTATCTACTGGTGCGGCAATTAGTCTTTACCAAAATGTTTCGAATCGGACCCGGGCACTCCGCCGGGTCCGCCAGAGGTACGCGCCAAGAGTCGCGCGCGGTGGTCGCGCCGACCGTGGCGAAACGTCAAACGGATCAACGCGTGACCCCGCCGCGACGCGCAGTCGAAGCCTCTCATGGAAGGCCGGCGGTGCCGTGCGCGTCGTTCGAGAGCGCCGCGGAGTCGATGAAGGCTCCGAGACATGATGGTCCTCATGACTACCACTCGTGAGCACTTCGTTGCGTACCCGTACCTAGGCCGGCCGGCGCCACTGATGGCGGAGCACTCCCTGCCGATGAGGTGCATCGGGCCGCGACAGGCGTGTCGATCAGCCTCCCCGGCCGGGAACGGCGCCCGCCGACAAGGCGGTGTGCGGGGCGCCTGTCCACGAGGACGAGGACCGGGCCTCGTTCCACGCGGGGGCTCGGTTCTGGGCAAACCTGCTCGGCATGTACGCAGATGGCCGGGTGAACCATGACCCGGCGTACCTATGGGTTCACTATCGCCGGCAGGATTACCGTCGGTGACACGACCGTCCGGTCGGCCCTATTGCCGCTCATCGAGGAGATGCTGCGCGCCGAGATCCAAGAGCACGGACTCGCGCCAGTCGACGATGAGGCCGCTGTGAAGGTGAGCTCCTACGTCCTTGCTCAGGCGGTGGGCGAGATGGAGCGAGAGCGTCCTGACGTGCTGATGAAGGCGTATCTGGAGAGGGCAGTGTCGAGGGATCTGAGGCGGGGACTGCGTGACGCCGTCGTGACGACGGCCGGCATCTACGTCGAACCGTCTGGCGAAGGGAGCCCCCCGTTGTAGTGCTGCGGCTTTCACGCGGGGCCTCGGGGACCGGCCGGCATGTCTCGGGCGCAACTCCATCAGCCCTCGGCTGAGGAGATCCGTGCGGGCGCATGCGTAGTCACCCAGATCTGCTGCATGTGGCCTGGAATGTCTGCCATTCCGTGACGTCACCCGGAGTGCGCGGTAAGCGAGGCAGCTCCCGTGATCTCTCAGCTGCTCCGCCCTCGATCCGCTGGGGCGGGGAGGCTATTCGGCCGGAAGCATGATGGTGGAGGGTCGCCTTTGCTGGCCGGGCCCCAGCAGAATCACTCGTCCGGCCTTACGCAACCGAACAAGACGAGAACTGCCGTTCAGCGCCAGCTTCGTGCGACCAGCGAGCGCCCGTCCATCAGGCGGGCGATGGGCTGAGATCTCGGCAGCAGCGGTGATCGCACGAGAAGAAGCGCCAGACCTGGCTTGTAATTCTCCTCCCAGCCGCCGACCGGCCGCATGATCACCGCCAGGACGACAAACCCGGCGATGCGTATCGCCGCGTCGCCCGGAATCAAGAGGGCGAAGATTGCCTGACCCGGCACGAGCTCACGGCTGAGTCTCCAGCAACTGCCCAAGGTCGGAGACGACGACATCGGCGCCCTGCGCTCGAAGCTCGGACGCCTGCCCCGCGCGGTCCACGCCAACGACGTAACCGAAGCCCCCGGCTCGCCCGGCGGCCACTCCCGCCAGCGCGTCCTCGAACACCGCCGCCTGCATCGGCGGCAGACCCACCGCTCGCGCGGCCGCCAGGAAGGTGTCCGGCGCCGGCTTTCCACGCAGACCGTCGCGGCCAGCGACAACGCCATCAATCCGCACGTCGATCAGAGCTGCGAGCCCGCTCGCCGCCAGCACCTCGGCGGCGTTGGCCGAGGCGGTCACCACCGCCGTATAAAGGCCGGCGGCTTTGACGGCGCGCAGGTAACGCGCAGACCCGGGATAGACCTCCACGCCGTGCTCAGCCAGTGCGCGCAGGAACAGCTGATTCTTTCTGCGGCTGAGGCCGTGGATGGTCGCGGCGTCCGGTGGGTCGTCGGCGTTGCCTTCGGGCACGGTGATGCCTCGGCTGGCGAGGAAGTCACGTACCCCGTCGGTGCGGGGCTTGCCATCGACGTATCGGGCGTAGTCCAGCTGGTTGAAGGGCCGTTGCCGGGGGTGCGCGACGCGGAGGAAGTCATCGAATGTCGTCTTCCAGGCGGCCTGGTGCACCGTCGCGGTACGGGTCAGGACACCGTCCATGTCGAACAGGCAGCCGTGGATCGATCCGGGGAGTCCCAGCACGCCGTGACGCTAGAAGAGTGCTGGCTGGGGCGTCGAGCCGGGCCCGCGCAGTCGGGGAGCGCCGTCAGCCGCCTCCGACTCCGCCAGCATCGTCTGGGTGAGTCCTCAATCATTCCTCCAGACGGTTGCGCGACACGCGGGACCAGCGCCAGACGCCCTGGTGCAGCAGGCCCCTGTCGTCTCCCAGCTCAAGCTGATCGCCGAGCCCTGGGACGTCGGTTCCGGCGGTTACCAGGTCGGCAATTTCCCGCCGCTGTGGACGGAGTGGAACGGCCGCTGCCGCGACGCGGTCCGCGACTTCTGGCGCGGGACCCCGGCACGGTGGGGGAGTTCGCCTCCCGGCTGACCGGCTCCAGCGGCCTGTACGAGTCCAGCGGCCGGCGGCCGTACGCCTCGGTCAACTTCGTCACCGCCCACGACGGGTTCACCCTGCACGACCTTGTCTCCTACAACGGCAAGCACAACGAGGCCAACGGCAAGCACAACGAGGCCAACGGCGAGGACAACCGGGACGGCACCGACGACAACCGGTCGTGGAACTGCGGCGTGGAAGGCCCCACCGACGATGTCGGCGTCCTCGCGTTGCGGGAGCGTCAGAAACACAACCTGCTGGCCACCCTGCTGCTGTCGCAGGGCGTGCCGATGCTGTTGGCCGGCGACGAACTCGGGCGCACCCAAGGCGGCAACAACAACGCCTACTCTCAGGACAACGAGATCGCCTGGGTGAACTGGAAGCGGGCCGAACAGTTCGCCGACCTCACGTCGTTCGTCGCCCGACTGACCCGGCTGCGGCGCGACCACCCGGTCTTCCGCCGCCCCCGATTCTTCCAGGGCCGGGCCGTTCGCGGCACCAATCTCGAGGACATCGCCTGGCTGACCCCCGAGGGGCATCCCATGACCGACCAGGAGTGGAGCGCCGGGCACGCCGGCGCGCTGACGGTCTTCCTCAACGGTGGCGGCATGCCCGAGCCCGACCGCTACGGACGGCGGATCGAGGACGATACGTTCCTGTTGCTGGTCAACCCCGGCTTCCAGGAGCGGGCATTCATCCTGCCCGCAGCCACCTACGGCCGCAGCTGGGCCACCGAACTGGACACCAGGGAGCCACCGATCGGAGCGGGGGAGGCCGGCGAGCCCATCCCGGGGGCGCACATCGCCGGCGACGTCCTCACCCTCGGCTTGCACTGCCTGCTGCTCCTGCGCCGGACCGAGTGACCCAGGGCAGCGGCCGACCAGCAGTGAGACTGCGGCATGCGCGCCGTTGCGGTCAGCCGCCTGAGGCAGCCCCACTGCGGCAGGAGGGCCGTCCCCTCAGCTGCCCAAGCGCGGACGGTTGCCCCGGCCGGTCGGGCCGGCCTCGGGGATATCGGTGGCCAGTTCGTCGTCCTGCGGCGACCCCTTGTACTCGATCAGCAGCAGGGAGGCGTCGTCGCTGGTTCGTCCGTAGCGGGCGGCCATGAGCGCGTGGGAGAGCCGACGGACAGCCTCGGCGGCGGGCAGCCGCTCGGCGCTGGTCTGCTCCAGGATGCGGCGCAGGCGGGCCTCGCCGAACTGCTCACCGCCGTCCAGCCGCTCCTCGACCACACCGTCGGTGAAGATCAGCACCCGGTCGCCCGGCTCCAGTCGCACCGACTGCACGTGGGCGACCGCGCCGCCGAAGCCGACCGGCCGAGTGACCGTGCCGGCTAGTTCGCCGATCACCCGCCCATTGCGTACCCACAGCGGCGCGGGATGCCCGGCGTTGATCCACTTCAGCTCCCCGCGCTTGGTGTCCAGCCGGCCGATCTGGGCGGTGGCGAACCGGCCCGGAAAGGCCTCGGCGACGACCCGGTCCATCGCCGCGTACAGCTCGGGAAGGTCCGACCCGCTGAGGCGCCCGTGGCGGTAGGCGGCGATGACGACGGTGGCCACCGCTGCTGCCTCCAGACCGTGGCCCATCGCGTCGAACACCCCGAAGTGCAGCACGTGATCGTTCATCGCGTAGTCGAAGCTGTCGCCACCGACTCGATAGGCCGGTTCCAGGATGCCGGCCAGTTCCACGTCCGGGTTCGTCATGGTCAGCGGCGGCAGGGTTCGCCGCAGCAGGTGCGCTGCGACGCTCATCGGATGCGCGGTACGCGCCCGGGCGAAGGTGTCGGTGTATCCGGACTTGGTCACGATCAGGTCGGCGACCAGGCCGGCCAGCCGTTGTGCGAGGCGTCGATCCGCGTCGTTCACGGCCGGAAGGCGCAGCGACAGCACCCCGATCCGGTCGGACCCATCGAGCATCGGCAGGTACATGCGCACCGAGCCGTCGGGGAGGTCCTCTTCGACCGGGGTGTCGGTGGTGAAGGCTCGCCCGGCCAGGCTGGCGTCGATGAGTACCCGTTGTCCGACCAAGCCCTCGCCTTCCAGCGGCTGGAGGTGCACCTGGTCGTAGTCCTGCAGGAAGATTGCGATCTCGCTGCCGCCGACTGCGTGGATCTCCTGCGCGACCAGTGGGCCCACGAGTCGGGGCGGTATGAGGTGGGCGCGGTCGAGGAGTGAGCCCAGCAGAGCCTCGCCCATGCTCTCTGCCGTTGGCTGTCCTTCGACGGCGCTGCGGAAGCCGACCGGTTCGGACCCATTCCTCCCCACTGCAGGCTGCATGTGTCGATCATGGGCAGCCGCTCGCAGCTGCAAACACGCCGGCTTCCGTTCAGCCCTGCCTGGGCCGGCGATGGCCGTTTTCTCGCCCAGGTAGCGGGGAACCGCTCCCCGGGCCGCCGTGAATCTGGCGGAGCAGCACAGTTGAGAGAAAGGAGCGAGGACATGTTGATGTGGTCGGTGGTGACCCTGCTCGGGTTCCTCGGGCTGACCGCGGTCGTGATTGCGCTCGGCGCGTCCTCGACGGCCCGCTACGAACAAGAGCGCAGCGAGTCGCCGCAGCGGGCTGACCCGGGCAACCATGAGCACTTGGCCGCAGCATGACTGAATCCGATCAACCGCTCGACCCGCGGCCGGACCGCGGGGCAGGTCGAACAGTGCGCGCAGCGGCGCAGCGCCCAGGCGGTGAGGGAGATGACCACGCCCGCGGGCAGGGCGCGGATCCGACGCTGCATCCGGCCGGTCTCATCAGCGCCGCAGCGACCATCTCGACCGGCACGATCTGAGTCAGCTCGCCCAGACGGCCGGGCGCGAACCGGCCGTGGCAACCGCGAACTCACGGAGGGACGAGGCGGGCGCGAAGGGCCCCGAGATTCCGTTAGCGGCTAGAGGGAATCTATGTTTGTCACTGGAGGTTTGAGGTAGTACCGGGGTCGGAGCGATCGATCCCGAGGAGAGGAGCGCACGGAGGTCGCGATGGCTCGTCTGATCTCACTGCCGCACCACCGCGACGGCGGCATCAGGTCTGAGCACACGGGCTCGGTCGACGGCGGCACAGACGCCGGTCGGCGCGGTCGGCAGCGAACTCGGCTCGGCATCAGTCGGGAGCTGTCCTGGGCGCTGGGACTGCGCGGCGGGCTGGCGCTCCTGCTCGGCCTGCTGGCGCTGCTGTGGCCCGGCGTCACAGTATCGGCGTTGGCGCTGTTGTTCGGCGCCTATGCGGCGGTGGACGGCGTTGCCATGATGGCGGGCGGCCTGGCCGGTCATGCCCCTCGCCGACGTCGCTGGGGGTATGCGGTGGCCGGTCTGGCCGGCCTCGTCGCGGGGCTGTCGAGCTTGCTGTGGCCGCAGATCACCGCGTTGGCCCTCGTCTCGCTGGCCGGGGCGTGGGCACTAGTGACCGGAGTGCTCGAGGTTGTGGCGGTCGTGCGGCTGCGCCGGGTGACGACCGGCGAGTGGCTGCTCGCGGCGGCCGGAGTCATCTCCGTGGTCGCCGGAGTGCTCATCCTCCTGCGCCCGGCCAGTGGAGCGCCGGCGCTGGCGACGGTGTTGGGCGTCTACGCCGTGATCGCCGGGGTGGTGCTGCTGGCCGCCGCGTGGTACCTCCGCAAGGAGCCGGTCGTGATCGTGGAGGTGTGACCCCTTCCCTGTTCCCTAGCCCTTCCCAGTCCCGGATCTGCGACCTTTCCGCTCTCCGCCCGTGACGCCGGGCGGCCGGGGAGAAACAGACCTCGTGACCGCGCCTGCGGCCACGAATCCACCGCACAGCACAAGACCACAACCGTCAGGAAGGAGAGTGACCATGAGCGTCACGCGTTTCGACCCCTTCGGGGACCCCTTCCGGGGTCTTGACCGACTGACCAGCCAGCTGGTGTCGGGTCGGCGCACGCCGATGGGCATGCCGATGGACGTCTGGCAGGGCGATGACGGTTACCACGTCGCCCTGGACCTGCCGGGTGTCGACCCGGGCAGCGTGGAGATCACCTCCGAGCGCAACGTGCTGACCATCCGCGCCGAGCGCCGCGCGGAGTACGAGGAGGGCCACAACGTCCTGCTCGCCGAGCGGCCGCAGGGCAGCTTCACCCGGCAGCTGCAGGTCGGCGACGCCCTGGACACCACCAAGGTGCAGGCCACCTACAACGACGGCGTGCTGATGCTGTCCATCCCGATGGCCGAGTCGGCCCAGCCCCGCCGCATCGAGGTCCAGACCGGCGGCGGCGGCCAGCAGCAGCTGTCGGCCGGCCAGGTCCAGAACAGCGGCGAGCAGTCCGGCGGCGAGACTGGCAGCACGGGCCGCCAGAAGCGCTGAGCGGCGCGGTGGGCGGTGCGTGAGCCCGCGGCGGGCGCACCGCTCACCCGCCCACGGTGAGCAAGGGCACGGCGGGGCTGGGCCAGGGTTGTCCCAGTCCTGCCGCTCATCCAGTGGTTGGGCGGCCGTGATGGCGAGCGGAGGTGAGGAGAGGTGCTCAAGGAAGTTGCGGTGGAGCGCTACCGGTTCACCTGCGCCGGCTGTGGGCACACCTGGAGTGCCGACTACGACGTGCAGCACGTCGAGGACGGGCACGGCCTGACCTGGGAGTACTACTCCCTCAACGGCATCCCGGTGCCGTCCCCGACCGCGCGAGGAACACTGAGCTGCCCGCGCTGCGGGGCGACCTGGATCCACTTCCGGCTCCTTGCCGTGCGCACCGTGCCACTGGTCGAGCCGGCCGACGGCCAGGCGGACCCCGACCGTCCCCGCCAGCGATTGGACGCCGAACGGCAGGAGGCCCGCCGCCAGGCGCCGCTGCTGTCCGGTGAGCAGCTTGTGTTCGGCGAGTCGGTTCCCGGCGTGCCGACCGTCGAGCAGTAGCTCGCCACCGGGTCCCGACCATCCCCTGTCAGTAAAGGCTTTCGAATTCCTCTTCCTACGAGCACACAGGAGGTTGAGATGGCCAAGGCCGTTGGTATCGACCTGGGCACCACGAACTCCGTCATCGCCGTCACCGAGGCCGGCAAGCCCACCGTCATCGCCAACGCCGAGGGGTCGCGCACGACCCCGTCGGTGGTGGCGTTCACCGAGTCCGGGGAGCGGCTGGTCGGCCAGCTCGCCCGCCGGCAGGCGATCCTGAACTCCAAGGGCACCATCTCCTCGGCCAAGCGGTTCATCGGCCGCCGCTACGAGGAGGTGGCCAGCGAGAAGGACGCGGTCACCTTCGACGTCGTCCCCGGCCCCGAGGGCGCGGTGCGGTTCGACGTCCGCGGCAAGCAGTACGCGCCGGAGGAAATCTCCGCGCAGGTGCTGCGCAAGCTGGTCGACGACGCCGCCAAGTACCTCGGCGAGAAGATCACCGAGGCGGTGATCACCGTGCCGGCGTACTTCAACGACGCCCAGCGGCAGGCCACCCGCGACGCCGGGCGGATCGCCGGACTCGAGGTGCTGCGGATCATCAACGAGCCCACCGCGGCGGCGCTGGCCTACGGCCTGGACAAGAAGACCAACGAGACGGTGATGGTCTTCGACCTCGGCGGCGGCACCTTCGACGTCAGCCTGCTCGACGTCGGCGACGGTGTCGTGGAGGTCCGGGCCACCGCCGGTGACGGGCACCTGGGCGGTGACGACTTCGACCGGCGGATCGTCGACCACCTGGCCGAGGAGTTCCAGCGGGCCGAGGGCATCGACCTGCGCAAGGACCCGCAGGCGCTGCAGCGGCTGTTCGAGGCGGCGGAGAAGGCCAAGGTCGAGCTGTCCTCGGTCACCCAGACCACGGTCAACCTGCCGTTCATCACCGCCGACGCCAACGGCCCCAAGCACCTGAACACCACCCTGATGCGGTCGACGTTCGAGAAGATCACCGCCGACCTGGTCGAGCGGTGCATGGGCCCGGTGCAGCAGGCGATGGCCGACGCGAAGGTCACGGCCAACGACATCGACGAGGTCATCCTGGTCGGCGGCTCCACCCGGATCCCGGCCGTGCAGAACCTGGTCCGCCGGCTGACCGGCGGCAAGAACCCCAACATGTCGGTCAACCCCGACGAGGTGGTGGCACTCGGTGCCGCGCTGCAGGCCGCGGTGATCAAGGGCGAGGTCAAGGACGTCCTGCTGCTCGACGTCACCCCGCTGTCCCTCGGTGTGGAGACGATGGGCGGCGTGATGACCAAGGTCATCGAGCGCAACACCACGATCCCGGCCCGCCGCTCGGAGGTCTTCTCCACCGCCGAGGACAACCAGCCCGCCGTCGACAT
This sequence comes from Geodermatophilus sp. DSM 44513, assembly GCF_032460525.1. Lineage (NCBI taxonomy): Bacteria > Bacillati > Actinomycetota > Actinomycetes > Geodermatophilales > Geodermatophilaceae > Geodermatophilus > Geodermatophilus sp. DSM 44513. The sequence goes on along the minus strand of NZ_CP135963.1, from coordinate 4,123,924 downwards.
CGTCGTGCTGCAGGGCGAGCGCGAGCGCGCCTCGGACAACCGGGTGCTGGGCCGATTCCGGCTGGAGAACATCCGTCCCGCGCCGCGCGGGGTGCCGCAGATCGAGGTCACCTTCGACATCGACGCCAACGGCATCCTCAACGTCACCGCCCGGGACAAAGACACCGGGCAGCAGCAGCGGATCACCATCAGCGAGTCCTCCAACCTCGACAAGGCCGAGGTGGAGCGCATGGTGGCCGACGCTCAGCAGCACTCCGCCGAGGACGCCCGGCTGCGTGAGCTGGTCGAGGCCCGCAACACCCTCGACTCGGCCGCCTACCAGGTGGAGCGGCGGCTGAGCGAGCTCGGCGACGCGGTGCCGGTGCACGAGAAGGCGCGGGCGGAAATGCTCGTCGGCGACGCCCGGCAGGCGGTCAAGGACGACACTGCGCCGATCGACCGGCTGCGGTCGCTGACCGGCGAGCTGCAGCAGGTCTTCCACGGCATGGCCGCGGGCTCCTCCGGCGGTGCCGGCGCTGCCTCCGGCGGCGGCGGGCCGTCGTCGTCCGGCGGGTCGGACGACGACGTGATCGACGCCGAGGTCGTCAACGAGTGAGGTGAGAACGATGGCCAACCAGGACATCCGCCCGGCCAGGCCCGACGCGTCCACCTCGGCGCCCCGCGCCGCCGACGGCGGTGCGGGGCCGGAGGTCGCCGACCCGGGCCTGCGGGTGACCGAGCTGCAGGAGCAGGTCACTGATCTGGAGCGTCAGGTGGCCGAGCTGGAGGACCGGTGGCGGCGGGCGCTGGCCGACCTGGACAACCTGCGCAAGCGCTACGAGCGCGACTCGGCGCAACAGCGCGCCCGGGAGCGGGCGCAGGTCGCCGCGGCCTGGCTGCCGGTGGTCGATCATCTGGAGCTGGCCCTGGCGCACGCCACCGCCAACCCGGCGGCGATCATCGACGGGGTCCGCGGTGTCCGGGACCAGGCGCTGGCCGTGCTCGCCGGGCTCGGCTACCCGCGACGTGACGATCTCGGCAGCACCTTTGACCCGGCTCGGCACGAGGCGGTGGCCGCCACCCCGGCCCCCCACGTGCCGGCGGGCACGGTGCTGGAGGTGGTGCGCCCCGGCTACGGGGAGGGAGAGCAGCAGCTGCGCCCGGCGGCCGTGGTCGTCGCCGCCGCCCCCGTCGCCCCCGACGGGGTCAACGGGGATGGCGGTGATCGGCGGGATGCGGGAGCGCGGTGATGGCCGACCGGAACTACTACGCGGCACTCGGGGTGGCCCGCGGCGCCAGCCAGGAGGACATCCAGCGGGCCTACCGCAAGCTCGCCCGGCAGTACCACCCCGACGTCAACAAGGACCCCGGCGCCGAGGAGAAGTTCAAGGAGATCTCCGAGGCCTACGACGTCCTCTCCGACCCCGAGACCCGCCGGCGCTACGACGCCTTCGGACCCGACTTCCGGCAGGTCCCCGAAGGAGTTGATCCGGAGACGTGGCGTCGGGCGCGTTCGGGCGCGACGGCCGGGGCCGGCGCCAGATCCGGACCGGGCTGGTCGTCGGGCTGGCCCGGCGGCTCCGACGGCGAGCAGGTGTGGGTCGGCGGCACCGGGTTCGGCTCCGGCGGCTTCGGTGAGGGCATCGACCTTGATGACCTGCTCGGTGGCATGTTCGGCGGCCGCGCCACCGGACCCCGCGGCGCTGGCCGGACCCGCCAGGGCTGGGGTCAGGTGGCCGGCGCGGACCAAGAGTTCGAGCTGGAGCTGTCAGTCCAGGATGCCTACACCGGTGGGCGCCGCTGGTTGACCGTGCCGGGTCCGGACGGCCAGCGCAGCCTGGAGGTCAACATCCCCGCCGGCGTGACCGACGGGCAGCGGATCCGGCTGGCCGGGCAGGGCGGGGCTGGCAGCGGTGGCGCGCCCAACGGCGACTTGTACTTGGTCGTGCGGCTGGCGCCGCACCCGCGCTACCGGGTGGAGGGTCGCGACCTCTACCTCGACCTGCCGCTGGCCCCGTGGGAGGCGGCGCTGGGCACGTCGGTCGCTATCGAGACCCCGGGCGGGGAGGCGAAGGTCAAGGTGCCGGCCGGTACCTCCAGTGGGCGACGGCTGCGGCTGCGTGGTCGGGGGCTGCCCAACCCCCGCGGTGAGGCGGGCGACCTCTACGCCGAGGTGCGGATCGTGGTGCCGCACCGGCTGACCGAGGAGGAACGCAGACTGTTCGCTGAGCTGGCCGCATCCTCGACGTTCGACGCGCGCAAGCAGGCTAGGAGGCGGTCATGACCTACGCCCTCGTCCGCCGGGACCGGGGGCCGCTGCTGGATCTGCACACCTTCGCGACCCGGGCGCGGCTGCACCCGGAGCTGGTGCGCCGGCTGGTCGCGCTCGGATTACTGGAGGCCGAGCGGGACGCGGGCGGCCGGCTGTGGCTGGCGCCGGCGGAGCTGGCGACGGTGGCTCGCATTCAGCGGCTGCGGGCCGGGTTCTCGCTCAACTACGCCGCCGTCGGTTTGGTGCTGGATCTGCTCGACCGCATCGAGGAGCTGCAGACCGCGCTGCGGCGAGCCGGCCAGCCGGCGGGCACGACAACCACTCACATCACCACAAATCAGACCACGACACGGACGTTCATCGGAGGCTGACGTGGACCTCAACCGACTGACCCAGAAGTCCCAGGAGGCCCTCCACGAGGCGCAGACCAAGGCGCTGCGGTTCGGCCACACCGAGGTCGACGGCGAGCACCTGCTGCTCGCGCTGCTCGACCAGCCCGAGGGCCTGACCTCGCGGCTGCTGTCGCAGGCCGGCGCCGACCCCGACGCACTGCGCACCGACCTGGAGGCCGAACTGGGCCGCCGGCCGAAGGTCACTGGCCCCGGCACCGCACCCGGGCAGGTGTATGTGACCCAGCGGCTGTCCCGGCTGTTCGACACCGCCGAGCGGGAGGCGCACCGGCTCAAGGACGAATACGTCTCCGTCGAGCACCTGGTGATCGCGCTGCTCGAGGAGGGCAGCAACACCGCGGCCGGACGGCTGCTGCGCTCGGCCGGCCTGACTCGGGACAAGTTCCTGTCGGCGCTGACCGACATCCGCGGCAACCAGCGGGTCACCTCGGCCATGCCCGAGGTTGCCTACGAGGCCCTGTCCAAGTACGGCCGCGACCTGGTCGCCGAGGCCGACACCGGCAAGCTCGACCCGGTCATCGGCCGCGACACCGAGATCCGCCGCGTGGTGCAGATCCTCTCCCGCAAGACCAAGAACAACCCGGTGCTCATCGGCGACCCCGGTGTGGGCAAGACCGCGATCGTCGAGGGTTTGGCCCAGCGGATCACCCGCGGCGACGTCCCCGAGGGGCTGAAGGACAAGACGATCTTCGCCCTCGACATGGGCTCGCTGGTGGCCGGCGCGAAGTACCGCGGCGAGTTCGAGGAACGGCTCAAGGCGGTGCTCAACGAGGTGCGGGCCGCCGAGGGGCGGATTCTGCTGTTCGTCGATGAGATGCACACCGTCGTCGGCGCCGGCGCCGCCGAAGGCGCGATGGACGCCGGCAACATGCTCAAGCCGATGCTGGCCCGCGGCGAGCTGCACATGATCGGCGCCACCACGCTGGACGAGTACCGCAAGCACGTGGAGAAGGACGCCGCGCTGGAGCGCCGCTTCCAGCCGGTGATCGTCGACGAGCCCACGGTGGAGGATGCCGTCTCCATCCTGCGCGGCCTGCGCGAGCGGCTGGAGATCTTCCACGGCGTGAAGATCCAGGACTCGGCGCTGGTCGCGGCGGTCACCCTGTCCCACCGCTACATCTCCGACCGGTTCCTGCCGGACAAGGCGATCGACCTGGTCGACGAGGCCTGCGCGATGCTGCGCACCGAGATCGACTCCATGCCCGCCGAGCTCGACGAGCTCACCCGCCGGGTGCGCCGGCTGGAGATCGAGGAGGCCGCGCTGGCCAAGGAGAGCGACCCGGCCAGTGCCAAGCGGCTGGAGGAGCTGCGCCGGGAGCTGGCCGACCTGCGGGCCGAGGCGGACGCGATGCGCGCCCAGTGGGAGGCCGAGCGGCACGCGCTCCGCAAGGTCCAAGGGCTGCGCTCGGAGCTGGAGCAGGTGCGCCAGGAGGCCGAGGCAGCCGAGCGGTCCTACGACCTGAACCGGGCCGCGGAGCTGCGGCACGGGCGGCTGCCGGAGCTGGAGCGGCGGCTGGCCGCCGAGGAGGAGCAGCTCGCGGCCAAGCAGGGCGGTCAGCGGCTGCTGCGCGAGGTAGTCACGGAAGCCGAGATCGCCAACATCGTCTCCCGGTGGACCGGCGTCCCGGTGTCCCGGCTGACCGAGGGGGAGCGGGACAAGCTGCTGCGCCTGGACGAGATCCTGCACGAGCGGGTGGTCGGGCAGGACGAGGCGGTGCAGCTGGTCGCCGATGCGATCATCCGCGCCCGGTCGGGGATCAAGGACCCGCGCCGGCCCATCGGCTCGTTCATCTTCCTCGGCCCCACCGGTGTGGGGAAGACCGAGCTGGCCCGCACCCTGGCCGCGGCGCTGTTCGACACCCCGGACAACGTGGTGCGCCTGGACATGAGCGAGTACCAGGAGCGGCACACCGTCTCCCGGCTGGTCGGCGCCCCGCCCGGCTACGTCGGCTACGAGGAGGGCGGTCAGCTGACCGAGGCGGTGCGGCGCAAGCCCTACTCGGTGGTGCTGTTCGACGAGATCGAGAAGGCGCACGCCGACGTGTTCAACACGCTGCTGCAGGTCCTCGACGACGGCCGGCTGACCGACGCCCAGGGCCGTACGGTCGACTTCCGCAACACCGTGGTGATCATGACCTCCAACATCGGGTCGCAGTACCTGCTCGACGGGGTCACTGGCGGCGGGGAGATCAAGCCCGAGGCGCGGGAGGCGGTGATGGCCGAGCTGCGCGGGCACTTCCGGCCGGAGTTCCTCAACCGGGTCGACGACATCGTGCTGTTCAAGCCGCTGACCCTGGCCGAGATCGAGACCATCGTCGAGCTCATGGCCGGTGACCTGCGGACCCGGCTGGCCGAGCGGCGGATGCGCCTGGAGCTGACTGAGGACGCCCGCCGGTTCATCGCCGGCCAGGGCTTCGACCCCGTCTACGGTGCTCGGCCGCTGCGCCGGTTCATCGCCCGCGAGGTCGAGACCCGCATCGGTCGGGCGCTGCTGACCGGGGACATCCTTGACGGGGCCACCATCCGCGTCGACGCCACCGACGCCCAGCTCGTCGTCCGGTGGGACAACCCCACCGGCGACGAGAGGGCTGTCGCCTGAGGAGGGCTGAGATGACCTCACCCACCATCGTGGCCTGTCCCAGCTGCGGCCGCCGCAACCGGGTGCCCGCCGACGCGGCGGGCACCCCCCGGTGCGGGCAGTGCCACACCCCGTTGCCCTGGATCGCCGACGCCGGCGAGTCTGACTTCGCCGAAGTCGTTGAACGGGCCCCGCTGCCGGTCCTGCTGGATCTGTGGGCACCGTGGTGCGGGCCGTGCCGCATGGTCAGCCCCGCCCTGGAGGAGCTGGCCCGCACCTTCGCCGGCCGCATGAAGCTGGTCAAGGTCAACATCGACGCCGCGCCGCAGATCGCGCAGCGGTTCACCGTGCAGGCCGTGCCCACCCTCATGGTCCTCGACCACGGGCGAGTCGTCACTCGTCAGGCCGGCGCGGCACCCGCCCCGGCCCTGCAGAGCTGGCTGGAGAGCGCGCTGTCCACCGCTGGCAGCGCCACCGGCGGGTGAGCCTGTCCGATGAACCGGCGCGCACGGTCAGCGGCTGCATGGGGCCGCTGACCGTGTCGCCGGCCGTCTTCGAGAAGTGCACCAGCACGCGTTCTCAACCAGTGCTGAGCCACCGCGGGAACCTCAGGCCCCGACGTTCCTGGTCTGCCACAGGTGATTGGAGGTGGCCGCGGCCGAGGCGACCCGGGCCGTGCCAGCGGCGCCCGGCCGGGTAGTTCCAGCGCCCGTGGCTGCGGGTTTCGTCCACGCAGAGCGCCACCCGCCGGACGGGCCCTGATCGTCGATCAGAACTGCTTTCGCAGGCGCATCCGCCACGGCCGGCCGTCTGGGTCGTACGCCAGGTCGTAGAGGGGAGCGACCAGTCGGCGGCCCCATTGTTCGCCGCGGTGTCGTGGATGGCTGCGCAGGCGCCCGGGCGGCCGTGGCCCGCGGCATCCTTTCGCATACCAGGCGTCCAGTCGTGCGGCCGCGTAGCGGACCGCGTCGGCCGCGCAGTCCGCATCGAGCAGATCTTTATCTTCGCCGGCGGCGCGGCCCAGGTGCTCGCGCATCAGGGTCAGCCGCAGCTCCCGAGCGAAGTGACGGGCGCCGTCGCCCAACCCTCCTGGATCCAGCGGATGGCGGTCGTCGAGCTGCTCGTCCACGATCGCAGCGGTCAGCTCGGAATCGTGCGTCCACGATCGCCGGTTGAGGTTCGCGCTGCCGACGGCGGCCCACACGTCGTCGATGATGCACACCTTGGCGTGCACGTAGATCGGGCGTCCGGCCTCGTTCTCCGGGTTGACCACCTGGACCCGGTCTCCGCCGGCGGCCAGCACGCTCTGCAACGCAGCGGACTGACCCAGGAAGTAGGCCGGCAGGTCCAACCACCCCTCCTGGTCGGGATAGCGCGGTACCACGGCGATGAGCTGCAGTGACGGTGACCGGCGAAGCGCAGCGGCGAACACGCGGGCCACCTCCCGTGACCACAGGTACTGGTCCTCGACGTACACCAGCCGGCGCGCCCGGGTCAGCGCCTTGGCGTAGCCGCGGGCCACGCTGCGCTCCCCGTGCGGAGCGAAGGGATAGGCGGGATGCCGCCGGGGATAGCTGCGCAGCAACTGGACGGTGCAGCTGCCGGCAGGTTCTGCTGGTGGAGCCGGTGGAGGAAGCGGTCGGGCCGACTGGGGCAGTCCGGACAGCCGGGCGGGGATCGTGTGCCAGGGCAGCCGGGTCAACCGGGCCGGGTCGGTCCACCGCTGACGGAACACCGTCTCGACGTCCCGCACGACCGGACCACGCAGCTCCAACTGGACGTCGTGCCAAGCCGGCGTGGGCCCGTAAGCCCGGCTGAACGGTCGCGCCTGGATGTCGCCGGTGTGGGACACGTCGTCTCGGCGGGCGTGCGCGACGTCGATTCCGCCGAGGAAGGCCACCTCGGTGCGCCCGGTCACCACCACGAACTTCTGGTGGTGGCTACCCAGGGCGCGCACCCGTTGATCGAGCAGGATCTGCCCGCCCGCGTCGTTCACCGCTCGGGCCAGCTCGCGGTGCGCTTCGAGGCTGTAGCCCAGCGCTGCCAGGTGTGAATGCCACAGCAGCCCTCGAACCAGAACTCCCCGGTGTGCCGCGGCGATGAGCATGGCGGCGACCGAGGGACCTGCGTCATCAAGCAGCTGATCGGGGTCGGCGCGCCACCCGGCCAGCAGAACGACGTCCCCGCTGCCCGCCTGCGCCACGGCCTGGGCGAGCGCAGGCAAGTAGCTGCGACCGTGCACCAAGGCCTGCACGACATTGCCCTCACTCCACGCGCTCATCCCGAAGGCGTCGTTGCCGCGCTCAGCGAGGGACAGCAGCCACGGACTCGTCCGGTCCTGCAGCCAGCGCGCCCAGCGCGGATTCCCTCTGGGCCACAGGGCTTCCTGAGCCGCCGGGAACACGCGTGGCCCCACAACCGGGTCCTCTCCTGTCAGTCGCAACCAGGACTGGGCGAGCCGGGACCTCACGCGTTGAGGTAGCCCCGGATTCACGAACCGGTGGCATCATGTCGCGCGATGCTTCGCGGGGCAGGCAGCGGTGGGCGGCAGACCGCCGCCCGCGGCGGAACCGATAACCCTGTGGTGCCTCTGGGCGGTACGCGCGGACACGGACCACACCGGCCATGCGACAGGATCCGCAGCCAAGTCCACCAGGCCACACCGGCCCCACACCACGTGGCAGCCGCGCGATGCCTGTGGGCAAGACCGGTCGCGGACGGCGGCAGCGAATGGGCTGCACGGAACCAGGGCCTCGTGAGCGAGGCCTTATGGCCGCTCGGAGAGCCCGGGCAAGTCATCGGTCGGCACCAAGCGCGCGGCGACATCGCGGAACTTGGTGGGGGTCCGTATGGAGATCCGGCCCAAGGCCCGGTGGGCGGGAAGCCGGAACCCTTCCTTCAGGGACGGCCTTGGCCGGCTCGATAACCGCTGCCGCTGGGCAATGTTGTCCTGCGGGCGCCGCTCCCGTATCTTGCAGTCAGGGTTCAAACGCCAGAGCCCGGGCTGTTCGCCCGTTCGGTGCCTGCTCAGACGGTTGCTGTCTGCGCGGGCATCGCTGGACCCCCCTGCCCGGAGCCTGCTCGTGCTTGACCGCCCTCCTTCCCGCCCTGTCCTTGTGAGGCAACGCCCCGCCGGTCAACTCACTGTGGGCATCGACCTGGTCGCCGGCCGCATCACCCTCGCTGGCGAACTGAATCGGCAAACGGCTCATCATCTGCTCGATGCAGCGCGCACCCTGAGCGCCGTCCCGCTTCCGCGATGGATCATGGACGCCGAACAACTGCAGTTCTGTGACTCCATCGGGCTCAGGGCTATCAGCGCTTGCTACCGCACGGCACTCAGGCACGGCGCCACGATGAGAATTGTGGGAGCCACCCGCGGCTTGCGGAGAGCGCTTGCCGCCCTCCGACTGGACAACCACCTGATGGACGGCGATTGCGCCGCTGAGGAAGTCGACGCCGACAGGGCTTATCCCCTCGCCAAGGTGTACCAGTTCCCAGGGACCCAACCGCGGCCCTCAGCCGCCCCGTCGCCGCACACGGCGGCTCAGCCCTCGCCCTTGTCCGGCCGAGATCCAGAGCGGGATGGTCCCGGGTCCCAGGGCGGCACGCCCACGTACGGCTGGTGCCGCGCCAGTAACTGACGCACGCGATCTGGCGTTGATCGGTTTCACGGTCACAAAGCCTGGGGCGCTGGCGCGCAGGTGCACTTGCGCACCAACGGAAGCTCTGCGCGGACAAGTCAAGAGTCAATGGCGGGGAAGTGATGCCGATGGTGCTGTGGCCGACGGTCACCTTGATCGGCTTCCTCTTGCTCACTACCGTGATCGTCGGACTGGGCAGGAGCTCAACAGCCCGTTACGAGGAGCTGCAGAAACGGGGATCATCGGACACCCCTCGCGGTCGGCTGACAACACCGACCGTCACGGTCGAGAAGTCGGATGTGGCGTGAAGATGATCGAAACCCACCGCCGAGTTCACGTAGCGCGCCGCCTGCCATGGCCAACATGAGAATGCGAAGGTGTGCCGTGGTGATGGCAGCGGCACTGGGAGTTGCTGGCTGCACGGGAGACACCTTCACGCCCCCGAACCAGGAAAGTCCTCCACCGGCAGCGGCAGCCGACTTCGCCGACGTGGTGGAGGCGGTCGCGCCGAGCGTCGTGACGGTTCGCACCGTCGACGGTGTCGGTAGCGGTGTGGTCTTCCAGGATGACGTCGTGTTGACAAACCAACACGTCGTCATGGATGACCAGGAGGTGAGCATCGACTACGCCGATGGCACTTCCTCCGCCGGAACTGTGCTGGCCACCGATCGCGTCACGGACCTGGCCGTCATCCGTACGTCTCGGAGCGGGTTGCCGGTCCCGGAGTACCGCACCGAACTTCCGCGGCCGGGTGAGCCCGTCCTCGCGATCGGCGCCCCGCTCGGCCTGGAAGGGACGGTCACCGCAGGCATCGTGTCCGCGCTGGATCGCGAGATCCCTGCCTCGGCATCGGCGAGCCGGGCGCTGGTCGATCTCATCCAGGTCGACGCGGCGATCTCACCGGGCAACTCCGGCGGGGCCCTCCTCGACGCGGCCGGACGGGTCATCGGGATCAACGAGGCGTACATCCCGCCGACGGTCGGCGCCGTGTCCCTCGGGTTCGCGATCCCCGCGGCGACTGCCGTGGATGTCGCCGAGCAACTGCTCGCCGATGGGCGGGCCATCCACCCCTTCCTCGGCGTCTCACTCGCGCGGATCACCCCACAGATCGCAGAACAGCTCGGCGTGCCGGATCGGCAAGGGGCGCTCGTGCTGGGGGTGCAGCCCGGCGGGCCGGCCGACACCTCCGGCGTCCGGGCCGGTGACGTGATCGTCGAGTTCGATCAGCGGACCGTGTCCACGGTCGAGGACCTTCTCGACTTCCTGCGGGACACCAGCCCCGGCCACGAGGTGCCCCTCACCGTTGCCGGGCCCGAGGGCAGCCGAGAACTCACGGTGGAGATCGGATCCGTCGGCGGTTGACTCACGGATTGGCGGCGAGGAAGACGAAAGCCGCGCACAGCACCAGGTGCACCGCGGCTTGCAACAGCGTCGACCGTCCGGGCATGACGGTGAGGATCCCGACCGCCGCGGTCAGCACCAGCAACGCGATCTGCACAGACCCGAGGCCAAGCAGCAGCGGCCCGGGCAGCCAGATGGAGACGACCGCGATCGTCGGAATCGTCAGCCCGATGCTGGCCATCGCCGAGCCCAGCGCGAGGTTGAGGCTGATCTGCACGCGGTCGCGGAGCGCGTTGCGGACCGCGGCGAGGGTCTCGGGCAACAGCACCAGCACGGCGATGATCACGCCGACGAAGGACGCCGGAAGACCCACGCCGGTCACGGCCTCCTCGATGGTCTTCGACTCCACCTTCGCCAACCCCACCACGCCGACCAGCGCAGCCACGAGCAAGGCCAGGCTGGCCAGCGCCGAACGGGTCGACGGCGGCGCGGCATGCTCGCCATCGTGGCGGGGCTGGTCGCCGCCGATGGCCTCCTCGAGCTCACCGCCGTGGGGCGGCAGAAAGTAGTCACGGTGGCGGATGTTCTGCACGAAGACGAACAGCCCGTACAAGGCGAGGGAGACGATCGCGGCGAACACCAGCTGTGCCGGTGAGAACGTCGGGCCGGGCGCACTCGTGGTGAACGTGGGGAGCACCAGGCACAACGCGGCCAGCGTCATCACCGTGGCCAACGCCGCACCGGTGCCTTCGGCGTTGAACATGGCCACCCGGCGACGCAGCGCACCGATCAGCAGGGCGAGCCCCACGATCCCGTTGCAGGTGATCATCACGGCGGCGAAGACGGTGTCCCGGGCCAGGGACTCGGTTCCCGGCCCGCCGGAGAGCATCACGCTGACGATCAGTCCGACCTCGATGACGGTCACGGCCACGGCAAGGATGAGCGACCCGAACGGCTCCCCGACCCGATGGGCGACCGTCTCGGCGTGATGCACCGCCGCCAGCACCGAGCCAGCCAGCAGGCCGGCGATCGCCACCTCGGCCAGCGGCGGAACCTGCCGTCCCCAGGCCAGGGCGAGCACGGCGACGGCCAGGAGCGGAACGACGACGGTCACAGAGCCACCGAGCCTGGCCCCCAGTCCCGCGCCGCGTGACGTCGCCGAGTCGCCGGCCGAGGTGCCGCCGGGGGATGGGTGGCCAGCGTGGCCGGCCGGTCGCGGCGCTGCAGTGCGGCGCACGTCGTGTCCTCCCTCCTATCGTGTCCTCCCTCCTGAAGACTGTGCCCGCTCCCAGACCAGGGCAGACGCCACTGGGGCGGTGCATGTCAGTGCGGCTGGAAGGCGATGATCGGCTCGCGGGGGAGCGGCTCCGGCGCCGGGGCCACGATGGCGGTAACCGTTGTCTGGCCGGCCCGGGCGAAGGTCAGGGTCAGCTGAACGGACTGTGCGGCATCAATGGGCGCGGTGAGCCCGGTCAGCACCACCGAGGGACCCCCCATGCCGACGAAGACCGCCTCGTCGGCAGGAATCGGGAGATTCATCGCACCGGCCGAACCCGAAGACTCGCCGGCCGTCGAGGACGCACGGTCCGCGTGCAGTTGGGCGGCGGGTGCGTCGGAGGCGATGACGGTAGACGCGGCAGGCGTGGAGGGCTCCCCGTTGACCGTCACGCCGGTGAAGAAGTCACCGGTGATGCTCAGCAGCTCATCGTCTGCCCAGCCACTATTAACAATCGCCATCATCAGTTCCGCCTGGTCGCCAGGTCGGTAGACGCCCTCGGGGGGATAAGCCAGCCGTACGGCGCGGATGGTCACGTCGCCGACGGAACCGAAGCCGCCGGTCTTGTCCCGATCCTGTGTCGCTGTCTGCGTCACCTGACCGGCGCTGCATCCAGTGAGCACCATCAAGACCAACAGACACAACGCGATGGCGACCTGCTTGACGGCCCTGCTCATGGCCCTCAACCCCTTTCCGGCTCTATGGAGAGAAAAGGTCCAGCGCGGGCGGAGCCAGCGTCACAGTGAACAACGCCGCCGTGATGGCTAGCCCCGGTCGACGATCGGCCGTCCTGGTCGACTCACCCGGGCCCCGGCCGCCGACCAGCCGCGCGATTCGCTCAGCGGTCGGCGGGTGTGTCATGAACAGCACCGAGAACGACCGCCCGCCGCCGTGAAGCGGATTGACGACGTACTTCGAGGCCTGTGCCGGGTCAACCGGCATCGGCACGTATTGACGAGCAGCCCGCCAAGCCCGGCCAACAGCATGGCCGTCTTCACACCATTCCAGCCGACGCGCGCGGTCGAGAAGTAAGAACGACGGCGAGGCGGTGGCAGGCAAGAAGACTGGTCGCCGGACTTCGTCCCTCGACACCAAGTCATCTGCGGTGCGAACTCCGAGTATGGCGTGGACCCGCGGAGTGCTGTGGCCATCTGTCCCTGCTCTCACCATGAATCCCCCGGCTCGGTCGCGCTCACGACAGTGCCGCTCCCTCGCCTCTACGGATACCTCGCCTCTACGGACGCCTGAACCGATTGCCTTGTTCCCGGACGGCGGACGTCAGCGAATGCTCCGATGCGGGGTGGAACGGCTGACCGTTCGGGTAGTTCCGATGTCTTCTAGCTCCTCTCTGCTGCCGCGTCGAAACGCCTTTGGAGACGGCGCGAGACGCAACACCGTGCCGGCAAGAAGCCTTTTCACGCTTTCCAGCGGCCGCATCGAGCCACCAGCGGGTGGCGTTGATCCCGCGCACACCGGCCGCGGGAACCGACTACGGATCGGCATCGGCCAGGGCGGCGGCGACGGCAGCCGCCTTGGCCCGTCCGGCGGCCAGCAGCCACACCTCCGCGGCGGAGTTGACAGTCGGGAACGTCATGCTCAAGCGGGTCGGCGGTGGCTTCGGACAGTTCCGCACGGCGACCACGGCCGCGGTTGTCCCGGGCTGCGGCAGACCCAGGGAAGATCGAGGCCACATGTCCTTCGGGGCCCATGCTCAGCAGCAACACGTCGAAGCGGGGGAGGACCTGCCCAGCCGGAGCTGCCGCGGCCAGCTGCCCGGCGTACCAGGCAGCGGCGTCCTCGGGGCCAGGGAACCCGGCGTCCGAGGCAGGCATGGGATGTACCCGCTCGTCCGGGACACCGACCGGGTCCAGCAGCGCCTGACGGGCGCCCAGCTCGTTGCGACGAGGGTCGCCGGTGGGAACGAACCGCTCATCGCTCCACCACACCTCCACCGCCGACCAATCGACCGGCTCGTGTCTGGGTGCAGGGGGCAGGGTGGGGAGCTGCGTCAGGACGGCCGTTCCGATGCCGCCGCCCGTGAGCACCAATGATCCGGTGCCGTACACCGACTGCGCCGTGGCCAGTCGGGCGGTCGATGCCGACGCGACCGTCCGGGCCAGCCGCTCGGGGTCGGGCAGCGTGAGCACCTCCGGCCCCGGCCGGCCGGCCCCGCACGCCCCGGCCCGGACCCGGTCGGCAGCAGGGGGGCTCATCGGTGCACGGGCTCCTCTTCACGGGGGTCCTGATCGCGCCGGGCGGCGGTCTCGTCGGCGTTTCCGGCGCTGCCAGCACCGGCCCTCGGAGGACGTCGGGTGGTCGATCCGCCGCCGTTCCGATCCGGAAGATCAGGCTCGCCGGCCGTGTCCTTGTGCTTGTCCGTGCGCTGCGTTGGCTCCACCCAGATGTGCTGGCGCACCGGGGAGCGGCTGGCCAGACCGGTTCGGCCTGTGGCGACCTCCAGTGCCTGGCTGTAGGGCTCATCGGCGTCCAGCCGCCGCAGCTCTTCCCCGAGCAGGTCGCCGAGCCTGCGCTCAGGCAGGGTCACAGTCGAGCCCGCCCGAAACGATTGGGTGATGACCGCACTGCCGCGATGGTCGGTACGAATACGGAGCGCCTCGTTGTCGTCGAGGTGCAGCGTGACCGCGTCCAGGCCGCTCGATCCGGTTGCCCGCCGGTCACCGACCACCTCGATGGCGCAGCCGCAGCGCCACGACAGCCAGCCCGACACGAGCGCCGCAGTGGCGTTGTTCGGATCCCCCTCGATCCGACCTCCCAGCAGCCGCAGCGGCTCCCTTCGGCGAGCAGACGCTGCATCGAGCGTTGAGGTGAGGATCGCGCGCCACGGTGTGCTGCGGGTCCATGTGAGATCGGTGTCCCCTGGGGCGTAGTCATCGGCGCGCGCACGCAACGCGGCCAGAGGATCCTCGGCCCTCGCGCAGTCGGTGATCCGTCGATCGGCGATGACCGCGAGCGCGTCCGTGGCCAACTTCTGCGGCGGCGGGGTGTGCCACCACGTCACCACCGGCACGTCCGCGGCCAACAGCGGGACCACGACCGACTCGGCATGCAGACCGAGCCGGCCATACATCCGCATCACCACGGCCTCCCCGGGACCCAACCGGCCCCCGACGAGCACCTCGGCGTCCAGACGCGGAGCCGGGGCATCGATCTGCCGGCGCACCACGACCAGGATCCGGCAAGGATGCTGAGCGGCCGCTACCGCGGCAGCCTCCTCGGCCTCGGCAACCCTGGGCTCGTCAGCGACAACAACCAGGGTGAGCGCGACACCCGAGATCACCGCACCGCCGGTGCGCCGTTGCGCGGCGAGCTCATTCACGATCGCAGTGCCGGTGGTATCCCACAGCGTCGTCATGGCGCTTCCTTACGAGACAGCATCGTTCGACGCAACCAGTGCCCAGATCCGCCTCGCGGGACACTGGCCGACACCAACACGTCCTTGTCGACCGAGCCCGCGCTGAACCGTCTCCGGCGCCCCTGGGGGCTCAGCGCGAGGCCTGGACCCGGAGGCAGGGCCGAGGACGCGTTCCCGACGCCATCACGCCAATGCCGCCGCACCGCCCGAGACGAATGCGGCCCGTCACAGGAACCCGTTCCCGTGCGGTCCGCTGCGGTACCCGTCCGAGGATGAGAGAGAACCATGTGGTTGTCGATGTGGAGACCACAACCCCCGGGCAGCCGTTGTACTAACTGCGGAGCGGCGTTGGCACCCGATTGGATCGGGGAGGAGGCCACGGCCCTGCTCCCGAGGCGCGAGGGAAGGAACCCGGCGAGCCGTTGCCCACCGGCGGTGAAGCCCGTTAGCCGGCGGCAGGCGAACTTCACCGTGACGGCAATCGCTTCGCCGTCCATGACGTCGGCAGCCTCAACGGCACCGACGTCAACCGCCCGGTCGCCGCACATGGCGGCACTTGCCTGCGGCGACGAGGTTGCACTCGTCGCTTTTCCGGCTCCTCTGCCTCACTGAGTTCTCGTCACTGGGTCCTCGTCGCAGGCTCGGCAATCTACGGCGCCGCCGACCCCGCACAGGCGATCGCCGAGCTGCGCAACCGTGCCACGCTCCGGCGCGGAGGAGCCGTGCGCCGCCACCGCTGACGCTGCTGTGCGTCGTCGCCCATGGTGCATGAGCCAGCGCGGCCCCTCACGCGCAGGATGCAGGAGTCGGGCTTCGCCGCATAGTCTTCACCGGCTCGGGCGGCTGGCTCGCGGCTGGCCACCCAGAAGGTTCCGCTGGCCGATGCGAGGGAGCACCAGTCCATGCCCGCCGATGAGTCCGATCGCCGCAGCGCGACCAAGAGCACGCATCCCGAGGCACCGGCCGAGGCCGCCAGCAACGCCCCCACCGGTCGCCCGCGCCAACCGCACCCGACCTTGCCGGAGGACTTCGGCGAGCTCGACCGGCGGGCCATTGACACCGTCCGCGTGCTGGCCATGGATGCGGTGCAGAAGGTCGGCAACGGCCACCCCGGCACCGCGATGAGCATGGCTCCGACCGCCTACCTGCTGTACCAGAAGTGGCTGCGGCACGACCCCGCCGACCCGCACTGGGTCGCCCGCGACCGGTTCGTGCTCTCGATGGGGCACTCGAGCCTGACCCTCTACATCCAGCTGTACCTGTCCGGCTACGGCCTGGAACTGGCGGACCTGCAGGCGTACCGGACCTGGGGCTCACGCACTCCCGGACATCCCGAGCACGGGCACACCCCCGGCGTGGAGACGACCACCGGCCCGCTGGGGCAGGGCGTGGGTAACGCCGTGGGGATGGCGATGGCCGCCCGCCGTGAGCGCGGCCTGTTCGACCCCGACGCGCCCGAGGGCGAGAGCCTGTTCGACCACACCATCTGGGTCTTCGCCTCCGACGGCGACCTGGAGGAGGGCGTGTCCGGCGAGGCGTCGTCGCTGGCCGGCACCCAGCAGCTGGGCAACCTGGTGATGGTCTACGACGACAACAGGATCTCGATCGAGGACGAAACGACCGTCGCCTTCACCGAGGACGTCGCCGCGCGCTACGAGGCCTACGGCTGGCACGCGCAGCACGTGGACGACGGCGAGGACCTGGCCGCGGTCGACGCCGCGCTGGCCGCCGCGAAGGCGGAGACCGGGCGGCCGTCGATCATCGTGCTGAAGACGATCATCGCCTGGCCGGCACCGAATAAGCAGAACACCGGCGCCGCGCACGGCTCGGCGCTCGGCGAGGACGAGGTCAAGGCGACCAAGCAGCTCCTCGGCTTCGACCCCGACAAGAACTTCGACGTCGCGCCCGAGGTCATCGAGCACGCCCGCAAGGTCGTCGGCCGGGGCCAGGAGTCGCACGCCGCCTGGCAGGCGCGGTTCGACGCCTGGAAGCAGGCCAACCCCGAGGCCGCCGCCCTGCTCGAGCGCATGACCACCCGGTCGCTGCCCGAGGGCTGGGCGGAGAAGCTGCCGAGCTGGGACGCCGACCCGAAGGGCGTCGCCACCCGCAAGGCCTCCGGCGAGGTGCTCGCCGCCCTCTACCCGGCGCTGCCGGAGCTCTGGGGCGGATCGGCCGACCTGGCGGAGAGCAACAACACCGCCGTCAAGGGCGAACCGTCGTTCCTGCCGGCGGACCGGCAGACGAAGATGTGGTCCGGCGGCCCGTACGGCCGCACGCTGCACTTCGGGGTCCGCGAGCACGCGATGGGCGCGATCATGAACGGCATCGCGCTGCACGGCGGCACCCGCGTCTACGGCGGCACGTTCCTGACGTTCTCCGACTACATGCGCGGCGCCGTCCGGCTGGCCGCGCTCATGCAGCTGCCGGTCACCTACGTCTGGACGCACGACTCCATCGGGCTCGGCGAGGACGGGCCGACCCACCAGCCGATCGAGCACTTCGCGGCGCTGCGCGCCATCCCGGGCCTGGACGTCGTCCGCCCGGCCGACGCCAACGAGGTCGCCGTCGCGTGGCGGACGATCCTGGAGCACAACGACCGCCCGGCCGGTCTGCTGCTGTCGCGGCAGAACCTGCCGGTGTTCGACCGGTCGCAGTTCGCCTCGGCCGAGGGCGTGGCCCGCGGCGCGTACGTCCTGGCCGACGCCTCGAATGGCAGCCCGGAGGTGATCCTGCTGGGCACCGGCTCGGAGGTGCAGATCGCGGTGGCCGCCCGCGAGCGGCTGGAGTCCGAGGGCGTCCCGACCCGGGTGGTCTCGGTGCCGTGCGTGGAGTGGTTCGCCGACCAGGACCAGGCCTACAAGGACGAGGTGCTGCCGCCGTCGGTCCGGGCACGGGTGAGCGTGGAGGCCGGCGTGCCGATGGGCTGGCGGGAGTTCGTCGGCGACGCCGGCCGCATCGTCGGTCTCACCCACTACGGGGCCAGCGCCGCCTACACCGTCCTGTACGAGGAGTTCGGCCTGATCGACGAGGCGGTCGTCGCCGCCGCCCGCGAGAGCATGGAAGCGGCCCACTCCGGGAACGCGGCGCCGGCAGGCCCGGTTGCTGCGACCGGGGGCCTGCCGCACCCCACCGGCGGCCGGTGACCCGCCACCCCATCGGCACTCGATCGGACGACCGGCCGTTGTTCGGGCTGCCACCGGCGTCGCCGACCTCGGGCTGAGGTCAGCCGTTCAGGACGCGTGCCTGGCGCCGTCTCCGAACTGCCGAACTCCCGGTCGAGCGCTCTGCTCGTGTCGCTTCTCGAAGCCGGCGCGGTGCTCAGCGGGATCGGCGCGACGTCGACATGAAGTGGTCGAGCGGTCCGTGTCCATGCCCGAGCCGCCAGGCGGCGCCGCCGACGATGGCACGCGTGACGAAGTCCTTGGCGGTCGTGAGGGCATCACGGACCGTCGTGCCGGTCGCCAGCGCCGCGGCGGTAGCTGAGGCAAAGGTGCAACCGGTGCCGTGGTTGTTCGGCGTGTCGATCCTCGCCCCGCGGAGCTCGTAGACCGCTTCGCCGTCCCAGACGACGTCGACCGCCTCCTCGGCCTCGTCGGTGACCGGGTGGCCGCCCTTGACCACGACGGCGGACGGGCCCAGGGCGCCAAGGGCACGGGCCGCCTCCTGTTGCTCGGCCAACGTGCGGATGGGGACGTCGAGCAGCACCTCCGCCTCGCGCAGGTTGGGGGTGACCACGGCCGCGTGCGGAAACAGGGCTGTCCGGTACAGCTGCTCGGCCTGCGGTTCGAGCAGCCGGTCCCCACTGGAGGCCACCATGACGGGGTCGACCACGAGCCGGGGGAGTCGGCCGGCCGCGGCGAGGTCGGCGACGGACTGCACGTTCTCGGCCGTGGCCAGCATCCCGGTCTTCACCGCCGCCACGGGGAGGTCGTCGAGCACCGCGTCCACCTGGGCGAGGACGAACTCCGCCGGTACGGGGTGGATACCGCGGACGCCGCGGGTGTTCTGGGCGGTGAGTGCGGTGATGGCCGAGGTGCCGTAGACGCCGAGTGCGGCGAAGGTCTTCAGGTCGGCCTGGATGCCGGCGCCGCCGCTGGAGTCCGAGCCGGCGATGGTGAGCGCCACCGGTGGGGTCATGCGGCCGCGTCCTGCAGGGCGGCGAGGTAGGCCGAGACGGTCGTCGGGCTGCGCATGATCGGCCCCATGACGGCGATGCCGTGCGCCCCGGCGGCCAGGCAGTCGGGAACGTCGGCCGGCCGGATGCCGCCGAGTGCGTAGGCCGGTGGCGCCCCGGTGATCAGCGAGGCGAGCCCGGCCGGTCCCAGCGCCGGTCCGTATCCGGGCTTGGAGTCGGTGGGGAAGACCGGGGAGATCATCACGTAGTCGCAGCCCTCCCGGTGTGCTCGTCGCAGTTCGTGGCGGCAATGGCAGGAGCGCCCGACCAGCGCCGGCCGCGGACGCGGCAAGGAGTCGGCCGCGGCGAGGTGGACGGCCTCGGCGCCGGCGCTGCCCGTGGCGCCGGCGCGGATCAGCACGCCGTCGACCGGGGCGAGCAGCGGGCGCAGCTGCTCGGCCAGGCGGTCGCGGTCGTCGTCGGGCAGGTCCTTCTCGCGGAGCACAATGGCTCGGGCGCCGCTGTCGACGGCGGCGGCGATCGTGTCGACCAGCGACCCGGAGCACTGAGTCCGGTCGGTGAGCACCAGCAGTGGGGGCAGCCTCACAGCTCGGGCAGCCCGTCCATCGGGGTGGAGGCCTGGGCGTGCCAGCGGCGCGGGATGCGGCCGGCCCGGCGGGCCAGCCGGCCGGCTTCGACGGCGTGGCGCATGGCCAGGGCCATCTGTTCGGGATCGCGGGCCCGGGTGACGGCGGAGGTCAGCAGGACCGCGTCGCAGCCCAGCTCCATCGCCAGTGTCGCGTCGGAGGCGGTGCCGATGCCGGCGTCGAGCACGACCGGCACCTCGACCGCCTCGCGCAGCAGGGCGATGTTGTGCGGGTTGCGGATGCCCAGGCCGCTGCCGATCGGCGAGCCCAGCGGCATGACCGCGGCGCAGCCCGCGTCGCCCAGACGGCGGCCCAGGATGGGGTCGTCGTTGGTGTAGGCCAGCACCGTGAACCCGTCGGCGACCAGCTGCTCGGCGGCGTCCAGGAGCTCGACCGGGTCGGGCAGCAGGGTGGTCTCGTCCCCGATCACCTCGAGCTTCACCCACGGGGTCTCGAACGCTTCACGGGCCAGCTGCGCGGTGAGCACCGCCTCGCGCGCGGTCTGGCAGCCGGCGGTGTTGGGCAGCAGCCGCACGCCGCACCGGTCGAGCACCTGCAGCAGTGCGCCGCCGGGCACGGCCTCCATCCGGCGCAGGGCCACCGTGACCAGCTCGGTGCCGGAGGCGCGAACCGCGCGCTCGAGCACCTCCAGGCTGGGCGCACCCCCCGTGCCTAGCAGCAGCCGGGAGGTGAACGTCGCGCCGGCCACCAACAGCGGGTCGGTGTTCTCCGGACCCGCTGTCGCCGACCGCAGGTCCGGGGTGGTCGGTGCCGTGAGTTCGGTCATCTGCTGGTCACCCTCCTGCCACTGCGGTGAGGATCTCGACGTCGTCGCCGGCGGCGAGCACGGTGTGGGCCCACGCGCTGCGCGGCACCACGGTGCGGTTCACCGCGACGGCGACGCGGCGCTGCTGGGCGTGTCGGGCCAGCAGCTGGGCCACGGTGGTGCCCTCGGCCAGTTCGGTGGGCGTGCCGT
The DNA here is from genome assembly GCF_032460525.1 of Geodermatophilus sp. DSM 44513. Taxonomy (NCBI): domain Bacteria; kingdom Bacillati; phylum Actinomycetota; class Actinomycetes; order Geodermatophilales; family Geodermatophilaceae; genus Geodermatophilus; species Geodermatophilus sp. DSM 44513. The sequence goes on along the minus strand of NZ_CP135963.1, from coordinate 4,103,314 downwards.
TGACGGTCAGCTGCAACTGTGGTCACCTCCGGAGGCCTGCGCGGCCGGGGTGCGGTCAGGGGGCCGCAGGCTGGCTCGGTGTGGGGTGAAGGGCACGGCGAGCTGGGGAAGTCGGCCGGAGATCAGCAGGTCGGTGATCACCTCGGCGGTGACCGGGGTGAGCAGCACGCCGTTGCGGTAGTGGCCGGTGGCCAGCACCAGCCCGGGGAGTTCGGTCGGTCCGAGCAGCGGGGCGTTGTCCGACGTGCCCGGCCGCCACCGGGCCAGCACCTCCACCAGCTCCAGTTCGCTGACCGCCGGTACGACCTCGATCGCGTCGCGCAGCAGGTCATGCACGGCGCCGACGGTGACGGTGGCGTCGAAGCCCCGGTCCTCGACCGTGGCGCCGACGACGAGCCGGTCCTCGGCGTAGGGCACCAGGTACACCTGCCGGCCGCGGACCAGCGCCCGGACAGTCCCCGCGAGCAGGCCGGCGGCGCCGCGCAACCGCAGGATCTGTCCCTTGACCGGGCGCACGCCCACCGCAGGCATGCCGGGCAGCGCGCCGGTGCGCGCGCCCAGCGCCGCCACGACGGTGTCGCCGCGCACCTCGGCTCCGTCGGCCAGCTGCAGGCCGGTGACCCGGCCGCCGGTGACGCCCAGTGCGGCGATCCGGGCGCGCCGGATCCGCACGCCGGCCGCCTGCGCCGCGGCCAGCAGTGCCGCGTGCAGCGACCGCCCGTCCACCGAGTGGTCACCGGCCACGGCCAGGCCCCCGCGCAGCCGGGGGGTCAGCGAGGGCTCGCGGCGGCGCACCTGGCGAGGGGTGAGCCGCTCGACGGCCAGCCCGAGCTCGTCCTGGTAGGCGTGCAGGTCCTGCAGTGCCCGCATGTCATCGGTGTCGAAACCGACGACCACGGTGCCGGCCGTGCGCAGCCCGACGTCGATTCCGCTGGCCGCCTGCACGTCAGTTACGAATGCGGGAAACCGTTGCAGCGAGGCCTGGCACAGCGCCAGCAGCGCCTCCTCGCCGTAGGTGACCTCGCTCACCGGCGCCAGCATCCCGGCCGCTGCGTAGGAGGCGCCGCTGCCCGGCGCCTCGTCGATCACGGTCACTGGCAGCCCGCGCTGCGCGCACCGCCAGGCCACGGCCAGCCCGATCAGGCCACCGCCGGCGACCACAATTTCGCTCATCGGGGCCCCGACCGCCGGCCGCGCTCGGCCGGGCCTGGTTCCGGGCGTGGTGGTCGGCTCTGCGGCGCGCCCCCGAGCGCGGCCAGCAGCGCCCGGGTGGCCAATCCTGGATCCGGCGCGTCGGACACCGCGGAGACCACGGCCACCCCGGCGGCCCCGGCTGTCAGCAGCGCGGGGATCCGGTCGGCGGTGATGCCGCCGATGGCGATCACCGGAACGGCGACCGCTTCCGCGACCGCCGCGACGCCGTCGACACCCAGCGGGTCCGGCAGCCCCGGCTTGGTTGCGGTGGAGAAGGCCGGGCCCACCCCGAGGTAGTCCGCGCCGGCCGCCACCAGCTCGGTGGCGGCCGCGGCGGTGCGCGCCGTGCCACCCAGCAGATGGGCCGGCCCGGCGACCGATCGCGCCGCGGCCACCGGCAGGTCCCCGGCCCCCAGGTGGGTGCCGGCTGCGCCGACGGCCAAAGCGATGTCGACCCGGTCGTTGACCAGGCATGTCGCTCCCCGTCGGCGGCAGACCTCCACGACCCGGGCGGCGAAGTCGTACAGCGCCCGGTCCGGGCAGAACTTCACCCGGACCTGCACGATCCGCGCGCCGGCCGCCACCGCCGCGGAAACGACAGCCAGGGCGTCTCTGCCCTCGCGGGCGTCGGTCAGCACGTGTAGTCCGCTGATCCGCCGGCGAACCTCGGCGCCCCGGTCCGGGTCGACCGGAATCGGTGCGTTGGTCCGGCCGGCGGCGAGCACCCGGCGGCCGGTCATCGGACGGCCTCCGATCGGGCGAGCGTGGACCGGGGCCGCCGGCGGCGGGCGAACAGCCCGCCGAGCAGGCAGAGCAGCGCGGTGAGGACGGCGGCCACCGCGAGGCTGACCAGCGACGCCGACCAGCCGTTGGCCGGATCGATGCCCAGGTCGGCCTGGCGGGCGGCCCACCACGCCGTCCAGCCGGCGCCCGGCCCGGTGAAGAAGGTCGGCAGGGTGAGTTGGTAGGCGACGAAGCCGGCCGCCCACGCCAGCAGCGGCCCCGGGCGCGCCGGGGCGGTGTCCGATACGTCCCAGCCGCCGCGCGGCAGCAGCCAGTAGGCGACGACGAACACCCCGACGAGCGGGACGAACACTGCGCCGATCAGGAATAGGAACGGCTCGTAGGCGACCAGGTCCACCGCGAGTGCGAGCCCGGTGGCCACCAGCCCGACGCCTGCGGCCAGCACCCGGCGATCGAGGCGACCCACGATGTTCTGCGCCGAGACCGCAGTGGAGTAGACGTTGGCGAAGGCCTCGTCGACCTCGACCACCAGCAGCACCAGCACGGCCAGCAGTCCCAGCGGCACGGCCAGCAGCGCGTCTACGACGTCCAGACCGCCCCGGCCGTAGGCGACCAGGGCCAGCACACCCAGGGTGAACAGGGCCACGGTGGCCATCCCGTAGCCGACAGCGACACCGGCGAACGCCGCCCGCCCGCGCCGGACGTGCCGGGTGTAGTCCGCCGCCAGCGGAAACCACGAGACCGGCAGAGCGATCACGATGTCGGCCGCGGTCCAGAACGATCCGGCTCCGCCCTCGGTGACCGGCGGCAGCGGCCGGGAAAGCACCTCGGCGAACAGGTAGACGATCGCGGCCAGCGCCGCCCACACCGCGTAGCGCGCCAGCACCCGCACCGCCCCCAGCGGGCGCAGCGCCATCAGCGTCGCGAGTGCGCCCGCGACCAGCACGAACGGCCAGCGCGGCGCACCCAGCGCCCGCGAGGCGGCCTCGGCGATGATCCACACCTCGAACGCCGCCCAGCCCACGCACTGCACCACATTGAGGGCGGTCGGCAGCCAGGAGGTCCGCCGGCCCAGCAGCCCCCGCATCAGCACCATCGCCGGCACGCCCTCCCGGGCGCCGGCCGCCGCGCCCAGGCCCAGCAGCACCGAGCCGATCACCGCACCGGTGACGATCGCGCCGATCGTCACCGACAGCGGGCGGTCGGCGAGAACCACGTACGTGGCCGCCACCGGCAGCAGCAGGCTGATCCCCAGGCTGCCCCACAACCCCACCGTCTCCCCGAGGCCCAGCATCCGCGGCGGCGGCTGCGACAGTGTGATCGGGGCATCCCCCGACGACGTGGTGGCACCGACGGCGCCCGACGGGCTCATGCTCGCTCCCTACGCCGGCATTACCCGGTCAGGTTCCAGCGGTCGGCGGCACATCAGCCGCCCTCTCAGCCCGGTTGTTCCGAGCTCCCGCACATCGCCCTTGCAGCCTAGCGAGGCGTCTACTCCCCGGGTACCGCAGGGCCAGGGGGATAGAGGTTCACTGGCACTCCTGGTGTGTTCTTCAGGGACAGTGGCGATTCGCAATAGGCCTGAGCTGTCGACGGCACGACAGTCATCTCGGCTCGAGGATCCTCACGTCGACGAGCACCACCAGAGTGACTCATGGGCGTGAAGCGGACGAACCTGCCGACATTGCGGGAGAGCCTGAATGCCACCACGGTCTCGGCCACATCGAGGTCTTCAACGGCATCGGCGCATGACGCAGTTCGAAAGCCGCTGCTGCGTCTAACTAGCGGCAAGGTTCGGCGATCTGCCCCTGCACGTGGACAGGACGGTTGTTCGCACTCAAGGGAGGATGAGAGTGGCGGGTCAGGCCACAACGAGTGGTCCCCCCGCGGATCCCAGGCCTCGGCCCATGTCCAGGTGCCCCGCAGTCACTTGCCAGGGGGCCTGCTTTGCGCTCTCCTCGAGCCGGGCCGGACACGCCGGATGTCGTGCCTGGACAGAGCTGAGACGGGTCGGCCCGCGGCGGGCGCAGGCGGTGCTCAGCGACTGGCTAGCTCCGGCCTGAGCCAGGTGTGGTGGTGCCGGACGGCCCTGCCGTCGGGGAGGAGTTCCCTGTCGTCATCGAAGAGGATCACGCCGTTGCAGAGCAGGTTCAAGCCCTGCTCGGGATGGGCGCTGACGGCAGCCGCCAACTCACCCGTGTCGCTGGTCACGTGGGGCCAGGGGGTTCCGTGTCGGCACATCGGGATCTCATCCGCTGGGGGTACCCGGGGGAGCGGGTGGAGGTTACATTCTGCACCCGACCAGTTACCGAGCGGGAACAGTCTGCACCCGGAGTTCACATGACGTCGCGTGACGCAGACCACAATCTCGACCGATCGGGGTTGTGGTGCTCTCACCATGCTGAGCTCTGTGGCGCGACGTCAGATTGGGACGAAGACCTTCGTCAAGCGACGGTCCGCACATCGCCACCGAAGACACCGTCCGCTCCTCAGGCGGCAGCGACCGCGGCGAGGGGTATGGCCGGCGGGACGACTCTGCCGACACGAATCCACAGGCAGCGGTCCCGGACACCCCGACGGGGAGTGACATGGAGCCGTTGACCGGCCTGTTGCGGATCCTGACGACGATCCTGTTCGTGGGTCTGGCGGCGACGTCGTTGGTGCTGTGGCGTCGGCGGCGCGATGCCCCGGCGAAGTGGGCGGCGGTGAGCTTTGCGCTGCTCGCAGGCGCCACCACCGCCGGGGTTCTGCTCCCCGATACGGGCGGGGACGCGGTCCAGTGGGCACAAAAGGTCAGCGTCGCCGCCCTGGTTGCCTTCCCGTATTGCCTGCACCGGTTCGCGGTCGCCTTCACCGGGGTGTCCAGACTGGTGGAGAGGCTGGCCGCGGCGGCCACGGTCGCCCTCGTCGCCGCCACGCTGATCCTGCCGCCCATCTCGGAGGCGGGCGAGCCGGTACCGGCGTGGTCGCCGTGGTACATCGGCGCGGTCCTCCTCGTGTGGACGGGGCTGTCCCTGCTGGTCGCGGTGCGACTCTGGTCCTCGGGTCAGGGGCAGCCGAACGTGGTGCGCCGGCGCATGCGCCTGCTCGCGTACGCGTCGGTCGGACTCAGTTTCGCGCTCCTGACCGCCGGCTCCAGCCGGGACGTCTCCAGCCAGTGGCCGGGGCTGGTCGTGCAGAGCCTGGCCCTGGCCAGCACTGTCTCGTTCTGGGCGGGGCTGAATCCCCCGCGTCTGCTGTTGGCGTCCTGGCGTCAACCCGACGAAGCGGACCTCAACAAGGCTGTGGAGAGCCTGGTGGCGGCTACCAGGCGCGAGGATATTGCCGGCGGTCTCCTGCCTCATCTGGTGCGGGTGGTGGGCGGCCGCGGCGCTGCCTTGATCGACGACGAGCAGGGCGTGCTCGCCACCTACGGCGACCTGCGGATGCCCGAGATGTTCCACTCCGGGGGGAGCGGCGACGCTCCCGGCGAGACCACGTCGCCGCACCGTATCGACTTTCCCCTCCGCTCCGGGCGGTTGTCCCTATGGGTCAGCCCCTACACGCCGTTCTTCGGGCAGGAGGAACTCAACTGGGTGCGGTCCATGGCGAGCCTGCTCGACCTCGCCGTGGAACGCATCCGCCTTGCCGAGGCAGAGCGGGAGGCGCAGCAGGCACTTAACCGCGAGCGGCACTTCTCCCAGCTTCTCGTCCGGAGCACGTCGGACTGCATTCACGCCTTCGACGCAGAGTTCCGGTACACCTTGTGGAATCCGGCGATGGAGAAGGTGACCGGCGTTCCGGCCTCCGAGGTCCTCGGCCAGGTGGCCTTCGAGCGGTTTCCCTCCATCGTCGGCACCGGAGATGACCGGTTCTTTCGGGACGCGCTCGACGGCAAGCACGTCAGCACCCCGGAGCGCCACTTCGACGTTCCCGAAACCGGGGTGCAGGGCTGGTTCACCGCCGCCTACTCACCCATTCTCGACGAGGACGGCGAGGTGGTCGGCGGTCTCTCGGTGTTCCGCGACGTCACGCACGCCAAGGAGGCGGAGCGACTACGCCGGGAAGTGCTCCACGACCCGCTCACCGGGCTGGCCAACCGGACGCTGTTCTTCGAACGCCTCCAGCACGCCCTCACCCGGCTGGAACGGCATCCCGGCCCGGTGGCGGTCATGTACCTCGACGTCGACCGGTTTAAGCAGATCAACGACCGCCTCGGTCACGAGGTCGGCGACCAGGTCCTCTGCGCGTTCGGCGGGCGGCTCACCGACGCGCTTCGCCCGGAGGACACCGTGGCGCGCTTGGGGGGAGACGAGATTGCCGTCCTGTGCGAGCACGTCGTCGACGCCGCGCACGCCTCGGCCATCGCCGAGCGCATCATCGACGCCTTCCGGACACCGCTTGCGGTGCGACACCTCGAGCTGACGGTCACCGTCAGCGTCGGGGTCGCGCTCGCCGCACACCCCGAAGCCGACCCGGGGCAACTCATCGCCCACGCCGACGCGGCCATGTACCGGGCCAAGAACAACGGCCGCGGCCGGGCGGAGCTGTTCGGCGGCGACACCCCTCACGTCTCGATGACAACGGGGCCGCTGGCGGGTGAGGGTAGGTCGTTTGCGGCGAGGTAGGTGAAGTGACCCCCGTCAGGCGGACGTCCTGGAGGATGGTGCCGCATAGGCGGTCAGGCGTTGACCTGCCCCACCGAGCCCTTCGGCTGGTCGAACGACGGCGGGGTCAGGAGGACGGGGTCTCGGGCAGCAGTGTGAACGCTTCGACGTGGGCGGGTCGGACGACCGTGAAGTGCCGCTGGTCGAAGGTGGCGATGCGCTGGATGCCGAGGCGCTCGGCGAGGTCAGCCATGCGGGCGACGTCCGCGGCGGTCAGCTCGGCCAACCGCAGGCCACCGGGCTGGAACGCCCGCAGAAACCGGACCTCGGCAGCGGGACTGCCCCATTCGCTGAGGACGTAACACACCTCGGCGAGCACGGTGGGTGGAACCAGGAACGACTCGTCGCGGGTCTCGAGCAGCCGCGCCGCAGTGCCGTGGTTGACGTCTACGGTTCTGGCGGCGGCGACGAGGATGTTGGTGTCGAGGAGGATCACTCGCGGCCGAAGCCTTGCTGGAGGTACTCCTCGGTCCGGGTGGACAGGTCGGCGGGACCGCCGTGGACTGAGCCGATGAAGTCCAGCCCCCGGCGTTCCGGCTGGTCGGTGCCGTCGCTCGGCCGCTCGAGCGGGGCTTCGCCGGTCTGCACCACATGCAGGCGCTGACCGGGCCGCACGCCGTGGCGGCGCAGCTCGGCCAGCAGCTCGGCTGCATCCTCCGGGACGGTCAGGTCCCATCCGTCGGCGGAGCTCACGCCCCGGGCGAACCTAGTGCCCGGACTCATGGGGGTCGGCGGGTGCGTGATGGCATGCCGACGGGCCCCCGCCGGCATGCCCACGGCTTAGGTTTTAGGGGCGGATGAGAGCGGGCCACCGGTTATGCCAGGGGGCCGCCGCCTCGAACGCGGCGGCCGCTCGCAGGACCGTCTCGTCATGGAGATGTCGGCCGACGATCTGCAGGCCCACGGGCAGGCCGTCCTCCGTCCAACCCGCCGGAACGGTGGCCGCCGGCTGACCCGTCATATTGATAGGCAGCGTGAAGGACAGCCACTGGAAGGACGGCACCATCCGACCGTCGACCTTCTCCGGCCCCTGCATGTGCACAGGAAAAGGCGGGACAGTCAGGGTGGGGGTGAGGAGCAGGTCGTAGTTCGCCATGAACCGCCACATCTTGTTGTTCACCGACTTTCGGGTCATCGCCGCGTCGGTCAGATCCTCGGCGGTCCAGGGTCGGGCGAGGAAGTCGGCTAGGTGCGGCGAGATCTCGTTCTCCGCAGCGAGCCGTCGCATCCCACGGAGGTCAGTGTCGAGGGCGACGATGCCCCAGAACGCGGCGTACGGATCGTCGAAGCCCGGGTCGGCTTGCTCGACGTCGCAGCCGAGCTCCTTCTCGAAGACGCTGACGGCGTTCTGCACGACCTCGCGCACGGCAGGGTCCACAGCGGCGTAGCCGAGGTTGGGACTGAAGGCGACACGGAGCCCCTCGACGCCCGTCGACAGGCAACCGGTCCAGTCCACGTCCGAGGTCGGGATCGTGTGCCGGTCGCGAGGATCAGGCCCAGCCATGACCGAGAGCATCAGGGCACTGTCGGCCACGGTCCGCGACATGGGACCGATGTGCTCCAGGGACTCCCAGCTCGAGGCGCCGGGGTACCGCTCGTCACGGCATCCTGGGTAAAGGGGGACACGTCCCATTGACGCCTTCATGCCGAAGAGACCGCAGTGGGCAGATGGGATGCGCACGGATCCACCGCCGTCGCTGCCCACTGCGATGGGGCCCATGCCGGCCGCGACAGCTGCCCCTGAGCCGGCGCTGGAGCCGCCCGGTGTCATCGCGGGATTCCATGGATTGCGCGTCGTCTCGAACACCGGGTTGTGGCCGACGCCGCTGTACCCGAACTCCGGCACGTTGGTCTTGCCGATGATGAGGGCGTCCGCCGCCTTCAGGCGTTCCACCACGATGTCGTCCTCGTCAGGTACGAAGTCCTCGTAGGCCTTCGAGCCCATCGCCGTCCGGATGCCCTTGGTCGCCACGAGGTCCTTGATGCCGACTGGCACGCCCGCCAGCGGCCCCACCTCCTCTCCCGCTGCGATGCGTCTCGCGAGGTCCTCCGCCTGGCTGCGGGCGAGGTCGATGGTCGTCGTGCAGAACGCGTGCAGCACCGGTTCGACGGCATCCATCCGGTCGCTCACCGCCTGGACCACGTCCACGGGCGAGATCTCGCCCCGCCTGACTGCCTCGGCTAGATCGGTCGCCGGCATGGCGCAGATGTCGGTCATGGTCACAATCTCCTTTCGATCAGGCGACGACGCTGGGCGCTGCCGTCGGTTTGGTGATGCCTTCCGCTTCCGCGGCGTTCACGAGGGTCGGCTCCTCTGCTCCCAGAGCCCCACCGAAGCCCTTCGCCAGCAGGGCATACGTCACGAGAGAGACCGTGATCCCCGGGATGCCGAAGATGAAGTTGGGGAAACTGAAGTACATGAACACGCCCACCACGATGCCGAGCACGACGGCGATGATCGCGGCGAGGTTGACGGGGGCGATGCGGTCCATGCCGAAGCCATGCCGACGCCGGACCAGGAAGTAGTCGCTGATGATGACGGCACCGACCGGCGGGACGATGAGACCGATCGCGATCAGCAGATTGGTGACGTTGCCGATCACGCCCGACATCGCCGCGACGATCCCGAGGACCATGCCCAGGATCGCGGCCCGACGCCAGTTGAAGCCAGGCAGGCTGTTGGAGAAGCCCATTGCGGCGTTGTACAGGCACGCGTCGGCGGTAGACCAGGTGCTCAGGATCGCGATGGCCGCGAGCGGGATGAGGACCGTCATGCTGTCGGAGTCAAGGAAGTAGGGCACTGTCGGGTCGTCGATCGCCGCGGAGAAGAGTGCGCCCAGGATCATGAAGGGGGCGTTGCTGAAGAGGAAAGCGACCGCGGTGACCCCGACGGCCTGCCCCCCCGTGCGGGTGTAGCGGACGATGTCGCCGGTCATGGTGCCGCTGACCGCGTACGTCGCCCAGGCGATCCCGACGCCCGTCAGGAAGGACATCGAGCCGTCACCAGTGGACTCGAACAGTGCGGAGCCGGCCGGGACGACCTTGGTGACGAGGTAGTAGACGACGAACAGGACCATCGCCGGAATGGCGATCTGACGCACCAGCGCCATCGACTTGATGCCGAAGATCACGGGCACCGCATAGATCACCCCCACCGCAAGCGCGATGAGCGCCACCCCGACGCCTGACTCGATGGTGAAGGCAACCTTGATGATGTCGGCGGTCAGCCATGTGTGGAAGCTGAACCACCCGGTCACCAGGGCGGCGAGGATCACGATGGGGATGATCGAGCCGCGGCCGCCGAACACTGCTCGGACCGTCAGCGGGAAGTTCAACCCCCACTTGCCGCTGGCGTAGCCGAGAGCCGACGCGTAGACGAACAGGATGACGTTGCCGGCGATGATCGCAAGGATCGCCTCTACCGTTCCGAGTCCCTGCTGGATCGTGCCGCCGATCACCGCGCAGATGAAGGCGATCCCGAAACCGGACCACACCCAGGCCGGCTGGCCGAAGCCCAGCCGGCCCGCCAATGGCACGGGCGTGGAGTGGTACTCCTCGTTGATGACGGCATCAGGCGTCTCGGACGTGGACATGCAGGGCCTCCGGTAGGTCGGCTAACAAGGGGTGGTGGGCGGCACGACGGGTGACGAACTCGCGGCCTCGACACCGGACGCGAGGCTGAGCAGGCTCCGTTCGCTGAAGGGCCGGCCGATCAGTTCCAGTCCGACGGGGATCCCCAGGCTGGTCAGCCCGGCCGGGACGGTGATCGCGGGTAGCCCGGACTGCGCGGCGACGATGGTGTTCGTGCGAAAGCTCTGCGTCCGCACATCCCCCCGCCGGAGCTCCTCCGACGTCGGTGCGATTCCCGGCGTGGTGGGAAAGCAGAGGGCGTCGAGCTCGTGGGCCTGCATCACTCCGACGAGCCGCGCCCGCAGGTCCTGCTGCGCCGCCTCCCGCTTGCGTAGCTCGGCCGGCTCGGGGTCGCACTCGGCAATTGCGCGCAGCAGGTCGAGGCTCTGGTCGAAGAGTCCTGCGCGGACGATGGAGGCGACGTCCCGGAACGGAACCGGCCGGCGGGACAGAAAGTCGTCGATGTCCGACCGCGAGCGGTACAGGTATAGCGACGTTTCCTGCAGACGGTCAGCCAGGTCCTCCACTGAGACGGGCACGACGATCGCCTTGCAGTCCTCGAGCCTTGAGAGCGCAGCCGCGAAAACGCGGCTCACCGGCGAGGTGGTTTCATCGTCGACGCCCGCCAGAGCCTCGGCCAGGAGGCCGAGCCGGGCGCCCCGCAGGGCTGCGGGCCGGAGCGCCGCTCGGTAGCCACCACGGGCGACGTCCGGACGAAGACATGCACGCGTGGCCGGATCCGCGGGGTCGAAGCCCACCAGCACGTCGAGCACGGTGGCCGCGTCCGCGACCGTGCGGGTGATCGGCCCCGCGGTGTCCTGGCTCGCCACCAGCGGGGCCATCCCCGACCGGCTCACCAGCCCGGTGGTCACCCGGACGCCGACGAGGTTGTTGTAGGCCGCCGGGATCCGAACCGAGCCGCCCGTGTCCTCGCCGATGGCGATCGGAGCGAAACCGGCCGCGACCCCGGCCGCCGAGCCGCTGCTTGATCCGCCGGCATCACGCTCTAGGTTCCACGGGCATCGGGTGTGCCCTGTGCGCGAGGACAACGAGAACCACGATGCCGCGAAGTCGGGCATCGCGCTCTTGGCCAACACGATCGCGCCGGCGGACGCCAGACGGGTGACCACGGTGGCGTCCCGATCCGGCACGTAGCCCCGCATGGCAGCCGAGCCGAACGTGGTCTCGATCCCCGCCGTCTCGATTTGGTCCTTGACCAGGACGGGGATCCCGTGCAACCGCCCAATAGGCCGGCCGCGGCGCAAGTCCTCGTCCAGGCGCCGGGCGGTGCGGAGCGCCTCGGGGTTCTGCACCGTGACGGCGTTGATGCCTGGCCCTTGTCGGTCGAACCGGTCGATCCGCGCGAGGCACACCTCGACGAGAACTTCCGCCGACAGCTCGCCGCGGAGGTAGGCGGCGTGAATTGCGTCGATCGATGCGAAGGGCGCTTGCTCAACGGGGAACACGGACAGGTCCCGATCGGGATGCGGTGACGGACACGTCCGCATCCTGGCGTGGAGCGCGGCGGTCACGATTCACTGCTCGGCGCCACGATCGGCTGGTTGCGCGGACCCGGACCTGCGCTCCCTGAGGGAGCCGGCGTTGCCGGTGGGGACGCCATGGCGCACCTCCTTCAGCCGATCGACGACACGTGTGGCGAAAGCTAGGTGTGGCGTCTGGCATACGTCAAGCCTTTGAGGTCAAAGGTCGGACTTTTGTTGAGTGGTAATGTCCTGCTGTGGAGCGCCACCGGGAGACCCCCGCTGCGGCCGAGGTCCTGGCCGTCCAACCGGTCTTCGTACGGACCGCGGCCGGCCAGGTCGTCGACCAGCTCCGCGCGGCGATCATCGACGGCCGGCTGCGGTCCGGGGACCGCCTGCCGAGCGAACAGCAGCTCGCGCAGGACTTCGGCGTCTCCCGAGGGACTGTGCGCGAGGCGATCAGGACCTTGGCGGCGAGCAACTTGGTGACCTCGACACGCGGTGCCACCGGCGGCACCTTCGTGACCACACCGCGAGCCGGCGAGCTGGCCGAACGGATCGGCGAACAGATCGGCCTGTGGTTTCGCGCCGGTAACATCTCACTGGCCGAGGTGCAGCACGCTCGTCATGTACTGGAGCGCGAATGCGTGGCGTTGGCGGCGCTGCATAGGACCGAAGAGGATCTCAGTGCCATGCGGCGACCGATCGAGACCTCACGGGATCCCACACTCGGCGAGGACGCGTGGCTGGCCACGGATGTCGAGTTCCACACCGCCGTCAGCAAGTCGGCCAAGAACAGCATTCTCGAGCTGGCTATGACCGCCGTTCACCTGGTTCGTCCGAGAACCAACCGGCTGCTTCTCAAGGAACTCCGGCGGGACTGCATCGCTGATCAGCACTGGGCGATGTACGAGGGCATCCGGGACCGCGACGCGGAGGCCGCGACGGCCGCCTTCGAGCAGCACTTCTCCTATCTGCACGAGATGCAGCAGCGCGCGCTGGCCGACGCAGATGCCGAGAGGATGCCGGTCCTAGACATCCCCGCGGAAGCCGGACCGGCGTCCGTGTCGTTCAGGACCGCCGATCAGCGAGATGCCGCAGGGTAGTACTGACCGGCTCGCGCCGTCCCGACGCTCACCGCGCGGAGGAGGCCTGTCTAGCGGATCTTGGTTGACTGGGGCGCCAAGCCAGACTTGATCGAGGCGACGTCGATGGTGCCGTGGAAACGAACTCACGTTCGTCGGTGAGCGAAGCAAGCCCACGCGTCAAGGTGCATGACACACGCCACAGCCGAGACCAGCTATCCGCGTGCCACCGCCAGAGCCCAGAGCAGCTCCCTCGCGCCGACGCGATTCGCCCTGTTCGACACGCCCGAGCGCGTGGACGTCAGGCAACACTCAGTCCACAAGAATCTCATTCCAGCCCGTCGACGACCATCGGGCTCCAACCATAAAAGCGCTGGTCAACAGCGGTTTCCGTCCACGTCCAAGATCGCTCAATCACGCTCGAAACGTTCCGCTTCAACGTCTGACTCCTGGCCCTCTGTGCAGGTCAGCGACGCTCACGAGGTCGCTTCGGCCCGCGCCGGCTCGTCGGGGCTCGGCGCCCGCCGCCGGAGCCCGACGACGGCCGCGACGGCACTGAGCCCCATGAGTACGAGCGGGACCGCGTACGTCCATCCCACTGCGCCGGCCAGTTGTGAGGTGGCCGCTGCGCGAGCGTCGGCGTCGAGCGCCACCATCCCGGCGACGCCGCCGTCGCCCGTGGCCCCGCCCATCTCAGGCGTCCGGGCCGCCACGAGCAGGGTGAGCGTGGTGGCGACGACGGCCACCCCTATTGCGCTGGCGAGCTGTTACGCCAGCGCGAGCAGGGTGGTCCCGCGGGGGGTGTCACTGCCCTCGAGGTCGCGGACGGCGGCCGTCATCGTCGGCATCAAGGTCGCGCCCGAGCCGACGCCGACGACGACCGTGGCTGCCGCGATCACCGGATAAGCGGCGTTGGTCGCCGTCGCCGCCAGGAGAGCGAGCGAGCCGAGCGCACCCAGAATCACTCCGGTCAGCACGATCCGCCGGGGCGGCACTCGGTCCACCAGCCGGGTGGCGACCTGCAGCGTCATCCCGACGGCCAGCGCCTGCGGGATGCCGATCATGCCGGCCGTGATGGCCGGATCGCCGCGCACGGCCTGCACGAAGATCGGCAGGATCGACATGGCGCCGAAGTAGGCCGCGCCGAAGCAGACCAGCACCAGGATCCCGCCGGCCAGCGGCGGATGCTTGAGCAGTCGCAGGTGCACCAGCGGATCGGGGACCCGCAGGGCGCGGACGACGAAGGTGACTGCCAGCAGCAGCCCCAAGGCGAGCACGCCGGCGGCCGACCAGGTGAGGGACCCGGTCTCGCCGATGAGCGTGCAGCCCAGGACGACCAACACCGCGCCGCCGGACAACTGGGTGAGACCCAACCAGTCGATGGCCACAGATCCGGCCCGGTCGGCCGGCTGGCGCGGCAGCAGGCGAAGGCACAGGACGACGGCGGCAACCCCGACGGGCACGTTGATCAGGAAGATCCAGCGCCACGAGGCGGCGTCGACCAGCCATCCGGCAAGGGGCGGCCCGAGGACCGGGCCGATCACCACGGGCAGGCCGAGCAAGCTCATCAGCCGTCCTCGGGCTTCGCGGGGGACCGATCGCAGGCCGATCGCCTGGCCCACCGGGTTGAGCAAGCCGCCGCCGAGGCCCTGCAGCACGCGCGCGGCGGTCAGCGATCCGGCGTTCCACGCGAGGCCGGCGAACACCGACGCCACGGTGAAGACGACCAGGGCGGTCACGTAGACCCGGCGGGCGCCGAATCGGTTCGCTGCCCACCCGGCGAGCGGGATCACCGCGACGACGCCGAGCAGGTAGCCGGTGGTGACCCACTGGATCGCCGGGAGGGTGGAGTCGAGGTCCGCCACCATCGCGGGGACGGCCACGAGGGTGACTGTCGTGTCGACGGTGACCATCAGGCCACCCAGGGCGAGGACGAGGCCGATCACCCGTGCGCGGGCGTCCATGCCCGCCTGCGCCGCGCTCACCGCTGGAACGGGCGCTCGCGGCGCGCGGACCGAAGCACGTCGGCCCACCAGGCCAGCTCGCCCAGCGCCTCGTCGAACGCCTTGTCCACCCCGGGTGGCGGCACGAACTCGCCCTCGTCGACGTCCTCCCACGGCGCCCTCAGGCCCACCGCCCGACGGGTGGTGACCACGTGGAGCTCGGCGAAGACACCGCGCAGGTGCTCGGTGGCGAGAAGGCCGCCCTGCGCGCCGTAGGACAGGACCGTGGCCGCCTTGAACATCCACTCGGCGTAGTGCCAGTCGATCGCGCGCTTCAGGGTGGCTGGATAGCTGTGGTTGTACTCGGGGGTCACGATCACGTACCCGTCGGCGCGCTCGACGCGCTCCGCGATCGAGGAACGCGGGCCCCCGCCGGGCTGCAGCAGGTCATCGGACGGCAGCGGGCACTCAGCGAGGTCGATGAGGTCGACGACGGCGCCGGTCGCGTCGGCTCGGCCGGCGGCCCAGTCGGTGAGCGTCCGTCCGATGCGGTCGGCGCGGACGCTGGCCGTGAGGACGGCCAGCCTCAGCGGCTCTCCAGGACTGGTAGCGGCGGCCTCGTCAGCATCCGGGTCGAGCATCTTCGATGAGGTCATGCCGCCACGTTCGGCCTTGAACATATGTTGAAGTCAAGGCGACCTGTACGTCACCATGGTGAGGTGACTCTCTCCGCGTTGGCCCCGTCCGGCTTCACGATGACCGTCAGCGACGTCGCCGCCGCCACCGGAGTCGCTCCCTCCGCCGTCCGCTTCTACGAGAAGCACGGCCTGGTCGTGGCCCACCGCACGGCTGGCGACCAGCGGCGATTCGACGACAATGCGGCCTGCAGGATCAAGGTCGCCAAGGTGGCGCAGCGAGTCGGGCTGACCGTGCGCGAGATCGCCGATGTGCTCAGGGACCTGCCGGAAGACCCTCAGCCGCACGACTGGGCCCGGATCGCCGAGGTGCTCGTTAGCGAAGCCGAGTCACGCACAGCGGCGCTGAAGGCCTACCTGGCTGAGATCCGCTCCGGAGCCCGGCTGTGCGACATCGACCACCGCGTCGACGTCGAGGCCACCGCTGCGGTCCGATGAGGACGCCACCTTCCCACTCTCCTTTGGGAGGTGGGCGTGCTGCCGCTGAAAGGCGTGCAGCCGGTCGCTGATTGACCGCAGCACCTCGTCGCTGCCGACCTCGACCGGGCCGCCGCCCCTTTCGGTGAGTCCCACCGTGGCCAGCTGTTCCCGGCCGAACTCGCCGCGGAAGCTGGCCTCGAGCAGCCACTTTGCCGCCCGCCAGTCCCCGGACGCGAACTTCTTCCGGGTCTCGCTGACCATCTCGCCGGTCTCTGGGTCGCGGTATCGGCGGTGAGTCTCCTCGATCAACTGCCCACCGGCCGCGGCTCGCCACCAGCGCCACATTGACCACGGCTACCTTGGCGCGGGCCTCAAGGACCCGAGTCCGATAGCGGCGGTACGCCTCCTGCCGCCCGGTAAGCCGGGCGCCTTCGGCGGCCAGCACTTCGGCCCGCTCTCCAGCTCCCATGGCGCGGAAGTGGGCGCGCTCAGACATCCCGGAGTAGAGGCACGCCTGCGTGATCGGGACGCCAGCCTCAATGGCGCGGATCATGCCCGCGACCTTGTGGTCGTCCTCCACGCCGGCAGGGCGCCCCGGGATCCGGCTCGGCCGGGCCGGAACCTGCGCCGGATCGGCAGCGCGCTGCGTCCGGCGGGGCACGCGTCGAGGCTAATGCCAGCTTCGGCCGCCGGTGGGCGAACGCCGACCCCGTCAGCCAGAACGGGCTACAGCCGAGGGCAGGGCGGTTGCTTGCCTGCGCTCCTAGGGCCTGTCCCGCGGATCATGCGCGGAGCCAGAGCACCGCGCTGACCAGCAGCAGCGTGGCCCGGTAGTAGGCGGCCCGCTTGGCGTAGCGGGTGGCCAGGGCGCGGAACTGCTTGAGCCGGTTGAAGCACCGCTCGACGACGTTGCGCTGCTTGTATCGGTCGCGGTCGAACTTCGGCGGTCGCCCGCCGGCCGACCCTCGGGAGCGCCGGTGCGCCCGCTGGTCGCGCTTCTCCGGGATCGTGTGCGCGATCCCGCGGCGGCGCAGCGCCCGTCGGGTGGAGGGATGGGAGTAGGCCTTGTCAGCGATCAGGTGATCGGGGCGCTTGCGCGGCCGCCCGGGGCCGACGCGGGGCACCCGGATCCCGTCGAGCAAGGGCAGCAGCTGCGGGTTGTCCCCGGCCTGACCGGGCGTGCAGAGCACCGACAGCGGCAGCCCACGCCCATCCACGGCCAGATGGATCTTGCTGGTCAGCCCGCCCCGGGAGCGGCCGAGCGCCTCGCCGTCAACGGCGAGCGCCTCGACCGGGTCGCTGCAGCCCCCTTTTTCCGGGCGCCAGCGGCGTGCTGGTGCGCCCGAACTGAGGAGGAGTCCACGCTGATCGTCCACTCCACCACGCTGACGGCGTCATCCTTGACTACCACCTGGGTGAGGATGCGGTCCCAGGTGCCATCGGCGGTCCACTTGCGCAGCCGCTCGTGCACGGTCTTCCACGGCCCGTAGCGCTCGGGCAGATCCCGCCACGGCACGCCGGTCTTGGCCTGCCACAGGATGCCGTTGATCACCTGCCGGTGATCGCGCCACCGCCCACCCCGACCACCGGTCGCCGGCAGCAGCGGCTCGATCCGGGCCCAGGCGGCGTCGGTGAGTTCATGTCGGCCGACCACGGACCAAGCCTGAATCACACCGATGCAAGATCGCCAGGACAGGGCCTAGGCGGTTCGTCCATGGCGGGCGTCGGCACACCGATCAGTTCGTCGTGGGGGCGTTGAGCTAGTCCGGGTCGGGGTCGTAGCGGTTCGGCACGAAGTCGAGCACCAGGGAATAGCGGGGCGTCCACGACTCGGCCGTGATCTCCGGCTCGTCTACTTCGTCGGGCTGGTCGTCTGCGACGACGTCCCTCGAGGTGCCGGCGTCTGGCCAGTCTGCGTCTGGCCTGCGGTCGAGGAGGTCCTCTGCCCATGCCGGCGGCGTCGGCGCCAAGTGGAGAGCGCGTGGGGCTCCGGGGCAGAAGATGCACTCCAGTGGCATCGCGTGGGCGTTGACCGCTGATGCTGGTGGCCCGTCCCCCGAGAGGGGCGCCGGCAGCGTCCCCACGCCGGTGGGAAACAGGCACAGGCTGATCGCCAGAGGTGAACGGCGGTCCGGCAGCGTCCACTTTGGCCACGTCCACCCGTGGCAAACCAACGGGCTCGAGCAGCACGCGCCCTGCACCACCCTGCCGCGGGAGCCGGGCGACGTGAACGGCGTCGTGGCGGTGTTGTAGAGGAGCATGCCGGGAACAGGCCGGCCGTGCGTGGATGCCCAAAGGCGAAGGGCGTCCACCTGCCATCTTTTCCACTCCCTGTAGGTCCCGGTCGTGGCGTCCAGCCTCTTCGCCTGGAGCACGAGATGAGCCCATCGACCCGATGACACTTCGACTGCCAACTGGAGATCTGCTCCGCTCGGCAGGATGCCGCGGCGTCGGTCGCCTCCCTCCAGTCGCCGCGAGTGCAAGGACGCGGCGAATGACCCGCCCCGCCGAGCGTGAGTGCTCGCCAGGCGGCGCATGAGGTTGAAGGTCGTGACCTCTTCAGGGGCGCGACCAAGCGATGCGCCAAGCGGACGCTCAGCTCGTGCACTCCTGCTATCGAGTCACGCGTGTCCATGCGCGCCATCGCTGAGGCCCACCAGAAGTAGTCGTACATCCCCGTCCCAGCCAGCTCGTCGGCCTGCCCCCCAGATCGGCACAGGCAGAAGGTCGTTGAGCGTCGCCGGTCGTTCGTGTGAAGACAACGCTGGGCGCGGTGCGGCCGCGCATTTCTCAGACTTCCGGCTCGGCGCGGCCCCGACACGAACGCTCTGCGCCTGAACTGTGGACACCGCCCACGAGTCCACCGACCCAGGAGGTGCCACCGCCGGGATCGCGAGTCGTCTGCCCGCGCCGGTGCTACGGCTACCGGCCCTTACGGGACTTGGTCTCGATCACGGCAGCACGTCGCGGAGGGCCTGGGGCCACCCTGGTGAGGGCTGGGCGCCAGGCGGCACGACGTATCCAGGTCCGACCTTGACGATCTGCACGCCCGGGACCGCAGCGACGAGCAGCGCCTTGAACGAGCCGTGGCCGGCCCACCCGTCCCGCAACGCCGTGCCGAACAGCCCTTGCAGCAACGCGGCGATAGACGCCAGCGACGCCGGCTGGGTTAGCTCGGACACGATCCTCGCCGTCTCGGCCATGACAAGAGCAGGCGACGCTGCCCCGGCAGCGTCCGGCGCGCTTGCTGGCTGATCTGCCGTCGGCTCAGCGGAGGCCGAAGGCGCCTCTACGGCGTCCTCGACGGCGCTCTGCGCTAGCCGGTCGAGCTCGAGCCGGAGGTCTTGGGCCAGATCGTCGACTGTCGCCAGCAGGTCGGCCATCCGCCGCGCAAGCGTCGTGACCAGGGGAGGGAGCTGAACGCCAGGCTTGTACGTGTCCTCATGCGTGAGCTCACCCCAGCCGTCCTGCAGCAAAGTCCTGACCTGCAACTCGCCTCGCACAGGAGTCAGGCCGGACAGCCCCGGAACCTGAGTGACCAAATTGACGTGGAAGGCCCGGTAGCCGGAGTCCTTAGGCGCGTCGACGTAACGCTTCTCCGACCCCTGCTCGGCCGCCATCCCGAACCCTGGGAGCCCGTCGCTGCCGGGCAGGTCGGCGAGCATGGCCTGGACCATGGCGATGTCGGAAAGGTTGTTGCAGACGATCCGAACCCCGACGAGGTCGTCGATGAGCGCCGGCACGTCCGCCGGTGCCTTGGCCTGGGAACGGTACTGCGGCTTCTGGAGCTTGGACCAGACGCGCAGGGGCTCCTTGACCCTGCTGTCGGACACCCGCACTCGGTGGCGGTCGAGCTCGCTAACACCCTGCCGGAGCTGCTCCTCGAGCAAACGCACGAAGGTCTGTCGTGCCGGCTCGAGCAGAGCGCGGCAGTGGTCGGCGTACCAGGCTTCGAAGTCGTCGAAGCCGAACGGGATCGTCGGCGGGCGGCGGCGCCCCCCCGCGGGTGCGGCGGCGCGGCTGACGCGGGGGTTCCCAGCTGGCACCCGCTCAACCTATGCCTGACGGCCTGGCCCGCTGCCGGAGGGCGAAGAGCGCCAGGACGACGGCGAAGAGGCCCCCTGCTGTCCTGCCGCAGCGCCGCCTCACCATCCTGGCCCAGCTCACCGTCAGGACCGCCTCCACCAACAGCTCTCACAGCCGCTTTCCGGCTTGCCGCTGCCGGCCACGGCCGTTCACATGGTCACGCACCCAGATCGGCGCCGGACCGCTGCGACTCACCTCGTCCTGGACCTGGTCGCCGACCACCTCTCCGCAGACGATCCTGCGGGGCGGCAGGGCGATGAGCGAATCCCCGCCGGCGGCCGCGCCACTAGGTCCAGGTTCATGCCATTGGGCGCAGGCCGCCTGGAGCAGCAGAATCAGCCGAACGGGTCGATGGCCCGGCGGAGTGCCGAAGAGGCGGAGCCGATCACTGGCTCGCCATGGCCGAAGCACGCGACCTCGACATCGAGCTCAGCCAGTTGCTGCAGGGATTGCCAAGCAGCGTCGCGGTCGATGTTGAACGGCCCCAGGACGACCTGTCCTTGGTGCTCGGCGATGGTGTCACCCGTGATCAAGAGGCCGGCTGCAGGTACATGCAGGGCGATGCTTCCGGGCGTGTGGCCCGGAACCGACAGCACGATGGCGTCATCGCCAAGGTCGAGGACGTCTTGGTCGGTGACTTCTCGGTCGACCCCACATGCGGGTGCAGGTTGCAGGTCAGCCGCTACGACAGCGTGCAGTTGCTCCTCTGCTGGCGTGAAGGTCGGCGGCGGACCTGACCGCTCCCCGCGGACGAACGCGGCGTCACCGGCTCCGACTATGACCTGTGCGCCGGACCAGCCGGCCACCTCCGCCGCGGAACCGGCATGGTCGTCGTGGAAATGGGTGAGGACTATCTGCCGCAACTCCTCAGGCGGTACGCCGAGGTGCTGCAGGGCGCCCCGGATCGCCGGGCCGCTCCCCGGTGGCCCCGTGTCGATCAGCGTCGCGCCCATGGTGCTGCGCCAGAGGTAGGCGTTGCTGATCCCCAGCGGCAGCAGGTGCAGGCCGGGTGCGACTTCGGTGAGATCCACAACCGCGACGTTAGAGCCATGACCGGGGCGGTAAAGACGACTTTCGCTACAAGGTGATCCGGCCCATCAGGCGGCCAGGACAAGGTCACATCGGCGCAGTTCGACGCGTGGACGCCGGCCGGTCAGCTCCCTCAGCGCAGCTCCGAGAAGCTCGGTCAGCTCTAGACCGAGCGCCCGACAAATGGCAGCGAGCAGCTCAGACGAAGGCTCCTTGCGCCCGCGCTCGACCTCCGACAAGTGGCCCATCGAGACGCCCGCGGCTCCCGCCACATCGCGCAACGTCCGGCCCTGTCCCAGGCGAACTCGGCGCAGGATCCGCCCAATAACTTCCCGCAGCAGCACGACCACACCCTGCCATGCTGGACTGGCTCTCTCCGCTCGGGGAGCGTTCCCCGGCTGACCCGGTTGCTGTTGCAGGCCCGATGCGTGACGAGTGACCCTGTCGAGGGCACCTACCTATCGGCATGACTGCATCGATCGCCGCTGACCTGGTGGGCGAGATGGTCCGCCGTTTGGTGTGACTCACCATGGCGCGCCCGCGATGCACCGCCGGCTGCGCGGACCACCCGAGCCAACTCGGGGCCTGTCGAGTTAGTGCTCCTCTGCGGAGGCAGGGCCCGTATACCCAATGGCCGCCAGATGGTCCTCGAGGATGTCGTACAGCGCGTTGCCCTCGTTCACGAGCAAGTGTCGGGTCGTACCGTCGGCCCGCTTGGCTATGTAGTGGATTTTTCCGGTCTCTCCCTTGTGTCGCCACGCCTTTGTGATCACCGGGTTCTTCATCAATGGCATGACCTCATCGTGCCCCGCCGTCGGAGGCCACACCTCCGCGCGTCGGAGTGAACCGCTAGGAGAGCCCGGCCACTCGACCTGAGAAGTCATGCGCGACCACGTGCCAGGTAGACCGCTGCTCTCGCTGGGCATGTCGGTCACCAGCGACGTCGGCGGGACTGTGCAGGGCGTCGCCGAGGCAATGGCCTATCGGGTGGGTGGACGGCTCGAATCAGGCCGTCCGGGCGCTGTGCCGCCAAGTCAGGTCCAGCCGTCACGAACGTCGATGGAGCGCAGCTCGGGAGGCGGCTTGTGGACGCCGAAGAGCACGGACACCTTCCGACTGCTGGTTACGTGACAGGGCGCAGCGCGCCCGTCTCCGTCGACGTCCTTTCCGGTGCACAGGGCCAGTCCCGCGGCCGGCACGGGCTCGCGCACTTGCCGGCTCCAGGGGCCCCACCTCAGTGACAGGGTGTGCGGTTGATCGGCTGCCCTTGGCTCCGGCAAGACGCCGATCCATACCCAGCCGCTGACTTCAGCCGGCCAACGGTGCACAAAGAAGGTGTCGGCGGTGCCGGGACGCCATTTCCAGCTCGCAGCCGCGAGATGCGCGACGCCTGCCGTGGCCCATCCGCGGCAGGCATAGATGGAGTCCAGAACAGCCGCCTTCTCCCAAGGCAGCGGTTCGCCCTGCTCGTATCGCTGCAACGACGACTTCGAGATCTGGCCGCCCGACGCCAACGCGACTTGCCGTTGGGTGAGTCGCTTAGCCGCGCGCAGCCCCGCCAACTCGTGTCCAAAGGCGCTCCATGTCGACGGCAGGTCGGGAAGCTCTCGGGGGTGTCCCTTCACGGCCCTCCTTGTCGCCCCATCCCTGACCGCTGGTTGGCCCATGGTTGGCCCGCCGCCGGGCTGGCCCGGTGCGCATCGCGGCTTGTTTTCTGGGACGTACCCACCAGCCCGTCAGGAAGGCGGTCACAGGATGTCGATGATCCGAGGTACGAGTCGCGGTCGCACCGCGCAGTCGCCCACCACCAGCGCCGAACGCGTGGCCGCCGGCGATGCTTCCGCCAGCCGGTCGCGGTCCCGCTGGGCCACGGCCGCTGGCGCGGCCCTGATCACCGTCCCTGGTGTCGTGTTGCTCAATGCGCCGAGCGCCGCGGCCTGGGTGCCGTACTGCGGGGAGAGCCAGTTCGTCCAGGAGATCCAGGTCGAGGACTGGGCCGACGGCCATCAGAAGATCAGCGTCACACCCAAGGGCGAGAGCCGCGTCGCTGTCGATCCGAACGGCGCCACCATCGCCATGTGGCACGCCGTCCAGGACTGCGTCGGCGGGCTCTACGGGGGGCGCGCCGACACGATTTATGACCAGCTCGAGTGCCACCAGCACTTCGGTGCGGCCTGGTTCGCCACCGGAGAGAGCTACGACCTCGAGACCTGGCGGCCCACCTTCGGGCCGGGTGAGTGGGTGTCCAGCCACTGCGGCAACGAACTGGGGACGGACCCGGCCGGACCGATCAGCGGCCACTACCGCCCGGACGCGGGGGCTACTGACTTGGAGGGAGCCTTCGACTCCGTGGCTTGAGCGACTTCCGGGGCGACCACGCGGATGGGCTGCGCCATGCCGTTCGCGAACTCCTTCCGCAGGGCCGTCGGGCCGTCCGAGAGTCGGGTCGCCCTCGGCCGCCGCGCCACCGCCATTGCGGCTCGTCCGTCTCGACTCGCGGGGCGGACGAGCCGTGTGGTGGCCTGGGCACCGGCTCCGTCGTGCCCTGCTGCGGCGATGTTCCAGCCCGTGCTTACGGCTAGTCTTTGCCGGGGTTCGGCGCCTCTTCGGTTGCTGCCGAGCTTGTCGACGGCCCGCCGGCGGGGGCGTCCGGCTGGGCTGCCACGCTTCGCGCGAATGCACGGAAGTCCGGGTCGAGGCCGGCCATTGTGACGAGGAATCCGCACACGTCGGCCAGCAGCTTGGCTGCCAGTGGATCGAACGCTGGGCCGAAGACCTGGACAAGCGTGGAGGTGTCTTTGGCGAGCTGCGCCTCGGCGACCCACTCGGCGTAGCGGAGTTCGTCGTTGATGACAGCGGGACGCCGCAGATGCCGCGTCAGCAGCTCGAGCAGCCGCGGGTACCAGTCCGGCAGCACGCCGTCGGTGGTGCTGGCCTCCGCGCCCTTCGGGGCGAGGCGCTGCAGGACGGCGGCGAGGTGCTGCTTCTCCTGCAGCGCCATCTGTCCACCGAACAGGTACTGCTGCAGGGCCGTGTCGACGTCGGTGACGTGGACGGCCCGCACATGCTGGGCGGCGTGGGCGAGGGAGAGCGCGTACAGCCACGCGCAGTCCATGAAGAGGGCGCGGTGCGCCGGCTGCCGCGGGTCCAGGTGCTGGTTGGCCTGTCGGAGGTGAGCGACGACCTGGAGCAGGTTGCGGTGCTCCTCGTACACCCAGTAGTCGAATTGGCGGTACTCGACAAGTCGCTCCAGCTTCTTGTCGAGGGTCGTGAACGCCTTCATGTATCCGGCCACGCGCTCCTGGTCGAAGAGGAGCGCCAGGGGCCCGCTGTCGAGGTTCAGGTCGGTCGGGTGGTACTCCTCCAGCCGGGCGACGTCGGTCGGTTCGAGCACCGAGATGCCGAGACGGCCGGCCAGTTGTCGTGAGGCCGCCGTCACCCCGCCGGCTCGGACCATCCACGCGTCGTCGGCGGCGAAGAAGTCCGAGACCCCCCGGACCCAGAACATGCGCTCGGTCGAACCGCGCTGGGTGGTCTTGCAGTCCGCGATGACGGTCCGCAGCGCGAACCCTGGGCTGACGGCGAGCCCGAGCACATCTAGGTCCGTGTAGGTCTCGTAGCGGGGCCCCGAGCGGGTGCCGCTGGCTCGCGGGGGCACGAACGCCCGCAGCGGGACGTCGACGCGCGTGGTGAATCCCATGCGCCACAGGAGGCGGCGGGAGGCGACCTTCAGGCCGAGGTCCAGCTCGCTCACAGGGCCGCCCGTCCCATCGCCGCGTCCATCATGGCCCGGTACTCCTTGTCGCTCATCGTCTTCTGCTCCCGGCGACGGCTCACCGTCTGCAGCGGCGCCTGGTACGGGGAGTTCAGCGACAGCAGGCCCCTGGCCTCGTCGTCGCCGGCCCGGTCCTCGAGCGGCTCGCCGTACGTGAGCAGGTCGCGGGCGAGTCGGACGGCCTCCACGTTGTCGTCTGTGACGATGAGCTTCGGCGAGACCCAGTTGCCCGAGGGCACGAAGTCGACGATCTGCATCCGGTAGAGCATCTGGTACTGCCGCTTGTGCGAGCTGTGCGGGCTGAGCTGGTGGTTCCGGTTCGGGTCGAGCAGCGCGGTCAGGACGCGGGCGGGGAACAGCGTCTTGGTCGCGCCCCCGAAGTGTTCACCGCAGCGCACGCACGCCAGCACCGCGAGGGCCTTCTCCAGCACCGTCTTCCGGACCGTCAGCAGGCTCGGGTCAGGCAGGTAGGGCAGCGCCGCGAAGGGCTGCTCCCGCCCGGCCGGGGTGGTCACCGACGGCGCCAGGATGAAGCCCCGGCTGATGGCGTCGGCGAGCGCGGGATAAGCGGAGTCGTCGAGGGGCAGCCCCTGGTGAGCCCGGACGGCGGCGAGGTCCTCGGCCACCCGGCCAGAGCCATGGGTCTCCAGCAGCGAGGCGAGCAGCTCGGGGTTCTCGAATCCGAAGAACGGCGAGTAGAGCACCTCGCCGTCGATGAGGGTCACGCCCTTGATCAGCTCCGACGCCTTGCCGACCTCGAGCAGGCGAGGGATGTCGCCGCGATCGAGCCCGAGCTCGTTCTCCAGCTCCTCCGCCGGCACCGGAGAGGCGGCGAGGCGGTCCACCACCGCGAGCATCTCCTGCTCCAGCTGGCTCGGCTCGTGTTCGCGCCACGACTCACCCAGGCGGTCGTAGAGGTTCTGGTGGAAGGGGACGTTCTCGGTGAAGCTGACGATCTTCTGTCCGCGGCGCTTGACGTCGTCCACCATCCCGGCCCGCTCCAGCGTCTCCACGACGGGCGCGAAGGCGTACGGGCTGATGTCGAGCTGCTCGGCGACGATCGTCTTCAGGGCCTCGCCGTCGGAGACGACGTCCTGCCCCCGGATCAGCGAGGCGAGGCTGGCTGCCATGCCCACCATGCGGGTGTCCGCCAGCGGGGTCAGGGTGGCGCTGTTGGGGTCCACGTTCCGCAGACCGGCGTGCACGTCGTGGCAGCGCAGTCCGGCCTTGAAGTCCGGCAGGCCCTCGCTCAATGCTCCGCCCCGTCCGTTGGTCCGTCCGGCCGACCAGCATTGGTCCAACACGTCGGACCCGATGGGTCCTCAGGTGGAATCGCTGGCGAGCACTCGCGGGGCCACAGCCACCGGCGCTCGCCCAACCCGTCAGTCGGCCGTGACGGGGACGCCGGTTCAGTCTATGTCCCCGGGCGACCTGCGGCGCACCATGTAGGACCGCTCCGGACCTTTGCGCTCGGGACGTGCCTGGCACCTCAACCAGCCTGTGGACGGACAGGCCACCTGTGGACGGGGCAACCATGCCGACGACCCCGAGCTGACACCCTGCACCGCGTCGGCGAGGTCACCCGCCGCCCGGCTACGTCACCCCCTGAAGGGTCCGGTAGCCGCCGGCCGCAGGCCACCGACACAGGCCCCGCCCGTCGCCCGAGGCGGCGGGCGGGGCGCCCCCGGACTGGCGGGCCGGGTCTCCGCGGGGAAGACGGCGACGCCCTCAATGCCACATGGCTGCCACAGGAGGACGAGAATCCACCGGAGACAACGGGAAATGCCGAGAGGTGTTTTCCCAGGTCAAGCAGCACGTCGGTGTGTTCCCGCTGGTCAACTGGCCACGGGTCAATGTTCCGCTTCAACGTCTAGCGACCCTTGGTCGCTGGATGACCGATCCCAAGGGGTCGGGGCTCGGCGTGGCATGACCTGAAGAGCGGCCGAAGGTGCCCAGTCTCGGCGTTGCTGACCCCACGTCGAACCTCGGAGGTCCTCGTGGACGCCGATCTGGACACCCTCGCCACGGCACTCTATGTACGCACCGACGATCTGCTGAAGGCCGCGCCCGAGCGTGCCCCGGCCCGCCCGCCGGTCGGGATCGCACCGCGGCTGACCGATGCCGAACTGGTGACCCTGGCGGTGATGCAGGCGCTGCTGGGGCGCACCAGCGAGGCTCGCTGGCTGCGCTACGCCCGCACCCAGCTGCGGCCTCTGTTTCCCCATCTGCCCCAGCAGCCGGGCTACAACAGCGGCTGCGCGCCCTGGCCGAGACGCTGTGCTGGCTGATCGGGGTGCTGGCTCGCGACACCAGCCTCTGGGCCGATGACGTGTGGGTGGTCGACTTCACGCCGGTGGAGTGCGCCCGGTCGCGGGAGACGGTTGCACCGCTCGGCGCTGGCCGGCTGGGCCGAGTACGGCTACTGCGCCAGCCACTCCCGCTACTTCCGGGGACTGCGGCTGCACCTGCTGTGCAGCCTGCACGGGCTGCCGGTCGGGTTCGCCCTCTCCGGCGCCAAGGCCGACGAACGTGAGGTGCTGCTGGGCATGCTGGCCGCCGATCCCACGATCACCGCCGGCCGGGTCCGGCAGACGGTGATCGCCGACCGGCAGTACTACGGCCGCGAGTTCGAAGCCAAGCTGACCGGCACCGGCATCCCGCTGCTGCGCTCCGCCCGCGTCGGTGAGCCGCCCCGGCTGGGGGCACGCTTGTTCAAGGCCGCTGCGGCAGGTGATCGAGTCGATCAACGACACCTTCGAAGGCCAGCTCGACCTCGAACGACACGGCGCACGCACCCCGACCGGCGTCTGGGTCCGCATCCTGCAACGCGTGCTGGCCCTCACCGCCGCGAGCTGGCACAACGACCACATCGGCGCCCCAGTCCCACGATCACTGATCGCCTACGACCATTGACCTTGGAACCGGTACATCTAGGACGCCGACGTGGTCCGAGCTGAGGTCGCCGCCTCGGGTGTCCGCCGGATGCGGGCCCGCTTCCGTTGCCCGAGGAGGGCGGGCACGTCGTCGGGAGGGCACGCAGGGGAGAACAGGTAGCCCTGGGCGAATTGGCAGCCGAACCGGCGGATGCAGGCAAGCTGCTCGGCGGTTTCGATGCCCTCGGCGACGGTCTCCAGGTTGAGGGACCGCCCGAGGTTGATGACGGCGGCGACGATGGCGGCGTCCTCGGGGTCAACGGCGACATCGCGCACAAAGGACCGGTCCACCTTGACCACGTCGATGGGGAAGCGTTTCAGGAACGTCAAGGACGAGAATCCGGTGCCGAAGTCGTCCAGGGCCAGCCGCACGCCCAGCTCGCCCAGGCCCTGCAGGGTGGCGGCGGTGGCCTCGGTGGCGTCGAGCAGGGCTGTCTCGGTGAGCTCCAGGCACACGGTGGCCGGGTCGGCGCCGCTGTCGCTCAGGACGGCGGCGACGATGTCGGGAAAGCGGCAGTCGCTGAGCTGACGGGCCGACACGTTGACCGCCATCGTCAGTGCCAGACCCGAGCCGCGCCGCCATTCCTGTAGCTGGCGGCACGCTTCGTGCAGCACCCAGTTGCCGATCGGGACGACGAGGCCGGTGTCCTCGGCGACGGGGATGAACTCGTCCGGGGCGAGCATCCCGCGGGTGGGATGCTCCCAGCGGACGAGTGCCTCGACCCCGGTCACGTCTCCGGACTGGATGTCGACCACCGGCTGGTAGAGCAGGCGCAGCTCGCCGCGGTCGATGGCCAGGCGCAGGTCGGCCTCCACCTGCTGGCGCAGCTCCAGCGCGCCGCGCAGCGCGCCGTCGAAGACGACGTAGCCGCCGCGGCCCCGGTCCTTGGCCTCGTACATCGCCAGGTCGGCGTCGCGGAGCAGCGCCTCGGCGCTGTCGTGGCCCGACGGGGAGACCGCGATGCCGATGCTGGCGCCGAGGGTGAACTCCTGGTCGCCGACGCGGAACGGCTTGGCCATGGTGGCCAGCAGGCGGTCGGCGATGACCAGCAGCTCATGGTCGCTGCTGATCTCTTCGCACACGACGACGAACTCGTCGCCGCCGAACCGGGCGGCGCTGTCTACGGCGCGCAGGCGGCCGGACAGCCGCTCGGCGGCAACCCGCAGCAGCTCATCGCCGACACTGTGGCCGGCCGAGTCGTTCACTGTCTTGAACTGGTCGAGGTCGACGAACAGCACCGCCACCGTCGTGCGGTGGCGGCGGGCTCGGGTCAGGGCCTGTTCCAGCCGGTCCTGGAGCAGGCGGCGGTTGGGCATACCGGTCAGGCTGTCGTGCAGGGCGTGGTGGGCGAGCAACTCCTCGGCCTGGCGGCGGCCGGTGACGTCGACCAGCTGCAGGACGCCGTGCACCGGCTGCCCGGCCGTGTCGTGGACCACCGAGATGCTGGTGTCGGCCCATACCACTTCGCCGTTGGCGTGCACATAGCGTTGCTGCACCAGGTGGTGGGCGACCTCGCCGGCGGCCAGCTGCTCGACCGCCGTGCGCAGCCCTGCGCGGTGGTCGGGATGGGCGAGGTCGTCGACCGTGAGCCGCTCCAGCCGGGCGGCGGATCGGCCGACGATGCGGCCGAGGGCGGCGTTGGTCTCCAGGAACCGGCCCCGCTCGGCGGGTGCGAGGCTCATCAGGGCCATTCCGGTGGGGGCGTCGGCGAATGCGGACCGGAATCGCCCTTCGGAGACGGCCAGGGAATCCAGCGCCGTGGTGCGCTCGGCCAGCAGCTGCCGGTTGGCCGACAGCGCCGCCTCCTTCTCCTTGAGGTCGGCGAACAGGGCCGCGCCGCCCAGTAGGGCCCCGTAGGTGCGGCGCAGGGACCAGTAGTAGACGGCGACCGCGGCGGTCAGCAGCATCCAGAGCGTGTCATGCCAGGGCAGGCTGGCGCGCAGCATGTGCAGGTGGTGCGCCTCGACGCCGGGGAGCGGCAGCAGGTGCGCCGCATGGATGGCATGGCCGACGCCGCAGGAGAAGAAGATCAGACCGGTGGCAGTTCCCAGTCGGTTGGACCGCAGCTGGCCGGTACGGGCCAGGGGCCGGAAGATGGCCACCGCGATGGCGAAATAAGCAACTGCGATGACGCCACCGCCTGCTGCGCTTAGTTGCCACGGCATGGGCTTCTTCCTTTTCTTGACACATATTCGTTCTGCTTATCGGTTGCGCTGCGCGGGAACTGAGGCGCGCTTTCGCGTGCGGACGCCCCGGGATGGGCGAGGCGGGATAGCTGAGGCGCTGAGGTCGCGGGAGTGCGGTATGTCGACCCAAGCGTGCGTGGTCCGGAAACGGTCCGTTCGCATAGGGCCGCGGGCAGACAACTCTGCGTCAACAGATCAATTCCTCATCACCTCCGCGGTTGATGGTCAGCACGCCCGAGGCTTCCATTCCACGGATGATGCCGACAACCTCGATCTGGGCCTCCTCGACCGTGCGGGCGCGGACCGGGCCGAGCAGCTCGAGCTCCTCGGCCAGGTTCTCGGCGGCGCGCTGAGAGAGGTTGCGGATCACTTTGTGGCGGACGTCGGGCCGGGCACCCTTCAGCGCGGTGGCTAGGTCGTTGACTTCGACCTCCCGCAGCACCTGCTGCAGGGACCGGTCGTCGATGGTGACGATGTCCTCGAAGAGGAACATCTGATCGCGCACCTGCGCGGCCAGTTCCGGGTCGGTGTTGTCCAGCCATTCGAGGATGGAGCGCTCGGTGGGCCGCGGTGAGCGGTTGATGATCTCCACCAGGGCGTCCACGCCGCCGGCGGTGGTCATGTCCTCGTGCAGCAGGGAGCCCATCCGGCGGCTGAGCTCGTCCTCGACGAGGCGGACCATCTCCGGCGAGGTGCGGTCCATGGCGGCGACGCGGTGCGCGACCGCGGCCTGCTGGTCGGGCAGGAATACCGACAGGATCTCGACCGCCTGGGCGGCGCTCAGGTGTGCCAGGACCAGCGCGATGACCTGGGGGTGCTCGTCTTTGAGGAAGGTGGCCAGCTGGCGGACGTCGGCATTGCCTAGCGAGGCGAACGGCATTTCGGTGTAGGCGGCGTTCACCCGGGCCAGCAGCTCGTCGGCGCGCACGCTGCCGAAGCCGGCCGCGAGGATCTCGCGGGTGAACTCCTCACCGCCGCTGCGGTACAGCTGACCGCCCCGTAGCAGCGCGTGGAGTTCGTGCATGACGTCGTCGATCTCGGCGGACTCCGCGGCGCCGAGCTGCACCAGTTCGGCGGTCAGCATCTCGACGTCCCACGGCCGCAGGTGGGCGACGATCTGACCGGCCTCCTCCGTGCTCATCTGTGCGAGGAAGAGCGCCGCCTTGCGCAGACCGGATGTTCTCTGCGACGGCCGAGGTGTCGCTGAGAGGGGTGGCAGCGCGACCTGCTCTGGCACCTCCGTGACGTCTGCCACGGTCACACCGGCGTCTCCGTCAGCGGCTCGCCGACCAGTGGGGGCCGCGCATGGACCGTGACTGCCGCCTTGGTCTGCAGTCCGGCGACCAGGAAGTCGACGAGGCGGTCGATGTCGATCGCCGTCCGGGGGCGGGAACGCAGCCGGTCGAGCAACAGGCCGCGCAGAAGCCAGCACAGGGTCTGGACAGCGTGGTCCGGAATGTGCCCGTGCGCGCCGGCGCGCGCGACGACCGCGGAGACGGCGTGCATCAAGGGTCGGTCGAGTGATTCATGGACCGCGACCTTCAGCCGCGCACTCCAGATCGCGGCGCTCAAGACCGCGGCCACGACGCGCTCCTCCCTGCTCGGCGCGGTGCGCCACGGCTCCAGCAGGGTGCGGAGATCCTGCGCGAGATCTCCCGTCGGCTCGGGCGCCGGGAACAGCTGCACCCGCTCAAGGGCGATGATCACCAGGGCGTCGAGGTCGGGGGAGTCCCCGAGGCCGGGACCGGCGGCTCCGGCGCGGAGCTTGACCTCATCCGTGGTCAGGCCGGCGCAGCCCAGTTCGGCCAAGGTGTCGAGCACGGCGTTGAGGACGAGCCAGGAGCTGGGGGACTGCCAGCTGAAAACCTCGCTCATGTCGCCGCCCCTCCCCCCGGTACGCTGGCCGTCGGCTGGTGTCGCCCCGCGCTGCGGTGTCCGTCGGACGGTAGAGACCCCAGGGGAAACGCGGGAGTTCCCTCTACGGGATCGTTTCGCTGACCTGAGACTCCTGACGGGAGCATCGGCGCCTCCCTTCGCTGGCGATCTTGTCAGTCACGTCGTCCGCTGGTTACGGTGACTCAGTGTCACCGCGCCGGCCGAGCAGCCTGTCCTGGGGCATCCCCACGGTCGGCGCTCGACCCCGACGGCGTCGACTGGACCCATCGCTGGACCGGGCGATCCAGGCAGCTGTCCTGGAAGTGCTGGCGGAAGTCGGCTACCCGGGACTGACCATGGACGCGGTTGCCACCACGGCGGGGGTCAGCAAGGCGACGATCTACCGACGCTGGCCGTCCAAAGCCGACTTGCTGGTGAGTGTGATCGACACGGCTAGCGACGAGACGCTCGTAGTCCCGGACTCGGGTTCGCTGCGGGATGATCTTGTCGTCCTCCTGAGCTCGCTCGCCGGTGTCCTCGCGGGGCCGGGAGGGAGCGCCAGTCGTGCCCTCCTCGGCGTCATGAATCAGGAGCCGGCGCTGGAGGCGGCCTTTCGGCGAGGACCCATGGCGCGCTGGGCGGAAGCCTTCGTGACGGTTCTCGAGCGTGCCGTGGCCCGCGGCGAGCTCGCACCGAGCGGTGTGACGTCGCTGCCTGCCGAGGCAGGGCCGGCCATCTTCCTGCTCCGCTGGATGATCAGCGGCATGGAGATCGACGGGGGCTTGGCCGTTGCCGTGGTCGACGAGGTCATGATGCCGTTGCTTCGGCGGCTCTGACACTTCGTCGGACACTTCGTCGCGAGCGGGTCAGTTTCAGGCGTCGCGGACCGTCCCGACACGCGGCATTCCGTGGGGCGTTCGAGCAGGGCGTCCAATTGCTTCGTTGATCGTTGCCGAGCGGGGCGGTGGAGAAGGCCGTGGGTCGGGCCGCACGGGAGCATTGCGCGAGGCGGCGGGTAACGTCCCAAGTCGATATCTGACGTTCAGAGGAGTGGTATGGCACAGAAGATGCAGGTCGTGGTCGTGGACGACCTCACCGGTGAACCCTTGCCGGATGGTCAGGCGCAGACGGTCAGCTTTGCCTTGGACGGTACGTCGTATGAGATCGACCTCAGCAGGGACAATGCCGACGCTTTGCGTCAGGCCGTCAATCGTTACGTCGGGGCCGCTCGGAAGGTGGGGCGGACGGCCAAGTTCGCTCGTCGTGGGGGGCGCAGTGGGAGAGACACCGCCGCAATCCGCGCCTGGGCACGAGAGAACGGACTTGCCGTCTCGGAGCGGGGTCGCGTGCCGGGCAGCGTCATCGAGGCCTACGAAGCCGCTAACTGAGCAGACGGTCAGCGGTAGGCCGGTCTCTGTGGTCCGGGAGCCCACTGCGCGTTAACCCGGCAAGGGCGGCGGCTCCATGGGGTGCCTTGGGCCCTGTGAACAGGTCAAACGTCTGGTCCCGCGGCCTTCACTGATCTGCCGCAGCGAGTGAACCGGGCTCCGGGTTGACGTGACGGTGCCTTACGGCCGGCTGCGGGAGATGGCTCAGTGTCACACCCTGTGCAGCCAGGCAGTCCCGGATGCGGGCGGCCTCCCTGCGGCACTGTTGGGCGCACTCGCACAGGAGCACACTGCCAGCGCTGGACTGACATCGTTTGGCCTGTTGCTCGAGCACCGCGGCCGTCTCCAGATAGAGGGCCATGCGTCGGAACTGGTCGACAAGTGCTTTGTGGTTCTCGACGGATTGCCGCGGTGGGTGTGGTCCGATAGGAAGCCGCTCTGGGGTCACCCAGTGAGGGTGGCTCCCGGGAGCGCGTCAAAGCTGCTGATTGACGCGTGTCGCTTCGGGTGTGTCTTGGAACGGCCCTTTCAACTGAGCGGACCGGCTTATCGACGTCCCGGCGCGTCGAAAGCTGCCCATACTGGCTGGGTCGGGTCTCATCCTCGGCCGTTTTGCTGTTGATGCTCCCTCCCATTATGACAGCTGCAAGGGGGGCTCCTCGCCGGTGCGCCATTCGATCAAGACGATGCCAGGCATCGTCTTGGAGCTGATCTCGGGCCATCCGGATTCATGAGCAAGTCGTCTTCGACAGCAGCGAGAGGACCGACTTCCGCAGCACCTAGGCCCCGTCAACGCTCAGGATTGACTCCGGGTGGAACTGTAGTCCGACAATGCCGTCTGTTTTCACCGCATAGACTTCCATCGTGGCATCGTCGTATGCCACGTCCAGTCCAGGATTGCTCGCCCCGTCAATGTATGCGCTGAATGAGTTGTAGAAACCGACACGCACGGCATCACCGAAGAGCGATATGTTCCTTTGGCTTCCCTGGTTTGGCCGCGGGAGGCGCCTGACGTCGAGGCCGAGTTCTCGGCAGATCAGCTGATGAGAGAGACATACGGCGAGAGTGGGGATCTTTCGTGTCTCAACCACCCACCGGGCCAGTTCCCGCGCGGACGCGATCCGTGGATCGGACTCATCGTTCGGGTCTCCGGGTCCTGGGCCGAGGACGAGTAGGTGAACGTTCGCGAGTTGCTCCAGCGTTGGACTCTCGGTGATCACGGACACGTTGAGTCCTAAGGACTTTAGGTGAGCGGCGAGCATGCCGGTGAAGCGATCCTCGTGGTCAACGACCAGCGCGTTGAGTTCCTTCGGGATCACGCCGTCAAGAGCGTGGTGATCGGTCTGCATCATCCAGAACTCAGCTACGTCGTTCGCCCTTTGCTCCAGGAGCTCGTTCGCCATGGAACGAAGCGCGTCGTCGTTCCGGCGGGAGAATGCTGCCAGCACTCCAGACGCTTTCGCGATTGTCTCGGCTGCTTCAAGGGCTGGGTCGGAGTCTCTGACGATCGTCGATCCGACCGGGATTGAGACTTCGCCGGTGGTTTCGACTAGGGCCGTTCGAATGAGGATGGCGGAGTCGAAGCTCAGGTCGGTGCCTTCTGCAACGTGTGCCAGTACCCCGCCCAGGTAGTTTCGCGGACTCAAGTCGTTCCGTTGGGCCATGCGGAACGCAGATTCGAGCGGGCTACCAAGGACCGTGGGGGCGACGAGGGAGCGGTGCAGAGCGGCAGTCCACGGGAGTGAGCTATAACCGTGGATGAAGTACTCGGTATGAGCGAGGTTGGACATGAACCGCAGGTTCGGCTCAGAGATCCAGGGTCGTTCGTCGCACAGGTCGGACATTATCTTCAGCTCTTCATCAGCGACCATGTAAAGCTCGTTCCGCTCTTTGGGGTTCTGGAGAAAGTCCCGCAGGGAGCGCTCGTCGGGCCCGCCGTTCGGATATCGGTAAGTTCCCGAGATCGGGTTCATGGTCGTCAGCCCGTCGGTGCTGCGTCGCAGGTGCATCTCGGGACTGGCGCCGATCAGGCTGTGGTCCGGGAAGTGGATCAGGAACGTCCAGTAGGACCCTGCTTCAACGCGGAGCAGGGAACGATAGATCGACATTTCTGTCTCCGCGTCCCGAGACGTGATCCGGCCTCTGTACGTGCGGTGCAGCACGAAGTTGGAGCCATGGCCGGCCCGGATCTCGTTGTGTACAACGGCGCGGACTCGCTGCGCATACTCGTCATCGTCGACGTCGAAGTGTCCGTCAACAAGCCGGGTCGGCGTCGCCTCTCCCGCCTGAAGGAACTCGTCGACGGTCGACTCTTCGTGGTCGCGTACGCGGATTGCGGACACGTGCCGGCGCGCTGAGCGTTCCGGACCGGACATGGGCCGATCGCCCCAGAGTGCTTGGCGGAACGGAACCGCGAGGATCAGTTCATCGGATTCGGCTTGTGCTTGTTCGAGGTCGTCGAAGAGGGCGGATTCGCCGGCGTAGTAATGTACGACGCCGCTCTTCATGATCAGCGCGAATGAATCGTTCCGATTAGCCTTCATCGCCATGTTCCCATTCGTTGAGGATCGTTGCAGTGGGGACCACCCGCGCGGATGTGCGGGCTATGTACTCGAGCGCGCTGAGATGCTGCGTGCGGTCGAAATCCGCGACGGCATCGGCGAGTACGAAGGTTTCGATGTCCCTTGTGTATGAGTCGAGCGCCGTGGCGAGCACACCGACGTGTGCGTAGATGCCACAGATGACGAGCTGGTCCCTGTCGATGCTTCGGAGGTGATCTCCCAGCGGGGATCGGGCGAACGCTGAGTAGCGCCATTTGTCTAGCACCAGGTCCGCAGAGCTCGGCGCGAGACGGTCCACGACACGGCGGTGTTCGGGTGACACGGCCATTCCCGGGCCCCAGAAGTCCTTCAGGAGCCCACGCTGTTCGGGAGTCATGCTTCCCGGTTGAGCCGTGTAGATGACCGGTATGCCAAGTCGGCGAGCCGCCGTGATCGCTCGCTCGATGTTCTGGACGAGGTCCGCGGCGGGTTGGCTCTGAGCGTCGAAGCGTTGCAGGAAATAGCGCTGCATGTCGTGAACCAGCAGTGCGGACCGGCTTGACGACGCGTGCCACTCAACGACCGGCTCGGGATACTCATGCGGCTGCGGGGTGTCATAGCGGATGGTCTGCGCCTGATCCCAGTAGATGTTGGCCATGGTTATGCTCCGCTATCCCAGTGGGACAGCACCTCGACGGCTTGCCGGATGGTCAGGCGCGGATCGCAGAGGCTGGTGTACGGGTCGTGACCTTCGCGAACGTCCTGAACATTGATCAGACACTCCTTGACGTCGTCGATGGTCGTCTCCAGGTGGGCTCCTCCCGCGATGACCCCGGTGCCACGAGCGGCCTGCTGGAACCCCATGAGCTCGTTCTTGATGGCCTCCAGGTACCGGGTCTTCCGCCCGTCCGCTGCCGTCCGCGTGTTCCCGTGCATCGGGTCGCAGAGCCAGATCGCTGGATGGCCTTCCCGCTTCACCGCACTCATCAGTGCGGGAAGCCGATCGACCGATGCGCCCATGCGCGCGATCAGCATCAGCTTGCAGGTCTCGCGATTCGGGTTGATGACGTTCGCGAGGGAGACCAGGTCGTCCGGGGTGGTGCCTGCGGAGACCTTGCATCCGACGGGGTTGATGATGCTGGCGGCCAGAGCCACGTGGGCGTGGTCGAGCTGGCTCGTTCGTGCGCCGACCCAGATCGTGTGCGCAGACCTCAACATGGCCCTCCCGTCGGAGGTGGGCCGGATCTGCGGTAGCTCGTAGTCGAGGACAAGCGCTTCATGACTTGTCCAGATCCTCTCGCCGCCTCTACACCGCAGCTGCTGCGTGATGACCTCGGCTGCCGCTCGCGCGCGTACGAGCCGTTCCGGTTCGTGTACTCGTGCTCTGGCCGAGGGGTACGGATCGTTCACCAGTGATCCGCGGTAGGTCGGGATCAGGGAGCCGCCGACCGTTTCGTGCGACTGCGAGCGCGGCTTGGCGAACTGCCCCGCGATGCGGCCGACGCGCACCACCGGGGCGTGGGTTCTGCGCTCCAGCATCCGGCTCATGACGTCGAGGGCCTGCGCCTTGTTCTCTACGACACTGGAAGACGTGTCCGTCATCGGCTCGGCGCAATCGCCGGCCTGGAGCAGGAACGCGTTACCGGTCGCGACGGCCCGCAAGCTGTCCTTGAGCTCGGCGATCTCCGACTCCGAGACGAGCGGTACAGACCGCTCCAGCGACGAGATTGCCTCGTCTCGGGCGTCGTCGTCACGCCAGATCGGCTGCTGATGTGCCGGGAGTGCGCCGATGGCGCGTCGCGTGTCTTCGAAAGCTTCTCTGCTTACAGTGTCGATGCTTATCATTTGATCCCCTTCCAGTGGCAAAGTGATGGAGCGTGTTCCGATGCCTGCTACCGAGGTGTGGTGCGCGAACGCGCGGCAAGCGGCCTGCCACGCCCGCGATCAGGACGACGACGCCTGGCGCTGCGCCCCGGAAGGCTTGTAAATCCATCGGATGGCGAGGATGCCCAGCCCGATGCAGATGACTGCCGCGACGGCGGCGACGGAGTGAAATCCGTTAAGGAACGCGGATTGCGCCTGTTCAAAGGCGGCCGATCCCACGCCAGGCCCGTCCACGACTTCGCCGATGCCGGTCTCATCGCCGGGATACGTGGCGCGAAAGATCACGGTCAAGAGTGATCCGAGCAAGGCGATGCCGAGTGCGTTGCCGAGCTCGTTGCTGGTTTCCGCGATCGCGCCAGCGGCACCGGCGCGCGACTCAGGGACCGCCCCCACGGCCGTATCGGCGACGAGGCTGAAGGAGATGCCGAATCCCACGCCGGCTACCACGGTCGAGGCGATGTAGAAGATTGACCCCGTCGTCTCATTGGTGAAGAGAAGCAGCAGCATGCCCATGGCCATGGAAAAGTGGCAGATAATCAGCGCCTTCCGAGCGCCTACTCGTTCGACGAGGCGCGGGGTCAGCACGCTGGAGAGCGTGAGGATGATCGCGCCCGGGACCGCGAGGACCGCAGCGGTGAGTACCGAGAAGCCGAGGACGGACTGCAGGTAGGTCATGCTCAAGTACGCGGCGGCCGACCACACGAAGAGCGAGAGGAGGCCGGTCAAGATCGCGACTGCGAAGACGTGCTCCTTGAACAGAGCGATATCAAGCAGCGGCAACGCCAGGCGCTTCTGCCGAAGGATGAACACGGCGAGGATGAAAACACCGACAACGATCAGCGTGGCGCTCAGCCAGTCGAGGCCGTAGGTGGCAGCGTGCTTCACCCCATAAATCGCGAGGAGGAGACCCACGGCGGACAGGATGACGCTGAGCAAGTCAATCTTTCCCGGCCGAGATCCGTGGACTTCCTTGAGGAGAATGGGCGCTAGGCACAGGAACAGAACGATGACCGGGATGTTGATGAGGAAAACCGAACCCCACCACAAGTGATTCAGCAATACACCGCCGACGATCGGCCCGATCACAAACCCCGCGGCGAATGTGGCCGCGAAAATCCCGATCGCCCGGGCCCGCTGAGCAGGGTTCTCGAACAATTCACTGATGACGGCGAGGCACGAGGGCAGCAGTGTCGCGCCGCCCAGGCCCATCAGTGCACGGGAAGCAATGAGCAGTTCAGGAGTAGGAGAGAAGGCTCCGCACAATGATCCCACGCCGAAGACCGTGGCGCCGATGAGGAGGAGCCTCTTTCTGCCGAATCGGTCGCCCAGATTGCCGAAGGTAATGAGCAGCGAGCCCACGGCGAAGCCGTAAATGTCGAGAATCCAAAGGCTCTGGTCCGTGGTGGGCTGGATCGCCTCATCGATGCTCGGCATCGCCAAGAAAAGAATTGATCCGTCCATGGCTACCACAAGCACTGGGCCGAGGGTCGCGATTAATCCCCACCATGACCTTGGTGGAGCGAAGGCGGTTTTGTCTCTGCTGGTCAGCTGATTTACATCCATGGCCCCATGCTTGGAGACCGGCTAGGGCACAACAAGGCCACAACCTTGAGTACTCATGCGGTGGGTACAACGCGCGCGGGTATCCGCGAGAGGTGTACCCAGCCGTGCCCGGCGGGCCGCGCTCGCGTCGCGGACATCCTCGGCAACGAGGCCCGTCGTCCCGTCGTCTGGCCAGATCCTCGCGTCCACACTCTCGCGCTGGGTGCACCTGACAGGGATACCTTCACCCCTACAGAGACCGACCAGTCCGAGTAGCGTGAGAGACATGAAAGGCGAGACTCTGGGCAGCTTTCTGAAGACGAGACGGGACAAGACCAATCCAGCATCGATCGGCCTAGCTTCTGGAAGCGCGCCCCGACGGGTGCCCGGTCTGCGTCGTGAAGAGCTGGCGCGTCTTGCCGGAGTCAGTGTCGGGTACTACACGAGGATCGAGCAGGACCAGGCCGGGACTGCGTCGCTGCAGGTGCTCGACGCGCTGGCCTCAGTCATGAGACTCGACGACGCTGAACGAACGCACCTGTATAACTTGGCCAACTCGCACTCGCCGTCGCGAATGATTCGGGAGTCCCCCGAAAAACCCCATCGGCGGGTGCTCTCCTTATACAAATCCCTGCATGAGACTATTCCGGCCGTCGTCTTGGGCCGTCGCGGCGACATCCTCGCATGGAATCGCTCTGCACGCGAATTGCTTTTCGAGCACATCCCTTTCGAAGCGCCTATGGATATCCATCGTCGTCCGTCGGTTCCAAGGTCATTCTTCCTCGACCCCCTAACGCGCGACCTTTACAGCAATTGGGAAGAACTTGCCCGCGTACACGTGGCTTATCTCCGCTTGACCTCCGGTCGGTACCCCCGTGACGCGAGATTAGCCGAACTCATCGGCGAACTCTCAATGAAGAGTAGCGACTTCGCAAGTCTCTGGGCCGAAGGTGACGTCGCGGACTGCGCCGTCGGCAACATGGTCCTTTCCCACCCCACCCTTGGAGCTTTGGACGTCGACTATCAGGTTTGGCTGCAACCGGAGTCGCCGGACCATCGCCTTGAGGTCTACACGCCGAACGACGACGCGACGCGGGACGCGCTCAGCCTCCTCCCAAACAGCTCCGTGCACCAGGTCCCTCGGTCGACAAGCGGTGGGTGGCTCTTCCAGAACTCGACAGTCCCAAATCACCACAGTCTTCCATGGAGTTCTAACCTATGCGCCTCAAGTCCACAATGATGTCCGCGTTCGATCATTTCGCCGAACGTCCCGCGTTGGCAGAGCGACGTCCCATCCCGAGCACCAGCGAAGAGATACGCCGCAAGGATGGTCGCGTCCTCGACGCCTACGAAACCCTGACCTACAGCGCACTCGGAAAGCGCGTCGGATCGGTGGCCGCCCAGCTTCAAGGTGAGACCAGGGAGCACGAGGACCACTCGTCGATCCGGCCGGGGGACCGGGTGGCCCTCCTGGGGTTCGCCAGCATTGACTTCACCACAGTCGACTTCGCCTGCAATCTCGCAGGCATCACCACGGTTCCGCTGCAGACCAGCGGTACACACGAACAGCAGAGCGCGATCATCACGGAAACGGAGCCCCGCGCTCTGGCAGCCACCGTCGCACTGCTCGAACGCGCGGCCCGGTTGCTCGCGAGTCACCCGACCGTGGAACGACTCATCATCCTCGACTACCGCGGCGGCGAGCCAGAGCATCGCCGCGCTGTCGAAGCGCTTGCCCAACAGATCTCGATCTCGCCGGAGACCCTCGACATCGAGAACGGCGAGTACGTGTCCGGACTGACGCACAACGGCAAGGACGATGACCTCGCCATGCTCATGTACACCTCCGGCAGCACGGGCACACCCAAGGGTGCGATGTATACCGAACGGCTCGTCGCAGAGATGTGGGGCGGAGAAGGCTGGTCGGAGTTCTTCGCGGAGGAGACTGACATCGCGAACTTCCACTACATGCCGATGAGTCACGTAGCCGGCCACTCATCGGTGAGGAGCACGCTGGCTCGCGGCGGTGTGACCTACTTCGCGTCGACGACGAACCTATCGAGTTTCTTCGAGGATCTCAGCCTCGCTCGGCCAACAGAACTGTCCTTGGTGCCACGGGTCTGCGAACTCCTCCATCAGGAGTACCAGCGCCGGCTCCACGCCACAGCGACACCCTCAGGCAGCACAGCGGTCGACAGCAAAGCCGATGCGGCGGGCGTGCTCGCGGAGATGCGCAAAGGCATCCTGGGCGGCAATGTTCAATGGGCCAGCTGCACGTCCGCCCCCGTCTCGGCAGAGCTCAAGAACTTCATCGAGTCCCTGCTCGGAATCGAGCTGCACGAACTTTACGGGACAACCGAGATTGGCGGGGTTCTCGCTGACGGCAGGTTCCTGAGTCCACCGGTAATCGACTACAAGCTCCAGGACGTTCCAGAGCTCGGGTACTTCACCTCCGATCGGCCCGACGCCAGAGGCGAACTGCTCGTCAAGAGCACCTCAACGGTCCCGGGCTACTTCAGTCAGCCCGAACTTAATCGCGAGATCTTCACCGACGACGGATACTACCGAACGGGCGATATAGCGGCGGTGGACAGTGACGGCCGGGTACGGATCATCGACCGCAAGAATGCCATCATCAAGCTCTCGCAAGGGGAGTTCGTCGCCCTACCCTCGCTGGAAGCCACATACATCGCAGGAAGCAAGTCCATTCGTCAAACCTTTCTCTACGGTCAAAGCGATGAATCATCGATCGTGGGTGTTGCCGTCCCCTCGGACCAGCTGCGCACCGAACTCGCCGACGACGTAGCGGCCATCCAGACTCGGATACTGCACGAGTTCCGAAAGGTGGCCGCTGACGAGAGCCTGAATTCCTACGAGATCCCGAGCGCGGTCCTCGTCGAGTTCGAACCGTTCAGCGAATCGAACGGCCTACTCTCCGACCATCGCAAGCTGGTGCGCCCCCGCCTGACGGAGAAATACGGACCGCGACTGGCGACGTTGTATCAGCAGCTCCAGTCCGGACGTGACGAGCTACTTGACTGGCTGCGCTCCCACGGGGCCGAGGAAGAGACCGTCACGACCCTGCGCCGCGCAATCGCCGTGTCGCTTCAGAGCGATCCTGAGGACATCGCGGAAACTGCCAAATTCCGAAACCTCGGCGGGGACTCGCTCACCGCCGTCTACCTGTCCCGGCTTCTTGAACAAATCTACGGCATCCGCGTGTCCGTCGATACGGTGGCCAGCGAGTCCTATGACATCCGGGACCTGGCCGAGTACATCGATGCCAAACGGCTGTCGGGGCGAGACTCGGCCTCCTTTGAGGAGATCCACGGCACGGACCCTCAGCGACTTCACGCAACCGATCTCACGCTCCCACGGTTCATGAAGGATGACCTGGCCGCGCCGGGCTCGTCTGAGGCACCGCAGGCAGCCAAGTCGGTTCTCATCACCGGAGCGAGCGGCTATCTCGGGCGGTTCCTGTGTCTCGAATGGTTGCGCAAGTTCGAGGGAACCGATCATCGCGTGGCGTGCTTGATCCGCGCGAGCAATGATGCCGCCGCCCGGGATCGACTGCGAAAGGCGTTCTCAACGTCGGATTCACTGCTCGCCGAGTTCGACGAACTCAGCGCCAACCTCGACGTGATCGCCGGAGACCTCTCCGAGGCTCGGCTGGGACTGGACGACCAGACCTGGGAACGTCTTGCCGGCGACCTCACAGAGATCGTGCACGCCGGGGCGATGGTGAATCACGCATTGCCCTACCGAGAACTCTTCGCCGCAAACGTCAGCGGCACCGCCGAAGTCATCCGGCTGGCCGTCACGGACTCGCTCAAGCCGATGACGTTCATGTCGAGCATTGCCACGGCACTCCTTACAGGAGCCTCGTCACCGCTCGATGAGCTCTCGGACATACGCCGCGCGCTCCCGGAGGTCCAGGCCACGGGCGGGATCGTAGATGGGTACGCCACCACGAAGTGGGCGGGCGAGGCGCTCCTGCGTGATGCCCACGAGCGTTACGGCCTCCCTGTCACCGTCTTCCGGGCGAGCATGATCCTGGCTCACTCAAGTTACCGCGGGCAGATCAACGTCCCGGATACCTTCACGCGCCTTCTGTACAGCCTGGTCCGTACGGGCTTGGCCCCTTCGTCCTTCTATAGTCACGATGGTGACCGTGCGCACTACGACGGGTTGCCCGTCGACGTCGTCGCCCAAGCCATCACTGCGGTGACGCTTAGACGTCAGCGGGAGACGCTCGCCACGTACCACCTGGTGAATCCGTTTGACGACGGCGTGTCCCTGGACCGGATGGTCAAATGGCTCATCGACATGGGTGTGCCGCTGACTCGAATCGAGTCGTACGGTGACTGGATGCACCGATTCGCCGCCGCGCTGAATGCTTTCGATGAGGACGACAAGCGCGCTTCGGTGCTTCCCTTGCTGGACGGTCTCTCGCGACCAGAGGAACCGTCGTACGGATCCCTCATCGGGTCTTCGGAGTTTGCCGCCGCACTGTCCGCCACAGGATCGCGCGTCACGGTTTCCAGCTTGACCTCCGCCTTTCTCATGAAGTGCGTCGAAGACCTTGAGTACGTCTTCGGCCAGCCGATACTCCACGACTCGCTTGCGACGACTCGGTGATCGCCGCGACAGCCTCGGACGCGCGTCGGCCGGCGCCCTCGTCGTCGTTGCGCGAAGCGATGAGGTGCTGGAGGCGGTCGACGACCGCCTGTTGCCCCCAGCCGACGAAGCGCGCCGCCGTCAACTCGTCAGGAAGCAGGATCGCGACGACTTCACCGCGGCTCGCATGGTCGGCCTTCTTCTCATGGGCTTTCTCCATGGCGCACCGGCAACGGAGTACGAGATCCACCAGCTCTGTGACGTCTGTGGAGGTCGCCACGGGCGACCAGCTATCCCTAATCCCAGCAACTTTGATGTCTCATGGTCCCACGATCAAGGAGTCGTCGCCGCCGGCGTCGGCCCCGGACGTATTGGTGTAGATGTTCTCGCCTCGGCCCGTAGTCCGCGTGTTCGTGACCTGCGCTCGTCTGGACTGTCGAATCCGAGTATCGAAACAATTACGCGCGCCGAGGCGCTCGTGAAAGTCGGTGCCGGAGGGCTAGCGGACCTGATCCATGAAGCAGCACATCGCGCAGCGCCGGAGCCAACCGGTGAGGTATATGTGAGTGACAACAATCAACGAGTGCGCCTTCAACGTATG
Organism: Geodermatophilus sp. DSM 44513; assembly: GCF_032460525.1. Taxonomy (NCBI): domain Bacteria; kingdom Bacillati; phylum Actinomycetota; class Actinomycetes; order Geodermatophilales; family Geodermatophilaceae; genus Geodermatophilus; species Geodermatophilus sp. DSM 44513. The sequence continues at coordinate 4,059,019 of NZ_CP135963.1, read as the reverse complement.
GATGTAGACGATGCCATCGTCTCAGTGGCTTCTACGCACTACGTACGCCCCGTCTTCCTAGACAACATCTTGCCTTGAAATCTATTTCCGCCGTCTGCCGCGGAGCACTTAAAATCGTGTTCGCCCGCTACCGGGGTCCGGCTGGCGCCTTGTGTGCGACTCCCACTGCGACGGGCAAGCACCCGTCGCTCCTGGCGCTCACCGGCCTGCACCCCACGCTGGAGAACCTGCTACGCAAGCTTGCCAGCCATCGGCATCCGGAGCGGAGCTCCGCAGCACTTACAAGCACCGGCCGAGGGGCTTGAACCCGAGGTCGCAGGCCCACCCTGAACTGGCAGCGACGGCCACCTCGGGTGAACCGGTGCCCACGGTCCCGGCTTCTCCTCAGCAACGAGGTGCTCGCGAGATCTTCGAGGCAGGTGACGACCAGGTTCAGCGGTACGGGCGACTGCCGGCACGGCGTGTGTTGGGGCTGTACGGCCTGCTCTTCCGCGTACGTCGGTGAGCTCGCCAGGGTGGCAGCGGCAAGGGCGCAGGCTGAACCGGGCCGGGCATCGAGCCGCCGTCTGCCACCAGTTCGGTACTGGTGGAGAACGAGGCGTCGTCGGAGGCGAGGAAGAGGATGTAGGTGCAGACCTCGGGGACCGTGGCGAGCTGGGGTATGGCTGCGGTGTGCATGTCGACGTGCAGCTCGCCGTCCTCGTCGTGGGCCAGGGGGAGTGTCCACGATCGCCGGGTGGAAACCGTTGACCCGGATGTGGTCGGGCGCGAGTTCCCTGGCGGCGGTCCGGGTCAGCCCGTGCAGCGCCCACTTGCTCGTCGCGTAGGTCGCGAGCGGGGGCACCGCGGCCAGGCCTGCGGTCGAGTTGACGTTCACGCTCGACCTGCCTCCGCCGCTCCGCATGGACAGCGCGACGGCGCGGATGGCGAGTCAGGGACCGACGAGGTTCGTCTCGAGCACCTCACGCAGCGGCTTGGCGCCGAGCCGCGCGATGGTGTCGGGGATCGCGCGGGCCGCGTTGTTGACCAGTACCGACACCGGCCCGAAGGTGTCCTCGGCGAGCGCGACGGTGCTGGCCCAGTCGCTGGTGCTGGTGACGTCAAGCGTCGCGGCGACAGCGCGTTGTCCGCCGATCTCGGCGACCAGCGCGGCGACCTGGTCCTTCCCGCGGGCTCCGGCCACGACGCCTGCTCCCTCGACGGCGAACCGCCGAACGAGCTCGCTGCCGAAGGGTCCGGCGGCGCCGGTGACGACGACGATCCTGCCCTGGAATCGCTCTCCGCCCATGACCTCCTCTTCTCAACGCTTCAACGCGCGGCGGCGTCAACGTCGGTGGACAGCGCCGCCTCGCGCTGCGCCTCGTAGGCAGCGAGTCGGTCGGTGGGGGCGGCGTGCACGAGCCGGTAGGCGTCCGATCCGAGCAGCAGCCGTCGCGGCGGGTCGCCGGCCTCCGCAACGTTGATCATGGCTGCGACGACCTTGCTCAGGTCGCCGGGCATGCTCTCGACCGGGATCGTGCCGCGGGCCGTCCCCCGGGTGATCGGCGTAGGCCGGGTGGACCGGGGTGCGCTCGGCGGCGTAGTAGAACGAGGTGCGGATCATCCCGGGTTCGACCAGCGTGGTGCGGATGCCGAAGGGCTCCACTTCGGGGGCGAAAGCCTCGTAGAACCTCTCGATGCCCCATTGGGTGGCGTGGTAGAGCGAGAAGGTCGGAAAGCCGAGGTGCGCGCCCATGCTGGAGACCTGCAGGATCCGCCCGCCGCCCTGGGCGCGCAGGTGCGGTACGACGGTCCGCGCCAGCTGGATAGCGGCGGTCAGGTTGGTGGCGAGCAGTGCGTCGATCTGGTCGTCGTCGGTGAGCTCCTCGGCCGCGCCGAACACCCCGTAGCCGACGTTGGACACCACGACGTCGACCCGTCCCAGCTCGGCGAAGGCGGCGTCAACCACGGCCCGCAGCTGGGCGGTGTCGGTGACGTCGAGCCGGCGAACCCGCAACCGGTCGCCGTGCACCGCGGTGAGGTCGGCGAGCTGCTCGGACCGGCGCAGCGTGGCGGCGACGCGGTTGCCGCGGGCCAGGAGCTGCTCCGTGACCTCGCGGCCGAAGCCGCGGGATGCGCCGGTGATGAACCGGGTCCTCATGGTCGGCCTCCAGGATCGGGACGAGAGCGCTCGGTCGCGCTCCTGCTCGGTCTCGAGTCAGCCAGTGCACGGCGGCGGCATCAACGACGACGTCCGGTACGTTCCACAGGTCCAGCCTGTCGATGCGAGGGTCCGGTGGAGCTGCGTCAACTCGAGTACGTACTCACGGTGGCCGAGGAACTGCACTTCCGCCGGGCCGCCGAACGCATGCACGTGAGTCAGCAGTCGGTGGGCGAACAGATCCGCCTGGAGCGGGAGCTGGGCGCGGCCCTGTTCGCCCGGACAGCCAGCGCGTGGCGCTGACCGCAGTTCGGCGACAGCGTGCCCCAGTCGGCCCCGCGGGTGGCGGGTGCTGCGGCAGCCTGGTTGAGGCGGACAGAGCTGGTCGGGTGCTTGTGGAGCTCTGTGACCGCGGGTCCTTTTCGACGATGTCGTGGCGGCTGTGCGGAGCCGTGGTCGGATGCCGGTACCCGAACAGCTCCACTCCGGGCGCCGGCGGCGCGTCATTCTTTCCGGTGAGCGGGTAGCGCCACAGCAACGCTGCGGCTACGGTCGGCCGCCGTGCCTGGCCACGATGCCTTCCAGCCCTCCCGGGCACGAGATCAGGCGTGTCAGCGCCCTTCCGTGGGGCGCCCACGCGACCCCTCCCGTGATGATGCGATCAAGGTCGCCGCGCTGCAGGTCTTGGCAGAGGCCGGCTACTGCGGTCTGACTATGGATGCCGTCGCCGCCGCGGCCGGGGTGGGTAAGGCCACGATCTACCGGCGCTGGGCCAGCAAGGGTGATCTGCTGCTGAGCGTCATCGACGATGCCACCGCCGACGAGCTGGCCCGACCCGACACCGGCTGCCTGCGTGAGGATCTCCTGGTCCTTCTGCACTCCCTCGCCGAGGTCCTCGCCGGCCCCTCTGGCCGGGCGAGCCGGACCCTGCTTGGCGCGCTGCACCATGAACCCACGCTGGCCGAGGTCTTCCGGCAGGGGCCGCTGGCCCGCTGGCAGGAAGCCTTCACTGAGGTCATCGACCGCGCCGTGGACCGGCGAGAGCTGCGACCGGGAACAGGCGCCTGGATGGCGGCCGAAGCGGGGCCGGGCATCCTCCTCCAGCGGTGGGCAGTGACCGGGCAGCCGCTGGACTCCGCGGTGGTCACCGTCGTCGTCGACGAGATCCTGCTTCCGCTGCTGCGGCGACGCTGACCGCGTCGCGGCGGCTGTCCTCGCGGAGCACGAGCGGCTGGCCGGGCGGGGTCAGCGCTGAGGCAAGCCAGGCAGCACGGTTGTCCAACAGCGCGCACCCATCACCTTGGAGCTGATCGCCAGATCCGGCTGCGGCACGGACGATTCGCCTACTACGCGACCCCGGGGATCCATCGTGAGCTACGAGTCGAGGGCATATCGGTCGGCCGATACCCGGTGGGGATCGACCGCCCGGCCTCGGTCACCGGGGCTGCCTCGGCCCGCGCCGTTGCCAGCTGCTCTTCGTTTCGCCAGGTGGGGGCACGGGTCACGCACGTGGAGAACCTTGGCTCCGTTGCGGCCTCGCTGCATACCCGGCTCCGAGACAACCCGATCCGGCCCGACGTGGAGCAGGCCGGCGTCCTGGACGGCCGGTTGCACGCGACCGCAGGGCACTCCTGGATGCCGGAGGTGCTGCTCGTCGCACCGGGTGCGGGAGACGAGAGCGGGGATCTGGCGGTGTTGACTGCCGCGGTGTCCGAGCGTAGTGGCCGTAGCGCGGTGGCCGTCCTGCTCGACAAGGAGACGGCCAGCGCGCCAGGGGGTTGGGAGCTCACGTTGACCGACGACGGCCAACTGCTCGTCCCCAAACTGGAGCTGACCCTGCTGGGCCGCCAGCTCACCGCACAGGAGGCCGCCGACATCGCCGCACTGCTGGCCTTCGAACGCGACGCAGAAGACGAGGCGATCCCCGCCACTGCCGGTGAGCAACCCTGGCAGGCCTACACCAATGCCGTCGGCTCCCTGCTCGCCCACGTCACCCGGCCGCGCGAGCCCGATACCGGCCGTGACCCAGGGTGCGGGAACCCTCGGGGGAGGAGGCCCAGACCCCATGGACGCCGGCCGTGCCCGACTCGGTACTGCCGCAGGCGACTGCCTCCTATCTGGGCGTGTCGACGGCCACTGCTGAGGACGTGGAGGAACTGGCCCGCCGGGCCCCGGCAGAACTGCGGAAGCGGGTCGAGACCGACCTGGAGTAACTGGACCGCGACTCGCCGACTGGTGGGACCCGGACTGCGACCGGCCGCAGCTCACGCTGCTCGGACCCGGCTTGGCACCTTACGATCCGTGACACCTGAACCTCGTCCAGCTCAACGATGGCCTGTGGAGTATCGGTCGGCTGACCCCCCAGTTGGGGTGCCGGGCGATTGCGAATCACGACGTGCCGGTGAGTTGCGGGGGCGCCTGGTAGTAGCGGTGGGCTATCCAGTCCACGCTGGCTCCGGTCACCGCCCATCGCGGAACTTTCCTTTACAGTTGATCCCTATCTGTGTGGATTAGTTCCGAGGGGATCCGATGACCGGCGGCGATCTGCCAGCGACGTTCACCTACTCGCAGGCGCGCGCAGCAGGCCTGACCAAGCACGAGCTGTATCGGCTGCGGGACCGCGGGGCGGTCGAAGCGATCGGTCGCGGACTGTACCGCCGAACGAGCGCTCCCTTGGCTGACCTTGACCTCGTCACCATCGCCCAACGAGCCCCCCAAGCCACCCTCTGCCTGACCTCAGCTCTGGCCGAACACCGGCTGACCGACACCATCCCGTTGGAACACGATGTCGCGCTGCCACGCGGAACGTGGCATCCGCACGTCGACGTTCCGGTCCGCTGGCACAGCTTTGCGACGGAGACCTTCCACGTCGGCCGTGACCTATTGACGATCGACGACGACACGGAGATCGGCCTCTACAACGCTCCGCGCACCATCGTCGACGCGTTCCGTCTGCGCGGCGCGCTCGGCCCGGATCTGGCCTACGAAGCGTTGCGCCGCTGGCTGCGCCGCGGCGGACAGCCGGTCGAGCTGCTCCGCGTCGCAAAGTCCTTTCCTCGAGCGACCTCGTCGCTGCGGCAGGCGCTGGAGGTCCTGCTGTGACCGGGCCGCGCCGTGCCAACGCCACCCGAGCTACCACCGATGGACGCGCCTACCTGGATCTGCGGTCGGAAGCCAAGAAGGCAGGCCGCGCCACCGCCGAGTACCTGCGGCTGTACGCGCTGGAAGGGTTCCTCGCCCGGCTTGCCGCGTCGCCGCACGCCCGCCACCTCGTCCTCAAGGGGGGCGTGCTGCTGGCCGCCTACGATCTGCGCCGCCCGACCGCCGACATCGACTTCGCCGCGCTGGCTCAGTCCCGGGAGGTCGAGCACGTTCGCCAGCTGGTCGTCGACGTGGCCCAGATCGTCCTGCCCTCCGGCGAGGACGACGGACTCGAGTTCGACATCTCCGATGTCCACGCCGAGTCGATCCGGGACGAGGACGAGTACAGCGGCGTGCGAGTCACCTTGCGTGCCCGGCTCGCCACCGCCAACGAGACCTTCCACGTCGATGTCAACGTCGGCGACCCGATCTGGCCGGCGCCCCAGACGGTGCACGTGCCGCGCCTGCTGGGCGGTGAGATCGACCTGCTGGGATATCCGATCCCCATGGTGCTTGCCGAGAAGGTGGTCACCGCCGCTCAGCGCGGTACGGCGAGCACGCGTTGGCGGGACTTCGGCGACATCTTCCTGCTGACCGGCGCACATGTCTTCGACGCCCGGGCTGCCCGGGAAGCCATGCTGTTGGTGGCCCGTCATCGCGGCGCGGACCTGCATCCGCTGCGCGAGTTGCTCGACGGCTACGCCGCACTCGGGCAGACCCGTTACCGCCGGTGGCGCGATCGCCAGCACCTGCAGGACCGGCTGCCCGACCAGTTCGACGAACTTCTGGAGGCCACCTTCCGGTTCGCCGACCCGCTGCTCGACGGAGCAACCGTGCCGGATACGGCTCGGTGGGTCCCGGCCACCCGCGCCTGGACCTCATGACCTTGAAAGTCCGGGGAGAGTGCTGGTGGCCCTGGATCTGGTGTCCGATCCGCCGTTCGGCCAGCGGCCGTCGGGCCACGACAGGCTAGGCCGGGGCGCTGCGCGTCCAGGAAGGATCGCCGACCAAGGGCACATCAACATCGGAGCCTGCGGCCGGGCGAGCGAACGGATGGGATGACAGCGTCCGCGCCGCGTCTTCCTCCCACCCTTCCTCCAGCGCGCCTACCCGCAGGGCGTGGACGGCGACCGCGGCGAGAAAGCCACGCTCGTCGTCGCCGGGTGTGAGAAGCGACGGTGGTGCCCAGGCCGGGAGTCGCTCGGCAGGACCCCGGCGTCGGCCAGCGTCGGCGACGAGGTCCAGGACCAGGTCGCGGCTGCAGGCCCGGCGGCCACGCTTGGCGGCGTCGGTCTCGTTCTCGGCGTGCACGGTGAGCGCGCCCACCGTGCGAAACCCAGCGGCCTGGAGTGCGGCGAGGCAGTCGATCCAGGCGGCGGGGGAGCGGTTCGCGTAGGTCAGCACGAGGTGGCCGTCGCGGGTGAGGACACGAGCCGCTTCTCGCAGCACCTCTGTGAGCAGACGTCGGTATTGGCCCGGATCACCGACGCCGGCGACGGTCTCTCCGTCGAGGGATTGCAGGGATAGGCCGGCCCACGCCCGCAGAGGCAGGGACAGCTCGCCGTACTGCACGTCATCGTGGTACGGCGGGTCGGTGAGCACGAGGTCGACGCTGCGGTCGGGCAGGTCCATGACGCGTGAATCGGCGCAGACGACGGTCGGCCGGCGTCCGCGGTGCCGCTGCGGCTGCCGCGGGGACTCGGCCCACCACCGCGCGGACCGAGACAGCGCGGCCAAGCGCCGTTGGATGGTGCCGCGACCGCTGCCGGCGCCCCAGACATGCGGTTCGGCGGCGAGGGTGGTGAGGCTGAAGCGGTGCCCGGCCATGCCTTCGTAGGACTTGAGGTAGTAGCGGTCCCAGCGTGAGACGAGCCCCGCCATCTCGGTGGCCCCGGTGACCGCCAGGACGACGGCGTCCCTGCCCGGGCCTGGTCGTCCGCTGGAGGCGGCGGCGTTCAGGAGTCGCTCGAGGAGGACGCGCTGGCGGGCGGGGTAGAGGTCCTCCCACTGACGGAAGCCGTGCACGTGCAAGACCCGCGTCTCCACGCCGTCGGCTGGGACCGCGCCCAGGGTTCGACCGGGGGTCCAGCTGTCATCGGCGGCCTGGGTCTTCTCCCGGTCGGTCGGCGGCCCGAGCTCCCGTCGTCGTCCGGCGACCCGTTCGACCAGGACAGGTTCCCAGCGTGCACCGGTGCTGAGCCGCTCGGCAAGCGTGCGTTCCGATCCGCAGCCGGTGCAGCTCACCCGCCGGCCGGCGGTGTAGCCCGCGGCAGGATCGACGAGTTCCCGGCAGGTGGGGCACGGCCAGGAGTGGGTGGCGTCGTCAGCGCGCCACAGGTGACCTCGGCGGCAGGCGAGCCAGGCCGGCTTGTGGTCACCGCCGCAGTCGCGGCGAACGGTCAGGCTGACGAGCGCGTGGGGGAAGAGCTTCTGCTCGTGTCCGCATTCGGCGCAGCTCGTTACTGCCACGCGCAGGGTGTGCGCGAGCTGCGCGGCGGTGCCGTCGCTGAGGTGGGTGGCGTACGCGTCCGCGAGCAGCGCCGGCGCCTTCCTGCTCAGCTCGTGGATGGCGACGTCGACCTCGCGGGGGCTCGGCATGCCGAGCAGCAGTCGAAGTCCGCCTGCCGCCCACGGGTTGATGTCTTGGGCGTAGACCCGGTGCCCGCGCCGGAGCGCGGCGAGCGCGGTCGCTCCGCCGCCAGCGAAGGGGTCTGCGACGTGCAGCCGACCTGGATGGTCGACTGCGTAGGCATCGAGCAGCGCTCCGGTCACCGCATCGGTCCGCCGTGCCCACCACCGGTAGAGACTGACGAGCGGGACCACACGTTCCCGGTTGCGGGACTCCGCGCGTGCCTGTGCCTCGACGGCTGCGACGTCGAAGTGCCGTAGCGAGCTGCGGCCCTCCCCTTCGGTCACGGTAGCTACGTTAGGGCCCGGAGGGTCCCCGGGCCCAGTGAGACGCGCCACCTGGTGAGAACCGCCGTGGGTCGTTGCGGCCTCTACGCCGGGAGTCCCGGGCGAAGCAGGCCGGAGGGCAGCGCGAGTACCACGTCGGCCCAGCGGCCCCGAGCATGCCGGTCGATGGGCAGCAAGGGCAGCAGGTCGACGCCGCGGCACCAGCCGGCGAGTTCGAGGTGTTCACCCGTCTCGCTGCCGCAGCAGACGACGAGCGCCCAGGCGGGGTCGGACGCTCCGACGTCGGCCTCCGTGCGGCTCAGGTGCACGCGCAACCCGGAGCCAGCCGTCTTCACCTCCAGTCGTCGGGTGTGACGACCGTCCAACGTCGGCGCGGTGACGTCGTAGCCGAGTTGGTCGGAGACGACGCTGACCTGGCGCACCTGGCGGGCGAGGTCCGGGCGCCCGGCGGCTTGCAGCTCCTCCTGAGCGCGCTGCACGACCAACGCCTCGCCACGCTCTCCAGCGGCCGCTCTGCCCTCGGGGTCCGCGCGCCGGGCGGCGGCGAGCAACGCGGCCTCGCGTTCGTCCGGATCCAGGCCGTTGAGCAGACGCCGTGCGCCCTCTGGCACAACCGTGTAGTCGGGCGTTCCGCCGGTGATGGCCGCGGATGCCCAGGGCGCGGCGTCAGCGGTCAAGAGTGTGCGCACGACCAGGGCACAGGCCTGGTCCGGCGGCAGGGCGGCGACCACTGTCAGGCCGGGCGCGGCGACGAGTTCCCCGGGGCCGGGGCCCTCGGTGAGCAGCCGGAGTCGGATGAGCAGCATCTCGCCGGCCGCCAGGTCCTCGACGCCCAGGAGTCCACCCGTGGGCAGGCGCCGGAACATCTCTCGGCGCGCGCGAGGGGAGCTGACGGAGCCCGCCAGCGCCGGTGCGAGCCGGACCGCGGCGCGGACCTGCTGCCAGCCGGGCAGCTCGCGCGCCGCGTTGTCAGTCATGGTGGGGAGAGGCCGCGGAGGTGGGCGAACAGAGCTGCGGCGTCGTCGCGGTTGTCGAGCACCGGCCCGTAGTCGTCCTCGTCGGGCAGGGCGAAGGTGGTCAGCTCGGGGTCATTGAGCAGTGCGCTCAGCCGCTCGGCCTTCACTCGTACGCGGCGATCCACGGTCTCGTCGACGGTGCCGCTGGTGACCAGGAACGTCACCTGGGTCCTGGTCCCGGGCGGCAGGCCGAGGCGGTGGATCCGGTCCAGGCTCTGCAGATATTGGCCGGCGTTGAAGGTCCGGTCGAGATAGACGGCCTCGTGGCACACGTCGTGCAGGCTTACCCCTTCGCTCATCGCGGCGGGGTTGGCCAGCAGAACGGTGCAGTCGGGATCGTGGCGGAAGCGCCGCAGCTCCTGCTCCCGGGTGCGCCCGCCCGGTCGTGCCGGCACCTCAGCCGGCACGCCGCCGTGCACGACGGCCGGGTTGAGCGCCGGCAGCACCCGGCTGGCCAGTTGCTCGAGGTTGCGCACGAAGTTCGACCAGACCAGCGTCTTGCGGGGCGGTGTGGCGGCCGCGTTCTCCGACACGATCTGGGCCAGCGCGGCGAACTTGGGGGGTGTCTCGTACGTCCCGTAGTCGGCGATGAGTTCGGCGAGGCGGCTGCCGGGTGGGATGTCGAGGGGCGGATGCTGGAAGGGCAGGGGGTCGCCGGTGGCCGAGCCGGCAGCCAGCAGCGCCGGATTGGTCGCGGCCTCCAGCAGGTACATCACGACGCGGCCCATGCGGGCGAACGCGGTCTGGTCCTGCGCGGTGGACACGAACTGCTGCGCCGCCCGGTTGCGCAGCGCGGCGTAGATCTCCGCCTGCAGGCCGTCCAGGGGGATCGGCTGAACCGTGAAGGCCATCTCGGGGAGGTGCAGCTCTGCCTTGGTGGTGCGGGCGAACAGCGGCGCGACGGCGACCTGGGTCTCGTGCATGGCGCTGGCTGGGGGTACGGCCGCGAACGCCTGCTGGGGGAGTAGTGCCCTGCCCTGTCCGGGCCAGCAGAAGTCCAGGAGGGCGGCGAGGTCGCGGGGGTGGTGCGGCGCGGGGGTGCCGGTGAGGACGTCCCGCCGGGCGGCGAGACGGGCCAGGTCCAGGGAGGCCGATCCCCACTGGCCGCCGCGACCACGCTTGACCCGGTGGGCCTCGTCGAGCACCACGTGCGTGGGCTGGGCCGCCACCCAGGCCGCGATGTCCTCGTAGGAGGACAGCAGCCGGTTGTAGGTCACCAGCAGGACCTCGGTATGCCATTCCCCTGCGGCCACGGTGCCGATGGTGGGTGGCGGGGCCAGCCACCGGGCCGCCTCGGTCCGCCACCCCTCGAACGCGGAGAGCGGCCCGGCGACGAGCAGCCGCTGGACGCGTCCGGCGGCGCGTTCCGCCTCATACACCGCGTAGGTGACCGCGGTCTTGCCCGCTCCGGGCACGCTGAAGTTCGCGCCGTGGGGCAGGGCGAGCAGCCGGCCCAGGTCGCGGAGCTGGAACGGTTGCAGAACATCGGGGTTCATTCGTGACCCGGTCAGCCGGCTGCGGACGGCCGCCGCGTCCAGGGATGTGCTGTCGCGCGCCGCTGCCAGCTCGCCTCGTTCCGAGCCGGCGGCCGAGACGAGGTCGCGGGCACGGTCGTCCCAGGTGATGCCCACCCGGGATCGACGCAGGGCGGGGGGCAGCCAGGCCAGATCGGTGAGGAAGCGGTGCTGGGCAACCGTCGTCCGCTCGTTCGGCCGAGTGCCGCTGGCTCCCCAGTGCGCGAGGACCTGCGACCAGAGCGCATCGGGTACACCGTCGGTTCGGCGCACGTCCACGACGGGTGGTACGTCGCGTGCGCTGATCTGAAGAAGAGGCGGGTTCGGCGCGCTCACCGGGACTGCAGCCGGACGATCTTGTCGCTCAACGTCTGTACCGCGTCGGCGAGGTCGGTGCAGTGATCAGCGAGCTTGTGCAGGTCCAGGCCAGCGTCGCTCTCGACACGGTCGAGGGCTCGTCCGGCCCGGACCACGTTCTCGCTCGCCTGCCGCAGGTAGTTGGCCGGCGCGAGCAGCCGGTTGGCGGCCTGCCGGTCCAGCGTCGCGTCGTAAGTGGCACTTTCGACGACGGCGCTCAGATGCCCGTGCACGTCTTCCCAGTCGATGACCTGTGACTGTCCGCCGTCCTCCGCTGGGGGGATCTCCACCTGCCCGGCGCGTTTGGCCGCCAGGGTGAACTCGAGTAGATCCTCGGCTGCGCTTCCCCCGGCATCGAACACCTCCAGCTCGCCCAGGCCGGGGAGCTCGGGTTGGTCGTCCACCGGGGCGCTCATCGCCGCAACCGCGGCCGGCAGCACCTCGTCCTCCTCCAGGTGCACGTGGAGGTACTCGGCGACGAAGTCCTCGTCGACGTTGCGCAGCCGGGCATAGCCTTGCTCGGCGAGCATGCAGAGCAGGCGGGCATCCCGCAGGCGGGCAACGGCCTCGGCGTCGTCCCGTAGCCGCTGCGCTGCGTCGTCGAGTTCCCGGAGCGACTGTTCCTTGTCGTCGAAGAAGGTCAACGGCAGCACCCCGTCCCCGGCGCGCTGCTGTGCATCCCGGATGAGGGCCAGACTGCGGCGCATCCGAGCCACGTCGCTGACCGCAACGCGGAGTTCCCCGGCGATCCGGTCGTCGTTGTAGTCGTAGAGCGTCGTGAAGTCCTCGACGAAGACCAACCGGTTGGTGAAGGTGTAGGGCTCCTTGTAGTCCTCCTGCACCTGCAGGCGCAGCTCGATCTGGTCGATCTCCCGCGGTCCCGCGTCCTCGGGGAGCACGGCGACCCGGACGTACTCCCGCCCCAGGTCGCTCAGCGCGGTGGCCCGGCGGTTGGCGTTGACCAGCAGGCCTTCCACGGTGATCACTCCGGCGTTGCGCTGACCCTCGGCCGCGAGGTTGGCCAGGATGGCCTTGTACTCATCACTCTCCGAGCCCGCCGGGCCACCGCGCAGCACTTCCCGCAGCACATCCTGCGCGTCGTCGGCGAAAGGATCCTGGTCGACAACTCCTCGCTGCGGGTGAGACTCCAGCTGCGCACGGATGCGGTGGCTGCGCGGGTTCAGCACCGTCGCCGCGAGGGGGACTTCGACGACAGGGAGCGCCCTGTCGCCATCGCGCCATGGCAGGCGCTCAGTCTCCCGGTGCGGGTCCATCCGAGAGGCCTCCACCGCCGATCGGATGAGTTCGCGACGTGCCTCTGGCGGCATGACCGGCAAGTCTGGCCCCTCTCGTCCCGCCGGTACGATCCGGCACTCCACGGCAATCTTGCCGGGTCGGCGCCGGAAGACACGGCTTGGGCACGCGTTTCCGCCTCGGTCTGGTTCTTTAGCGGTGTCCGACGAGATTCTCTGGTGTCATAGCCAGGGGCCGCCTGGCCGGCGTAGCTTCCGCACGGGCCGAGGATCCGCCGGATCTGAGGCGTCAGCGTCCCTCCTGCATCGCGGCGGGCACGGTCGATGCCGAGGTCCTGGATGAGGCGGGCCGCCACGGGATTGGTGCGCTCTGCCAGCTGCGTCCGGCCACGCACGTCGCGGCCGCTGCGCGGAGACCGGGTTGGCGCGGGCACCTCGTCGCGGCTGTCGTTGGACCCGGCCCGTGTGGCGCCAGCGACGTAAGTCGTTCCGCAGGGAATCGGCTGTCGACACGGCTGGCCATCGGCGGGCTGCTCGAGGACCGTCCCCCTGAGGGATCGCCCCGCGGGACGCCGGTGGTTGGCTGCCCGGTCCGCCCGAACGTGGCCGTTGCGGGTTCTTCTGGTGGAACGTCGTTCGAGTGGGATCGGCGACGGGGATCCAGTCTTTAGATGTTCCGGCCGGGTTCGTCAGCCTCTGGGCCGGGCCAGGGTGAGTGGGAGTCTCGCGGCCCTCGCCGTCATCATCGCCTCCACTTTGGCTGCCGGTGCGGTGGCTGTGCTGAACCTCCGGCGCAGTAGGCGACCGCTCTCCGCCATGCACCTCACATCTGGAGGCGCTGTCTCGTCATAGGGGCGGAGACACCTGCCGCAGCGACCTGGAGGGCCAAAGCCCGGTGGAATGCACAAGCCCGGTGCGCCGACCAAGGGCCACCCGGCTACCTCGTCCTCGGGTCGGCGAGCGGGCTCGGCGCCGATGACTTCGACAGCGAACGCGCCGGGCGTCCCGAGTACCAAGCTCGGCCAAGCGGCCCACCAGGCCGACGATCGGCTGATCGTGGCCGGCCCGCTGCGCCGGATGCTGAACAAGGTCTTTCCCGACCACTGGTCGTTCCTGCTCGGGGAGATCGCGCTCTACTCGTTCCTCATCCTGCTGTTGTCCGGCACGTACCTGACCTTCTTCTTCGACGCGTCGATGCGGGAAGTCGTCTACGAGGGGTCGTACGCGCCGTTGCGCGGCGTGGAGATGTCGGCCGCCTTCGAATCGACGCTCCGCCTGTCGTTCGATGTCAGGGGCGGGCTTTTCATGCGGCAAGTGCACCACTGGTCAGCCCTGTTGTTCGTCGCCGCGATCATCGTCCATCTGCTGCGCGTCTTCTTCACCGGCGCGTTCCGCCGGCCGCGCGAGACCAACTGGTTGATCGGCGTCGTCCTCCTGCTGCTGGCCATTCTGGAGGGCTTCGCCGGGTACACCATGCCCGACGACCTGCTGTCGGGAACGGGACTGCGGATCGCCTCGGCAATCATCTTGTCCATCCCGGTTGTCGGTACCTGGTTGCACTGGGCCGTCTTCGACGGAGACTTCGTGGGCGAAGTCATCGTCGGGCGTCTCTACATCCTTCATGTGTTGCTGATCCCGGCGATCCTGCTGGCGCTCATCGCCCTGCACCTGCTGATCCTGGTCAAGCAGAAGCACAGCCAGTTCCCGGGCGCTGGGCGGACCGAGCACAACGTGGTCGGCAACCGGCTGTTCCCGACCTTCGCCGGTAAGGCCACCGGCCTCTTCTTCGTCGTCTTCGGCGTCTGCGCCGCCCTGGCCGGGCTGGTGCAGATCAACCCCATCTGGCTGTGGGGGCCGTACAACCCCGCCCACGTGTCGGCCGCCTCCCAACCCGACTGGTACGTGATGTTCCTCGACGGGGCGCTCCGACTCTTCCCGGCCTGGGACATCAATCTGCCCGGCGGGTACACCATCCCGGCGCCCTTCTGGCCGACCGTGGTGTTGCCGGGCCTCCTCTTCACGGCCCTGGCGCTCTACCCGTTCATCGAGCGCAAGCTGACCGGAGACACCGCCTCACACCACCTACTGCAGCGCCCCCGGGACGTGCCGGTACGTACGTCTCTGGGCGCGATGGCATTGGCCTTCTACCTGGTGCTGCTCATCAGCGGCGGCAACGACGTCATCGCCGACAAGTTTCACCTCAGCCTCAACGCGATGATCTGGGCCGGCCGCATCGGCTTGATCGTCCTGCCGCCGATCGCCTACACGGTCACCTACCGCCTCTGCCTCGGGCTGCAGCGGCATGACCGAGAGGTGCTCGAGCACGGCATCGAGACCGGCGTCATCCGACGGCTGCCCAGCGGCCAGTTCGTCGAGGTCCACCAGCCCCTCGGGCCGGTGGACGACCACGGCCACGGCCGACTGGCGTACGGGGGCGCGCCGGTGCCGAAGCGGATGAACCACGTCGGTACCGCCCGCCGAGCCGTCCGCGGCTTCTTCTCCCCCATCGAGCAGCCTTCCCCGATCGCGCTCGACAACCGGCGAGACGACGGACAAGAGACGGCGCCTGAGGCAGGCCGGGAGCTCACAAGTTCCGGACGCCCTTTCGATGGCGGCAGACCGCAAGAGCCCAGGGATTAGAAGCAAGGAGCCGCCAACGGGGACTAACGCTCGCCAACCGCAACCGCAACCGCAACCGCAATCACGTCAGGGCACCTCACACGCAAAGGAAGTCTCATGAGCACCGACACGCACGCAGGGGTCACCTTCATCAACGTCATCGACGTCGAGCCGGCCAAGCAGCAGGCAGTCGTCGACATCCTGAAGGAAGGCACCGAGAAGGTGATCCGGCACCGACCAGGGTTCCTCTCGGTGCGCATCCTTGCCAGCAAGGACGGAACCAAGGTGGTCAACTACGCGCAGTGGCGCAGCGTCGAGGACGTCCAGGCCACCCAGGCCGATGCCGACGCCGCCGAGTACGCCAAGCGCGCCGCGGCCTTGGCGACGGCCGCCCCGAACGTGTACTTCATGGTCGCCGAATACCAGGGCTGACGTGCGGGCGACACCTGGTTCAAGGGGACACGGATGAGGAAAGACGACACGGCGCGACCCGCACGCCAGGCCGACGACTCGGAGCAGAGTCCCGGGTTTGAAGCGGTCAAAGCGGAGCGCACACTCCTGATCAACCTAAGCTATCGACTCCTCGGCTCTGTCGCGGACGCCGAAGACGCCGTGCAAGAGGGCTACCTCCGCTGGTACCGGTTGAGTGAGCAGGATCAGGCCGCGATCGAATCCCCATCAGGATGGCTTATCAAGGTCGTCTGCAGGATCTGCCTCGACATGCTGCGCTCGGCTCGCTCCCGCCGGGAACGCTACGTCGGGGAATGGCTGCCCGAACCTGTACCGGAGGCCGGGCAGTGGGCCAGCCACCGAGCCTGCGGCGGCGAACTCGATCCGGCCGACCGGGTGACACTCGACGAGTCCGTATCGATGGCCGTCCTGGTCGTCCTGGAAGCCATGACACCGGCCGAACGCGTCGCCTTCGTCCTGCACGACGTCTTCCGATACTCCTTCACCGAAGTCTCCGAGATCGTCGGACGTACTCCACAGGCCTGCCGCAAACTGGCTTCCTCCGCCAGGCAACGCCTCAATACCTCGAGACAGGTCATCGCACCGAGCTCTGAGCATGCGGCCGTGGTCCGGGCCTTCAAGAGAGCCTGGGAGACGGGCGATCTAGCGGGCCTCATCGCGCTGCTGGCACCAGAAGCGACAGCAATCACCGACGGCGGCGGACGGGTGAGCGCTTCCGTCGAACCGATCGAGACAGCCACCTCCATCGCTGAATTCCTCCTGGGCGTCCGTGACCGGCAACCGAATCTGCAGATCGGGGAGGCCCTCGTCAACGGTGAAGCGGGCCTCGTCGCGCAGGCAGACGGCACGACGCTTGCTGTCATCGCGCTCGAAACGGCGAAGCAGCGCATTCATCGAGTCTGGGCTATCCGGAACCCAGACAAGTTGGGCGCGTGGACACCGCTCTGAGGCGACTGAGTCCTTTCGAACGGCCTCCGACGCCTCGTGCCTCGCAGTCGACGGCCCTGGTGAGCTGACGCGGCCACACGTCCGATCGGCGTCCCCGCAGAGGATCAGCCATCGGTGCACGAGCGATCGACGGCAGGTCGGGATCTACTGACAATCTGGGGCGGTGGACATGCGACGTCTGCCTGGGCGAACCCTCCAGTCGCAGGTGCCCGCGTGTCACAGACCGTTCGGGGATCCCCTGCGGGACGGGTGATCCCCGGCCACTGTGACCTTGCGGTCATGTCGGTAGAGGTTCGGCTTGCGGGACGGGCTCTCGCTAGGGAGGCGGTCAGAGCACTTGGACCAGGCGTCCCCCGTCCGCGCGGAGCGCGCCGCCGTTGGTGGCCGAGGAGAGCGGGCTGGCGAGGTACGTGATCAGGCTCGCTAGCTCGGCAGGCTCGAGGAAGCGCTGTACGAGCGAGGTGGTGTTGCTCGCGGCGATGGCGGCCTTCATGTCCTTCTCCGACAGCCCTTGCAGCTCCGCGATGTGGCGGACGGCGGACGCGACGCCGTCGCTGTACGTCGGGCCCCCGAGGACGGTGTTGACCGTGACCTCGGTGCCCCGGGTCAGCTTGGCGAGACCGTTGCTCAGTGCGAGCATCGCGGCCTTGGTCACCGCGTAATGGATCATGTCCGACGGGACGTCGACCCCCGACTCGCTGCTCACCATGACGATGCGCCCCCACCCCCGCGCGAGCATGCCCGGCAGCAGCTGTCGCGACAGCCGCACGGCGCTCATCAGGTTGACGTCGACGACGCGACGCCAGTCCTCGTCCGTGATCGCCGCGAAGGACTTGACCTCGAAGACCCCGACGTTGTTCACCAGGACGTCGACGTCGCCGACGGCCTCGAGCAGGCGGCCGACCTGGTCGTCGTCCGCGACGTCACCGGCGACACCCGACACCTCGACGCCGTGCCCCTCCCCTTGCAGACGGCTCACAGCGTCTTGAACCCCTTCGGGCGTGCGGCCGTGGAGGACGACAGCAGCGCCCTCGGCCGCGAGCGCCCCGGCGACGGCGTACCCGATGCCCCGCGTCGAGCCACTGATGAACGCCCGCTTGCCCCTCAACCGCAGATCCATGTCCCCCTACCTCGCCGTCTGACTTGCCTGAGCAAGTGACGGTACACGTGACTTGCCTGAGCAACTGACTTAGCCTGCGTGCATGCGTTGCTTCCGCCGTCGGCGACGATGAGTGAGCTTCCCGACCCAGCCGGGTTCGAGGGTGACGAGCTGCTCACCTGGTCCGGCCTGGCCACGGTGCTGGAGTGGTTGCCGGCCCTGCTGGACGCCCAGGTACAGCGTGACGCCGGTCTGACGCACTTCGAGTACGGCCTGCTCTACGCGCTCTCCTCCGCCCCCGACCGGACCCTGCGCCTGAGCGTGCTGGCGGGCTACGCGAACAGCTCGCTGACCAAGCTGTCGCGCGCCGTCACCCGCCTGGAGCGACGGCAGTGGGTGCGCCGCACGACCGATCCGACCGACGGGCGGTACACCCTGGCGACCCTCACCGACCTCGGACAGGGCAAGGTCGAACAGGCCACGCCCGGGCACGTCGCGACCGTCCGGCAACTGGTCCTCACGCCCTTGACCGCAGCCCAGCGCCGGCAACTCCGCGACATCACTCAGCGCATCCTGAGCGCCGCCGGCCCCCTGCAGCCCTGGCGAGCGCCCACCGAGGAGACCCCAGCCGAGACGGACGGCCACCGCTGAGTTCAACGGCGCAGCTGCCTCTACCGACCAGGATCCCCGCGCTCAGGGGGTGCTCGCAACACCCTGACTGGGCTGGGGGTCAGGGCATGGCGAGGACGGCTGAGTTGCAGCATCTGCGGCGGGGGTTCTGGCGAGGGGTGCGCGAGGGCCTGTCGACGGTGGAGGCCGCGAAGCGGGCCGGCGTGTCGGCCGACCGGGAGTTCCGGTGGTTCCGCGAGTGTGGCGGAGTGTCTCCTGTCAGCCTGGTCGAGCCAGTCGGCCGGTATCTGTCGTTGGCCGAGCGGGAGGAAATCTCTCGCGGTCTGGCCGCCGAGATGACTTTCCGTGCCATCGCCGGTCAACTGGGCCGGAATGTGTCCACCATCAGTCGGGAGGTTGATCGAAACACCTCTGATGGGCGGCAGTACCGGGCAGTGGCGGCGCAATTGTCCGCCGAGAAGCGAGCGCGGCGGCCTGGCCGCGAAAGCTCGAGAATCCGGCTCTGCACGCCCGCGTCACCGCCGATCTGGAGAAGCGCTGGTCACCGGAGGAGATCGCCGCCCGGCTCCGGCTGGACTTCCCGACGATGTATCGATGCGGGCCCCTCACGAGACGATCTACCAGGCGCTGTTCATCCAGGGCCGTGGTGCGCTGCGCCGCGATCTGAACACCTGCCTGCGGACGGGCCGGGCGCTGCGCCGACCCCGCCGCCGGATCGATGGCCGCGCCGATCCCGACCGGCGCATCCCGGACAAGGTGATGATCTCCGAGCGGCCGGCCGAGGCCGCCGACCGCGCCGTCCCCGGCCACTGGGAAGGCGACTTCGTGATGGGCAAGAACAACCGCTCCGCGGTCGCCACCCTGGTCGAACGCAGCACGCGCTTCCTGATTCTGCTGCACCTGCCCGGCTCGCACGACGCACTCGCATTCCACAACGCCACCGTCGAAGCGATGGGCAGATTGCCCGAACACCTGCGTCGGTCGCTGACCTGGGACCACGGCCTGGAAATGCGCAACCACAAGCAGATCAGCATCGCCGCCGATGTGCCCATCTACTTCTGCGACCCACATTCACCCTGGCAACGAGGCACCAACGAGAACACCAACGGACTGCTTCGCCAATACCTGCCCAAAGGCACCGACCTGTCCGTGCACAGCCCCGCCGACCTCGCCGCCATCGCCGCCATCGCCGCCGAGCTCAACGGCCGCCCCCGCAAGACCCTCGGCTGGCTCAAGCCCGACGAGGTCATCGGCCCACTACTCTCCGATGATCAATCCGCGGGTGTTGCGACCGCGCCCTGAGACCACCACTCCTGGACACTCCACCGAACTTCGGTCGAGGCGGGCCGAGGGCGCTCGGCGCGGTTCAGCTCGGAAGGGCGAGGTGGTGCTGGAGTATGCGCCACATGGCGCGGTTGGCGCGGGCATTGGCGGCGGGATGGCCATCGAGCGGGGTGACGGGCAGTCCGGGCGGGGTGATCGTGTGGCCTGCTCGGTCGATGATCAGCTGGCGAGCGTCGGTTCGGGTGCTTGCGATTCCGGCGGTCATGCGGGCAGAGGGCCAGGTGCTGTCCTCGGTGCCGGCGACCAGCAGCAGCGGTGCGGTGATCCGTTCCGTGGGTATACGCGCGGGGTGCTTGGCGTCAGTGCCGTCGAGGGCGCGGTCGTGCAATGGACCAAGGCTGGTCTTGTCGAAGGAAGCGTAGAAGTCGGGTGGAGCGTTGAAGCGTAGGAAGGGGAGCGTGGTGCCGTGCTGGGTCCACGAGCCGCGCGGGTTACCGTCGGGTGTACTGGTGGCGGCTTCCCAAGAGTGCGAGCTGGGCGCCACGGCGGTGACGGTGGCCAGCGGGAGCTCGAGCCGGCTGGCGGCGTTGAGCGCGAGCTCGGCGCCCTTGGAGAAGCCGATCAAGTCGACCCTGAGCCGTCTGCCTGGATCGATCGCCGCGGCGGCGCGCACGACAAGTTCGATCGGCAGCTCGGTTATCGACTGGGGCAGCCCGAGTTGGCCGGACCAATCGAAGTAGGCGACGGCCGCCGCACGGCGGCCATGGGCGGCCAGCAGGGCGGCGACTTGCCAGGACCAGGACGTCGCACCGCCCGAGCCGCCAAGCGCCAGCGCCCAGCGGTCCGGAGCGGCTTCCACGGGCGTGAAGACGGTCGCGGCGAAGCCGGTCCCCTGTACGACCGTCACTTCGATGTCGGCAGCGACGAGTCGGCGAAGGAGGCGGCCGCGCCGACCGTCGGCGGTCAACTCGATCTCCAGCGCTTCCAGACCGTCGGTGCAGGCGTCGACGTAGGGCATCGGCGGGCGCCCAGGCGGCGGCTGTAGAGCCATCGACCAGATCAGCGCGTCCGGCTCGTCATCGACTGAAGCATTCAGCGCCACGGCGCCGCGCTGGTCGGCGACGGCGCCCACCTCGCTGGCCCAGCGCTGGCCGAGGCGATCGCTGAGTGTCGCGCGCAGCGTCACCGCCGCGCCGGGCCGAAAGGCCGGCCAGGTCTCGTCAAGGGGGGCGTCGGCGGAGCCCGTCCAGACCTCCATGCGTCTACTGTAGTAGAAGTTGTACACCCAATGAAAGGATCGGCATGCTGGCGATGGGGCGTGAACTCGGGGATGCGCGCGAGGCGGCCCGCCGCTCGCTGGCCGACGTCGCCCGTGACGCTGGCATGTCGACCGCATACCTGCACAAGCTCGAGCACGGCCAAGTGAACAGCCCGTCCCCCAAGGTCCTGTACCGGCTCAGCCATACGCTTCAGGTTCCGTACGCACGCCTCATGGACCTCGCCGGCTACGTCCCGCCGGATCTCATCCCGGCACGACCGACCGCGCCGGACGGTGATCCGCTGTTCGCTGAACTCACCGAAGCCGAATGGCGTGCGGTGCGCGCCTTCGTCGAATACCTCGTCTCCACACGCGCGCACCCAAACCCGTAGCCGTACGCGCTGCCCGGTCAGGGATCCGCTTACGGGCGATCGTCGGTGCGGTGCTGCACTCGGTTCACGCCGGTGGCTTCGACGTCCTGGTGGCTCGTTTTCTCAGCGGGACGGCAGGGCGGGACCGTGCGTAGGCGGCTGGAGTGGTGGCCAGCATGCGGCGGAAGTGTCGGGTCACGTGGGCCTGGTCGTGGAAGCCGGCTGCGGTGGCTACCTGCGCGGCGGGCATTCCGTCGAGCAGCAGTCGGCGGGCGAGGTCGATCCGCCGGCCGGTCAGGTAGCGGTGTGGTGGCAGGCCGTGGCGGCGGGTGAAGGAGCGCACCAGGTGTGTGGGATGCGCCCCGAGTACTTCTCCGGCCTCGGTGAGGGTGAGGCCTTGGCTGGTGCGGACGTCGAGGAGTTCGCGCAGCCGGTCGGCCAGGACGTCGTCGCGCACCTGCGGTGGCGCGGCCACGGTGCCGGTCAGGTGCTGGCTCAGGCGCTCGAGGACGAAGGCGAACCGGCTGTGGGCCTCCAGCGATTCGGTGCGGTACGCCAGTGCGGCGTGCAGCTGAGACAGGCGGTGTCTGAGCGTGTGGTCGTCGAAGGCCGGCCGGTCCACTGCGGCGCCGATGCGGTCCTCACCGAGGGTGTCGGGCGCCAGGTACAGCACCCGCTTGCGGAAGCCTTCAGGGGTGTCGGACCGGCCGTCGTGCGGCACGCCCGGCGGCAGCAGTGTCACACCCGATCTCCAGGCGCCATGGGCGTGCCGGTCCAGGTCGTATCGGATGGCGCCCGCGTCGACGATCAGCAGCGTCCAGGCGGCGTGGGTGTGCGAGGGGTAGGCGTGATCGGTGAAGGAGGCATGGAGAACCTCCGTCAGGCCGGGGACGTGGGGGCGCCAGGCGACGACCCGGTCGCCGTCGGCGGTCTCGCGGCCCGCTGCGGCCCCGCGACCTGCTGCCATGTCAGGAACGTACAAGACCCTGGGTGCGGCCCGGGTGATTCTGAGGGCGTGGAAAGCAAGCAGCCGGCCCCTCGCTGGGCGACGAAGATCGCTGTCCTCCTGCGGGAGGATCTGGCCACTTGGCAGCGCCTGAACGTGACCGCGTTTCTGGCCAGCGGTATCGCCGCCACCGACCCTGAGGTGATCGGGCAGCCGTATGCCGATGGTGATGGCACCGGTTACCTACCGATGTTCCGGCAGCCGGTGCTGGTTCTGACCGGCCCGGGCGACCTGCTGTCCCGTGCCCGCACCCGAGCTCTCGAACGCGGCCTGGCGATTGCGGTGTTCACCGCGGACCTGTTCAGCACCGGCGCGGACGAGGACAACCGCGCAGCGGTGCGGGCAGTGCCCGGGGCGGACCTGGATCTGGTCGGTCTGGCGGTGCACGGGCCGCGGGCGGCGGTGGACAAGGCATTCAAGGGCGCCCGGATGCATCCGTGAGCGCCACCGTCGCACCGATGCCCGAACGCGGCCGGGCGCGTGTGGTCTCCGTGCTGTATCTGGCCGCGACGATGGTGTTCTTCGGCAGCGCCTTTCCCAGTTCCAAGGTCGTGGTCGAGCAGGTTCCGCACTCCCTGGCCGCCGCGCTGCGGTTCGGCATCGGCGCGGCCGTGCTGGTGCTGCTGGTGCTGCTGCGCCTCGCTCGAGCCCGCCGGGTCACTGGTGCCGAGCCCACCCGTCCCGGTGCCCGGCGCTTGCTGGTCCGGGCCGCGGCAGCCGGGCTGCTCGGGGTCTTCGCCTACAACGTGTTGTTCTTCTGGGGGCTGTCGCTGGCGCCGGCCGCTGACGGCGCGGTTCTGGTGCCGGTGCTCTCCCCGGTATTCACCGCGGCCGCCTTCGTCCTGGCTGGTCGGGAGCGTCCGGCTCCGGCTCGAGTAGCCGGACTGCTGGTCGGTGCCGGCGGCGCCGCACTGTTCTTCGCCGGCATCGAGGCCACTGCAGGATCCGCGCGGCTGCTCGGGGATCTGCTCTTCGTCGCCGGCGCCGCCTGCTGGGCCGGTTACACCGTCGTCTCCAAGCGGGTGCTCGCCGGCCTGGATGCCCTGCTGGCCACCACCTGCGCCACCGTGGCCGGTGCCGTCGCTCTGGCGGTCGTGGCCCTGCCCGCCGCGGTGCAGGTCCACTGGTCGGCGATTCCGGCCGTCGCATGGGTGAACCTCGTCTATCTGGGAGTGGGCCCGACCGCAGTGGCCTACCTGATGTACTCGATCGCCCTGCGCTCGCTCAGCCCCACCACGGCCACGCTGGCCATGTTCGCCGTGCCCCTGTTCGGTGTGGCCGGGTCCGCGGCTTTCCTGGGCGAGTCATTCACCCATCTGCAGATCCTGGGAGCGGCCGTCCTCCTGGCCGGAGCGGTCGTCGCGGTGAGCGCCCGAGGGCGACGAGAGGAGCCCGGCACATGACAGGGCTGCGGCTGCGGCCGCTGCACGAGACGGCCAGGCTCAGGCCCGCCAGGCCCACGCAGAGCTGGCCGCCGAGGAGTTCGCCTTCCTCCTGGACTGGGACCCCGCTGCGCTGTGTGGCCGAGCGCCAGGAATGAGGCAGCGACGGTTGACTGGGTCATCGAGGAGTCGGGGCCGATGGGCGTCGCCCTCGATGCCTCCCTGAATCGGCGGTCGGGCTGGCCGCCAGCCGGCTGGTGATTCTCGAACTGTGCAGCGGTCCATTGGGCGACGGTCGCGAGCCCGGTTCAGGCAGCTGCTCCTTTGGCCGCCTGAACCGAGCGGTTTGGTGGACCCGTGCCCCTGAACCGCCCGCTGCTGAGCGGCCCCAGCGCCGATAACCAGGCGCCGGCGGATTCACCCGAGTCGCGCGCATGGGCAGGAAGTCCGATCCGGCGCGGCCATGTAGCGCGTGCGTCGTGAGGACACCACGGCCCCACGGGGGCGGACGGCGGTGTTACGTGCCCCTGCCACATGGCTGCGCTCCGAGGGCGCGACCCGCCGTGCGGTTCGGTGAGGGCCCCACCCAGGGTCGACCGGACAATTGTGACCCTGCTCACAGTATCTCGGAGGTGTCGGCATACCCGCAGGTAGCACCTAGGTTCCGCTGGACGGCGCCGCCTCCAAGGGCAGTGGAGACGGCGCCGCCAGGCCCCTGTGTACTACAACCTTAAAGCGTCAGCGCTGACTCTCGTCGCGGATGTGCGTACGTGGCTCCCGACGGCTGCCCGACAGCAGCTACGGGGAGCCACGATGCCGAGCTACCGACTGCTCGCCGGGAACTTGACCGTGATCGAAACGTTCGACGCCGAGGATGATGCCGAGGCAATAACGCGGGCTCACGGGCTGGCGCTGGACTTTCCGATTCCGGAGTGCACGTTCGCCGCCAGGTGGGGCTATTTCCGCCTGGAGAGGCAGGACGGCCACCTATGGCAGTTCTTCTTCGCCTGGGTCCCGTGATGTGACGAGTGCTGCCCGCCGGAGCGGCCCGCTCAGGGACAGATGTCCGCACTCCTGCCCAGCTCCGCGACGGCGCGGGGCCGGGCCGTTCTTGCGCGTCGGGCGGAGGGTGTCCGGCCGCAGTAGGCGTTGTGGCGTCCTTCGTTCGCGGGCTCGAGCTGTCGAGGCCCTCTCCGAGGAGGTGGCTCGCCGCGTATTGGAAGGGGTGTTCCCTCGGCTGCGCCCGAGTGGGGACCGCGACTGCTGCAGGCAGCGAGCGACGAAGCGTCGCGAGGAGGGGATCGCTGCCTCGGCCGGCTCACGCGACGGGGCCGAGTAGGTAGCCGCCGTCGGCAACGAATTCAGTGCCGGTGGAGTAGGCGGCATCGTCCGAGGCCACGAACAGGACCAATGTGCTGACCTCGTCCACGTCGGCGAGCCGAGGGATCGGCTGGTCCTCCACGCCGACGTTGAGCCTGCCGGTCGTTGGGTCGTAGGCGAGGGGTGTCTCGATGACGCCGGGGTGGACGCCGTTGACGCGAATGCCCTCCCGGCCGAGTTCTTTGGCTGCGATGCGGGTCAGACCGCGGATGGCCCACTTGCTGGTGCCGTAGGCGGCGAGGCTGGCCGCGGTGCCGAGGCCGGCGATGGAGTTGACGTTGACAATGCAGCCCCCACCGGCACGCCGCATGGACGGCACAACAGCCCGGGTGCCGAGGAAGGTGCCGACGAGGTTGGTGTCCATCACCTCTCGGAACTCGTCGGTCGTCAGCGACATGCTCGTGCCGACAATCGCCCGAGCGGCGTTGTTGACCAGGACCGCCACCGGTCCGAAGGCATCTTCGGCGCCCCGGACGGCGTCGTTCCACTGCTGTTCGTCGGTGACGTTCAGCTCGACGAACAGTGCGCGGTCGGCGCCGAGCTCGTGAAGGAGCTCTGCAACCTGCTCCTTCCGGCGCGCGCCGAGGACGACGTGGGCGCCTTCGGTCGCGAAGCGGCGCGCGAGGTTGCTACCGAGGGCGCCTCGGAGCCGTGACGAGGACGGTCCTGTCCGCGAATCTGTTCATGGGGTTGTTCCTCGGTGCGTGAAGGGGCGGTAGGTAGCGCGGACGTCGGGGTGAGGCGATGCGCCGGAGGGGTCTCAGGACGCCGTGGGGGAGAAGCCGTCGACGTCGGTCGTCAGCGCGACGGC
Source organism: Geodermatophilus sp. DSM 44513 (assembly GCF_032460525.1). Taxonomy (NCBI): domain Bacteria; kingdom Bacillati; phylum Actinomycetota; class Actinomycetes; order Geodermatophilales; family Geodermatophilaceae; genus Geodermatophilus; species Geodermatophilus sp. DSM 44513. The sequence continues at coordinate 4,033,423 of NZ_CP135963.1, read as the reverse complement.
GCGCTGCGTATCCACGGCGGCCAGCCGCTGCTGCAGTGCCGTCCTCACCAGGGCGTAGGCATCGGAGCCGAGGAGCTGGCGACGTGGTGGCTGCTCGAGGTCGCCGATGGCGATGATCGCGGCGGCGACCTTCGCCTGGTCGCCGGGCATCTGCTCCAGGGGGATGTCGGTGCGCGTGATGGCCGGGTTGCCGGCGTAGGCCGGGTGTTCCGGTTCTCGCACGGCGGCCTCGAAGAACGGGGTGCGCACCATCCCGGGCTCGACCAGCGTGGTGCGAATGCCGAACGGCTCGACCTCCGGGGCGAAGGCCTCGTAGAAGCCCTCGATGCCCCACTTCGTCGCGTGGTAGAGCGAGAAGCCCGGGTAGGCGATGTGTCCGCCCATGCTCGACAGCTGCACGATGCGCCCGCCGCCCTGGGCCCGCAGGTGCGGTACGACCGCCCGGGCCAACTGGATGGAGGCGGTGAGGTTGGTGGCAATCGAGCTCTCGATGTGTGCGTCGCTCAGTTCTTCGGCTGTCCCCAGGACTCCGCTTCCCGCGTTGGAGACGACCACGTCGATGCGGCCCAGGTCGGCGAATGCTGCATCGACGACCTCCCGCAGCCGTGCGGTATCGGTCACGTCCAGGGCTTGAACCCACAGTTGGTCCCCGTAGCGGGTGGCCAGGTCGTCCAGTCGCGGCGGTGTGCGGAGCGTCGCGGCGACGGTGTCGCCGCGCGCCAGCAGCAGCTCGGTGAGGGTTCGGCCGAAGCCACTGGAAGTGCCGGTGATGAACCACGTCTTGGTCACGTCACGCCTCGTCGTCGGTGGTGCTGGGTGCTGACCCCCGCGAAGCTAAGGCGGTCCCTGGGATGCGACCAGCGAAGATCACGCACAGTTGGCATGCCTTATACGCATGGCGGAACATGTCTCGTGCGGAGGGGGGCCTGATGGCTGAATTGACGTTGGTCGGCCTGCGGGTGGTTCAGGAGGTCGCGGCGCAGGGCTCGTTCACGGCGGCCGCCGACTCACTGGGCTATACGCAGTCAGCGGTGTCCCGCCAGGTCGGCGCCATGGAAGCGGCGGCCGGTGCGCAGCTGTTCGAGCGCCTTCCCCGTGGGGTGCGGCCGACTGAGGCCGGGGTGACGCTGCTTCGTCACGCGGCGATGCTGCTGCGGGATGTCGAGGCCGTCACGTCCGAGCTGGCGGGTCTGCGGGACCGTCTGGAGGGCCGGGTCGCCATCGGCGCCTTCCCGTCGGCTCTTGCGGTGCTGGTGCCGCGGGCACTGGCCCGACTGGGGCGCGCGCACCCGGCCGTGGCCGTGACCCTGCGCGAGGGGACGACGCCCACCCACCTTCGGCGTGTGCGGGCCGGGCGTCTGCAGCTGGCGGTCATCGCGACGGGGCCTGACCTGCCCCATTCCCTGGAGGGTCTGCGGTCCACTGTTCTCCTGCAGGGCCGACTCATGGTCGCGGTCGCCACGACTCATCGGCTGGCGGGCCGGACGGTCGTCGACCTGGGTGAGCTGGAGGACGAACCGTGGGTGGTGGGTGACGCGGGAGGCGGGGATCCCTTGCTGGGGGCATGGCCGGGCGCGTCCGGTACGCCCCGGGTCGCCTACGCCGTCAGAGAGTGGCCGGCGCGGCTGGGACTGGTTGCCGCCGGGCTGGGCATCGCCGTCGTGCCGAGCGTGGCGGCCGCCTCGGTGCCGCCCGGCGTGACGCTTCTCGGAGTCGACGAACCGACCCCGCCGCAGCGCACCGTGGTGGCGGTGACGGCGCCCGATCCGTCCCCCGGTGCGGTCGCCCTCCTTCGAGCCCTTCGATCAGAAGCCGGCCGGATCGCCGCGGCCCACAGCAGGATGACCTAAAGCTCAAACACAAGGGCAAGCAGCGGCCAGATGGTCCGACGAGGAGACCGCTCCCGCATACGACATGTGTCCGTCTTCTGGGCGCCGCTCAGGGCGTAGAGTTGACAGTCACGGCAGTAGTTGCGGACTGGCTGACGTAGTCGCCGGTGGGCTCAGCGTTGTAGACGCGGATGAGTCGCTCATCGATTGAAGGCACGTTTTCCTCGCCGTGCCCTGGAAGTGCCGCCAAGCTGACGAAGAGGTCACCCTCTCGGCGCGAGCGAGGCAGGCGAAGGACGTACCCACGACGGGCCAAGTTGCTCAAGCGGTTACCCGCGGCCGTCAACTCCAGAGACGTCTCGGCCGCGAACCTGTTCACGGTGACGTGGCCCCCTAGGAAGTCGAGGGCTTCCAGGCTCGCCTTCTCCGTCGGGGTCAGCCGGCCAGCGGGATGCGCATGTTTGACCTGGGCGGCTGATGGCGTCACGTACATGGGGAGAGCTTCGGTTTCCGAGACCATGCGGACGATGCGCGCCACACTTTCCTGAGTCGTGGCCACGACAAGCACCACGTCGCCGAACCGCCCAGCGCGAATCTCCCTGGCCAGCGGTGTGAGCATCTCCAGCAGTGTCTGCACTTCGAACCGCGCTGACCCCAGCTCGAGTACGAGAACCGTCGGCTGCCTACTACCTAGTTGATTTGCCGCCACATGCCGGACCGAACTGGGGACGCTGGGCAAGTCAATAAGCCCTCCGGTGGCCACCGTGTAGACGACCAACCTCGGAAGTGTCAGTCCCTCCTGGTACGCAACAGGGGACTGAGCCCCGCCGTGCATGGAAGGAGGGTCTGCTAGGGCGCCGAAGTCCCCGACAGGCCACCACGACTGCGCGGGCCTGGGGCATTGCTCTGTGTTCACCGGCCGCCACGTCATACCTGTGCAGCTTGCCACGCGCACGTCCGTCCGGTATGCCCAATCATCCCATCGAGTCCCACTGGATCTAGTGGAATCCGTGTGAGAGGCTTGCGCTCGCCCCCGGGGCGCCGCCGGCCGCAGGCACCTACCACCGCCAAACCGAAGGAGATGGTCACCTTGGCCAAGTTCGACCAGTCCGATCGCGGCAAGCCCCCCGCTGACAAGGGCGAGTCTCTGGTCGTGGTGGTGGTGAACGGTGCAGCCACCGTCGTCACCTTCCGCGGCAACCCGACCCTGCTCGAGATCGCCGGCCGAGCCCTCGAGCAGACCCAGAACTCCGGTCAGCCGATCGAGAACTGGGAGCTGCGCGCCCCCGACGGCACCCCGCTGACCGATCTGTCCCTCCACATCAAGAAGCTCGAGCTCGCCGACGACGCCCAGCTGTTCCTCAACCTGCGCGCCGGCATCGGCGGCTGACCTTGACCATGGGTGCGGTACATCCGCAGGTCACACGTGTGAAGTACGACCGAGAGGTCGCCAACCTTTCCCGGGACGCGGCCCGGCACCGGTCCCTCGGCATCTTCCTGCTGGCCGCCGAGTACCCCACGGTGCTGGTCGGCTTCGCGTCCCCGAAGCTCAAGCCAGCGGCGTTCATCTTCGCTATGCACGTCGACTACACCGACTACGACCTGCAGGCCCCCTCCATCCGCTTCGTCGACCCCTTCACCTCCGCGCCCTACAAGGCGTCGGAAGTGCCTACTCAGATGATGCGCACCGTGGGGCCGCCCCGGCCGGCCGCGGTGCCGTTCCCTCCGGAGCTTGCCGGCCAGGCACCCCTCCCTGGCAACCCGGGGCAGCCGCCGGGCTTCCCGCCGCCCGGCACCCCGCAGGCTCCGCCGATGGGCGGCCTCATGATCGTGGAGCAGCAGCCGCTGCTCCAGGCCTACGGCCCCGACGACATCCCGTTCCTCTGCCTGCCTGGCGTCCGCGAATACCACGACCACCCGGGGCATTCCGGTGACCACTGGGAGCTGCACCGGACAATCGGGGCCGGATCCCTGGCGCGACTGGTCCAGGTGGTCCACACCTACGCCGTACAGCCGGTTCAGGGCTGGAACGTCCACCTCAATCCACAGTTCACGCTCGCCTACGGGGAGCCCCCACTGTGAGCCCGGTTCTGCTGAGCGACGTCGACCGGTTCATCATCCCGACCACCGTGATCGACCGCACTGACTCCGCGCTTCGCGAGGCCGGGCGTCGAGGCGCCGAAAAATTCGTCCTCTGGACCGGACATGTCGTCGGGCGCGTCTTCACTGCCGCAACTGCGTACGTGCCCGATCAGGTGCCGCATCGGCTGCCGGACGGCGTCTGCGTGACCGTCGACGGCGATGCGTTGCACGCGCTGAACAAGTGGCTCTACGAGAACCAGCAGACCCTCGCGGTGCAGGTGCACAGCCATCCAACACGGGCCTACCACTCCGACACCGACGACACCTATCCGATCGTGACGCAGCGCGGCGGGCTGAGTCTGGTCGTTCCGGATTTCGCGGCAGCCGGCATCCGAGGCTCCGGCACCGCCCTCTACCGCCTGTCCGGCTCCGGATGGCACCGGCAGCGAGGATGGACCGCCCGCAGACTGCTCGTGCTCGATGGCGAAGCACCGCGAAACGGAGCGGCGATCTGATGGCTCTGGCTCCCTACTACGACAAGGCCGCGATCGCCGCGGCTCAGGTAATCGCAGGCTTCGACCCGTCCACATTCCAGCGGTCGCTGGAGGGAACATCCGTCGGGCTGTCCTTCGCCGACCAGGCAGCGACCTCACGCGAAGGCGGAGCTCTCCTCGACCTCACGGTTCGCCTGCTGGCCCGCCTCTATCCCACCCTCGCACTGCGCCCGTCCGGTCCAGCAGCCAGCAAGCTCGCCGAAGAACTGAGCGCTCTGGCCCGCGCGATCAATCCGCAACTGGATCTGGCCGACGAGGCTGACGTAGGCGTCGCCGTCGGAATCGATGCGACACCATGGACGCAGACCATCTATGCCGGCAGTGACGCCTGGCAGGGGCGAGTCAGCGTCACCGGCCCCTGCCCGGTCGGCGATACCCCCATCCCGTTCGGCGCCGGAGCGGCGGCCTGCCTCGCCGCATCCGCGATCTTTCGGCTCCTGCTCGACCCCACCGGCCCGACTCCCAGCGACGGGCAACTCTCCTGCCTGGATGGAGCCGCGCCGATCCTGGAAGCCGATCTCGCCGACGAGGAATGGTGCCTGCCATCCCGGACGGTCCTCGTCGGAGCCGGCGCCATCGGTCAAGCAGCCACCTGGGCGCTCGCCCGCAGCCCGCTGACCGGAACCGTGCACATCGCCGATCATGAGCCCATCGACGTCGGCAACCTGCAGCGCTACGTCCTCAGCACGACCGCCGACATCGGCAAGCCGAAAGCCACCTTCGCCGCCGAGCACATCAACGCCGCGGCTGCAGAAGACACGAACCGGCTGAGCGCCATCCCGCACGACACCGACTGGGTCGGCGCGCGGGCAGACGCCGGCACAGAGTGGGAGGCAGCACTCGCCGCCGTCGACTCCGCGGCCGCACGCCGAGCGGTCCAGGCATCCCTGCCTCGCTGGGCCGCAAACGCCTGGACCCAGCCCGGCGACCTCGGCACAAGTGACCACAACTTCCTCCGCGGAGCCTGCATCGCCTGCCTCTACCTGCCCGCCGGCCGCAGCCGCAATGAAGACGAACTCGTGGCCGAGGCGCTCGGCGTTCCCGATCTCGTCCACGAGATCCGAACCCTCCTGTACCAGGGAACGCCGCCGCCCCCCGACCTTCTCGCGACCATCGCCGCACGACTGGGAGTGGACCTAGAAACGGTGAAACAGTTCGACCCTCGCAGCATCCGGGACCTCTACGTCCGCGGCATCTGTGGAGGTGCGGTCCTGCCCCTGCGATCCGGCGCAGTACATGCCGAGGTCCACGTCCCGTTGGCCCACCAGTCCGCTCTCGCGGGCATCCTCATCGCAGCGAGACTGGCGCGGCGCGCAGCCGGCATCGTCCTGCCTGGCACGGAGGTCACACGGCTCGACGTCCGCAGCCACCCACCGGCCAGGCCCACCCAACCCGCCGCCAAGGACCCGCGCGGACTGTGCCTCTGCCAGGACAAGGACTACGTATCCGCCTTCTCTCAACAGTGGTCCTCGGCGGACTGATGGCTCCCTGTCTCGATCCGGGGGCCTCCCAGCGGGTCGGTCCACGGACCGTGCCGGGTCCCGCGACGCTTCTTCCTTCTCTGCCCGGCAGTCGACCCGACCGCCTAGCTGTCCTGACGGGAGACGTTGTTGACGGTCGGCATGGCGGCTTGATCACGTAGGAGACCTCCGGAAGGAGTGGCGGTCTCTGACGTCGCCGTTCCCAGCCGGAGGTCTCTGTGGCTCACGCTAATGCCCGCACGACGGTCTATGCCCGCAAGCTGATCCCCTAACGGCCACGAGATCCTTCGGTGGCCCGAGCCCGCGCCGATCGGAGGTCGGGTAATCACGGCCTGGTCTCGTACCTGGTCAGGAGCACGCCGTCGGGAAACGTCCGGGTCTCCACCAGGTTCAGGTTCACCCAGTCGTCCAGGGCGGTGAAGAACGGCGTGCCGCCGCCCACCAGTACCGGGTGGTGATGATCGCGGACTCGTCGATCAGCCCGGCCCGCATGGCCGCCGCGGCGAGGGTGGCGCCGCCGACGTCCATGGGACCGCCATCCTCAGTTTTGAGCCGGGTGATCTCGGTGACAGCGTCGCCGTGCGTTCAAGCCGATCTGCCGTCACCAATGTCCTGGCCGGGTACACCTAGTCCCCCGACGCGCTGCTGAGCGCGGCGAAGACGACGATGTTGTCGCTGTAGCTGCGCGCCCGGCGGTCGAAGGACCCACCGCAGGTGATCAGCCGAAGGCCGGCGTGGTCGATGTCGGCATAGACGGCGTCGGTGGGGAAGGCGCCCTTCGGGAACTGCTCGACCGACGCCACCCGGAACAGGGCCGTGCTGCCGTCCTCCCGCTCGACGGCGATCTCGGCCCCTGGCGTCAGGTCGCGCAGGGCGAAGAAGACCCCGGGGGAGCCGTCCCAGTCGACGTGACCCGCGATGATCGCCGGGCCCAGCTCGCCCGGTGTCGGTGCGCCGGTGTACCAGCCGGCCGGGAAGCCCTCCGGGGGCACCTCGAGCGAACCGTCGGACTGCAGCCCGAGATCCATCAGCCCGGAGTCGACATCGATCGCCGGGATCCGGATCCGGACCGGCGTGGACGCGGCCATCGGCGCAGGCCCAGATGCGGCCGGTTCCGCCGGTGCCGGTTCGGCGGCGCTGGTCACCGCGGAGGACGGCGTCGCCTCGGCAGTCGGGCCCGTAGCACAACCGGCCGTTCCGACGGCCAGCACGACGGCCAGCGCCGCGATGCCCGCCCATCGAGGGGGGGCAGCCCGGCGCTGCCTGTGGGCAGACGCCCACCGGCGGGCCGTCAGCGTGCCGTGACCGACCGGAACAGGGCGGCGACGGTCACGAGGCCCCCGCCGGCGTCGACCGAGCCGACCGGCACCCGGGTGACCTGACCACCGGTTCCACCGGTTCCCGCGGTCCCGCCAGATCCGCCCGTGCCCCCCGTGTAGGTCGCCGTCACCGGCGACGCGCAGGCCGGCCGCAGGATGGTGTTCTGGTCCAGCGTCACGGCGCCGTTGCGGGACAGCACCCGGCCCTCGAGGGTTGCGCGGGTGTTCAGGGTGCTGCTCTGCAGGGCCAGGATGGTGCCGCGGAACGTGGAGTCCACCCCCAGGGTGGCGGAGCTGGTGACCTGCCAGAAGACGTTGCACGCGATGGCGCCGTTCACCAGATTGACCTGGGTGTTCGGCTGCGTGATGAGGGTGGAGCCAGCCTGGAAGACGAAGACCGCGTTCGCGTCCCCGCCCGCGTCGAGTGTCAGCGGCACCGGCCCGTTGATCTCGAGCCCGGTGGCCGTGGTGTAGACCCCGGGGGTCAGGGTTTGCCCGGCCAGGTCGGCGATGACGGGGAAGTCCGACGTCTGGCCCGCTGCGTCTAGGTACGCGGCGGTGAGGTCGCTCTTGGCGGTCTGGGTGACGCCGTCGCCGCTGTGGTCGGTGCCGTTGAGGACCAGCGATCCGGTCACGGTCATCGCGGTGTTCGGGTAGGTCCCGATGTCGCCGTTGATGGTGGTCGGCCCGGTGCTCGTGATTCCGGTCCCGGCCAGCACGGCGAAGGGCTCCGCGGTGCCCATCGGGACAGGAGTAGCTGCCGCCTGGGCGGTGCCCACAGTGGCCAGCAGGCCGGCCGACAGGGCGAGCAGGACCGCGGTTCCGAACGCGCCGTAGCGCGCGGCGGATCGCCCGTGTCGTCGGACAGTGGGGCTGGGGTGGTTGCAGCGAACCGACGTCACGTCGGCGCTCCCGTCTCCGACGCGTGCGGGTCGGATGTGGTGGTGCGCTGAAGACGACGCCGGCGCGATTGCCGGTGCACGAGGTGCCCTCGGTGCGGTCGAACCTATCACCAGGAGTAGTGACCCATGTGCGGGGCGTGCCGAGGGCCCCGGCCTTTTCTCGCTGCACCGGAGACCGCACTAGGTGTACTGCCCAGACAGGTTGGTCAGTCGCGTGATCGGTGGGCGGCGTCCGATCGCGGTGTGGGGCCGGTGATGGTTGTACTCGTGCAGCCAGCCGGGCAGGGCCTGGCGGCGGGCGAGTTCGCTGAGGAACATCCGGCGGAAGGCCCAGCCGTCGGCCATGGTGCGGTGGAAGCGTTCGATCTTGCCGTTGGTCTGTGGCCGGTAGGGCCGGGTCCGCTTGGGCGTGATGCCGAGCTCGAGGCAGGCGTCGCGCCAGGCGTGGGAGCGGTAGGCCGAGCCGTTGTCGCTCAGCACCCGCTCGGCGGTGACGGCGCGGGCGGCGAACCAGGCCACCGCGCGGCGCAGCACGCCGATGGCGGTGGCGGCGGTCTCGTCGTCGTGGATCTCGGCGTAGGCGACCCGGCTGTGGTCGTCGAGCACGGTGTGCACGAACGCGGTGCCCAGCAGCGGTTCGCGGCGCTTGCTGCGGGGCTTGCCCGGGGTTGCTGCCCGGTTCTTGCCGCCCTGGGCGCGGCCGACGTAGCGCCAGCCGCCGCCGTCGGGGATGTTGCCCAGCTTCTTGACGTCGACGTGCAGTAGCGAGCCGGGCCGCTCGTGCTCGTAGCGGCGGACGCGCTCGCCGGTGCGCCGGTCGATGTGGGACAGGCGGTTGAGCCGGCAGCGGCGCAACACCGCGTAGACCGTGGAGGCCGGTACCCGCAGCCGGGCGCCGATCTCCACCGGCCCGAGCCGGTGCCGCCAGCGCAGGTGCACGATCCGCCGGACCAGCGGTCGCGGCGTGCGCCGGGGGCTGCGGTGCGGGCGGGAGCTGCGGTCGGCCATGCCGGCCGGCCCGGCCTGGCGGTAGCGCTCCACCCAGCGCTTCGCCGTCGGATAGGCGACCTGGAACACCGCGGCGGCGTAGGAGACCGTCCAGTCGTCCTCCACCACCGCGCGGGCCAGGCGCAGACGCTGGCGTGGAGTCAGAGCGGCATTAGCGTGGGCCACGAGGACCTCCGGGTTTGTGTGGGTGGGTGCCTTCAGCAGCTCCACTCCACGTCCGGAGGTCCTCCCTCCACAAGATCAGTCAGTCAGATCCCGTGATCACATGCCCTCGACCAACGTCTCTGGTCAGTACAACTAGGGCGTGTCCCCAATGGTGGGGCGCTGGCGTGCTCGATGCTGCTGGGATGCCGCGGTTGGCGGTACTCAGGGACGAGATGTCGGCTCGGGTCGAGCCGGTGTTGCCGCCGGTGAAGGGCGCGATGGGCAGGCCGATGCGGGAGCACCGGTCGCTGGTGGAAGCGGCCATCTACCGGTACCGCACGGGGATCGCTTTGCGGTAGCCCGACGACGGCGCACTTGAAGCAGCGGCTGGCCTCCCCTCTCAAGGGGGTATCGGGGGAGAGCCCAATCGACATCCCCGCCAGACAGCGCGCTGTACGAGGTCGAAACGTCCCGGCAGCAGACCACCGCCGGCCAGAGCGGCAGCCGGCAGTGCCGCAGGTTACGAGCCGCCACCGTCCGGTTGCAGCGAGCTGGGGTCCGGGAGAGCGTGAGCCGCCAGGGAGGGACGCGTGAGCTGGTGGGTGTGGCTGCTGCTGTGGGCAGGCGCGGCGGTCACCGTCGCTCTCGTCGTCGGCCAAGCGCTCGGGGCAGCGGATCGCCACGATCTGCCGCTTCCATCGACCCCGAGACCACGGGGGTTGACTCTCCGGCGGGTCGCGGACCGGCGAGCGCAGGATGCGGGATGGGGTCGCCCGGTGCTCCCACGCCAGAGGACTCCTGGATCCGCCCGGTAACGACGAGGCGCCTGAACCCGCGCCGAAGTTGCGCCCTGCTTCCGGCCCGGGGGCAGCAGAGCTCCTAGGCCCTGTCCTGGCGATCTTGCATCGGTGTGATTCAGGCTTGGTCCGTGGTCGGCCGACATGAACTCACCGACGCCGCCTGGGCCCGGATCGAGCCGCTGCTGCCGGCGACCGGTGGTCGGGGTGGGCGGTGGCGCGATCACCGGCAGGTGATCAACGGCATCCTGTGGCAGGCCAAGACCGGCGTGCCGTGGCGGGATCTGCCCGAGCGCTACGGGCCGTGGAAGACCGTGCACGAGCGGCTGCGCAAGTGGACCGCCGATGGCACCTGGGACCGCATCCTCACCCAGGTGGTAGTCAAGGATGACGCCGTCAGCGTGGTGGAGTGGACGATCAGCGTGGACTCCTCCTCAGTTCGGGCGCACCAGCACGCCGCTGGCGCCCGGAAAAAGGGGGCTGCAGCGACCCGGTCGAGGCGCTCGCCGTTGACGGCGAGGCGCTCGGCCGCTCCCGGGGCGGGCTGACCAGCAAGATCCATCTGGCCGTGGATGGGCGTGGGCTGCCGCTGTCGGTGCTCTGCACGCCCGGTCAGGCCGGGGACAACCCGCAGCTGCTGCCCTTGCTCGACGGGATCCGGGTGCCCCGCGTCGGCCCCGGGCGGCCGCGCAAGCGCCCCGATCACCTGATCGCTGACAAGGCCTACTCCCATCCCTCCACCCGACGGGCGCTGCGCCGCCGCGGGATCGCGCACACGATCCCGGAGAAGCGCGACCAGCGGGCGCACCGGCGCTCCCGAGGGTCGGCCGGCGGGCGACCGCCGAAGTTCGACCGCGACCGATACAAGCAGCGCAACGTCGTCGAGCGGTGCTTCAACCGGCTCAAGCAGTTCCGCGCCCTGGCCACCCGCTACGCCAAGCGGGCCGCCTACTACCGGGCCACGCTGCTGCTGGTCAGCGCGGTGCTCTGGCTCCGCGCATGATCCGCGGGACAGGCCCTAGACCCTCGCCCCGCTGCGCGGCGTGGCGGGAGCAGGCGGTCCGTCTGCCCGTCACAGGGAGCCAACTCTGGAGCGGAGTTCCTCGGGCAGGCGAGGCAAGGGCTGGGTTCTGCCCCCGGGTGCCGGTTGCCGCACAACGGGGCTCAAGGGCCGGCGACGATGCGGCAGACTAGGAGTGGTCTCGGCGCGCCTACGCTGCGTGTATACGCAACTCCATAGGGTGCGCAGTATGGACCGGTCACAGCAGGGCCCCAGCTCAGGGGATGGCTCTGACGTCGCCTGGTCCCGGACGGAGCATTTCTCGGCGACGGCCCCACTGGCAGGGATGCGCACCGACGGATCAGGCGGCCGTCACCGAGCCGGCAGCCCAGGTCGCCACCGGGCCCCGGAGCGGAACGTCCTTCCACACGGGACTGAGGCATGGGAGGGCCAGACGGTACGACTTCCCCTGGCCCGGATGGCCGTGCCGGCTTCGGGCGTCCGCTCCCCGCGCGCCCAAGCGGCGAGGCCGGTGAACGGGCCTCCGGCGCCGCGGAACGTGGCCTCCGGCTCGGGAGCCTGTACAGCGAGATGACGGTTGTCGGCACGGAGCCATTGCCGGCGGCCCCCGCTTCTGGCGGGGCCAGCGGACTGGCGCTGCCCGGCCCCTCCGGTCTCCGCAAGGCCGCGGTCTTCATGGCTCAGTTGAGCAAGGAGGAGGCCGGCGTACTGCTCGCCAAGTTGCGGCCGCGCGAGGTGGAGGCGATCACTCGGGAGCTGGTGCGGCTCGGGGCGGTGGACGTCGCCGATGTCGATGACGTCATGAAGGAGTTCCACGGCCTGGTGTCCGCGCAGCAGTTCGTGGGCCGTGGCGGTGTGGAGTTCGCTCGCGAGGTCTTGGCGGCTAGCTTTGGTGAAGGCAAGGCCGATGACCTGCTGGCGCGGGTGAACGCCGCCTACCGGGAGGTTCCTTTCTCCTCGCTGCGTAACGCCGACGTCCGTCAACTCGTCACCTTCCTCAAGGACGAGCACCCGCAGGTCATCGCGCTGGTGCTGGCGCATCTGAGCGCCGCCCAGTCCGCCGAGGTGTTGGCGGCCCTGCCGGCCGAGCAGCAGGCAGGGGTGGCCCACCGCATCGCCACCATGGATCGCACCTCTCCGGAGATGGTCCGCCTGGTGGAGGAGGAGCTGGGCCGCCGGATGGGCTCGCTCCTGGCTCACCAGGACATGACGACGGCCGGTGGTGTCGAGGCGCTGGTGGAGATCATGAACCGCTCCCCGCGGCCGACGGAGCGTTCGATCCTCGAGTGGCTGGACAACACTGATCCGGAGCTGGCAGCCCAGGTGCGCGACCAGATGTTCGTCTTCGAGGACATCGTCACCATCGATGACCGCTCCCTGCAGCAGGTGCTGCGGGAGGTCGAGGCCAACGACCTGGCCACCGCGCTGAAGGGCGTTCGTCCCGACGTCCGGGACAAGGTGGTCCGCAACCTCTCCGAGCGCGCCGCCGAGAACCTCGCCGAGGAGATCGAACTGCTCGGCCCGGTGCGCAGCAGCACGGTGGAGGAGGCGCAGGGCAAGGTCGTCGCCACCATCCGGGCCATGGAGGAACGCGGCGAGCTGACGATCAACCGCGGTGGCGACGAAGAACTCATCTCCTAAGACGCAAGGTGGTGTCTCCCATGCAGGACACAGTGCTGTTCTATCCCGGCGGGTCGAACGGTGAGGACTTCGACGGTGCGCGCGCCGAGCGGAAAGCGCAGACACGGTCGGACCTCCGGCGGGTGGCTCAGCAGCTCTTCGCCGACCGCGGCTTCGACGCCGTCACTATCGCCAGCATCGCGGCCGCTGCCTCGGTCTCGGTGCAGACGGTGTTCAACCACTTCTCCTCCAAGGAGGAGCTGTTCTTCGACGGTCGGGCGTCCTGGGTCGACGGCCCCGCGGATGCCGTGCGCTTCCGCGCTGCAGGGGTTCCGGCGCTGACGGCGCTCCGCCACCACCTTGTGGAGTGGGTGCCTGACAGGGTCGCGTTCGAGGCCGCGCCCGAAGGCAGGCGCTACACCTCTGCCGTCGAAACCTCCTCCACCCTGAGCATCCGGGAACGGGAACTGGTCCACGACGCGGAGCGCCGACTCAGCGTCGCGCTTGCCGATGCCTGGGAAGACGACGGCTTGGGGGCCGTAACCAGCCCGCCCAGTGATCCTGCTGTTGCCGCTCGAGTGACCGCGGCAACGTGGCTGGCGACCGTTCGTGTCCTCGTCACCGGGGAGCGCCAGCCGGGGGGCAGCACGGAGCAGAGGGCCGCGGACGTCGCCGCACTGACCGACCGCCTCCTGCGGGGCCTGGAAGGCTAGGTGACGTCCTGCTGAGCGGTGGATGTGGCGGCGCGGCAACGCGCATCCGGGCGCTCTGCCTCAGGTTGGCGGAGCTCCTAGACCGGGTTCGGTGCCAGCAGCGGCCTCAGCGAGTCCCGCGGGACGTGCTCGAAGATCTCGGCCCGGCGGCGCCCGTTGTTCTTGGCCCGGTACATGGCGGCGTCGGCTCGGGCGATGAGCTGTTGGGGGTCGGTGCCGGCGTGTCCGGCGGGCGCGATCCCGATGCTGACGCTGACGGGCAGCTCCACGTCCCGCAGCAGGATCCCTCATCGGGCGGCGATAGCCCGCACGACCGGTCGCTCAGCGGCACATGCGTGCGACCTCAGAGGCCTCATTTTCGTCCTCGGGGCATGCCCGTACGCCGCGCCATCCGGGATTCGAAACCGTCCGTTGAAAGCCGGCGACCTGCCCCGTGGCGGGGCCGAGTAGCCGGCATCGACGCACGTGGCGCTCCGTCCCTCGTCGGCGTCGGCGAGTCGTCCGCGAGCCGGCCGAGCGGCTGCCTTCCCAGGCCAGGCCTGATACACCGTGTGGATGCTCCTTCCGCCGGGCCTGCTCTCGCTCGAAGACGTCCGTGTCGCCGTAGACGCCGAACTGGACGGCCCGCCGAGGCTGCTCCCGCCCAGCAGTGTTCACCCGGCGTTGCTGGCGCGGCGCGAGGAGTTCGCAGCGTGGGCTTTCGGGAGGGTGCAAGGCGAGTTCGTGCCGCCGGCCGAGGTGACCGTCGCGGTAAGCAAGGCCGGGCACGGGGTGCGCCCGGTCGCGGTGTGGGACCTGCCGAGCAGGCTGACGTACTGGGCGCTGGCGAACCGTCTGCGGCCAGCGCTGCCGCCGGTCGATCGCGGCCACGGGGCGTACAGGGCGTTCCAGAGGGCGCCGTCGGAGAACGGAGCGAAGTACGTCGTCTCGTCTGACATCGCCGCGTGCTACCAGTTCGTAGACCACGCGCTTTTGGCTTCGGAGCTGTTGACCCAGACCGGCGAGGCGGCGACGATCTCCGCCCTCATCTCGCTGCTGCGCGAGACGGGCGGGCGCACGTACGGCCTGCCGCAGCAGTCGCCGGCCAGCGACCTGCTGGTTGAGGCGTTCCTCCGCCGGCTTGAGCGGGCACTGGTGCGCAGGGGTCTGAAGGTGTGGCGCTACAACGACGACTTCCGGTTCGCGTGCGGCTCCTGGTCCGAGGTCGTCAGGTCCATCGAGGTCCTGGCTGACGAGTCGCGGGCTGTTGGGCTGACCGTTAACGATCTCAAGACAGTCACGTGGACCGCCGGGAAGTACACCGCGAACCTGGACCGGGCGGAGGCCCTGCGCACAGAGATCGCCGCGGAGGCCGAACTGGACCTGACGCAGTTCGAGACCGACTACGACGGCGTCGTCGTCGCGGCGCCGCCGGACAGGGGCGACGTCGACGCGCTGGCGGCTATCCGCGTGCTCGAGCGCTGGGACAAGATCGCTGGACGGGGCCGCATGACCCAGGCGAACCGGCCCGAGCACCGCGCCGTCGTCGAACTGCTGCCTGCAGCCCTCAAGACCTTGGAGGCAGACGCGGCGACCGACCCGGACGTCCTCGCGCTGTGCATGAAGGTCCTGCGCTACGAGAGGACGGCGACGCCGGCCGTGGCCTCCTACCTAGTGACCAGGAACGACGAAGCCGCGGTCGTCGGCGCGTTCGACAAGCTCCTGGCGGCCAAGGCTTACCTCAACGGATGGCAGACCTGGTGGCTGCAACAGCCCGTAGCCCGCCACGCCGGCTTTGCGTCGGGACCGGGCTCGAAGGCTCGCCGCGCGTGGGCTCGGGACGCGCTCACAGTCGCCGAGCGCAGCCCGGTTCTGCGGGCCCACGCCGCGCTAACTCTCGCACGGCTGGGCATGGTCGACTCGGCGGAACTGCTGTCGCTGTACGACCGCACGAACGCGACGCTCAGGCCGGTGATCGCGGCGGCGATTGCGCTGTGCCGACCTGCCGCCGACGTGGCGGCGGCCGTGCGCGGCGACTCTCTCTTGCACTCGTGGGCCTACGACTGGGCGAGCATCCATGCCTGACGCGCCGACGCTGTCGACGCTGGCCGAGGTCGCGCTCAGGCGCTTGACGGCCCGCGCGGCGATGCACGCCGCGGGGCTCGGCGGTCCGGTCGGCGAGCCGGGCCGCCATCTGCCCGCCCGCGAGCTCGACAGCGACGTTAACGCGCTCGTCGACCTCGTCGCCGTGACTGAGTCCTACTTCGCGGATCGGCTCGCGGAGGCCGCGCCCGCCGCGCAGCAGCCCACGACGTGGCACGCCCGCGCCAAGGCGTGGCGGGACGCGACCGGCTTCAACGTGGCCGCAGACCCGCGCTGGCCGGTCCTCATGGGGTTCGTCGAGGCCCGCAACGCGCTCCAACACGGCCTTGGACGCCTCACCGAGCTGCAACTCGATCCGACTTCGCGCAGGGGTCGCGAGCCTCGCCGCACCCAGGTCCTGCGCGACCTTGCGGCCTGCGGCCTGGTCCTCAACGGCGACCGGGTGACCGTCCTCGCGAGAGACGTCGAGCGGTGCCTCGCGACCTGTCGTGAACTGGTCCTGACAGCGGATCAGGCTCTGTGGCGCGCTGGTGTAGCCACCGGCGGGCAAAGCTGCTAGCTGAATCGAACCAGAACCCTCGCTACTCGTTGCTCAGTCGCCCGCCCTGAGCACGATGCGCGGGCTGCTGCCGAGGATGGTGACGCTCTTTCGCGCCCTAGACAGCGCGACGTAGAGATTGCAGGGGTCCGTCATCTTGTCGAGGTCGGCGATGATGACGTGGTCGTACTCAAGCCCCTTGACGAGCAGCGTCCTGGACGCGATCCGGCTCTCGGAGCGCCGCCCAGACCGTCGAATGCGGTCCCTGACCCGGGCGAGGTTGTCGAGGGGCGGCTCTCCGCTCGTTGCCGTCAGCGAGAGCGCTTCTCGGGTGTCGTTCCATGCCTCCCAGCGGTAGACACGCAGCCCGGGGGTGTTCCTGACCACCGCGAAGGCGACGGCGACCTGTTCGTACGTCGGGGTCGTCAGGAGTGCGTCGAATGCCGCCAGCACCTCGGAGATGCCCTCGCGTTGGTAGTGGCTCACCGTTTCACCGCGTGCAAGTCGGCTCAGAACGGGCCCGTCGACACCGGCCAGGCCGATCACGCAGCCCTTGGCGACCACAGCGAACCATCGCGCTATCTGTGGATCCCCTGGAGCGGGGATGTTGCTGAGCATGTCTCGCATGAAGTTGCCGCTTATGTCTTCCATCACGGTGTAATTGCCGCCGAGCCGACTGGCATGCCCGGCCACGTCGCGGGGCCACTTATCGAGGAGTACGACCGTCTCGTCGAAGTCGCGGAAGCTGTGCGCTACCTGAGCCAGGGCGGTCGGACCCGCGGCCTGAACGAAACTCAAGCCATTGACGTCGTGGCGCTCGAAGTCGAACGTCTTGCCCGGCGTGAACAACGCCCTGGTCTCGAGGAGCCAGGCGCCGAGCTCGGCATTGTGGTCAGTCCATCGGTGTGGGTAAACCGGAATGTGGTGCTGGGGAAAGCTCTTCAGTACGTGATGGTCCCAGCTGGCCATCGGACCGTCGAAGGTAAAAATGCCTTGAAGTCTGTCGCCTAGCACCACCGTCCTCGGGATGGCTTTGGCGAGCGCGAGTACGAAGTCATGCAGCACGAGCGAGCAGTCCTGATACTCGTCGACGAACAAGTAGTCGAAGCTAGTCGCGTGCATCTCCGCGATCGCCTTAGCGCGCGACACCCTGCCCGCGCCCGCCAGGTACGCCTTCGACTGCGTCCAGTCGGGCAGTTCGCTGACCATCACCCCGGCGATGGTGGAGTAGGAGCGCGACAGAGTGAATGCCCAGCTCGTTAGCGTGTCCACACGAACCGCCGCCGGCGGCACACCGAGCTTCCGGAGCCGTTTGCGGATGGCGTCGACACCCGCGTTGGTGTGAGTGAGCACCAGCGACCGGCGACCCTCTTCGGCAGCTACCGCGGCTGCGGTGCCGAGGAGGTGCGTCTTGCCGGTCCCGGCCGGCATCTCGACCGAGCACGGCGCCGCCGCCAAGAGGGCCGCGGCATGCCCACGGAGACGTCTATTCATCGGCTGACCCTGCCTCCGACTGGCCGGCCGGTCCCTCTTCACTGCCTTCGGGCGGATCGGGGTAGACGAAGACACGGACTTGCTCGAGTCGCGCAACCGTGGCGGCGACCTGCGGGTCTTGGTACCGGTTGAGGATCCAGCGGCAAAGGTCGCGCCCGCCGGGGACGTCCTTGAACCATTTTCTAGCGATTGCCGCCTTGGCGACCCATGCGCGAAGGTCTCCCATGTCGTAGATCAGGAGCCAGTCGCCAACGGCCAGAGAGGTGAACGGGCGACCAGGCACGACCGAGTTGATGTCGTCGAGGACCGTGTTCTCGCTGTTGCGACGCTCGACGGCGAGCGCGAGAAGGTCGACCAGCCCCTGCTCTTGGAGCTGGGAGCAGATCTGTGTTTCGATGTTGTGTCCGTGCTCCCAGCGGAAGCATGTGACGCCGGCGGCCTGAGCAGCAGCGAGGGGACCGTCTACGGCCCGGTCGTCGTTGTCGCACAGCGCCGCTACGGAGAAGCCGAGCCCTGCTAGTGCGTGAGATCGGAGCGGAACCTCGGTGCCGCCGTTCCCGTCCTGGATGGCCACCCCCTCGCCCGCAGAGGTCGAGTAGCCCAAGTGCGCGCGGGTCTGATCGCAGGCGTCGAGGAACTGGAGCAGAACTCCGTGCTCCGTCTTACCTTCGGCGACGATGACACGGCGAGCCAGCAGCGAGGAAGGACGCGCGCGTCGCAACCGCTGGAGTACCTCGTCACTGCCGCCGAGCGCTGTGACTGTGACATACCCGGCTTGGTTTTGGACGGTCGCCAGATTCTCGATTGTGGCCTGTTCGACAATTACGGGGGAGTGCGTGGTCACCAGGACCTGCGCGTAGTTGTCGTCGCCGAGCAGGTAGGCGAGCAGCCTGACGGCACGGTGCGGCTCGAGACCGGACTCAATCTCGTCGACGACCGCTACGGAGCGGCTCCCGGCCGCCAACTGCTGCACGGCGAGGCTGGCCAGACGTCGGCTGCCGAGGCCGTAGCTGGTCAGAGGAACCACGTCTTCGTACAGCGCCAGGCCGGCGCCCATGGACGAGCGGGAAGTATCCAGGCCGGCCTTAATGTCACTGAAGCTTCCGCCGCCTATCTGGTTGGCACGCTCCTGGACCTTCGTGGCCAAGTCGTTCAGTGACGAGCGCTCTTGATCAACGAGAGCCTCGCGAGCTGCCCGGGACGCGGCGGCCAAAGCCGCTCGCTCGCCCCCGTCGTTCGACGACATTCGGCCAAGTGGCGAGTTGCGGCTCCACCGAAGCTGAGCGTCCGTGCGGTCGTCGACCTTGAACGTCGAGAAGGCTCGACGTTGGGTCGAGGTGACGAACTGGCTAGAGCCGTCCGCTCGAAGGATGGACCATCTCGGTTCGAGGCTTGCGTCGACGGAGAGACGAACCAGAAGCGCGGGCTCCAGTCCGTCCGCAGGATCCTGGTATAGCTCTCCTGCGCTATCGACCCCGGACATCCACAACCCGAGCGCCGTGTCCTTCCTCAGCTCGGCGGGGACGTCGATGGTTAGCGCGGTGAGGGCGATGGGCGTCTCGACGTCTGCGCCGTGGAAGTCGGTATCCGCGAAGGGGATGTTCCAGCGGTCCCCGAGGAGATAGTGGATAGCGTCGAGGATGGTCGACTTGCCGCTGTCGCCGGGACCGACGAGGGCGACCAGCCGCTGGTCTGGAGGGATTCTCCAGTCGAGGGAACGGATGCCTCGAAAGTTCTGAATCCAGAGTCGTCGAACCCGCACTCAGCCCCGCTCTCCGCACAGTGCCTGCCCGACACGTGCTGCTCACTGCTCGTGGTGGCCGAGATCTCTGCCGTGGCTCAGAACCCTAACGAGTAGGACCGACGAAATATAAGACTTACCCGGGGTGGCGCCGAAAGCGGCAGATGCGGACGTTCTTCCCGCTCATCGAACCCGCCACGGCGACGTCCGGCGAGTCGGCGTCGCCCGCCGTAGGTGTCTCGCAGAGGATCCCCTGCGGAGAAGCTGCGTCACCAGGATGGACACTGGCGATCACCTGGTTGCCAAGGGGCGTTGCTCGATACCGGCGGCCCCGTGGTCTGGTCGCGGTGTCAAAGATAGGGAGGCGAGCTCAGTGTCGTCCCCGGCGGGGTTGGCTGCTCCAGGTCTCCGCTGGTACCGCGGAGATCTCCATGTTCACTCGGTTTACTCGCACGCTGCCGAGCTGACGCCCGAGCAACTAGCGAGCGAGGCGCGTAAGGCACGGCTTGACTTTCTCGTGACCACTGAGCACAACTCGGCCGCTGCTCACGACATCTGGCGGTCGCTGAGCAGCGACGACTTGCTCGTGATTCTCGGTCAGGAGGTGACCACTCAGTCCGGTCATTGGCTCGCGCTCGGGATAGAGCCCGGGCAGGTGGTCGACTGGCGGTACGGGGTTCGCGATGAGGTGATCGAAGAGCACGTGGACGCGGTGCATCGGTCCGGGGGCGTCTGCGTGGTGGCTCACCCCTACGCCTCGTATCGGACGGGACGATTCCTGTATCCGTTCGAAGACTTCGACGTCCTGGAGGTCTGGAACGGGTCGTGGAAGTCAGACTTGCCCTGGCAAGCAGACAACGAGGCGGCCCTGAGGACGTGGGCTCAAGGATTGGCTGCTCACCTTCCTCTCAATCGGTGGCGCCCGTCCATCGGGAGCAGCGATACGCACTTGCGGGGCCAGATCGGTTCCCCGCAGACCGTCGTGCTTGCCGAGGAACTCAGTGCGGCGGCGATCCTGGCCGGCATCCGCGCTGGCCGGTGTTGGATCGCCGGGTCGGCCGGTGTCGAGCTTGCGTTCACCGCTTCCGCCACCGCTGGCGCCGCAGGACCGGGTGAGCGCTTGAGAACCGACGGACGCCTAGTCGAGGTGCGCGCGGAAGTCCAGGGCGTGCCCATGGGCGAAGTCAGCCTGCACACCGATCGGGGGACGGTGCACTGTGAATCGTTGGATGCCGACGGGTCCGGCGCCGTGCGGTGGTGCACCGACGCGAACGAGTCCGCCTTCGTGCGCGTCGAGGTCCGGCATCGCGACGGAGCCATGGCGGCGCTCGCCAACCCTGTGACACTCGCGGGCCGGAGGCGCACGTAACTGTCCCGCAAGCGGAACCCCAATCGGGAATGCCGCAGGTCCGAGAGGCAAGTGCGGCTGAGGGTGTCCCACAAGGCCCGTCCGGTGATGATTCCCGCAACGGGGCCTCATGCGGACGGTGTGACATCAACCTCGACTGGCCCCCCGAGGGCGCTTGCATCATTACTGGTGTCGGCAAGTGCTTCCAGGACAGCAGCCGCGCCGGTTGCTGCGACCTTGCGGCCGAAGTACACGTCGGTGGTCATGGAGGTGTTGGCGTGGCCCAGCTGGTCGGCTGCTGCCCGTGACGAGAGGCCGGCCTGGTCCATCAGCGTGGCCACCGTCTTGCGGAAGGCGTGAGAGGTCACCCACTCGAAGCCGGCGGTGGCGAAGGCATCTCGGAGGTCGGCCTGCGTGTTGGAGGGGTCTCGCCAGCCCCCGAGAGGAGCAGGAAACACCGGTCTGCCTCCGTCCGAAGGGACGGTGTGGGCGGCTCGCTCCCGGAGCATGGTGACGCTCCAGTGGGGGAGCACCAGGATCCGGGCACCCGCATCGGACTTGGTCTTCTTGATGACGAGGCCTTCACCTCTCACGCGCACAGCGGTCACCCGGACCTCAATCGTGCCTCCATCCAGATCCACGGCACTCCAAGCCAGGCCGCACGCCTCGCCAATGCGCAGGCCAGTGGCCATCAGAAAACTCACCAGGTCGGGCAGATCTCGGGAGATGGCCCGGTCGTCGTACGTGAGTGCGGCCCGGAGCTGCTGCAGCTGTGGCACTGTGAGCGCGCGCGGCGCCTTTCTGGCCTTGCTGCTCAGCGGGCCCAGCGCCCGAACGGGATTGTGCTGCAAGGTGTCGTAGCGGGCGGCCAGCGTGCACATCCCCGACAGCACCGAGCGGCACATTCGGGCGGTGGCCAAACCATGGTTCTCGACAACAAGTCGCAGGTGGCGGTCGAGCACGCCAATGCTCAGCTCACGGATTCGCAGCTGTCCCAGCCCAGGCAAGATCTGCCGGTCGAGCCGGTCCCGGTAGGCCTCCATGGTGCGCGGGGAAAGATCCGTCAACCCGGCGTACCAGGCGTCGGCGAGTGCGGAGACACGGCTGTCGGCGGCGATGCGGCCGGATGCCGAGGTCCGCGTGCGGTCCCGGAGGGCCAGCTTCAGAGCTCCCTCTGCGGCGGTCTTGGTCTTGCCGCGCCGCTCGACGGCGCGGACTCGGCCGTCGTAGTCCCGGGTCAGGGCGCGGGCCCTATAGCCGGTGTCGGTCCGATAGCAACGGATGGCGCCGGACGTGCCAAGCGCCAAGGGGGGACGTCCCATGGCGCCACAGTCTAGCCCCATTTTACTCACCGGAATCAGGGGTCACCACGGGTTCACAGCGGTCCGCAGCGCCCCGTACTCCAGGGATAATCGCAGCTCAAAAGGCCGTAGCGGTAGAGGTCGGGCCGTAGCGGGCGCCTGCTACTGCTAATCCGCGGGTTGTGGGTTCGATCCCCACGGGGCCCACGCGACGGACCGGGGTCGTCGGACGGCGTAGCGCAGCAGCACGACCCCGTTGCCGAACCGCCGGTGCTCCACCAGCTCCAGGTGGGTCGGCTCGTCGCCGGTCTCGAACAGCCGTCGACCGCGGCCGAGGACGACCGGGGCGACGTAGAGCCGGTACTCGTCGATGAGGTCCAGCCGGCGGAAGGTCCCGACCAGGTCGACCCCGCCGAGGGTCATGTCCCCGCCGGGCTGCTCCTTGAGCGCGCGGATCTCGTCGGGGTCCACCTCCGCCCGCAGCGAGGCGTTGGGACCGACCGCCTGCAGCGTGCGGGAGAACACGATCTTGGGCACCGCCCGCCAGATGCCGGCGAACTCGCGCACGGTCGGTGGGGCGTCCGGGTCCTGGTCGGCGGTCGGCCAGAACGCCTCCATGAGCTGGTAGGTGACCCGCCCCTCCAGGAAGGCGCTGTCGGTCGCGAGCTCCGCGTTGAAGTGCGCGTGCAGCTCCTCGTCGACGAGGTGCCAGCTCAGGTCGTGGTCCGGCCCCTCGAAGCAGCCGTCCAGCGACAGCGTCAGGTGCACGACGATCTTCCGCATGCGTCCTCCTGGTCCGTGACCCCGGTCCGGGAGCTCCGACCGGCAGGTGCGGACGATCTCATCGGTCCCGGCTCGTCAGCGGCCGCGGCGGGCGTTGAGCCGCGCCGCCTGGCGGGTCAGGTGGTCCCGCTGGGCCGGTCCCCGGTTCTCGACACCGCGGAGCCCCGGCGGTCCGACATGCCGGTGGTCGCGCCGCCGGAGTGGTGATCGGCGGCCGGTGACCGCCGTTCCGCGCGCGGGGACGGGGGAGAAGTCGACTTGACGGTGCAGCGGGGAACGGGTCACCGATCCCCCTTCCCAGGGTGCACAACGATCTCGTGACGAGGCCCGTACCAGGACGTTCGGCGAGCCGAGAACCACGGCGTCCGGACCTACGTTTCCGCCTGTCGCGACACCCACCCACCGCGGCGGCACACCATGAGGAGACCCGCGTGAGTACGCCTTCTGCACCCCAGCTGCGCTTCTCGAGACCGACGGACGAGGGCCTGGGCCTGCTGATGGACCTGTACGCCGCGGACGTGCCCCGCCGGACCGGCGCCCACCGGGCCGAGATCCGCGGCCGGGTGCGCTCCTGGCTGCGGTGGGCCACCGACTGGGGCGCCGGCCCGGGCGGAGCCTGGCGTGCCTGGTGAGGCCCGCGGGCCCGCCGCCCCCGTGACGACCGCCCGCACGAGCACCGCCCGCACGAGCACCGCCCGCACGAGCACCGCCCGCACGAGCACCGCCCGTACCACCACCCGGATGACCACCCCGTCCACTGCCACCCCGGCAGCCGGACCGCAGCACGGAGGAGAGCAGTCGTGACGCTGGAGGCGACGGAGGCCGGGCTGGCCCTCCTCGTGCTGCTCGGGCTGATCGTGTGGCTGGGCAGGACGTCGACCACCCGCCTCGAGGTGGAGCGCGACCACGCGTCGGCGGCCCGGGAGCAGCAGGCGCAGGCCGCCGGCCGCGCGGCCCACCCCGCAGGCCAGCGCGCCGGCTGGTGGCTGGTGGACGGGTCGGCCGTCGTGGCCGGACCCTTCCCCGACCGGATCGAGGCGGACTGGACCGCGCTGTCCGCCCAGCTGTCGGACTCGGTGCACCGGGTGTACGGCGTGTGCGGGCCCACCGGCGGTGTCGCGCGGCGCCAGTCCCCGCAGGAGCAGGCCTGGCTGGTCGAGCTCGGCCGCCAGCTGGACCGGCTGACCGACGACTGGGACGGGCTGCTGACCGACTCCGACACGCTCACCACGCTGCTGGTCGAGGTGAGCGCCGCCCTGCTCGAGGCGGGGCTGACCCTGCACGACAGCACGGACGACGACGCCGCCGGCGGCGTGTGCCTGGTGCCCGACCCCGGCGGCCGCGGCATCCTGGTCACCTGGCGCCAGCACGACCGGATCAGCGTCGACCGGGTCCACGGCCCTGAGCTGGAGACGGCGGTGCAGCGGACGATGAGCGCCGCGATCGCCGAGGTGCTCACCGAAATGGGCTTCCCCGTCACCCCGGTCGGGACGTCGAACTGCCACCTGGTGACCGCCACCCAGCGGTCGGCGTCGACTCCCTGACACGCCGACCCCGGGAGCGCCGCGCGCGGTCGCGGCTGAGCCCCTCCGCTCAGCCGGAGCGGGCGGGCACGCCGGTCCGTGACTCGGCCGCGGCCACCTGCGCGAGCACGTCCGCGGCCGGTGCCGGCCGGGCCAGCCAGGAGCCCTGGGCCTCGTCGCAGCCCAGCGCGCGCAGTCGCTGCCAGGTGCGCGCCGTCTCCACCCCCTCGGCGACCACGCGCAGGCCCAGGGCGTGCGCCAGCTCGATGGTGCTGCGCACGATCACGTGCGCGGTGCCGTCGACGTCCATGGTGGTGGTGGACGACCGGTCGATCCTCAGCGTGCCCACCGGCAGCCGGCTGAGGGAGGACAGCGAGGCGTGCCCGGTGCCGTCGTCGCCCACGGAGAGGGTCACGCCGAGCCCGCGCAGCTGCCGCAGGACGTCCAGCGCCTGCGCCGGGTCAGGCACCCCCGCGCTCCCGGTGACCGTCAGCTCCAGGCAACCGGCCGGCAGGCCGTGCTCGGCCAGCAGCGCGGCGACCCGGCGGGGCAGGGTGGGGTCGAGCAGCACGCGGGCGGACAGGTCCACCGCCACGGTGAGCTCCCGCCCGGCTGCCCGCCAGTCGCGGCAGTCGGCGAGCGCGCGGGCGAGGACGACGTCGGTGAGCGTCCGGACCAGGCCGGTGGCCTCGGCCAGGCCGATGAACTCCGACCGGGGCAGCAGCCCCCGCTGCGGGTGTGCCCACCGGACCAGTGCCGCCACCCCGACGACCCGGCCGTCGGCCAGCGTGGCCCTGGGCTGGTAGTGCACCTGCAGCTCGCCGTCGCGGATCCCGCGGCGCAGGTCACCGAACTGACCCAGCCGCGCGGGCCCGTGCCGGTCCAGCGCGGGCGTGTGGACGACGACGCCGCTGCGGTCGGCCTTGGCCGCGTACATGGCGACGTCCGCGGCGCGCAGCAGCTCCGCCGCGTCGGTGCCCGCGGTGGCCACACCCAGGCTGCCGTCGACCTCCAGCACCATCCCGTCGACGTCGAACGGTCGGCGCAGCGCGGCCAGCAGCCGGTCGGTGGCGTGCCGGACGGCGTCCGGGTCCGCGTCGCGCAGCAGCACGACGAACTCGTCGCCCCCGAGGCGGGCCAGCACGTCGTCGGACCTGAGCTCGGCGGTCAGCCGTCCGGCCACGGCGCGCAGCAGCGCGTCGCCCACGGCGTGGCCCAGCGTGTCGTTGACCTCCTTGAACCGGTCGAGGTCGAGCAGGACGACGGCCGGCCGCGAGCCCCCGGCCGCCGCGGGCCCGACCGCCGCGCCCAGCTCCTCGGCCAGGCCGGCGCGGTTGAGCAGTCCGGTGAGCGGGTCGGTGCGGGCGCGCTCGCGCAGCTCCCGCTCGGCCTGCTCCCGGCGGGCGGACTGGGCCTTGAGGTCCCGCGCCCGCCGCGACCCGAACACGAGCATGAACACGTGCGAGACGGCCAGCAGCAGGACGGCGTCGTCCAGCGGCCCGACGGTCGACCGCGACCACTGCGCGATCCGTCCCGGCAGGTCGGCCGCCGCGCTGGCGACCGCGACGAGGACGGTCAGCGCCACCACCACCGCGGCCTCCCGGGCCACGGTGGAGCGCAGCGCGGCGGGCGTCCCCGTGCCGCTCCCCGGACCCGGCACGCCCACCACCTCCTGGTCTCCGTCGGCTCCCGCTGACGTCCCGTGCGCAACGACACGGACGCCACCGCCCTTGAGCCGCCGGCGGCGCGCTCACCCCGGCGGGGCAGGCGCCCCCGTGGTGCCCGTGGCGCGGCGGGGGCGTCGGCTCAAGACGGGGGCGCCCGGTGCCGATGGCATCCGGTGGCGCGTCCGCGCGCCCGCACGGCGCAGCAGGGTGGGGAGGTGGCGACGGTGGTCCGCGCGACGACCCTCCCGGCGGTCACCGTCGCCCCGGCGGACGCGCCGCCCGTCGACCCGCACGCGGGCCGGCCCGAGGGGCGGCCGCTGGTCCTGCTGGCCTACGCCTGCGGCTTCGCGATGGTGGCGCTGCTGTACGGCCCGGACGCCACCCTCGGTGTCGTCGGCGGTGTGCTCAACGTGGTCTTCGGCGTGTACTTCTGCCGGCACCTGGCCTTCGCGGTCGCCGCCGCCCGCTGGGCCGAGCACGACATGCTGGCCGCCGACGTCGGGCTGGACAGCTGGACGCCCTCGGTCGCGGTCTTCGTCGGCTGCAAGAACGAGGAGCTCGTCGTCGACGGGATGGTCACCGCGCTGCTCGCGCTGGACTACCCCGCCGACCGGCTCACCCTGGTCGTCGTCGACGACGGCTCCGAGGACAGCACCGGCGCCCGGCTGGACGCCTGGGCCGACCGCGAGCCGCGGCTGCGCGTGCTGCACCGCCCGCCGGGCTCCGGCGGCGGCAAGTCCGGCGCCCTCAACGACGCCCTGCACCTGGTCGACGCGGACGTCGCCGTCGTCTTCGACGCCGACCACGAGCCCGACCCGACGGCGGTGCGCCGGCTGGTCCGCCACTTCCGCGACCCGGTCGTGGGCGCGGTGATGGGCCGCTGCGTGATCCGCAACGGCCGGGACTCCTCGATGGCCTCGACCGTCTTCGTCGACTTCCTCTCCGGGTACCTGGTCAACGAGTACGGCCGGCAGGCGCTGTTCGAGCTGCCCGCCTACGGCGGGGCCAACTGCGCGGTGCGCATGTCCACCCTCCGGGGCCTCGGCGGGTGGAACCCGCACACCGTGACCGAGGACACCGACCTCACGCTGCGGGTGCTCATGGCCGGCCAGCGGGTGCGCTACGACCTGTCCGCCGTCGACTTCGAGGAGGCGGTGGTCAGCACGCAGCGGTTCTGGAAGCAGCGGTACCGCTGGGCCCGGGGCCACCAGAAGTGCTTCCGCGACTACTGGCGCCCGCTGGTGCGCTCCCCGTACCTCTCGCTGGTCGAGAAGGTCGAGACGGTGCTGTTCCTGCTCGTCTACCACGTGCCGCTGCTCAGCGGCCTGGGCCTGCTGCTCACCGTGCTGCGCGCGTTCGGCATCGGGGACCTGCCGGTCGTCGCGCTGCTGCCGCTGTCGATGCTGCTGTTCGTCGGCCCGCTGGCCGAGCTGTCGGTGGGCCTGCTCGTCGGGCGGGTGGAGCGGCGGGCCGCGTGGCGGCTGCTGGGCTTCCTGCCCGCGTTCGCGCTGTCCATCTGGATCACCACCCGCGCGTACCTCGACGGCATGCTCGGCCGCCCCTACACCTGGGTGAAGACCTCGCGGTCCGGCGCCACCTCGACGGTGCGGGTCGACCCGCCCGTGGTCACCCCGGCCGGGACGGCGGCCTAGGTGGCGACGGTGACGACGACGGCGGTGGCGGCGGTGGTGACGGACCGGGGGAGGCACCGCGCCGGGCGGCCCCGGCGTCCCCGCCGTCCGCGGCGCAGCGGCCGCCGGCTGCTGCCGGTGCTGCTGGACCTCGCCCTGGCCGTGGTCATCTGCGCGGTCGGTTTCCGCTACGGCGCGGACCTCCTGCAGGTGCACGAGGCCCGCTGGGTGGCCGCCGTGCTGGGCTGGGTCGGCGTCGACTCGGTGTCGGGCTCGCTGGAGCGCCACGTCCTGGTCTTCCGCCCCGACGGGGAGATCATCCTGGCCGAGGTCACCGAGTCCTGCTCGGCGATCCTGTCCGTCCTCGGGCTCACCGCGCTGACCGCCGTGGTGCTGCGCGGCCGCCGCCAGCACGCGGTCGCCGGGCTGGTCGTCGCCGTCGCGGCGCTGCTGGTGCTCAACCACCTGCGGCTGGTCGGCTCCACCGTCGCCGGCCTGGTGTGGGGCACCCCGGCCCTGGTGCTCTTCCACGACTGGGTCGGGACGGTGTGGAACCTCGCCGCCACCCTCGGCGGGTTCCTGCTGATGGTCTGCCTCACCCTGCCCGCCGCCGAGCGCGCCGAGCAGGACGTCGCCGGCCGGCACACGGCCCGCCGTCCGGACAGCTGGGCCCGGCCCGGCCTGGGCTACCGGCCGGCCGACGACGACGTCCGCACCGCCACCCGGCGGGTCAACCTGACCGGCCTGGTGTACCGCTACATGCTGCCCACCCGGGTGGCCCGGTGGATGGGCGCGCGCCGCGAGGCCGGCCGCATCGACTACCGCATCGGTCACCTGCCGTCGGCCGAGCGTGCCGCGCGGGTGCGCGCGCTGGCCGCCGACGGACTCGGCGCGCACGCCGCGTCCCTGGTCGCGGTGGCCACCTACGACGAGGACCCGGCCGTGCTCGACGCGCTCGCCGCCGCGATCGCCGCCCGCCAGTGGGAACCGGTGACCTCCCCCCGGGTGGCGGCGCTGCGGTTGTGGGCGCGCGCCTGGCTGCTGCAGCACCCCGAGCGGGACACCGCCCCCGGCCCGGCCGCCCCCGGCCCGGCCGCCCCCGACCCGGCCGCCCCCGACCCGGCCGAGGCACCCACCGAGCGGCTCTCGCGCGCCGCGCCGCCCCGGCGACCCCCGGTGCCACCGGCCCCGGTCCGCCCCGACGACCCAGGACGACCGATGACCGCCTCGCTGCCCTCCCCGCGCCCGCCCGCGGCTCACCCGCCGTCCGACGGGCCCGCCGTGCTCGTCACCGGGGCGGGCGGCCCGGCCGGCGTGGCCGTCGTCCGCCGGCTGGTGGCCCTCGGCCACCGGGTCGTCGCCGCGGACGCCGACAGCACCGCCGCCGGCGGCGCGCTGGCGCACACGGCGGTCACGCTGCCGCGCGGCGACCACCCCCGCTTCGTCGACGCGCTGCTCGGCGCCTGCACCGCGTACGGGGTCGACGCGCTGGTCGGCACGGTCGCCGAGGAGCTGCCGGCGCTGGCCGCCGCCGCCGGGCGGCTGGCGGCGGCCGGCGTGGCCACTTGGCTGCCGGACGCCGCCGCCGTCGACCTGTGCTGCGACAAGGCGGCCTTCGCCCGCGCGATGGCCGCCGCGGGCGTGCCGCACCCGGCGACCGCGGCGTCCGTCGGCCGGCTGGCCGGCGTGCCCGGCCCGTGGGTGGTGAAGCCGGTGGCCGGCCGCGGCAGCCGCGGCGTGCAGCTGCTCGACGACCGGGACGCCGTGCTGGCGGCGCTCCGGGCCGACGGCGAGCTGATCGTGCAGACCCGGCTGACCGGCCGGGAGTTCACCGCGGACGCCCTGGTCGACCGCGACGGCGCCGTCCGCGTCGTCGTGCCCCGCTGGCGGGAGGAGACCAGGGCCGGCATCTCGGTGAAGGGCCGCACCTTCGCCTCGGCCGCCGTGACGGAGGTGGTCACCGGCGCGCTGGCCGCGGTGCGGCTGACCGGGCCGGCCAACGTGCAGGGCTTCGTCGCCGACGACGGCACCGCGACGGTCGTGGAGATCAACCCGCGCTTCTCCGGCGGGCTGCCGCTGACCCTGGCCGCCGGCGCGGACGTCGTCGGCGCGTACCTGGCCGGCGTGCGCGGCGAGGCGCTGCCGGAGCTGGACTTCCGCCCCGGGATCGCGATGAGCCGCTACTTCGCCGAGACCTACCGCAGCGAGGACGGCACCCCCGTCGAGGACCCGTGCGCGCCGGTGGCGGTGCGGGCATGAGCCGCAGCCGGCACGTGCTGGTGCCCTTCGGCACCCGCCCGGAGGTGGTCAAGCTGGCCCCGGTGGTCACCGCCCTGACCGGGGCGGGGCACCGGGTCAGCGTGGTCGACACCGGCCAGCACACCGACCCGCGGATGGGGCCGGAGCTGCAGGCGGCGCTGGGGCTGGTCCCCGGTCACCGGTTCACGCTGCCGGCCGACCCCGCCGAGCGCACCGGGGCGCTGCACGCCGACGCGTCCCGCGCGCTGCGGTCGTGCGCGCCGGACGTGGTGCTCGCGCTCGGGGACACCAACACCGTGCCGGCCTACGCGCTGGCCGCCCGGGCCGCCGGGGTGCCCTTCGCGCACCTGGAGGCCGGGCTGCGCAGCCTGAACCCGCGCAGCGTCGAGGAGGTCAACCGGCGGGTCGCCGCCGCGGTCGCCCAGCTGCACCTCGCGCCGACGGAGCGGGCGGCCGCGTTCCTCGCCGGCGAGGGCGTGCCCGCCGAGCGGGTGTTCGTCGTCGGCAACCCGGTGATCGACACCCTGGTCGCCCGGGGCGTCCGTCAGGTGCCGGTGAGGGAGCGGACCGGCGTGCTGGTCACCGCCCACCGGCCGACCAACGTCGACGACCCGGTGCGCCTGGCCCGTCTGGTCGGCGTCGTGACGGCCCTGGCCGGGACGGTCGGGCCGGTCACCTTCCCGGTGCACCCGCGCACCGCCGCGCGGCTGGCGGAGACCGGGCTGCGCACCCGGCTGGAGCACCCGGCGGTCACCCTGACCGGGCCGGTCGGTCACGACGCCCTGCTGGGCGCGCTGGCCTCGGCCCGGCTGGCGGTCACCGACTCCGGCGGCATCCAGGAGGAGGCCGCCTACCTCGGCGTCCCGGTCGTGGTGCTGCGCGGCTCGACGCCGCGCTGGGAGGGCGTGGAGGCCGGGACGACGACGCTGGCCGGGCTGGCCGACGACCGCGCGGCCGCCGCCGTGCTGGCCGCCGCAGCCGGGCACACCACCCCGGCGGGGCAGGAGCGGGCCGCCACCGCACCCTGCCCGTACGGCGACGGGACCACGGGCGCGCAGGTGGCCGCCCTCCTCGCCGACGAGCGCACCGACGCCCTGCTGGCCCTCGACGAGCCGGACTTCACCGACGGCCGGTTGCCGTGGTGACGGAACTCCGGCCGCTGGGTGTGGTGGTCGACCTCGACGACACGCTCTACCCGCAGGCCGAGTACCTGGCCTCCGCTGCGGCGGCGGTCGCCGTCGCGGCCGGCCGGGCCGGGCTGGACGCCGCCGCGGTGCACGCCGCGCTGCGGGCCGAGCTGGCGTCCGGCTCCGACAGGGGCGGGACGATCGACCGGGCGCTGCTCGCGGTGGGCGTGCCGGCGACGTCCCTCCCCGGGCTGGTGCCGCCGCTGGTGGCCGCCTTCACCGGGCACACCCCGCCCCGGCTGGGGCCCTACCCGGGGGTGGCCCCCGCGCTGCGGTCCCTGGCCGCCGCGGCGCCGCTGGCCTGCCTCACCGACGGCGCCCCGGCCATCCAGGCGGCCAAGCTCGCCGCGACCGGTCTCGGAGCGCTGCTGCCGGTCGTCGTCGTCACCGACGCCCTGGGCGGGCGGGCCGTCCGCAAGCCGCACCCGGCCGGCCTGGTGGCCGTCGCGGCCCGGCTGGGCCTGCCGCCGGACCGGCTGCTGGTGATCGGCGACCGGCCCGGCAAGGACGTCGCCGTGGCGGCCGCCGTCGGCGCCCGGGCGATCCGCGTCCGGCAGGGGGAGTACGCCGCCGCCCCCGACGCCCCACCCGCCTGGGCGGTCACCGACACCTTCCCGGAGGCCGCCGTCCTGGCGCTGGACCTCCTCGGGACCGGCGTCCCCCCTCCGGACGAGGCCCCCTGGGCGGGGCTCGTGTCGGGCGGCTGAGTCGTGGTGCGTCCTCGACGGAGGGCCCGACGAGGTCGCGCCGGCGGCCGACCGCTGCGCCGCCCCCTCACCCCTCCGGGTGAGACCGTCCGCCCGGGTCTCCAGCGGAGGGCGGGACGTGCCGATGCCAGTCCGTCGGGGCGGGAGTGCCGCCCCCCGGACGCGAGGACTGAGCATGGACGGGTCGACGAGACCCTCACCGGCACGGCGCCTGCGGGCGTCCGTCACGCAGCTCGCGCTGGTGACGGTGCTGGCCGGCGCGGTACTGGCCGCGACACCGGGCACCGCCGAGGCGCGGGGACAGGTCCAGCCGACGCTGGACTGCGCGCGGGCGAACCCGGACGGGACCCACACCGTGGTCTTCGGGTACACGAACAAGACGGCGCAGTCGGTCACCATCCGCGTCGGCCGGGAGAACAAGATCACGCCGAAGCGGCACGACGGCAAGCAGCCGACCACCTTCGCCGCCGGTGAGCAGCGCGGGGCCTACTCCATCACCGTGAACGCCAAGGAGTGGCGGCACGGCGCGTCCTGGGCCCTCGACGGGCACACCGTGTCGGTCGGGCCGAACGGCGTCTACGGCGGGAGCTCCTCGAAGGCGACGACCTGTCCGTCGTCCACCGAGCTGCCCGAGGAGGGCAACGGCACCGGCCCGGCGATCGTGCTGGTGCTCGCCGGCGTGGTGGGCGGTGTCGCGGTGCACCGCGTCAACCGGCGCGCTCGCGACCTGGCTGCCAGGAGCGGCGGCGATGCGTAGGGTCCTCGCGGTCGGGGCGCACCCCGACGACATCGAGCTCGGCTGCGGTGCCACGCTGCTGGCGCACTCCGCCGCCGGTGACGCCGTCACCATGCTGGTGATGACCGGCGGGGAGAACGGGCCCGGGGACGACGAGGCCGTCGTCGGCCGGAGGCTCGAGCAGGAGCAGGCCGCCCGCACGCTCGGTGCCCGGCTGCTCTGGGGCGGGCAGCGCGACTGCACCGTCGTGCCGGACGCCGCCACGGTCGCCGTCGTCGAGCGGGCCATCGCGGAGACCGACGCCGACGTGGTGTACGTGCACGCCCCCGACGACAGCCACCAGGACCACCGCGGTGTCGCCGCGGCGACGCTGTCCGCGGCCCGCCGGCTGTCCCGGGTCCTGCACTACCAGAGCCCGTCGACGCTGACGTTCGCCCCGACGACCTTCGTCGACGTCACCGCCTACCTCTCCGGCAAGCTCGCCGCCCTCGGTGCGCACGCCTCCCAGGTGGAGATGTCGGCGATGGTGGAGCCCGACGCCGTCGTGGCCTCCGCCCGGCACTGGGGCGCGCAGGCACGGATCGGGTACGCGGAGGCATTCGCCCCCACGCGCATGGTCATCGACCTGCTGCCCACGGCGCCACGTGAGCCGGTGGAGGTCCCGGACGCCTACCGGCTGACCCTCTCGGCCTCCCTGGCGGCCCACGCGCACTGACGTCCCTCGGGGTGATCGAGCCGGTGGTCCGGACGGGACCATCGGGCTCGACCGCGTCGCCGGTCGCCCGGACTCGGTGCCCGCCCGGCATGCGTGGCAGGGGCGGACGGCGAGCCGCGTTCGTGTGTGCACGAGCATCGAGCGAGGCTCGTCCCCGGCGCGGGGGATCTGCTTCGCCTTGGTCCGGCGGCGTTGCGGAGCCCTTCGCCTGTTGGCGCCGATCGGCTCGCTGACCTGCACTTTCGTCTTGCTCCGGTCGTCGCCGGGGACTATGATCGAACACGTGTCCGACACTGTGCCGCCCCGCAGCGAGGGTCTCGCTGCGCCGGCGGTGGGGTGGGCGTCGGGTGCGTTGGGTGTGGTGCAGGCCGCGGATCGGGAGATCGCCCGGCAGGTGGCGGTGCGGGCGCGGGCGGTGGCGGAGTTCGCCGCGTCGCGGCCGGCGTCGGTCGATCGGGCGCAGGGTGTGCCGGGGGCGATGTCGGCGGAGCGGTGGGCGGGCCGGGCGGAGGTGTTGCGGCCGGTGTCGGAGTGGGCCACCGCGGAGCTGGCGGTGGCGTGCAACCTGACCCGGCCGGCGGCGGAGGCGTTGCTGGCCGAGTCGTTGACGGTGGTGCACCGGTTGCCGGGCACGCTGGTCGCGCTGGAGGCCGGCGTGCTGCACCGCGGGCACCTGTGGCACCTGGTGGACAAGGTCGCTCCGATCGGCGACGACGTGCTGCGCGGGCAGGTGGAGGCGGAGCTGCTGGACTGGGTGGGCCGGCGGCGGCAGGTGACCACCCCGGCGCAGCTGGGGGCCCGGGCGCGGGTGGTGGTGGCCCGCCGGGACGCGGCGGCGGTGGCGCGGCGGTTGGCCGCGGCGCTGACCGAGCGGGGGGTGTACCTGCGGGCCGAGCGGGCCGAGGGGATGGCGTGTGTGTCGGTGGTGTGCACGGTGGCGGAGGCGCGGGCGCTGCACGCGGCGCTGCTGGCCTGTGCCGACGCGCTGACCGACGACCCGGACGCCGACAGTGTGGGCGCCGACGACCCGGACACCGGCGGCGGGGACGCCGCGGGGGCGGTCGCCGACGACCCGGACACCGGCAGCGGGGACGCCGCGGGGGCGGTCAGCGGTCCGCCGCGCACGCGGGGGCACAAGGCGGTGGATGCGCTGCTGGACCTGGTGCTGCGCCCGGGGGAGTCCGATGTGCCGCCGGTGCGGGTGTTGCTGCACGTGGTCGCGTCGGTGGCCACGCTGCTGGGTGGGGACGCTCCGGGTGAGATCGATGGGGAGCCGGTGCCCGCGGAGATGGCCCGCCAGCTGGCCCGTGCCTTTGCCGGCCTGCACCCGGTCGCCGGTGACACCGAGCCCGCCGACAGCGAGTCCGCCGGCACCGAGCGCAACGACAGCGAGGGCAGCGACACCGCCAGCACCGACAGCGCCGGCACCGCTGCTGCGGCCGCTGCCGTGGGCGCCGGTACCGGTGATGCCAACGCCGTTCCGGTTGAGCCGGAGATGCCGGTCCGCGGCGACGCCGCTGCCGGTGTGCCCGGCGGGGACCCGGTGGACGCCGCGGGTGGGCCGATCGAGCGGGCCGAGGCCGAGCTCGACGCCGACGACTTCGACCGGTGGCTGGCCGAGCTGGTCGACGAGGCGTTCAGGAACGCGCCGGCACCGGGTGATCCCGGTTGGTCACCCGGTGCCCCACCCGAGCCGGAGCCACCCGAGCCGGAGCTACCCGAGGCGGAGCCACCCGGTGTCGGGGATCGCAGGTGCGGGGGAGGGGACCTCCGGGGGTGGGACGCCGGTCGTGCACTCGACCACCACGACGCCACGGCCAGCGCGACCACTGCCGGCGTGACCACTGCCGGCGCACCCCACGGTGTGCCCGGCGGTGGGTGGTGGGCGGCCGCGGACCGGGCCGTGGACGATGCCGGTGCCGCGGTGCACGCCGCCGGCCTGGCCCTCGCCCACGCCGACCGGGCGGTGGGCACCGCCCTGCGCGCCCACGCCGCCGTGGAGGCCGACTGGGCCGCGGGCCCGGCCGGGCGGGTGAACGCCGCCCACGACACCCTGGGCGCGCTGGCCGCCGCCACCGACACCCAGCGGGCCGAGCTGGCCGCGCTGCTGGCGGCCACCGGCGGTGGCGGGCTGGTCGACCGGCCCCGGATCGTGCTCACCGACGCGGTCAGCGGCGCCCTGCGCGCCCTGACCGACCTGCCCGGCCTGCGCCGCGCCGCCCACTGCGACCGCCCCGCCTGCCGCCGGAGCCCGGACACCTGCGGGCACGACCTCACCGCCCGCCCCGGCCTGGGCCCACCCACGCCCACCGCCGGCTACACTCCCGGCGCGGCACTAGATGTACTGACCGGAGACGTTGGTCGAGGGCGTGCAATCACAGGATCTGATTGACGGATGTTGTGAGGGAGGACCTCCGGGCGTGGAGTGGAGCTGCTGAAGGCGACCACTGCACGACACCGGAGGTCCTCGTGCTCCACGCTAATGCCGCACTGACACCACGCCAGCGGCTGCAGATGGCCCGACTCATCGTCGAGGAGAAGTGGCCGGCGACGCGGGCCGCCGAGCGCTTCGGTGTCTCGGCAACCACCGCCCGGCGCTGGGCCGACCGCTACCGCACCGAAGGCGCCGCCGGCATGACCGACCGCTCCAGCCGGCCCCACACCAGCCCGACCAAGACCGATCCGGCGAGGACGAAGCGGATCGTGTCGCTGCGGCTGCGTAAGCGCTGGGGGCCGGTTCGGTTGGCCGCCGAGACTGGCGTGGCGCCCTCCACGGCCGGAGCGGTGCTGCGCCGCTGCAGCATCGGCCGGCTGTCTCGTCTCGAGCGCCGCGAGCGGGTGGTCGTGCGCTATGAACGCGAGGCGCCCGGTGAGCTGCTGCACGTCGACGTGAAGAAGCTGGGCAACATCCCCGCCGGCGGCGGGTGGCGCTTCCTCGGCCGGGTCCAGGGCAAAGTCAACCGGCACCTCGACGGCGGCCGGGCCCGAAGCCGCTATCGCAACCCGCTGATGGGCCACGGGTTCATCCACGTCGTCCTCGACGACCACTCTCGACTGGCCTACGCCGAAATCTGTGAGGACGAGACCGGCCCCACCGCCGCCGCGGTGCTGCGCCGGGCGGCCGACTGGTTCGCCGCTCGCGGGGTGACCGCTCGCCGGGTGCTGACCGACAACGGCGGCTGCTACCGCAGTCGCAACTGGGCCGCTGCCTGCGCCGAGCTGGGCATCGCTGCGAAGCGGACCCGGCCCTACCGGCCGCAGACCAACGGCAAGGTCGAGCGGTTCAACCGCACCATGACCAGCGAATGGGCCTTCGCCCAGCTGTTCACCAGCGAAGCCGACCGCCGCGCGGCCTTCCCTGGTTGGCTACACGCCTACAACCACCACCGGCCCCACACCGGCATCGGCGGCCACCCGCCCATCAGCCGCCTGACCAACCTCCCCGGTCAGTACAACTAGACCGCTGGGTACGCGCCCGCGACCGCCGCTGCCGCTTCCCCGGCTGCCGCCGCCACGTGCCCGCCGGCGGGGAACTGGACCACCACCGCCCACACGCCGACGGCGGGCACACCTCCGCGGCCAACCTGGCCGGCTACTGCACCACCGACCACCGCGGCAAGCACCAGGCACCCGGCTGGACCCACACCCTGCACCCCGACGGCACCCTCACCCTCACCACCCCCACCGGCCTGACCGCGGTCACCACACCACCGCCGTACTGAGCGCCCGTCCCACGGACGGCAGCCCACGGACGGCAGCGCGCGCACCGCGGAGCCCCGGCCCGTCACGGGCCGGGGCTCGCGGGGGACCGCGGGGTACCTCAGGCGGGGCGGCTCACGCCGCGCGGATGGCCGCGCGGACCTGCGCCACCAGGGCCGGCGGGATGTCGCTGAGGCCGTGGTCGTCACGGGCGTGACCGGCGACGGCGACGAGGATGTCGTCATCGGTGGGGGCGCTGAACGTCCGTCCACACGAGGGGACGACGTCACCGCACGCGAACTGCTTCACGGTTCACCTCCGGGGTGAGGGGGAGACCGCCGTCCGTCGGACGGCGGGGTCGGTCAGCCGGCGTCGGCCGCGGCCAGCTGCAGCAGCAGCCGTTCGATCCGGACGACGCCGAGCGCGTTGCCGCGCGCGTCGACGCACACGACGGGGTCGAACCGGGTCTCCTCGGGCCGGGCCGCCACTCGGCGGGCGATCTCGCGGAGCCCGGTGGAGGAGTGCACCCGCAGGCTCACCGGCGCCCGGCGGTGGCCGGGCGGGTCCGCACCGCGCCGGTACGGGATGAGCAGGCTGACCGGGTGCCCGTAGCCGTCGACCTCGACGCCGATCGCGCCGTCCGGTGCCCGACCGTCCTGCAGCACCACGATCGGCTCGACCAGCGCCGCGACGTACTCGACCAGCCGGGCCTGCGCCGCCTGGCGCCGCAGCCGTTCAGCGACGGCCGGGTCCAGCCCGGCCCACGGCGGACCGGGTCTCCCCAGCAGCCAGCCCTGGCCGAGGGGCACCTGCAGCCGCTGGAAGGCCAGCAGCTCGCCCCACGTCTCGATGCCCTCGGCGAGCAGCCAGGCATCGATCCGGCCGCCGAACTCACCGAGCATCTCGACGAGGGCCAGCTTCACCTCGTCGCCGTCGGCCCCGGCGACCAGCGCCCGGTCGAGCTTGATCAGCTGCGGTCGGAACTCGGTGATCTGCCGCAGCCCGGAGTAACCCGAGCCCGCGTCGTCGACCGCGAGCAGCGCGCCGCGCGCCCGCAACCGGTCCCGCAGGTCGATCAGCGGCCGCAGGTCGGCCACGGCCTGGTGCTCGGTCAGCTCCAGGACGAGCGGCGCCAGGCAGTCGGCGGCCAGCAGCAGGTCGGACAGCGCGGGCTCGGTGAGCAGGTGGGGGCTCACGTTGACGGTGAGGAAACAGTCCGGCGGCAGCGTCGGCATGACGGCGAGGGCCTCGCGGACGACGACCGCCTCCAGCTCCGCGCCCCGCCCCACCGCGTCGGCCGCGGCGAACCACCGGTCGGGCGTGGCGTCGCTGGGGCGCCCGTCCGGCGTGTGGAAGCGGGCCAGCGTCTCGTACCCCGCCACCGTGCCGCGCTGCAGGTCGACGATCGGCTGGAACACCAGGTGCAGCAACGAGGGGTCGGCGAAGACCGAGGCCAGCCGCGCGTCCCAGTCCGCCGACGCGGCGTCGGTCCTGGGTGGCAGGGACACGGACACGTCCTCCCATCGGCAGCAGCAGGAGTCCGGCGCAGCGCGGAGGTGTCCCGGGCCGGCCCGGGTCACCCGGCGGGGTGAGGGAGCAGGCCGGGGACGGCGCGCGCGGCCCTCGTCGCGCCCCCAGCCCTGCTGGACGATGACGCCGACCAGGGCAACCGGACGGCGACGGGACGACGATGGCGCGGAGGACCGTCGCGGCGCCGGGACCGGGTGCCCTCCGTGACCCGGGGAGGACCGCCGTGAGCCGCGTGCTCATCGCCGAGGACGAGACCCGCATCGCCGCGTTCATCGAACGCGGCCTGCAGGCCAACGGCTTCACCACCGCGGTCGTCGCTGACGGCCACGCCGCGCACGCCGCGGCGGCCGGCGGCGACTTCGACCTGGTGGTGCTCGACATCGGCCTGCCCGGGATGGACGGCTTCGAGGTGCTGCGGGCCCTGCGGGCCGACCGGGTGGACATCCCCGTGGTCGTCCTGACCGCGCGGGACAGCCTGCAGGACACGGTGGCCGCACTGGAGGGCGGGGCGGACGACTACATGCCCAAGCCGTTCCGCTTCGAGGAGCTGTTGGCCCGGGTGCGGCTGCGGCTGTCCGGTGGCCGGCAGACCGAGGCGACCGTGCTGACCTGCGGCGACCTGTCGCTGGACCTGCGGACCCGGCGTGCCCAGGCCGGCGGCCGCACCGTCGAGCTCTCCGGCCGGGAGTTCGCCCTGGCCGAGGCCTTCCTGCGCCACCCCGGCCAGGTCCTCGCCCGCGAGCAGCTGCTCAGCCACGTGTGGGGGTACGACTTCGACCCCGGCTCGAACGTCGTCGACGTCTACGTCCGCTACCTGCGGCGCAAGCTCGGGGCCGCGCGGATCGAGACCGTGCGCGGGATGGGCTACCGGCTCCTCGCGGACTGACCCGGAGGAATCCCGGCCGGGGGGTGTCGGCCGTCGAGCAGGGGTACGTGGGGGTGCAGCGGCCGCGCCGTCCGGCGCGGCCCCGACACAGGGAGATGCCGTGCCCGACGTACCCCAGCCGCTCACCGACAACAGCGTCAAGGTCCGCCAGCTCACGCACTACCAGTTCAGCTGGATCGCCGGGGAGGCCGGGCAGCCCGGGACGTACACCCTGCAGCTGGTCCTCGACCAGGGCGCCTGGGAGGAGGTCCTCACCCTGGACCCCGACGACGCGGACAACCTGCAGGACCTGCTCACCAACACGGGCACCGTGCACTACGACATCGAGCGCCGGGTGCTGATGTTCGGCGTCACCTCGACCGGCAGCTGACCGGTCCCGCACACGACGAGGCCCCGCCGGCAACTGCCGGCGGGGCCTCGCCGTCTGTGGCCCTGCTGCAGGGTCCCGCGCCGAGCGGAGCGAGGCGTGGGGGGCAGCAGGGTCCTTGATCAGATGCGGCGGTCCGTGGTGGGCCCGTCGACCTCGATCTCCTCCTTGCGCACGGTCTCGTCGACCTGCACGGTGTCGGTGACCGTCTCCTTGTCCAGGCGGATGCGCTCCACCGGCACGGCCTCCTTCTCCACCACCGGACGCTCGGCGTGCAGCGTGACCTCGTGCTCCTCCTCCGAGATCGCCGGCCCGTCGTAGGCCTGCCCGGCGTTGGCGTCGGTGATCGGCTCGCGCTGGACCCGCACCTCCTCGCGGGACACCGGCACCGTCTCGGTCACGTTCTCGCTCACCACGTACTTGCGCAGCCGGGCGACGCCGGCCTGCTCGGTGCGGGTGCCCACGCTCAGCCGCTCCTCCGAGCGGGTCATCGCGTCATCGGTGGTCGGCCCGGAGGTGTCCCGGCCCACCGCGCGGCCCTGCACGTCGTCGTAGACCCCGTCGCCGTCCCGGTCGGTGCGCCCCGACGTCCCGGCGGCCATCCCTGCGGTGTCGGTGGTCGTGCCCGCGGTCCCGGTGGCCATCCCGGCGGTGCCGGCGGCCATGCCCGCCGTGCCGGTCGTGGTGGTGTCGGTCATCGACGTGCCCGAGCCCATGCCGTAGTAGCGGTAGAGCTCCTCCTCCTCCTGCGGGGACAGGTGCCCGTCGGTGTCGACCTTCGGCGCGTCCTTGATCTTCGCCTTGTCGTAGGGGAAGCGGAGCTGCTCACCGGAGAGGTCGGCCTGCGCCAGCGGGACGAAGGTCTCCTTGGTGCCGAACAGGCCGGTGTGGACGGTCGCCCACTCGGGGCGGCCGGTCTCGTCGTCGAGGTAGACCTCGGCGACCTTGCCCACCTTGTCGCCGTCGGCGTCGTAGGCGGTCGTGCCGATGACCTGGCTGATCTGCTGCTCGGTGATCACAGGGGCTCCTGTCGTGGTGAGGTGGTCGGCGCGGGACCGGGGAGGTGCTCGCCCCGCACTCCGGTGTGTCCTGGGTGCCCGGCTGCTTACGCGGTAAACGCCACTCCTCTGGGTCGGTCCGGCGCACAGCGGGGGCATCGCAGCCGTCCGGCAGGGGTACAACGGGGGCCGACGAGGAGTGGAGGGCGGGCGACGTGGCGGACCAGAGTGGGCCCCCTGCCGACCCGACCGCGCAGCCGCCGGGCGGCACCGGGGCGGTCCGCGCCCCGCTGACCAGGACCATCCGCACCCCGCTGGACCGGCGCCGGGTGCTCACCGCCGCCATCGACTACATCGACGAGCACGGGCTCGAGGCGCTCACCATGCGCCGGCTGGGTGCCCACCTGGGCGTCGAGGGGATGGCGCTGTACCGGCACGTCACCGGCCGCGAGGACCTGCTGGACGGCGTCGTGGAGCTGGTCATCGACGCCCTCTACGGCGACCCGGAGGTGTACCTGGCGCCGCAGTACGGCTGGCAGGACTACCTGCAGCGGCTGGCGCACGGGGTGCGCCGGATGGCCATGGCCCACCCCGCGGTCTTCCCGCTGGTGGCCACCCGGCCACCGGCCGCGCCGTGGGTGCGGCCCCCGCTGCGCAGCCTGCGCTGGCTGGAGTCCTTCCTGGACGCCCTCACCGACCACGGCTTCACCGACGAGGGCGCGGTCGCCGCCTACCGGGCGTACACCAGCTTCCTGCTCGGTCACCTGCTGCTCGAGGTCTCCCAGCGCGGCGTCCCGATCAGCCCGCTGGACGACCCGGACGCCTCCCCGTCCGCCGGGGCCCGCTCCCTGGACGAGTACCCGCACATCCGCCGGCTGGCCCCGCTGCTGGCCGAGGACGAGTCGGCCGCGGAGTTCGAGGAGTCGCTGGAGAACCTGCTCGAGCGCCTGGCCCGGCTGCTCCGCGAGTCCCAGCACCCCGGCGTGGCACGCTGACCGACCCCGGACGGCGGGAGGTCAGTCCGTCACGACGTCGAACAGCCCGACCACCCCGGTCAGGCGCAGCACCTGCAGCACCCCCCGCGAGGGGCGGCGCAGCTCCGGGCGGCCGCCGGCGCGGCGGTGCGGCTCGGTCTCGCGGACCAGCAGCGCCACCCCGGCGGAGTTGAGGAACCCCGCGGCCGAGGCGTCCACCGCGACCACGGCGCCCTGGCCGACGTCGCCGTCCGCGGGGCGGTCGCGCTCCCACCGGGCCACGGTCGCGGCGTCGACCTCGCCGTGCAGGTGCAGCACCAGCCCGTCGGCCCCGGCCTCCAGCCGGACGGCACCCGGGGGGTGGGGTGGCACGGCGCTGAGGATCACGATGACTCCGTTCGGGGGACGGGTGCGCCGGCCGGGGCTGACCAGGTGTCGTTTACAGGGTAAACGGCGCGCCGGTCGAGCGGAGGGCGGGCCGGTACGACGCGGGGCACGCCGGCCGCGGACGCCGCGACGGGCCGGCCCCCGCAGGAGACCGGCCCGTCGTCGGCCCGCTCAGCGCAGGCCGCGGCTGCCCGCCCGGCGGCCGGGCCGCAGCTCGACGTCCACCGGCAGGTCGGGGTCGTCGACCGCCTGCCGGGCGTGCGCGACGACCCGGTCCTCCAGCACCCGGCGCACCTCGGCGACGTCGGCGTGGTCGGCCAGCTCGACGGCGACCCGCAGCGTGCGACCGCGGTGCTCGACCACCCGGGCCGAGGCGCCGAGCACCCCGCGCAGCGACCGCGCCTCGGCCTCGACGGCGTCGGCGAGGGCGCCGGCGTGCACGACGGTGCGCCCGTCGCGGTCGTCGCGGGTGAGGTCCAGCCGGCCCACCCGGTCGGTGTGCAGCTGGGCCAGCAGCCAGCGCAGCGCCAGCAGGGCGACGAGCAGACAGCCGCCGGCGACGGCCCACCAGAACCAGGGCTGCTCGCCGGGGTAGGCGCGCGCCTGCTCGGGCAGCACCGGCGGCGGGTCGCCGAACGCACCGGACCCGGCCGCCAGCCCGACGCCCCCACCCCCGGCCAGCAGCAGGCCGAGCAGGGCCAGGACGGTGCGGTTGGCGGTGTCCACGCGGCGGCTCACCGGCCGGCTCCCCTCACGGTGACCCGCGGCCGCAGGGTGCCGGACAGGCCGAGCTCCTCCAGCCGTTCGGTGACCGCGCCGGTCACCCGGGACTGCAGGTCACCGGGGTCGCGCAGCGCGGTGGCCGCGCGCACCCGCACGGTGCGGCGGCGGGCCCGCACCGTGGCCTCGCGGACGCCGTCCGGGCGGGTGGCCGCGGCCCGCAGGGTGCGCTCGATGCCCCTCTGGGACGCCGTGGTGCGCACCGACTCCACGCGCGAGGGCAGCGGCAGGGCCCCGGGGCGGCCGCGGCGCAGCGCCAGGACCAGCAGCACCAGCCCGAGGACCACCGCGCCGACGAGCGCGGCGCGGACG
The DNA here is from genome assembly GCF_032460525.1 of Geodermatophilus sp. DSM 44513. Taxonomy (NCBI): domain Bacteria; kingdom Bacillati; phylum Actinomycetota; class Actinomycetes; order Geodermatophilales; family Geodermatophilaceae; genus Geodermatophilus; species Geodermatophilus sp. DSM 44513. Next base: position 3,990,308 of record NZ_CP135963.1, on the reverse strand, counting down.
GCGGTCGACGCCAGGGTCTGGTCGGCCAGCCAGGAGGTCCAGTCCGGGTGCGGCACCAGCCAGGGCTGCTGTCCGAACGCGGCCAGGACGATCTCGGCCACCGCGAGCAGGCCGCCGAGCACGAGGGCCAGCGCCAGCAGGGTGGCCAGGACCCGGTTCACCACGGCCATGGCCGTCCTCCCCTCACTGCACGCGCCGCGCGGGCGCGGCGGTGGTCACGAAGTCCACGACGTCGACGTCGACGTGCGCGACCTCGACGTCGGTGATCCGCCGGACGTCCTCGCGGATCCGGGCGCGCAGTGCGTCGGTCACCCGGCGCGCGGACTGCGGCCAGGCCACCGCGATGGTCGCCTCCACGGTCGCCACGGAGCCGTCGACGGTGGCCCGGACGGCGGCCTCGGCGTCCGGGCGGGACTCGCCGACGGAGATGCCGAGGACGCGCCGCGGCGCGGCGGCCGCGCCGTCCACCTGCGTGGCGGCGTAGCCCGCGACGCGCTCGACCACCCGGTCGGCGACGGTCAGGCTGCCGCGCTCCTCGGGCGGTCCGCCGGGCAGGGCGTCGGCGGCCGGTGCCGTCACCGGCCCGGTCCCCGGCCGCCCAGGTAGGGCGTCAGGTCCAGCTGGCCGGCGACGACCTTGCCGACGAGGAAGCCGACCACGCCGAGGACGGCGGTGCCGACGAAGGCGTCGAAACCGCCGATCACCCAAGCGAGACCGAGCAGCAGACCGGTGAACAGACCCACCACGGTGGGGGGCATGGCGGTACCTCCAGAACGGGGATCGGGCTCACACGACGCGGCGTGGAGCGGGGGAGCGGCGCGCCCGCCACCAGGCGAGCACCCGGCGGACGCCACGCGGACGGCGCGCGAAGCGCACCTCGGCACCGGCTCCGGGACGGGACGCCCAGGCCCGCTGCGTGCGGGCGAACGCCTCGGGGTCACCGCCGAGGTCGGGGTGGTGCCGGCGGAGCTCCGCGCGCCGGCGGCGGCGCTCGTCCGGGGACAGGGGCGTCGTCATGGACGGGCTCCTCCGGGTGGTCAGGCCGACGGACCCGGCGGCAGGGCCGGCCGTTCCTCGCCGGGCAGCTGCAGGTCGGCGACGTGCACGTCGACGGGGCGGCCACCGGCCAGGGGCGCCACCCGCGTCCGCACCTGCTCGCCGAGCAGGGGGAGCGGGACGCCCCGGGCGGCGACCACGCTGACGGTGACCCGCTCGTCGGTGAGCTGGACGCCGTCGACCCGCCGCCCGGGGAGCAGGGTCACCACCGGGCGCAGACCGCCGGCGTGCAGCCCGGCCACCGCTGGCGCGGCGCGGACCGCGGCGGCGATGACCTCCGCGGCGTCGGGTGGGTTCGGGCCGGCCGTCACTGGACCCGCACGAGCTCCTGCTGCTGACCCTCGTCGTCCGACGGCAGGTGGATGTCGTTGACGGCGATGTTGACCTCGGTGACCTGCAGGCCGGTCATGCCCTCGACGGCGTTGACCACGTTGCGCCGCACGGAGCGGGCGATCTCGGAGATCGGGGCGCCGTACTCGGTGACGATGTCCAGGTCGACCGCGGCCTGCTTCTCGCCCACCTCGACCGACACGCCCTGACCGATCGACTGGGTGCCGCCGGGGATGCGCTCGCGCAGCGCGCCGAAGGCCCGCGCGGCGCCGCCGCCGAGGGCGTACACCCCGGACACCTCGCGGGCGGCCAGGCCGGCGATTTTCTGCACGACGCCGTCGGCGATCGTGGTGTTGCCCTGGCTGGTCTGCAGCGCCGACGGAGACGCCGTCTGGCTGAGGGCGCTCGAGGTGGTGGTGCTGCTGCCGGTGGCGGCGGTGGTCGACTGCGTCATGGATTCGGCCCTCTTCGTCTCGGACAGGACTGTCCGCTCTGACGTCCCCCTGTTGTTTCGCTTGTAAACAACAAGACGGCGCGCCACACAGATCGCCGTCCTGGCGGCCGTGCATGGCACGGACGCCCGGCGGGCAGGGCAGGACCTCGCAACCGGAGGTGTCACCATGGCTCGATCGATCGCCGAGCAGTCCGTGTCCGAGCTGGGCGGCCCGGCCAGCGTCCTGGCCCGCCAGCGGGCCGACCACGTCGACCTGGACCGGCTGCTGTCCGAGCTGGACGGCACGACCGGCCGCGCCCAGGAGGAGGTGCTCACCCGCATCGACCGGCTGGTGTTCAGCCACGCCTTCGCCGAGGAGACCGTGCTGTGGCCGGTGGTGCGGCGCGTCCTCCCGGACGGCGACGAGCTCACCCTCCGCGTGGAGGAGGAGCACCAGGAGGTCAACGAGCTGGTCACCGAGCTGGAGACGCTGGCGCACGACGACCCGCGGCGCGCGCAGCGGCTGGCCCGGCTGGTGGAGGTGCTGCAGGAGGACGTCCGCGACGAGGAGGACGTGCTGCTCCCGCGGCTGCAGGAGCGGCTGGACGCGCGCGAGCTGCGGGCGCTGGGCCGTCGGTGGGAGCTGGTGCGCCGGATCTCGCCGACCCGGCCGCACCCGACGGTCTCCCGCCGGCCGCCGGGCAACGTGCTCTCGGCCCTGCCCCTGTCGGTGCTGGACCGCAGCCGGGACGTCGTCGACGCCGTCGTCCGCCGGGTCCCCGCGTCGCTGGCGCCGGCTGGTGAGCTGGTCAGCCGGGGGCTGGCCGGGCTCGCCGGCCTGGTCGAGCGGACCCGCCCGGCCCGCCGCGGCGACGGCCCCCCGACCGCCCGCTGACCCCCCACACACGCCAGTGGCCCCCTCCCACCACGGGAGGGGGCCACTGTGACGTGCTGGAACGGCCCTCCTGCAGGGTCCCGCCGCGAGCTCGCGAGCGGTGGGGGGCAGGAGGGTCCTTCCTCAGTGGGTGTTGCGTTCCTTGGGCTCGGCGCGGGCGTCGAGCTGGATCTCCTTGTCCGCCAGCGGCACGCCCTCCTTGAGCTCCTTGGTCCGCTCGATCTCGGCGTCCAGCTCGATGCCGAACAGCAGCGCCAGGTTGGTCAGCCAGAACCAGACCAGGAACACGATGACGCCGGCGAGGGTGCCGTACGTGGCGTTGTAGTTGCTGAAGTTGGCCACGTAGAAGGCGAACAGCGCCGAGGCGCCGGCCCAGACCAGCAGCGCGACCGCGGCACCGGGGCTGGTGAAGCGGAAGCCGCGCAGCTTCACGTTCGGCGCGAAGTAGTACAGCGTGGCGATCATCAGCGCGACCAGCACGACGACGACCGGCCACTTGGCCCAGCTCCACACGGTCACCGCCGCGGGGGGCAGACCGATGGCGCCGGCGACGGCGTCGACGACCGGGCCGCTGAGCACCAGCATGGCCACGATCAGCGCGGCGAACAGCACGCCGATCAGGGTGACCAGCAGCTGCAGCGGCTTGAGCTTCCAGACCTTGCGGCCCTCGGGGGTCTCGTACACGACGTTGGCCGCGCGGGAGAACGCGCCCACGTACCCCGAGGCCGACCAGATGGCGGCGGCCAGCCCGAGCAGCAGGCCCAGGCCGGCGGTACCGGTGTTCCCGGCGATCTGCTCGATCACCGGGTTCAGGGTGGTCGCCGCCTGCTCGGGGACCACCGCGGTCAGCGCGTCGGTGAGCTGCTGCGGGTTGGTGAGCAGGCCGACGATCGACAGCAGCGCGATCAGCGCCGGGAACAGCGCCAGCGTGCCGTAGTAGGTGAGCGCGGCCGCCCAGTCGGTGAGGTTGTCCTCGCTGAACTCCGTCAGCGTCCGCTTCAGCGTGCCGCCGGCGTTCGCCTTGCCGTCGGCGCCCTGCGGTGCGCTGTCCAGGCGGGTGTCGTTGACCTTGGGGTCGTTCGGAGCGGGGTCCCCGGCGCGGTTGCCGGAGAACCGGGTGTCCTGGGCCGCGGTACTGCTGCCGCGGGGGCCGGTCGAGCGGGCCATCGTCAGTCCTCCGGTCGGTGGGTGGAGGACCCCGTGGTGCCCAGCATGATCGTGGTCCATGCCATTGCCGGTGTGTCGCCACCCGTCCGTGACCTACGCCGGGCCGCTCCGCCCCGGCACGGGGGACCGCCGGCCGGCGAGGGTGACCGCGACGACGGCGGCCGCGCTGCCCGCCCCCACCAGGGCGACCGCGGTGAACGCGCTGGCCGACGGGAAGCCGCTGGGCCCCGTCCCGGCGGCCACCACCTGCGCGGGGGTGTCGCGCAGCACGGCGAGCAGGCCGAACCCGGCCACCCCGCACACGGCGCCGGCGCGCAGCGTGGTCAGCGCGCCGATCCGGGCCACCACCCGCCCGGCCACCGGGCCGAGCAGCACGCCGGCCACCCCACCGGGCAGCAGGTAGACCACCGCGGCCTGCAGCACCGAGGCGCCGAAGCCGTAGCCGGCCGCCTCCGGCGGCGTCTGCACGTACTGCAGGACGACCAGGAAGGACGTGAAGAGCCCCACGCCGGTCAGCAGGCCGGCCAGGTTGGGCACGATGATCCGCGGGTCGGCCAGCAGGGCCGGACGGACCAGCGGGTCGGCCCGCCGCTGCTGCAGCAGCACCCAGCCGGGCAGCACCAGCGCGGCCCCGACCAGGCAGCCCACCGTCCCGGGCGACCCCCACCCCCAGGCGTTGCCCTGCGACACCGGCAGCAGGAGCAGCACCAGCCCCAGGGCCAGCACCACTGCGCCGGCCCAGTCGACCCGGCCCGACCCGGTGGCCGGGCGGCGCGGCAGCACCACGGCCGTCAGCACCAGGGTGAGCACGCAGACGACCAGGCCGATCCAGAACGGGCGGTGGTAGTCCGCCCCGTCCCGGGTGAGCACCCCGGCGGCCACCAGCCCCACCACGCCGCCGACCGCCAGGGTGCTGCTGACCACCGACATCGCCACGTCCAGCCGGGCCGCCGGCAGCTCCCGGCGCAGCACGCTGATCGCGAGGGGGAACAGGCCGTAGGAGACGCCCTGCAGCACCCGCGCCACGAGCAGCAGCGGCAGGGAGGCGGTGACCAGCGCCATCAGGGTGCCCGCCGTCATGGTGGCGAGGACGCCGAGGACGACCGGCCGCTCGCCCCAGGTGTCCCCGAGGCGGCCCAGCACCGGCGTGGCGACGGCGGCGGCCAGCAGGTTCGCGGTCAGCACCCAGCCCGCGGCGTTGGGCGAGACGCCGAGCTGCGCGCCGATGGTGGGCAGCAGGGGGACGACGAGGCTCTGCATGAGCGACAGCGCCGTCGTCCCGAGCGCCAGGACGGCGACCAGCACCGCCGGGCGCGGCGACCGCTGCCCGGGGTCGGCGGCGCGGGACACGCGGCGATCAGACCACGGGCTGCGACACGCACGTGCGGACGGTCGTCGCCGTGGGTTCGCTCACACGCCACCGCCTGGACGCCCGGGTCGACGGTTGAGGCGCCACCCTGGTGGGCAGATCCGCTGCGACGACGACCTGCCGCCCAGGGCCCGACCCGGCGGCGACACCCAGCACGGAGGAACAAGACTGATGGTGCTGTGGCCGGCCGTGACCCTGATCGGATTCGTGGTCCTGACCGCACTGGTGATCGTGATGGGGATCTCCTCCACGGCGCGCTACGAACGCGAGCAGCGCGCCGCGAAGGCCGTCCCCGCCTCCCCGGCCACCACCCGGACCGCGACCGCCGAACCGGTGGGTGCCCGCGCCGTCTGAAAGAGGACCACCCTCCCCCCACGCCTCGCATGCTCAGCGCGGGCCCCTGGAGGGTGGCCGGCCCGGCTACAGCCAGGTCTGGTCGGTGTCCAGGACGGTGCGGTCCAGCGACTCGAGCAGGTCGAACTGGGCCCGGGTGCGGGGCAGCTCCCACCGCCAGAAGTAGCGGGCCGCGGCGCGCTTGCCCTCGTGGAAGGCCTCCGTCGAGCCCTCGCACGCCAGCGCCTGTTCTAGCCACAGCCAGGCGACGACGACGTGGCCGGCGGCCTCCAGGTAGACGCTGGCGTTGGCCAGCGCCAGGTCCGGGTCGCCCGGGCCCCACAGCGTCGCGGTCACCGAGCCCAGCCGGGCGACCGCGGCGTCCAGGTCCGCGGCGAAGCCGGCCCAGTCCGTGCCGGCGGCCCGTGCCGTCGTCGCGGTGACCGTCTCCCCGAGCAGTCGCAGGCCGGCGCCGCCCTGCGCGACGACCTTGCGGCCGAGCAGGTCCAGGGCCTGGATGCCGTTGGTGCCCTCGTGGATCGGGTTGAGCCGGTTGTCCCGGTAGAACTGCTCGACCGGGTAGTCGCGGGTGTAGCCGTAGCCGCCGTGCACCTGGATCGCCAGGTCGTCGGCGACCGGGCCCCACTGGGAGGGCCAGGCCTTGGCGATCGGGGTGAGGGTGTCCAGCAGCAGGTGGGCGCGGGCGCGGTCGGCCTCGGTCTCGGCGGTCTGCTCCTCGTCGACCAGCCGGGCGCAGTACAGGCCCAGGGCCAGCCCGCCCTCGGCGTAGGACTTCGCGGCCAGCAGCATCCGCCGCACGTCGGCGTGCTCGACGATCGGCGCCGAGGGTGTGGAGGGGTCCTTGCCGCCGGCCCGGCGTCCCTGGGTGCGGGTGCGGGCGTACTCCAGCGCGTGCAGGTAGCCGGTGTAGCCGAGCACGGTCGCGCCCATGCCGACGCCGATCCGCGCCTCGTTCATCATGTGGAACATGTAGGACAGCCCCCGGTGCGGCTCGCCCACCAGGTACCCGACCGCGCCCGGCGCGCCGCCCGGCGTGTGCACGCCCTCGCCGAAGTTCAGCAGCGTGTTCGTCGTCCCCCGGTAGCCCATCTTGTGGTTCAGGCCGGCCAGGACGACGTCGTTGCGCTCGCCGAGCGAGCCGTCCTCGCGGACGAGCACCTTGGGCACGATGAACAGCGAGATGCCCTTCACCCCGGGCGGGCCGCCGGGGATCTTGGCCAGCACCAGGTGGACGATGTTCTCGGTCAGCTCGTGGTCGCCGCCGGAGATCCACATCTTGTTGCCGAACAGCCGGTACGTGCCGTCGTCCTGCGGGACGGCCTTCGTGGTGATGTCGGCCAGCGAGGACCCGGCCTGCGGCTCCGACAGCGCCATCGTGCCGAACCAGCGGCCCTCGATCTCCGGGCGCACGTAGGTGTCGATCTGCTCGCGGCTGCCGTGGGCGAGCAGCAGCCGGGCGTTGCCCATGGTGAGGAACGGGTAGGCCGACGTGCCGACGTTGGCCGCCTTGAACCAGGCGAACACCGCCTGGCCGACGACGTGCGGCAGCTGCAGCCCGCCGTACTCCTCGTCGAACTCCCCGGCCATCAGCCCGGCCTCGACGAACACGTCCAGCGCCGCCTTGACCTCGGGGATCATCTCGACCCGGCCGTCGACCATGCGCGGCTCGTTCTCGTCGGCGGTGCGGTTGTGCGGCGCGAAGTGCTCGGTGGCGATCTGCTCGGCCAGGTCGAGCACCGCGTCGAAGGTCTCCCGGGAGTGCTCGGCGTAGCGCGGCCGCTTCACCAGGCCCTCCACGTCCAGCCACTCGTGCAGCAGGAAGTCCAGGTCGCGGCGGGACAGGATCAACGACGAGCGCACGACGTGCCTCCGGGGACGGCGGTGGGCGGACGGCTCCGGTCACAGTAGGCCGGTTGCCGGCGGGGAGGAGCGGGGTAGGGGCGGGCGACAGACCCCCTGGAGGCCCCTCGATGGCGAACTCGCTGCTCTCCCGCGCCGCCGACGCCGGCGGCGCGCTGCTCGGCCGGCTGCAGAGCGTCCGGCTGCCCGGCGTGGGCACCGCGTCGGCGAAGGACGACCCGGCCGCCGCCGCCCGGCGGTGGCGCGCGGTCACCGTGCTGGCCGACCCGGGCCGGCTGGCCGAGCTGCCCGCGCCGCTGGCCGTGCTCGGCGACCGGGTGGAGACCCGGGTGACCCCCGCGCCCGGTGACAAGGGCACCGAGCTGGCGGCTCGCTACCCGGGGGGCGCCTCCGACGAGGAGGTCGGCCGGCTGCGGCAGGCGCTGCGCGAGGCCAAGCAGCTGGTCGAGGTGGGCGAGGTGCTGCGGATGGACCCGCGCCCGCACGGCGAGCGCGTGCCGACCCCCGGCGGCCGGCTGCTGGACGGCGCGGTGGCGGCGTCGCGCAGGGAGGGCGTGCTGTGAGGGCGGTGACCTGGACGGGCATCAACCAGCTGTCGGTGGTGGACGTGCCCGAGCCGACGCTGCTCAACGACCACGACGTGATCCTGAAGGTCACCCGCACCACCACCTGCGGCTCGGACCTGCACCTGCTGTCGGGCTACATCCCGTTCATGCGCGCCGGTGACGTCATCGGCCACGAGTTCATGGGCGAGGTCGTGGAGGTCGGCAAGGGGGTCCGCGGACGTACGGTGGGCGACCGGGTCGTCGTCGCCTCGTTCGTGTCCTGCGGCGCCTGCTGGTACTGCCGCCAGGAGCTGTTCTCGCTGTGCGACAACAGCAACCCGAACCCCGGCATCACCGAGGGGCTGTGGGGCCAGGCCATCGGCGGCTGCCTGGGCTACTCGCACGCCGTCGGCGGCTACGCCGGCAGCCACGCGGAGTACATCCGGGTGCCCTACGCCGACGTGGGCAGCTTCGTCGTCCCGGACGGCGTCAGCGACGACCGGGCGCTGTTCGCCTCCGACGCCGCCTCGACCGCGTTCACCGGCGTCGACCTCGCCGGGGTGCAGCCGGGCGACACCGTCGCCGTGTGGGGGGCCGGCGCGGTCGGGCAGATGGCCGCCCGCATCTCGACGCTGGTCGGCGCGGAGCGGGTGTTCGTCGTCGACCGCTTCCCCGAGCGGCTGGCGCAGGCCCGCACGCACGCGGGTGCGGAGACGATCGACTACTCGACCACCGACGTCGCCGCGGAGCTGCGCGAGCTCACCGGCGGCCGCGGTCCGGACGTGTGCATCGAGGCCGTCGGCATGGAGGCGCACAGCCCGGGCCCGCAGGGCGTCTACGACCAGGTCAAGCAGCAGCTGCGGTTGCAGACCGACCGGCCGTCCGCGGTCCGCGAGGCGGTCATGGCCTGCCGCAAGGGGGGCAGCGTGTTCACCCTCGGCGTCTTCGCCGCGATGGTGGACAAGTTCCCGCTCGGCGCGGTGATGAACAAGGGCCTCACCCTGCGCGGCGCGCAGGTGCACGGGCCGCGCTACATCCCGCGGCTGCTGGAGTGGATGGAGCGCGGTGAGCTGGTCACCGAGCACCTGGCCACGCACGTGATGCCGCTGGAGGAGGCCCCGCGCGGGTACGAGCTGTTCAAGGAGAAGGCCGACGGCTGCGTGCGCGCGGTGTTCACCCCGCACGGCTGATCCTCCGGATCGCACCGCGGCCAGGTGTCCGGAAGGACCTCGGTGCCCCCCACGCCTCGCAAGCTCGACGCGGGCCCCTGCACCGAGGCCGATCGCTGAGCCGAGCCCTCCCGTCGCGCCTGCGCGGACCCCTCCGGGGCCTACTCAGCACGACACGGCAGTGGCCCCCTCCCGTGCGGGGAGGGGGCCACTGCCGTGCCGGGGACCGGTCGGGTCAGTGGGTCGCGGCGTCGCCGGGGCGGCCGGCCGGGGGCGCGGTGGACGTCGGGGCCGCGGCGCCGACCGCCTGGCGCACCTGCTCCTCGGGGTCCTCGGCCTCCGGGGCGCCGGCGGTCTGCTCGTCGGCCTCCCGCGCCGCCTGGATGCCGGACTTGTCCGACAGCTCCAGCTGCGGCAGGAAGAGGAACACCAGGAACCCGACCGCCGCGGCACCCGCGGCGATCAGGAACACCAGGTCGATCGAGTCGGAGAAACCGACCTTGAACGGCAGCGCCAGGAACTCGGGCAGCTCCTGGATGAACGAGGTGTCCGACAGGGCCGCCCCGGCCGGCAGCTGACCATCCTCCGCGGCCTGGGCCACCCGCGGGTCCGTGGCGGCCGCCGTGGCGACGGACTCCTCGATCTCCACCGGCAGCCGGCTGAACAGCACCGAGAGCAGCGCGGCGGTGCCGACCGTGGCGCCCATCTGGCGGAAGAAGGTCACCGAGGAGGTGGCCACGCCCATCTCCCGCGGGGGGACGGCGTTCTGCACGGCGAGCACGGCGGGCTGGAAGTTGAAGCCGAGCCCGATGCCGAGCGCGACCATGAACGGCACGAGCGTCCAGACCGAGGTCTCCGCGCCGACGACGAAGGACAGCGACAGCAGCGCCCCGGTCATCAGCGTGGTGCCGAGCAGCGGGAAGACGCGGTACCGGCCGGTCCGGGAGATGGTGAGGCCCGAGCTCATCGCGCCGATCATGATGCCGAGGACCAGCGGGATCATCTGCAGCCCGGCGACGGTGGCGCTGGAGCCCTGGACGATCTGCAGGTACTGGGGGAGCAGCAGCAGGCCACCGAACATCGCCGCGCCCACGACCACGCTGCCCATCGTGGCGACGGTGAAGCTGCGGTTGCGGAACAACCGCAGCGGCAGCAGCGCCTCCGCGCCGTAGGCCCGCTCGATCGTCACGAACAGCACGAGGCCGACGGCGCCGACGGCGTAGCAGAGCAGCGCGCGCCCCGACGCCCAGCCCCACAGCCGGCCCTGCTCGGCGATGACCAGCAGCGGCACCACGAAGGTGACCAGCGCCAGCGCACCGGGCCAGTCGACGCGGTGCTCGCGGCGCTGGTGCGGCAGGTGCAGCACCCGGTAGACGGCGGCGAAGGCCAGCGCACCGAGCGGCACGTTGACCAGGAAGATCCACCGCCAGCCGTCCAGGCCGAACAGGGAGCCCTGGCCGGCGAAGAACCCGCCGATGACCGGGCCCAGCACGCTGGACATGCCGAAGACGGCCATGAAGTAGCCCTGGTACCGGGAGCGCTGCCGCGGCGGCACGATGTCGCCGATGATCGCCAGCGCCAGGGACATCAGCCCGCCGGCGCCGATGCCCTGCACCGCCCGGTAGGCGGCCAGCTGGTACATCGAGTCGGCCAGGCCGCACAGCACCGAGCCGACGACGAACACGGCGATGGCGAACAGGTAGAACGGCCGGCGCCCGTAGATGTCGGACAGCTTCCCGTACAGCGGGGTGGAGATCGTCGAGGTGATGAGGAAGGCCGTGGTCGCCCAGACCTGCAGGTCGTAGCCCTGCAGGTCGTCGGCGATGGTGCGGATCGCCGTGGACACGATGGTCTGGTCGAGGGCCGCGAGGAACATCGCGACCATCAGCCCGGCGACGATCGTGAGGATCTGCCGGTGGCTGAAGACGCCGTCCTCGTCGGGTCGGCGGGCCCCGGCCGCGGCGTCCTCCCGGCCGACCTCGGGGGTGCTGGTGCTGTGGCTCATGGCTTCTCTCTGGGGGACGCGGGGACGGGCGCGGTGTGCTGGTCGGTGGGGAGGGCGGCGGTGAGGTCGTCGAGCAGGCGACCGAACAGGCGGGCCAGGGTGCTCAGGTCCGCGGCCGTCCAGCCGGCGGTGGCGCGGGCCAGGTGCGCCTCGCGCTCGGCGCGGACCTGCGCCATGGCCCGCCGGCCGGCGTCGGTGACGACCAGCCGGCTGGCCCGGCCGTCGGTCTCGTCGGCGACCCGGCGGACCAGGCCCTGCTCGATGAGCGCCGCCACGTGCCGGCTGACCGTGGAGGGGTCGGCGTGCACCAGCTCGGCGAGCGCGCCCTGGCGCAGCGGCCCCACCCGCTCGAGCGGGAACAGCAGCGTCAGGGCCGCACGGTCGCGCCCGTCGGCGGTCCGGCTGCTCTTGAGCGCGTGCACCAGCCGGATGAAGCGCGGCAGCTGCTCGCCGAGGGTGTGCAGGTCGGTGAGCCGGTCGTCACCCGGCGCGGCGGGGCCCGGCACGGCGGAGGACGGCACGGGCGCTCCAAGGGACGGCGGGACGGGAACACGTGCAGCCTACAACCGGTTGCAGCAGTCAAGCAACGAGTTGCACGGTGCACGCATGTGGGCCGCGGCACGTCCGCCGTCCTGCCGCCGGTGCGATCCTGGGAGGCGCACCGACCGGCCGGCCCCGGCCGCCCCCTGCCGAGGAGACCCCGTGAGCACCCCGCCCGACGACCTGCGCGCGCGGCTGGCCGGACTCACCCTCGAGGACGCGCACCGGCTCCGCCGCCGGCTCGACGGCACCCGCACCACCCGGGACGTGCAGGCACGGGCCGGGCAGCGGGCGCGCATCGCCGCCGACGTCGCCGCAGCCGAGGAGCGGATCGCCCGGCGTCGGGCCGCCGTCCCCGTGCTGCGCTACCCCGCCGACCTGCCGGTCAGCGCCCGGCGCGACGACATCGCCGCCGCGCTCCGCGACGCCCAGGTGGTCGTGGTCGCCGGTGAGACCGGCTCGGGCAAGACCACCCAGCTGCCCAAGATCGCCCTCGAGCTCGGCCGCGGGGTGCGGGGCCGGATCGGGCACACCCAGCCGCGGCGGATCGCCGCCCGCACCGTCGCGGAGCGGATCGCCGAGGAGCTGGACACGCCGCTGGGCGACGTCGTCGGGTGGAAGGTGCGCTTCACCGACCAGGTGTCGGACACCACGCTGGTCAAGGTCATGACCGACGGCGTGCTGCTCGCCGAGATCGGCCGCGACCGGCTGCTGCGCCAGTACGACACGCTGATCATCGACGAGGCGCACGAGCGCAGCCTCAACATCGACTTCCTGCTCGGCTACCTGGCCCAGCTGCTGCCGCGGCGCCCCGACCTCAAGGTGGTCATCACCTCGGCGACGATCGACGTCGACCGGGTGGCCAAGCACTTCGGCAACGCCCCGGTCGTGGAGGTCAGCGGCCGCACGTACCCGGTGGAGGTCCGCTACCGGCCGGTGGTGGACCCGGACGACCCGGACTCCGACCCGGACCGCGACCAGGTCACCGCCATCGCCGACGCCGTCGACGAGCTGGCCGCCGAGGGGCCGGGCGACGTCCTGGTGTTCCTCGCCGGCGAGCGGGAGATCCGCGACACCGCCGATGTCCTGACCGAGCGCTTCCCGTCGGTCGAGGTGCTGCCGCTCTACTCCCGCCTCTCGGCCGCTGACCAGCACCGGGTGTTCGCCCGGCACACCGGGCGGCGCGTGGTGCTGGCCACCAACGTCGCCGAGACCTCGCTGACCGTGCCGGGCATCCGCTACGTCGTCGACCCCGGCACCGCGCGCATCTCCCGGTACAGCTCCCGGCTCAAGGTGCAGCGGCTGCCGATCGAGCCGGTCAGCCAGGCCTCGGCCCGGCAGCGCTCCGGCCGCTGCGGGCGCACCTCCGACGGCATCGCGATCCGGCTCTACAGCGAGGAGGACTTCGACGGCCGGCCGGAGTACACCGACCCGGAGATCCTGCGCACCAACCTCGCCTCGGTGCTGCTGCAGATGGCCGCCCTCGACCTGGGCGACGTCGCGGACTTCCCGTTCATCGACCCGCCGGACCGCCGCGCGGTGGCCGACGGCGTGGCCCTGCTCGAGGAGCTCGGCGCCCTGGACGGGGCCGGCGCGCTGACCCCCACCGGTCGGGCGCTGGCCGCCCTGCCGCTGGACCCGCGGATGGCCCGCATGGTGGTCGAGGCCGACCGGCGCGGCGTGCTGGAGGAGGTGCTGGTCATCGCCGCCGGGCTGACCATCCAGGACCCCCGCGAGCGCCCCACCGACCACCAGCAGGCCGCCGACGAGATGCACGCCCGCTTCGCCCACGAGCACTCCGACTTCCTGGCGCTGCTCGACCTGTGGCGGTACCTGGGCGATCAGCAGGAGGCGCTGTCCGGCAGCGCCTTCCGCCGCACGCTCAAGCGGGAGTTCCTGCACTACCTGCGCATCCGCGAGTGGCAGGACCTGCACGGCCAGCTGCGCAGCACCGCCCGCCGGCTCGGCATGACCACCGGTGAGCCCGCCGCCGAGCCCGACGAGCGCGGCATCCACACCGCCCTGCTGGCCGGGCTGCTGTCCCACGTCGGCGTCCAGCTGGACGACGGGAAGGGCCAACACCGCGACAGAGGCCCGCGAGGGCGCGGTGGGCGGGAGTACCTCGGGGCGCGCAACGCCCGCTTCGTCATCGCCCCGGGCACCCCGCTGGCGAAGAAGCCGCCGCGCTGGGTGGTCGCCGCCGAGCTGGTCGAGACCAGCCGGCTGTTCGCCCGCACCGTCGCCCGCGTCGACCCCGAGACCGTCGAGCGGCTGGCCGGCCACCTGGTCCACCGGCAGCACTCCGAGCCGCGCTGGGACGCCAAGCGAGGCTCCGTCGTCGCCACCGAGCGGGTCACCCTCTACGGCATCCCGCTGGTCGTCGACCGGCGCGTGCAGTACGGCTCGATCGACCCGGTCGTGTCCCGGGAGCTGTTCATCCGGCACGCCCTGGTGCAGGGGGAGTGGACGACGCACCACCGCTTCTGGCACGACAACACCGAGGCGCTGCGCCGCGTTGCCGAGCTGGAGGAGCGGGCTCGCCGCCGCGACATCCGGGTGGACGACGAGACGCTGTTCGAGCTCTACGACGCCCGCGTCCCCGCCGACGTCGTCTCCACCCGGCACTTCGACCGGTGGTGGAAGTCCGCCCGCCGGCAGACCCCGGACCTGCTGACCTTCACCCCGGCGCTGCTGACCGACGCGGCGGCGGCCGGGCAGGTGGACCCGGCGGACTTCCCCGACGAGGTGCCGCTGACGCAGGGCCTGACCCTGCCGCTGTCCTACGCGTTCGCCCCGGGCACCCCGGCCGACGGCGTCACCGTCGACGTCCCGCTGGCGGTGCTGGACGCCGTCGCCGAGCAGACCTCCGGGGAGTCCCTGGCCTTCACCGTCCCGGGGCTGCGCGCGGAGCTGGTCACCGCACTGCTGCGCACCCTGCCCAAGCAGCTGCGCCGCACGCTGGTCCCCATCCCCGACCGGGTGCGCGAGGTGCTGCCGCACGTCGCGCCGACCGAGCCGCTGCTGCCGGCCCTGGAGCGCGAGCTGCGCCGCGCCGCCGGCGTCGTCGTCCCGCCGGACGCCTGGGCGCCGGACCAGGTGCCCGACCACCTGCGGGCGACCTTCCGGGTCGTCGGCGAGGACGCCCGGGTGCTCGCGTCGGGCAAGGACCTCCCCGCGCTGCGCCGCCAGGTCGCCCCGCAGGCCCGCGCCAGCCTGGCCGCTGCCGCCTCCGACCTGGAGCGCACCGGCCAGACCGCCTGGACGTTCGGCACGCTGCCGCGCACCGTCGACGTGCGCCGCGGCGGTCACGTGGTCACCGCGTACCCCGCCCTGGTCGACGAGGGGACGACGGTCGGCGTCCGCGTGGTCGCCACCGAGGCGGAGGCGACCCGGCTGACCTGGCGCGGGGCCCGCCGGCTGCTCGTGCTCGTCGCCGGCTCACCGACCCGCCCGGTGGTCAAGGGCCTGTCGCCGCGGACCCGGCTGGCCCTGCAGTTCAACCCGGACGGCGAGATCCCCGCGCTGGTCGACGACTGCGTGGACGCCGTCGCCGACGAGCTGGTCGCCGCCGCCGGCGGGCCACCGCGGGACGAGGCCGCGTTCACCGCGCTGGTGCAGACCGCCAGGGCCCAGCTGCTGCCGCTGACCACCGACACGGTGCGGCGGGTCGAGGCGGTGCTCGTGCAGGCGCGCGAGGTCGCCGTCGCGATCGGCGCGGCACCGGGACGACGGGTGCCCGAGGCGGCGGTCGCCGACCTGCGCCGGCAGATGGGCGGGCTGCTGCACCGCGGGTTCGTCGCCACGGCCGGACGCCGCCGCCTGCCCGACCTGGTCCGTTACCTCCGGGGGATGGCCCACCGGCTGGAGAAGCTGCCGGCCAACGCGGCGCGCGACGCGCTGTGGACGCAGCAGGTCGCCGCGGTGACCGCCGAGTACGAGGACCTGCGCGCGCGGGTCCCGTCGACCGGGGCGCCCGACGACCCGGTCGCCCGGGTGCGGTGGATGGTCGAGGAGCTGCGGGTCAGCCTGTTCGCGCAGGCCGTGGGCACCCCGCGGCCGGTGTCGGAGCAGCGGGTCCACAAGGCGATCGACGCGCTGCTGACCTGATAGAGGACCCCCGTGCCCCGTGGCCCCCTCGCAGCCGAAGGACCCCGTCCTCCCCACCCCTCGCTCCGCTCGGGGCGGTGCCCTGGACGAGGCCGGCGAGTTGGCGAGCGGAGGGGGGCGAGGGGGTCCTCCTCTCAGCTGCGGGCGCGGGCCCGTTCGCGCAGCAGGGCGGAGATCCGCTGCCGGGTGACGCCGAACATCGCGGCGATCCGGTTGATGCTGACCTGCTCGGCGGCCAGGGCGTGGGCCTGCTCGCGCCGCCAGGCCCCGCCGGCGCTGGCCAGGGCGGCCATCACCGTGCTGATCTGCTCGACCACCAGCGGGCGGGACTCCGCCGTCACGATGTCCAGCCAGGCCCGGCCGGTCAGGCGCTCCTCGAGCAGCTTCTCGGCGCGCTCGCGGGCGCCACCCAGCTCGACCATGCAGGTGTCGAGCACGGTCATGAGCTCGCGGAGTGCCCGGACCGCCGGGTCCTGCTCGTCGGTGTCGCTCGTCACGGGCCCTCCGCTCGGGACATTGGGTGGAGTCAATACAGTTGCCCACTATCCATACCTGGAGGGCTGGGCGCAAGACCCCGTGACGTGCAACGGCTCGCGCGAGGCAACAGGTGTTGCACGCAGCCATCCCACTGACAGCGTTGTGCCCGGCGGGGTGGTGTCACGCGCAGTAGCAGTCGGCTGCACCGCGGCTCGCACACCTGGGCAGGGAGACCGGCGTCCATGCTCGTGGCCTCCGTCGACCTGCACCCGGTCACCGCCAGCGTCCCGGTCGCCCGGCATCTGGTGCGCGACCTGCTGCGCGACTGGTCGGCACCGCACGACGCCGAGGACGCCGCCCTGCTGGTCACCGAGCTGGTGGCCGACGTCGTCGACCACGTCGCCGGCGAGGCCTCCTCCACCCTGCAGGTCACGCTGGCCGAGCGGTGGCTGCGGATCTCCGCCGCCGACGGTTCCGCGCTGCGACCCGTCGTCCGGGACCTGCACGTCTCCGCCGACCGCGGCCGCGGCATGCGGCTGGTCGAGGCCGTCGCGGACCGGTGGGGCGTCGAGGAGCACGGCGACGGCACGTGCGTGTGGTTCGAGCTGGCCGCCCCGGGGTTTGCCGACGACGACCCGCGGGGACCGGCGGGGGAGCGATCCACCGAGGAGGAGACGGCATGAGCGAGCCGGACGGCACCACCTACAGCGCGGGCGAGGGTCTCTCGGACGAGGAGATGGTGCAGACCGTCGCCGGGCAGACCGACAGCATCTCCGAGCACGCCGACGCGGCGGGCAAGGACTGGGACGGCGACGCCAGCCAGGCCCCCGACCCCAACGCGGACGCCGCGGGCTGAGCACCCCGCCACCGACGCCGCACCGACGACGGCGTCGGTGCGATGGCGGGTCGGTGGCGGACCGGCGCCCCGTGCGGGAGGGTGACAGGGGTCACCCACCCGACGGAAGGTGAGCGCATGAGCATCCTCGGTACGCGCGTGGTCCGCACCGAAGACCCGCTGTTCCTCACCCGGGGTGCGACCTACACCGAGGACCTGACCGACGAGCGGCTGACCGGGGCCCTGCACGCGACCTTCGTGCGGTCCACCGTCGCCCACGGCCGGCTGCTGTCGGTCGACGGGTCGGCAGCGCTGGAGGCGCCCGGCGTGGTGGCGGTGGTGACCGCGCAGGACGTCGGTGACCTGGAGCCCCTGCCACCGCCCTTCCCCTTCGTCAACGCGGCGATGACCCGGCCCTGGCTGGCGTCGGACCGGGTGCGCTTCGTCGGCGACCCCGTCGCCGTCGTCCTCACCGAGCAGCCGTACCAGGGCGAGGACGCCGCGGAGCTGGTCGTCGTCGACGTCGAGCCGCTGCCCGCGGTGGTGGGCACGGCCGCGTCGGCGTCCGACGAGGTGCTGCTGTTCCCGGAGGCCGGGACCAACGTGATGGCCTCCTTCGGTGAGCCCGCGCCGGCGGACCTCTTCGACGGCTGCGAGGTCGTCGTCACCCAGCCGATGGTCAACCAGCGGGTGGCACCGGTACCGCTGGAGACCCGTGCCGCCGCCGCGGTGTGGAGCGAGGACGGCCGGCTCACCGCCTGGTGCACCAACCAGGGCGCCCAGCAGGCCCGCGGGCAGTACGGCGACTGGCTGGGGATGGACCCCGACCTGATCCGGCTGATCACCCCGGACGTCGGCGGTGGCTTCGGCGCCAAGATCGGCGCGGACCCGGAGTACGTGTTCGTCGCCTGGCTGGCCCGCCACGTCGGCCGGCCGGTCCGCTGGTCGGAGAGCCGCTCGGAGAACATGATCGGGATGCTGCACGGCCGGGCCCAGGACCAGGTGGTCACCATCGGCGGACGCCGGGACGGCACGATCGAGGCCTACAGCCTGGTGGCCGACCAGGACTGCGGTGCCTACCCCCGGATCGGCACGGTGCTGCCCACCCTGACCATGCTGATGGCCCCCGGGGTGTACGGCTTCCCGCGCGTGCACGCCCAGGCCCGCGCGCTGGCCACCACCACGACCCCCATCGGCGCCTACCGCGGCGCCGGCCGGCCGGAGGCGACGGCGGCACTGGAGCGGGCGGTCGACCTGTTCGCCGCCGAGATCGGCATGGACCCCGCCGACGTGCGCCGCCGGAACCTGCTGCCGGCGTTCGGCGAGCCACACACCACGCCGACGGGCGCCGTCTACGACAACGGCGACTACACCGCCGCCCTGGACGCGGCGCTGGAGGCGGCGGGCTACGCCGAGCTGCGCGCCGAGCAGGCCCGCCGCCGGGAGCGGGGGGACGTCCGGCAGCTGGGCATCGGGATGTCGGTGTACGTGGAGATCACCGGGGCCGACAACGGCGCCGGCACCGGCGAGAACGCCGCCCTGGAGGTCCACCCGGACGGCACGGCCACGGTGCTCACCGGCACCTCGCCGCACGGCCAGGGCCACGCCACCGCCTGGGCGATGATCGCCAGCGACCAGCTCGGCATCCCGGTGGAGCGGATCACCGTCGTGCACGGTGACACCGACCTGGTGCCGCAGGGCGGCGGCACGATGGGCTCGCGCAGCCTGCAGCAGGGCGGTGCGGCGGTGCACCAGGCGGCCGACGAGCTGGTCGAGCTGGCCAGGCAGCGCGCCGCGGAGAAGCTGGAGGTCGCGCCCGAGGACCTCGTCGTGGACCTGCGCCTGGCCGGGCTCGCCGTCCGCGGCACGCCGGGGACGGGGGTCACCTTCGCGGAGCTGGCCGCCGACGAGCAGCTCCTGGTGCGCACCAGGTTCACCGCGGGCGGCCCGACGTTCCCCTTCGGCGCCCACGTGGTCGTGGTCGAGGTGGACGTCGAGTCGGGCAAGGCCGAGGTCGTGCGGCTGATCGCGGTCGACGACGCGGGCACGATCCTCAACCCGCTGCTCGCCGAGGGGCAGCGGCACGGTGGCTACGCCCAGGGCGTCGCCCAGGCGCTGCTGGAGGAGGTGCTCTACGACGAGGACGGCAACCCGACGACCTCCACGCTGGCCGACTACCCGTTCGTCTCCGCCACCGAGCTGCCCAGCTTCGAGCTGGTGGAGATGGCCACCCCCACCCCGATGAACCCGCTCGGCGCGAAGGGCGTCGGCGAGGCCGGCACGATCGGCGCCACCCCGGCGGTGCAGAACGCGGTCATCGACGCGGTCGCCCACCTCGGCGTACGGCACATCGACATGCCCACCACCCCGATGCGGGTGTTCCGGGCCGTCCAGCAGGCCCAGGGAGGCAACTGATGCAGGTCTCGATCACGGTGAACGGGCAGGAGCGCACCGACGAGGTGGAACCCCGCCTACTGCTGGCGCACTACCTGCGGGACGTGCGGGGGTTCAAGGCCACGAACGTCGGCTGCGACACCACCTCCTGCGGCGCGTGCACGGTCATCGTCGACGGGCTGACGGTGAAGAGCTGCACGGTGCTCGCGGCGCAGACCGACGGCGGCCAGGTGACCACCCTGGAGGGGCTGGCCGGGCCGGACGGCGAGATGCACCCGGTGCAGGCGGCCTTCCGCGCCGAGCACGGTCTGCAGTGCGGGTTCTGCACCCCCGGCATGGTCATGGCGGCGGTCGGCGTGCTCGCCGACAACCCCGACCCGACCGACCGGGAGGTCCGCGAGGGTCTGGAGGGCAACCTCTGCCGGTGCACCGGTTACCACAACATCGTGCGGGCGGTGCTGGCCGCCGCCGAGGCCGGTCCCGCGGCCGGCCGCGTGCCGCAGGCGCAGGAGGTCGAGGCGTGACGACCGAGCTGGCGAGGTCGTCCATCGGCGCAGCCCGGCCCGGGATCACGCGAACGACGAGCGCCAGCGAGGAGCGAGGATGATCCCGGCGCCGTTCGACTACGTGCGGGTGCGGTCGGTCGAGGAGGCCGTGGCCGCGCTCACCGAGCACGGCGAGGACGCCAAGCTGCTCGCCGGCGGGCACTCGCTGCTGCCGGTCATGAAGCTGCGGCTGGCCGTCCCCACCGTGCTGATCGACATCAGCGGCATCCGCGACCTGTCCTACGTCCGCGTCGAGGGCGAGGAGGTGGCCATCGGCGCGGGCACCCGGCACTCCGAGCTGCAGCAGTCCGCGGTCGCCGACGCCGAGGTGCCGCTGCTGTCGCACACGGCCGGTCGGGTGGGCGACCCGCAGGTGCGCCACCGCGGCACCCTGGGCGGCACCGTGGCGCACAGCGACCCGGCGTCGGACCTGCCCACCGCGCTGCTCGCGCTCGGTGGCACCGTCGTCGTCCAGGGGCCCGGTGGACGGCGCGAGGTGCCGGTCACCGAGTTCTGGACCGGCTTCTTCGAGACGGCGCTGTCACCGGACGAGGTCGTCGTCGAGGTGCGGGTGCCGCGGATGGCCGGCGTCGGCTGGGGCTACGAGAAGTTCACCCGCCGGGAGAACGACTGGCCGATCGTGTCGGCGGCCGCGGTGCAGGGCCGTGTCGCGCTGGCAAACATGGCCGGCTCGGTGGTGCGGGCGACGGCGACGGAGGAGGCGCTCGCCGGGGGCGCGTCCATCGCCGAGGCCGCCGCGCTGGCCGACCAGGGGACCTCCCCGACGGCGGACATGCACGCCGACCAGGAGTACCGCCGCCACCTCGCCCGCCTGCTCACCCGCCGCGCCCTGGAGAAGGCCGCCGCCTGACGGTCAGCCGGCGGGGGTGAGCATCCCGGCGCCGACGGTGGCGTTGGTGGCCTCGTCGACCAGGATGAACCGCCCGGTGACCCGGTTGCGGGTGTAGTCGTCGACGAACAGCGGCTGGGTGGCGCGCAGCCGCACCCGGCCGATGTCGTTGAGACCCAGTTCGGGCGCCTCGCGGTCGCGGTGCAGGGTGTTCACGTCCAGCCGGTAGGCCAGCTCCTTGACCACGGCGCGCACCGAGCGGGTGGTGTGCTTGACCGCGATCCGCTGGCGCGGCCGCAGTGGCTCCTCGGCCATCCAGCAGACCAGGGCGTCGAGGTCCTGGGTCGCGGTCGGGGCGTTCTCCGGCTTGCCGATCAGGTCCCCGCGGGAGACGTCGAGGTCGTCGTCCAGCCGCAGAGTCACCGACATGGGGGCGAAGGCCTCCTCGACGGGGCCGCGGGGCCCGTCGATGCCGGCGATCCTCGTGGTCAGGCCGCTGGGCAGCACCTGGACGTCGTCGCCGACCCGGAAGACCCCGCTGGCGACCGTGCCGGCGTAGCCGCGGTAGTCGTGGTGCCCGTCGGTCTGCGGCCGGATGACGTACTGCACCGGGAAGCGGGCGTCGGTGAGGTTGCGGTCGCTGGCCACGTGCACGTGCTCGAGGTGGTGCAGCAGCGTCGGGCCCTCGTACCAGGGGGTGTTCGGCGAGTGCCGCACCACGTTGTCACCGTGCAGGGCGGAGATGGGGACGACGGTCAGGTCCGGGACGCTGAGCTTGGCGGCGAAGGCGTCGAACTCGTCGGCGATCCGGTCGAAGACCTCCTCCGACCAGTCGACCAGGTCCATCTTGTTGACCGCGACGACCAGGTGCGGCACCCGCAGCAGCGAGGCGAGGAAGGCGTGCCGGCGGCTCTGCTCGACCATGCCCCTGCGGGCGTCGACCAGCACGATGGCCAGGTCCGCGGTGGAGGCGCCGGTGACCATGTTGCGCGTGTACTGCACGTGGCCGGGGGTGTCGGCCAGCACGAACGTCCGTCGCGGGGTGGTGAAGTACCGGTAGGCGACGTCGATGGTGATGCCCTGCTCGCGCTCGGCGCGCAGGCCGTCGGTGAGCAGGGCGAGGTCGACGTGGTCGCCCTTGCTGGCCCGGGCCACCGCCTCGTACTGGTCCTCGAAGATCGCCTTGCTGTCGTACAGCAGCCGGCCGATCAGGGTGCTCTTGCCGTCGTCCACCGAGCCGGCGGTGGCGATCCGCACGATGTCCTTGCGGGCGCGGGCGAGCTCGGCGGCGTGCTCGGCGGCGGGGGAGTGGACGTCGACCGGACCCATCAGAAGTACCCCTCCTTCTTGCGGTCCTCCATGGCGGCGTCGCTGACCTTGTCGTCGCCGCGGGTGGCGCCGCGCTCGGTCATCCGGGTCACCGCGATCTCGGCGATGACGTCGGCGACCGTGGTGGCCTCCGACCGCACGGCGGCGGTCAGGTTGGCGTCGCCCACCGTCCGGTAGCGGACGGTCGCGCGGAACGACCGCTCGCCGTCCCGGGGACGGACGAACTCGTTGACCGCGTACAGCATCCCCTGGCGCTCGACGACCTCCCGCTCCTCGGCGAGGTACAGCGGGGGGATGGCGATGTCCTCGCGGAGGACGTACTGCCAGATGTCCAGCTCGGTCCAGTTGGACAGCGGGAACACCCGGATCGACTCGCCGAGGTGGATCCGGCCGTTGTACAGGTCCCACAGCTCGGGGCGCTGGTTCTTCGGGTCCCACTGGCCGAACTCGTCCCGGAAGGAGAACACCCGCTCCTTGGCCCGTGCCTTGTCCTCGTCGCGGCGGGCGCCGCCGAACAGCGCGGTGAAGCCGTGCTCCTCGACCGCGTCGAGCAGCACCGGGGTCTGGATGCGGTTGCGGGAGCCGTTGGGCTCCTCCCGCACCACCCCCCGCGCCATGGCGTCGGGCACCGAGGCCACGATCAGCTCGACACCGAGCTCGGCCGCCCGCTTGTCGCGGAACTCCAGCACGTCGGGGAAGTTCAGCCCGGTGTCGACGTGCAGGACCGGGAACGGGATGCGGGCCGGCGCGAACGCCTTGCGGGCCAGCTCCAGCATCACGATGGAGTCCTTGCCGCCGGAGAACAGCAGCACCGGGCGCTCGAGCTCCGCGGCCACCTCGCGGATGACGTGGATGGACTCGGCCTCCAGCGTCTCCAGTTGGGAGAGCCGGTAGTCAGGGGTCGTCACGCGAGGGGGCTCCGGGTGGTCTCGGGGGCGGGGTCCTGAACCAGCACCAACCGCACCGGTTCAGGGGGGATTCCCGGCCACCAGTCTCCGCCCTCCCCTCAGGACGACGGCGGTGACCCTGCTCGCACCGCCGCCAGCAGCCGGTCGGTCAGCTCCGGGCGGCACACCAGCAGGTCGGGCAGCGACGGGTCCGGGTCGTTGTAGACCAAGGGCGAGCCGTCCAGCCGCAGCGCGGTGAGCCCCGCCGCGCGGGCCACGGCCACCGGTGCCGCGGAGTCCCACTGGTACATGCCGCCGGCGTGCACGTACGCGTCGGCCTCCCCGCGGACGACGGCGGTCACCTTCCACCCGGCCGAGCCCATCGGCACCAGCTCCGCGTCCAGGGCCCCCGCCACGGCCGCGGCCACCGCGGGCGGCCGGGTGCGGCTGACCGCGATCCGCGGCCGGGGGCCGGCCGCCGGCGGCACCACCGGCGACGGGTCGGTGACGAGGACCTGGCCCAGCGCCGGCAGCGCGACCGCGGCCGCGGCTAGGTCGCCGGCCGCCCACAGCGCGACGTGCACCGCCCAGTCCGGGCGGCCGGCCTCGGCGTACTCGCGCGTGCCGTCCAGCGGGTCGACCACCCACACCCGGTCGGCGGCCAGCCGGCGGTCGTCGTCGGCGGCCTCCTCGCTGAAGACGACGTCGGCCGGACGGCGGTCGGCCAGCACCGCCGCGATCGCGGCCTGCGCGGCGGCGTCCCCGGCGTCCCCCAGCTCGCGGCCGGTGCGCCGGCCGTCGGCGCGCAGCGCGGTCAGGACCCCCGCGGCCGCGCGCGCCGCCTCGGCGGCGACCTCGACGTCGGTCACCGCCGCCCCGGCGGCGCGTACTGGCCCGACACGTCGGTGATGGCCCCGAAGTAGTCGGCCACCGACTCCGGGCGCGGGGTGACCCACTCGCCCCGGGCGTCCACCAGCGGGCGCTCCGGGTCCGCGGCCAGGGCGATCGTGCCGGTCGCCGTGGTGCGCCGGCCCCGACTGGCGACGACGCGGCCGCGCAGCACCAGCGGCGTCACCAGGGGAACCGGCCGGTGGTAGCCCAGCTCCAGCCGGACGGTCATGCCCCACAGCCCGGCCGCGAGCACCGACGAGCCGAGCAGCTGGTCCATCAGCAGGCTGCTGACCCCGCCGTGCACGAAGCCGGGCGGGCCCTCGTAGGCCGGGCCGAGCGTCACCTCGGCGACCAGCCCGCCGTCCTCCCGCCGGATGTCCAGCGGCGGGGCGAGCGCGCTGCCCACCCCGGTCACCGGGTTGTGCACCCGGCGGAAGACGGCCGGGTCGTCCAGTTCCGGCAGCTGCGTCACCGGGCGCTGCGCCGCGGCCAGCCGGGCGGTGACCGTGCGGGCGTCGGCGGCCGCGGCCCGCAGCTGCACGGCCGGCACGGTGCTGCGCACGGATGCGTCCACCAGCTCCCGCAGCGCCAAGCCGAGCTCGGTCACCGCGGCCATCAGGTCCGGGTCGTGGGGCTGCCCGCCCGCGTCGGAGTGCACCAGCGGACGGTAGCCGGACGCCTCGCCGGCTCAGGCCGTCGGGCCGTCCGCGACCGGGCGCACCGTCGTGCCCGGACCTGAGCGGGGCAGGCGGACGGTGAAGGCGGCACCCCGGCCCGGCGCGGTGTCCAGGTGCACCGTGCCGCCGTGCGCGGCCACCAGGGAGCTGACGATGGCCAGGCCCAGCCCGGTGCCGCCCGCCGTCCGGGCCCGGGAGGGGTCGGCGCGGTAGAACCGCTCGAACACCCGGGCGGCGTCCTCGGGGGCCATGCCCGGCCCACCGTCGGCCACCTGCAGCACGACCACCCCGCCGTCGTCGCCGTCGGACGGGGCGTCCGCCGGCGCGGGCTCGTCGGAGACGCGCACCGTGACCGGCGCGGTCGGCGGCGTGTGCACGAGGGCGTTGGTCACCAGGTTGCCGACGACCTGGCGCAGCCGGGCCTCGTCGCCCAGCACCACCGGCACCTCGCTGAGCCACTCGTCCAGGTGCAGGGCGATCGGCCGGTCGGGCTGCACGGCCCGCGCGTCGTGGACGGCGTCGCCGGCGACCTCGGCCAGGTCGACCGGGGTGATGGTCAGCGGGCGCTGCTGGTCCAGCCGGGCCAACTGCAGCAGGTCCTCGACCAGCACGCCCATCCGGGCGCCCTCGGACTCGATCCGCTGCATCAGCCGGGCGGTCTCCTCCGGGCTGCCCACCGCGCCCTGCCGGTAGAGCTCGGCGAAGCCGCGGATGGAGGTCAGCGGGGTGCGCAGCTCGTGGCTGGCGTCGGCGACGAACCGGCGCATCCGGGTCTCGGAGGCCCGGGCCTGCTCCTCGGAGGCCTGCTGGGCGCGGAAGGAGCGCTCGATCCGGGTGAGCATCCCGTTGAGCGCCAGCGACAGCCGGCCGACCTCGGTGCGCTCGTCACCGGCCGGCACCCGCTGGGACAGGTCCCCGGCGGCGATCGCGCGCGCCGTCCGCTCGACCTCGGTGAGCGGCCGCAGGCTGTTGCGGACCAGCACGTACGCGGCGCTGCCCAGCAGCAGCAGCACCACCAGGCCGACGACCACCTGCAGGGCCACCAGGCGGGCCAGCAGCCGGTCGTCGCTGTCCAGGTCGACGCCCGCGACCGCGGTCACGCCCCCGCCGACGTCCCGGCTCTCCAGCAACCACGTCGTCCCGTCCCGGCCCTCGACGATGACCGGCCGGCCGGTGCCGGCGACGAGTTCCCGGGCGTCCGCGCCGGTGACCGTCGGGGGCCCGCTGATCAGCTGCGGCGGCTGGGAGATCGGGATGGTGCGGTTGCTGCCGGGCGGCAGGCAGCCCACGTAGATGGTCCCGGGCGTGACGAAGCCCTGCCCCCGGCCCGGGTCCTGACAGCGGTCGACGAACCACGGGGCGCTGCCGTAGCCGACGAGGGCGGCGTCGATCTGGTCCCGGCGCTGGTCGCGCACGTAGTCCTCGAGGAAGGCACTGGTGAGCAGCCCGGTCAGCGTCAGCGCGAGGGCGACCAGACCGGTCAGCATCGCCACCAGGGCGATCCGCAGCGGCAGCCGCGACGCCCACGACCGGGCGGCCAGCACGCCGGTCCGCCGGGGTGGGTGACTGCCGTCGGAGCCCACCGGGCCGGCACCCACCGGGCGGGCACCGACCGCGCCCGGCGGTGCCGCTCCCGCGACCTCGGTCACCGTGCCCTCCTCACCAGCGCCGGCCGGGCGGGCGCCCGACCGTGCCGCCCCCGTGCGCGCCCCGGGGGGCGCGGTCACGAGCCCCGCGGCAACCTGAGGGTGTACCCCACGCCGCGGATGGTGTGCAGCAGTCGCGGCTCGGTGGTGTCGATCTTCCGGCGCAGGTAGGAGACGTAGGACTCCACGACGTTCGCGTCGCCGTTGAAGTCGTAGTTCCACACGTGGTCGAGGATCTGGGCCTTCGACAGCACCCGCCCGGCGTTGGCCATCAGGTAGCGCAGCAGCTTGAACTCCGTCGGCGAGAGGCTGACCACCTCGCCGGCCTTGACCACCTCGTGGGACTCCTCGTCCAGCTCGATGTCGGCGAAGGACAGCCGGGGGGCCTCCGCCGCGCGCTGCGGGCCGGTGCTGCGGCGCAGGACCGCCCGGATCCGGGCGAGCACCTCGTCGAGGCTGAACGGCTTGGTGACGTAGTCGTCGCCGCCCAGGGTCAGCCCGGACACCTTGTCCTCGGCGGCGTCGCGGGCGGTGAGGAACAGCACCGGCGTGTGCCGGCCGCTCTCCCGCAGCCGGCGGACGACACCGAAGCCGTCCAGCCCGGGCATCATCACGTCGAGCACGAGCAGGTCCGGCCGGAAGGACGCCGCCATCGCCAGGGCCTGCTGGCCGTCCGCGGCGGTGGCCACCTCGAAGCCGGCGTAGCGGAGGCTGGCCGAGAGCAGCTCGCGGATGTTGGGCTCGTCGTCCACCACGAGCAGCCGGGCCTCCGGTGCGGTGCCCCTGCTCGTGCTGCTCACAGCACCTCCAGCTTGACGCGCTGCCGTGGTCATGGGACGAGGGTGACGCCGGGTGCTGGGCCGGCACTGGGGGTTCCCTGTGAGGAACCTGGACGCCGGCCCCGGTGGTTCACCCCGCGGGTGACATCGCCCGGCCCCGGCGCCAGTACCCGATGGCGTGGTGCTGCGCCCGGCCCAGGCCCCACCGGCCGCGCAGGTCCGCGCGGATCGCGCGGACGGCGGCGGACTCGGCGGCCACCCAGGCGAACAGGTCCCCGCCCTCGGGCCGGTCGAGTGCCGCGACGGCGTCGACCAGCAGCGTGCCCTCCCCGGGCGGGGTGCCGTCGCGGTGCAGCCAGCGCACCTCGACGCCGTCCGGCGCCACCAGCGGCTGCTCCTCCGCGGCGTCGGCGACCTCCACGAGGGCGACCCCCCGGGTGGACGGCGGCGCCGCGGCCAGGATGCGGGCGACGGCCGGCAGCGCGGTCTCGTCGCCGGCGAGGAGCAGCCAGCCGGCCGGCCGGTCGCCGAGCGGGCCCCCGCCGGCGACGGCGAGCGTGGCCCCGGGGACGGCGGCACCGGCCCACGCCGCCGCCGGGCCGTCGCCGTGCAGCACGAAGTCGATCTCCACCTCCCCGCGATCGGCGTCCTGCCGGCGGGCGGTGTAGCTGCGCAGGCTGACCCCGTGCGCACCGGCCGGCCACACCACCCGCCCGTCGCGCTGCACCTCCGGCCAGCGCGGCGCCGGGTCGTCGACGCGCGGCACAAGCAGCGAGACGGTCGGGCCGGCCGCCGCGGCCGCCGCGGAGGTGCCGGAGAGCACGATGCGCCGCACCGAGGGGGTCACCCGGCTGACCCCGGTCACGGTGAGGACGTCGACCGGGCGGGTGGGGCTGTCAGGCATGGCGGGCACGAGCCTAGAACGGGCCGACCCGGCCGCCCCCGGGGGAATGGGGTCGACCGGGCCGGCGATCGCGGACGGATCAGTCACTCTCCGTGCTCGACCTCTCGCGTCCGAGCAGCGAAGACGGGTGACGTGGTCCCGTCGATCGGGACGCTACGTGACGAGAGCGCCCACGTCAGTGCCCTTCCGGGTGACCGGGCGCCACGGGTGGGTGATGTGTGTCCATCGCCCACTCCGGGCAGCAGAGGGGACCACGCAGCGCAACCTCGGGGAGGGCATCGATGGCCGACGACGTGAAGAAGGGCGACCACGTCAGCTGGAAGAGCCACGGCAGTGAGGTGGAGGGCACCGTCAAGCGCGAGATCACCTCCGAGACCGAGGCCGCCGGCCGCACCGTCAAGGCGAGCAAGGACGAGCCGCAGTACGAGGTCGAGAGCGACGAGAGCGGCAAGACCGCGGTGCACAAGCCCGGTGCCTTGCACGAGAAGTGAGCGGCGCACCCGTGACCACAGCACCGGCAGGAGGACGATCGTGAGCGAGACCGGAGACCAGTTCGCCGGGACGGCGGCCCGCAGCACCAAGCACAACCCCCGGGTGGACGAGGAGCTCGAGCACGAGGTCCAGGGGATGCTGAAGGGCCGGCACGCCACCCGCGCCGAGGAGTGGCGCGAGGTCGAGCCGCAGGCCGAGGGCGACCCGGACATCGACAGCGACCCCGAGGGCACCCTGATGGGCGGCACCCCGGAGGGCATGGACGCCGACGCGGTCGTGCGACGCGCCGAGCTGGCCCGCTGGCTGGTCCGGGCCGACTTCCCCAACGACGGGCCCGCCCTCGTCGAGGCGGCGCTGGACCACCGCGCACCGGACGCCGTCGTCGAGGAGCTGGGCCGGCTGCCGGAGGGGGAGACCTACGAGCGGATCGGTGACGTGGTCCGCGCGCTGGGCTACCCCACGGAGTAGGAGCCTGTCCTCCTCACGCCTCGCCCGCTCGGCGTGAGCCTCGGGACGCCGGCCACGGTCGGGAGCCGGACACCCGGCTCCCGACCGCCGTCAGGCCCCGGCCGCCTCGCGTCCGTCGTCCTCGGCGATCTCCTCCGCGCCGCGCCGGCGCAGCAGCCGGGAGCCGGGGAAGCCCTTCACCACGTGCCGCACGTCCTGCATGGTGTCGAGCAGGTCGTGCACGTCGGCGCCCACGGAGCCGAGCGAGGCCAGGATCGGCAGGACGTCATCGTCGAGGTGTGTCATGAGCTGCGGCAGCCGGTCGATGAAGCGCACCACCGCGTCTACCTCGGCCGGGTCGACGCTGGCCGCCAGCCGGCGCACTGCGGGTGCCAGGGCCAGCAGCGGCTCCCGGAACACCTCGACCAGCGGGTCGACCCGGTCCAGCAGCTCCCGGGCCCGGGCCACCGCGCCGTCGGTGCCGGCGATCGACGCGCCGGCCGCGGTGATCGCCTCGTCGGACCGTGTGATGGTGGCGCCCACAGCGGTGATGGCCTCGTCGGAGCGGGTGACGGTCCGCCCGACCGCGGTGATGGCCTCGTCCGAGCGGGTGACGGTCTGCCCGACCGCGGTGATGACCTCGTCGGAGCGCGCGACGGTCCGTCCGACCGCGGTGATGACCTCGTCGGACCGTGTCACGGTGGCGCCCACAGCCGTGATGGTCTCGTCGGAGCGCGCGATGGTGGCGCCCACGGCGGTGATGGCCTCGTCGGAGCGGGCGAGGGTCCGCCCGACCGCGGTGATGACCTCGTCGGAGCGCGCGATGGTGCCACCGACGGCCGCGATGGCGTCGTCGGCCTTCTGCTGGGTGGCGCCGACGGCGGCGATGGCGTCGTCGGCCCTCTGCTGGGTCGTCCCGACGGCGGTCACCGCGTCGTCGGCCCGCTGCCGGGTGACGTGCACCGCTGCGATCGCCTCGTCCGCCCGGGCCCGCGTGGCCTCGACCGCGGTGATCGCCGCGTCGGCCCGCTCTGCGATCCCCTCGAGCCGGTCG
This sequence comes from Geodermatophilus sp. DSM 44513, assembly GCF_032460525.1. NCBI lineage: Bacteria > Bacillati > Actinomycetota > Actinomycetes > Geodermatophilales > Geodermatophilaceae > Geodermatophilus > Geodermatophilus sp. DSM 44513. Next base: position 3,960,271 of record NZ_CP135963.1, on the reverse strand, counting down.
ACGGCGGCCGTGACCCGGTCGAGCAGCGTCTCGGCTCCTCCCACGACGGCCGTCAGCCGGGGGAGCAGGGCCAGCGCCTGGTTCACACCGCCACGGAGGCCCTCGACCGCGGAGATCACATCGGACGGTCCGGGGACGAACGGGAGCCTCACCACGGGGACGCTAACGGACGGGGCCGAGGCGCCCGCCGGTGTCCGCGCGTCCGACCCGGGACGTGGCCCCCGCGCCCGTATCGTGGGTGACTGCCCGACTGCACAGCGGTACCCCCGCGCGCGAGCCGGGCGCAGCAGCGCCCGTGGGGCGGCGGTTCTATGACGGGGGTCGGCACGGGTGGGGGACGAACGCACGCGCGACGACGCGGTGAACCCGCGCGCCGCCGGGCGTACCCGCGGCCGGCGGCGGCCGGCGGTGCCCTCCCACGGCGCCGGTGACGGGGCGTCGACCCCCGGGCCGATCACCGTCGAGCAGCTGATCGCCCGCCAGGGCGGCGAGGTCGGCCGCCGGCGCGCCGCGCGCACCGGCGAGATCCCGCTGCCCCTCGTCCTGCCCGACCAGACCCCCGGGCGCCGGCGCGGCCTGCCCCCGGTGCCCGCCGAGGGGACGACCGGTACCGGGGACCGGCCGCGGCCGTCCGGGCGGGGTCCTGCCGAGGCCGGCCCCGCGGCCGGCGGGACACCCGCGGTGCGCCGCGGGCTGCCGCCGGTACCCAGCGGCGCGGCCGGCCCCGGGCCCGGGCTCCCGGGCACCCCGGCGGCCGCCCCGCCGTCTCCGTCGTCGCCGCCCGAGGTCGCCGGCCCACCCGCAGCGACCCTCAGCGGCCTGCCGCCGGTACCGCCCGCAGGCCGGCCCTCCGTGCCGCTGTTCCCGCCGCTGGAGACACGGGACGGCGTCCTCCCGTCCCGCCCCGTCGCCCCGCTCCCGCCCATCCCCGGCCGCGACGCCGCGCTGTCCGGGGCGACCAGGCTCGCCCCGCCCTCGCCGCGGGAGCGGCGGGCCGCCCGCCGGGCCGCCCGCAGCCCGGGCCGGCGCAGGCTGGTCCGCGCCGCGACCGCCCTGGCGGCCCTCGTCGCCGTCGTCGTCGTCTACCACCTCGGCCTCTACTTCGCCGTCGACCAGCGGATCGGGCGGGTCGACGCACTGACGCCGGACGGCCCGGAGGTGCTCGCCCCGGGCCTGCAGGAGCGGGCGAGCACCTACCTCGTCGTCGGCACGGGGTTGCCCGGTGCGGAGGGGCCGGCCTCGGTGGCCACCCTCCTGGCGCACGTCAGCCCCGGCGGCGAGCGCGCGGTGCTGGTCAGCATCCCGCCGACCACGCTCGTCGACACCCCCGCCTGCATCCGCCCGGACGGCCAGGTGCGCGAGGCCGCGACCGAGTCCTTCGCCGCCGCGTTGCTCGACGGCGGCCCGTCCTGCACGGTCCGCGTGGTGCAGCAGCTCTCCGGCCTGCAGGTCGACCACTACCTGGGCGTGGACCTGGCCCGGCTGCCCGGCATGGTCGACGCCCTCGGCGGCGTGGCGGTCTGCCTGCCCGCCGCCACCCCGGCCGTCACCGCCTCGGCGCAGCCGCTGCCCACCGGTCACAGCCGGCTGTCGGGGGAGGGCGCCACCGGCTACCTCGCCCCCGCGGACGCGGCCGCCGACCCGACCGGGGACGCCGTCGCCGAGCGCGCCCAGCTGCTGCTGACCTCCACCCTCCGGTCGGGCCTGTCCGCCGGCACCCTCGGCAACCCGATGACGCTCACCCGGTTCCTGGTCCGCGCCTCCGACGTCCTCACCCTCGACGAGGCGACCACCCTGGGCGACCTGCGGACCCTGGCCGGCACGCTCGGCGAGGTGTCGGGGGACGCCGTCCAGCGGACCGGCCTGCCGGTCGCCCAGGTCGGCTACGTGCCGGCCGGCAGCGAGCAGGCCCACGTCGTGCTCGACGCGGCCGCCACCCGATCCCTGTTCGACGCCGTGATCCAGGAGGGGCGGCTGCCTGCCGAGCTGCTCACCCCGGAGGCCGCTGACCCGGCCGTGGTCGCGGCCCCGGCGCCGGCGGCCGCCGAGCAGCCGGTGGCCCCGCCCGCCGAGGAGCTCCTGACCGCCGCGCCCACCGGGATCACCGTCGACGTGCTCAACGGCACCGCCACCGGCGGGCTGGCCGGCACCGTGGCCGACCAGCTGCGCGCGCAGGGCTTCACCGTCGGCCAGGTGGGCAACCAGCCCGGCGGGGTCGACGGGACCGTCGTCCGCTTCGGTGCCGACGCCCGGGAGCAGGCCCGCACGGTCGCCGCCGCCGTCCCCGGTGCGGTGCTGCAGCCCGGTGACGTGGCCGGTGTCCAGCTCGTCGTGGGCCCGGGCTTCCCCGGCGTCGTCCCGGTCGTCATCCCGCCGCCGGCACCGGAGCCGCCCCCCGTGGCCCCGGCCCCAGCGGCCGCCGAACCGGCCGCCGCCCCTGCCAGCTGCTGAGGTGACGGCAGGGGTCGGCCGTCAGCCGAAGCGGCCGGAGATGTAGTCCTCGGTGGCCTTCTGGTCGGGGTTGCTGAAGATCTTCTCGGTGGGGTTGAACTCGATCAGCCGACCGGGCTGGCCGACCCCGTTGAGGTTGAAGAAGCCGGTCTGCTCGCTCACCCGCGCGGCCTGCTGCATGTTGTGGGTGACGATCACGATCGTGTACTTGTCCTTGAGCTCGGTCATCAGGTCCTCGATGGCCAGCGTGGAGATCGGGTCCAGCGCCGAGCAGGGCTCGTCCATGAGCAGCACGTCGGGCTCGATGGCGATCGCCCGGGCGATGCAGAGCCGCTGCTGCTGACCGCCGGACAGGCTCGACCCCGGGCGGTCGAGGCGGTCCTTGACCTCCTCCCAGAGGTTCGCCCCGCGCAGCGAGCGCTCCACCAGCTGGTCCATCTCCCGCTTGCCGATCTTCTTGGCGTTCAGCCGCATGCCCGCGGCGACGTTCTCGTAGATCGACATGGTCGGGAACGGGTTGGGCCGCTGGAACACCATGCCGACCTGGCGGCGCACGGTGACCGGGTCGGCGTCGGAGCCGTAGAGGTCCTGGCCGTCCATGACGACCTTGCCCTCGACGCGGGCACCGGGGATGACCTCGTGCATCCGGTTGAGGGTGCGCAGGAACGTGGACTTCCCGCACCCGGAGGGCCCGATGAGGGCGGTGATGCTGCGGGGCTCGATCGAGACGTTGACGCCCTCGACGGCCAGGAAGTTGCCGTAGTAGACGTTCAGGTCCGACACGTCGATGCGCTTGGCCACGGGGGTCCTCCTGGGGTGTCCGGTCAGCGACCGGTCTTGGGGGCGAAGAGACGGCTGATGAGGCGGGCGACGACGTTGAGGCCCATGACCAGCGCGATGAGCAGCAGCGCCGCCGTCCACGCGCGGTCGATCGCGAACTCCGGCGGTACGCCGGGCTGGGTGAGCTGGTAGTAGGCGAAGACCGGCAGCGTCGCCATCCGGCCGTCGAAGGGGTTGACGTTCGTCCCGTTGGTGATGCCGACGGTGACCAGGAGGGGGGCGGTCTCCCCGACGACGCGGGCGATGGCCAGCGTGACGCCGGTGCCCAGGCCGGCGATCGCGGTGGGGATGACGACCTTGACGATGGTGCGCCACTTCGGCACGCCGAGGGCGTAGGAGGCCTCGCGCAGCTCGTTGGGCACCAGCTTCAGCACCTCCTCGGCCGAGCGGACGACGACCGGGATCATCAGCACCGACAGCGCCACCGCACCCATGATGCCCAGCCGGACCCCCGGACCGAAGAACAACACGAAGAGGGCGAACGCGAACAGGCCGGCGACGATCGACGGGATGCCGGTCATGACGTCGACGAAGAACGTGATGGCCCGCTTGAGCCGGCCGCGGCCGTACTCCACCAGGTAGATGGCGGTCATCAGCCCGATCGGCACCGAGATCAGCGTGGTGAGCAGGGTGATGATCAGCGTGCCCATGATCGCGTGGTAGGCCCCGCCGCCCTCACCGACGATGCCGATGAGGGAGGAGCCGAAGAACTCGCCGTCCAGCCGGCGGACACCGCGGCCGACGACCTCCCAGACCAGCGCGACCAGCGGCACCATCGCGATGGCGAAGGCGCTGGTGACCAGTGCGGTGACCAGCCGGTCGGTGGCCCGGCGCCGCCCCTCGGCCAGCCGGGACACGACGTAGACGGCCACCGTGCCCAGCACGACGGCGTAGACGACGGTCAGGGCGATGTTGAAGTCGCCCAGCAGCTCGACGCCCACGGCCAGGACGGCGGCGGCGGCGAAGCAGGCCCACGGCGCCCAGTTGGGCAGCCGCCGCTCTGCTCGATCGGAGACCGGGGCGACGGATGCCCCGGCGGGCGCGGGCGTCTGGACGCTCATCAGTTGGCTCCGGAGAAGTCGGCCCGGCGGCTGACGACCCACCGGGCGAGCATGTTGACCAGCAGGGTGATCACGAACAGCACCAGGCCACTGGCGATGAGGGTGTTGACGTCGATCCCGGTCGCCTCCGGGAACTGCAGCGCGATGTTGGCGGCGATGGTCGCCGGGTTCGCGCTGCTGATCAGGTTGAAGGTGATGCCACCGGAGGCGGAGAGGACCAGGGTCACCGCGAGCGTCTCGCCGAGCGCGCGGCCGAGGCCCAGCATCGACCCGCCGATGACGCCGCTCTTGCCGTAGGGGATGACCGCCATCTTGATCATCTCCCAGCGGGTGGCGCCCAGGGCGAGCGCCGCCTCCTTGTGCAGCGACGGCACCTGGAGGAACACCTCGCGGGAGATGGCGCTGATGATCGGCAGGATCATGATGGCCAGCACCAGCCCGGCGGTCAGCATGGTGCGCCCGGTCGCGGACGTCGGCCCGGCGAACAGCGGGATGAAGCCGAGGTTCTCCTCGAGCCACACGTAGAACGGCACGAGCTTGGGTGCGAGCCAGGTGATGCCCCAGAACCCGTAGACGATGCTGGGGATGGCCGCGAGCAGGTCGACCACATAGCCCAGCCCCTGGGAGAGCCGGCGCGGGGCGTAGTGGGTGATGTAGAGGGCGATCGCCACGGCCAGCGGGGTGGCCACCACCAGGGCGATCGTCGCGGCGAGCAGCGTGCCGAAGACGAGCGGGGCGACGTAGCCGAGCAGGCCCTCGCCGCCGGGGACCTCGTCCGCGGGGGCGGTGAGGGCGGGGACCGCCTCGGCGACCAGGAAGGCCGCCACCCCGGCGAGGATGACGAGGATGAGGATGCCGGCGCCCTTGGCGCTGCCGGCGAAGACGCGGTCGCCGGGGCGGCGGACCACCCGGCGGGTGCCGGGTTCGGACGGGGTCCTGGTGGCGGTCACCGCTGCTCCGTGAGGTCTGGTGCGGGGTCTGTGGTGGGGGTCCACCCGTCGCCGGGCGGGCCAACGGCCCGGGACGCCGTGTGGGGTCCCGGGCCGCTGGGGGTGCTGCTGGTGTCAGCCGGCGCTGATCGCATCGATGGCCGACTGGGACTGCTGGCGGAGCGTGTCGGAGATCGGCGCGGACCCGGCCGACTCCGCCGCCGCCTGCTGGCCCTCCTCGCTGACCACGTAGGTCATGAAGTCCTTGGCCAGGTCGGCGGTCTCCTGCTCCGGGTAGGTGAGGCACCCGACGAGGTAGCTGACCTGCACGATCGGGTAGTTGCCCGACTCGGTCGTCTCGCGGTTGAGCTCCAGGGCGAAGTCGTACTCGCCGCGACCCTCGACCCGCTCGGAGTTCTCGACCACGGCGGCCGCGGCCTCGGGGGTGGGCTCGACGAACTCCTCGCCGACGCCGATGTTGGCGATGCCGAGGTCGCCGGCCTGGCTCGGGTCGGCGTAGCCGATCGTCCCGTTGCCGCCGCCGACGGCGTTGACCACACCGGAGGTGCCCTGGCCGGCCTCGCCGCCCTCGACCGGGAACACGCCGTCGGGCTCGAAGGTCCACACCTCGGGGGCGACCGCGGCCAGGTACTCGGTGAAGTTCTCCGTGGTGCCCGACTCGTCGGAGCGGTTCACCGGGGTGATGGGGAGGTCCGGCAGGGTGGCGTCGGGGTTGTCCGCGGCGATGGCCGGGTCGTTCCAGTTGGTGATCTGCTGGGCGAAGATGCCGGCCAGCGTGGCGGGCGAGAGGTTCAGGGTGTCGACGCCCTCGAGGTTGTAGACGATCGCGATCGGGGCGATGTAGTTGACCAGCTCGACGATCTCGCCCTCGCCCGCGCAGCGCTCCTGGGCCCCCGTGAGCTCCTCCTCGTCGAGGTAGGCGTCGGTGCCGGCGAAGTCCACCCCGCCGGACACGAATTGCTCGCGGCCACCGCCGGAGCCGACCGGGTCGTAGTTGACCGTGACGCCCGGCTGCAGGCTCGAGTAGCCCGCCGTCCAGGCCTGCATGGCCGCCTGCTGGGCGCTGGAGCCGGCACCGTTGAGCGTGCCGCTGAGCTCCTCGGTGGCCCCGGTCGTCTCGCCACCGCCACCACTGGCGGGGGCGGGCTCCTCGTTGGCGGCGCCGCACGCGGTGAGGGCCAGGGAGGAGGCGAGGGCCAGGGAGAGGGTGGCGCCGCGCGTCTTGGTGCCGAGCTTCAACTCAGTGCCTTTCCGGTGGGTGCCCGGTCATCGATTCCGGGCAGCAGTGATCAACCGGGCCAGACGCTAGGGAGCCGAGGTGGACGCCTCCGGTTGGACGGGTGAACGCGCGATGAACGCCGCTTGTGATCCCGCTGACCTGCACGGACACGGCGGGCGGACAACCGGTGAACCATCGGCGCGCCGCGTTCCGTGACGAGTGGACCGCGGGCAGGATGAGGGGTCGTGACCTGGGACCGACGGCTCACGACACGCGTCGCCAGGACACGTCGACGGCGTACCGCGTGAAGCCGCTGCGCTCGTACAGGGCGACCGCCGCGGCGTTGTCCTCCTCGACGTAGAGGAGCACCTCCCGCAGACCACGGGCACGCAGGTGGGCCAACCCCAGGTCGGTCAGCGCGCGCCCCAGGCCGGTGCCCTGCCCGTCGGGGTCGACACCGAGCACGTACACCTCGCCCACCGCCTCCGGGCCCACGTCGCCCGGGGGGTGCACCTTCGTCCAGTGCGAGCCGAGCAGCCGGTCGCCGTCCCACCCCAGGAGGAACCCGGCCGGGTCGAACCACGGCTCGGCCTCCCGCAGCAGCAGGTCCTCCGCCGTCCAGCCGCCCTGCTCCGGGTGGGAGGCGAAGGCCCGGGCGTTGACGCGCAGCCACGCCTGCTCGTCGACCCCGGGCCGGAAGGCGCGCACGGTCACGCCCTGGGGCAGCCGCGGCCGCGGCGCGGGGTCCACGGTGGCCAGCTCCCGGCGCATCTGGATCAGCACCCGGGCGCGGGTGTACCCGCGGGACCGCGCCAGCTCGGCCGACCCGGGCAGGTCGCCGTGCGCCCACACCCGCAGGGGGCGCCCGCCCGCCAGCTGCTCCAGCCGGGTCAGCAGTGCCCGGCCGACGCCGCGCCGGCGGCAGCCGGGGGCGACGACGAGCTCGGCCTCCGCGTCGGGCCCGCCGGTCCCCGCCTCGAACCGGGCGTACCCGGCCAGGCCGCCGTCCGGGGCCGGGACCAGCAGGTCGCGGCCGCCGGGGGGCCCGCCGTGCTGCAGTCGCAGCTCGGCCTCCTCCGACAGCGGGCGCACGCCGTCGGCGGCGGTCGCCGCGTGCAGCAGGTCGAGGACCATGGGGACGTCGGCCGGGTCGAGCCGGTCGACGTCCCGGACGGCGGGAGCAGCGGACAGGGCGGCCTCAGACCCGCTCGGCGCCGGCCGGTGCCGGGTCGCCGGCGGCCGTCGCCTCGGCACGCGCGGCGGCCGCGGTGGCGTCGGCGACCTGCTGGTCGAGCTTGTAGCCGACGTTGCGCACGGTGCCGATCAGGGCCTCGTGCTCGGTGCCCAGCTTGGCCCGCAGCCGGCGCACGTGGACGTCGACGGTGCGGGTGCCCCCGAAGTAGTCGTAGCCCCAGATCTCCTGGAGCAGCTGCGCGCGGGAGAACACCCGGCCCGGGTGCTGGGCCAGGTACTTCAGCAGCTCGAACTCCTTGTAGGTCAGGTCCAGCGGGCGCCCGCGCAGCTTCGCGGAGTAGCTGTGCTCGTCGATGACCAGCTCGCCGGCCTGGGTGACGCCGCGGTCGGCGCCGTCGGCGGGGGAGACGGCGGCCAGCCGGCGGGCGGTGGCCCACTTCAGCCGGGCGTCGACCTCGGCCGGCCCGGCGGTGTCCAGCAGCACGTCGTCGACGCCCCAGTCCGCCGACAGCGCGACCAGGCCGCCCTCGGACAGGACCGCGACCAGCGCCGAGGCCACCCCCGTGGAGGACAGCAGCCCGCACAGGGTGCGGGCCCGGACGAGGTCGTGGCGGGCGTCGACGAGGACCACGTCGCCGGAGTCGCCGTCCAGGAGGCTGGACAGCTCGGGTGCCACCACGCGCACGGAGTGCCCGAGCAGGCCGAGTGCGGGCAGCACCTCGGTCGTGGCCTGCCGTGCGGCGGTCATGAGCACGAGTCGCATGACGTCTCCTCGGGGGAGGCGGGGACGACGCAGCGTCGTCCGGGGCCCACGACGGCGCTGTCGGTGAGCCAGCAGGATAGCCGACGGAGCGCGCCGGTCCCGCTCCGTGACCGGATCGCGACACGCGACCATCGACACGCACGCGGCGGATGGTCCGCGGATCCCGGTGTTCCCGCCCGACGTCCACCGCGGTGGTGCGTCGGTCCGACCGTGCCGCGCGGGGCGCCGCTCATGACCGACGGGCGGAAATCACCGGCTCCGCGCCCGTGCACGCGGCTGCCCCAGCACTCTCCGGCGGCGGTTCAGCCGCGTGGACGTGCGCGTTTTCTCTGACGAAACAGCGTTTCAAAAATGCTTGCCGCACCCGTGTCCGCTGTGTTTACTGTCACAACTCGCCGCGGGAGCCGCGGTCACGTCCAGGGCAGGAGCGCCGAAACGTGCCGATGATCCAGGTCCAGCTGCTCGAGGGTCGGTCCCCGGAGGAGAAGCAGTCACTGCTCGAGGAGCTCACCGCCGCGACGGTCCGGTGCCTGTCGGTCGACGCGGACCGCGTGCAGGTGCAGATCTCCGAGTACCCGGAGGGGACGTGGTCGCGCGGCGGCGTCCCGCTGCGTGTCGGTGCCGAGGGGCAGGAGTGACGGCCGCGGGGAGGCCCGGGTCCATGGCGGCCGCCGACCTCGCCGTGCTGGTGGGCGGACTGACGGTCTACGACCTGGAGCACGAACGGTACATCGGTGCGGCGATCTATCCAGGGCACTGGCCGGGGTTCGTGTACTCCCTGCACCGTCGTCACGAAGTCGTCCAGGGGCAGGCCCGGACGAGTGCCTCGGGCCTGGTGACCATGGCCGAGCACTCCGGGACGCACATCGACGCCCTGTGTCACCAGGCGCTGGACATGGAACTGCACGGTGGCGTCCACGTCGACGCCACCGTGCAGACGCCCCGTGGCTTCACGCAGCTCGGCGTGGAGACCATCGGGCCGATCATGCGGCGGGGGGTGTTGCTGGACGTATCCGGTGCCCGCGGCGGTGCTCACCTGCCGGTCGGCTACCTGGTCACCGGCGAGGACCTGCAGGCGGCTGCCGATGCACAGGGCACCGCCATCCGGCCAGGTGACTGCATCCTGGTGCGCACCGGCTGGGACCAGCGCTTCGCCGAGGGGGACGGCTATCTCGCCGCGGCTGGTGTGGGCGCCGACGGTGCCCGCTGGCTCGCTGCCCGGCAGCCGTTCCTGTGTGGCGCCGACAACGTCGCCTTCGACAACCCCGACATCGTCGACCCGGAACTGGGGTTGCTGCCCAGCCACACGGTGCTGATCGTGCACGCCGGCATCTACATCGTCGAGAACCTGAACCTGCAGGGACTCGCCGCCGCCGGCTGCTTCGAGTTCCTGTTCGTGTGCCTGCCGCTGAAGATGCGCGGCGTGACCGGGTCACCTGTCCGTCCGCTGGCTCTCTCGACCTGACCGGAACACCGCTGCGGTCACGACAACAGAGGAGATCTACGTGTCCACACTGACCTTGGAAGCCGGCCAGGCCGCCCTCCGGGCCGCGCTCGAGAAGGCTCGCGAGATGGGTTCCCCGTCGTCCGTCGCAGTTCTCGACGACGGGCGTGAGCTGATCGCCTTCGCCCGGATGGACGGCGCGCTCCTGGCCAGCGCGGAGATCTCGCAGGCCAAGGCGTACACGGCGCGGTCACTGAACTGCGCGACCAAGGACGTCGACGCTGCTGCTCAGCCGGGCGGCCCGCTCTACGGCCTGCAGACCTCGCACCTGGCGGCAGGTCGATCGCTCGTCACCTTCGGTGGTGGCGTGCCGATCACCGTCAACGGCGAGATCGTCGGAGCCGTGGGCGTAGCCGGCGGCACCCCCGACCAGGACCACGAGATCGCGTCCGCGGGGGCCGCGGCCGTCGGGAGTGCCGGGTGACCGACCTGAGGCAGATGGTGGGTTCGCGCGTCGTCATGACGGGAGGTGCGGCCAACATCGGCCGGGCGGCCGCGGTCTTGATGGCGCGCCACGGTGCTCGCATCGTCATCGGCGACATCGACGTCGACGCCACCGGTGAGACGGCCCGGCTCGTCGAGGCCGAAGGCGGTGAGGCGCACGTCGTCCATACGGACGTGTCCGATGAACACGCGGTCGAGCACCTCATCGACACCGCTGTCGAACGGCTCGGCGGTCTGGACGTCGGCTTCTTCAACGCCGGCCTGCAGCGGTCCGGCCGGGTGACGGAGTTCCCCGTCCAGGAGTGGGACGCCTTGTTCGCCGTCAACCCACGGCACTGCTTCCTGGCCGCCAAGCACGCGACGCCCCACCTGCAGGCCTCCGGTGACGGCGTCATCGTCCTGACCGCGTCACTGGCCGCGGTCAAGGGTGGTCCGGGGATGACGGGCTACTCGGCGTCCAAGGGCGCCATCGTCGGTTTCGGCCGGGCACTGGCAGCCGAGCTCGCGCCCGACGTCCGCGTCAACACCATCTGCCCCGGCTGGATCGACACGCCCTTCAACGAACCCGCCATCACCTACATGGGCGGCCGTCAGGCCCAGGAACAGGCGGTCAGCCAGATGGTCCCGCTGGGCCGGCAGGGGACGCCAGAGGAGATCGCCGCTGCGGTGCTGTACCTGGCCTCGTCGGCGTCGAGCTACATGACCGGCCAGATCCTCCTGGTCGACGGGGGAGTGGCCTGAGGGCCGCAGAGCAGCGGGACCGCGTCCCGCGACGGACGACACCTGGTCTCCCAGGTGGGTGAGACCTGCGGGGGACCTGCACGGGGCTGACGCCCCGACAGGGCGCAGGTGGAAGCCGGGCCGCCACGTGCGGATCCGCGACGTGCACGCCCTTCCAAACGGGTCGGTCCGCGACCTCTGTACCCAGTCAGGAGAAAGCGAAGTGACAGAACTCCGTTCCACGTCAGCGTCAGGCCCGGCGCCGCTCCTCAGTTTTCGTCGTCGCAGTCGTCGTGCCACGTCGGCGCTGGGGGTTGCCGCTCTGGCGGCCGTCATCGCCGGCTGTGGCTCGGAAGCGTCGGGCGGGGGCGGAGACGCCGCCGCGCCCAGCGTCGCCTCCGGCGCCGCCGAGGGCATCCAGGAGATCTTCGGCCCCGGTGGCACCGAGGCCGGCTCCGACGTCACCATGCCGGCCGGGATGCTGCTGGCCATGACGGGTCAGGGCTCGTTCTTCGGCGAGGTCATGAGCTCGGGGGCCAAGCTCGCGGCGGCGCAGATCAACGCTGCCGAGGGCTTCGACTACCAGATCAACATCGCCGACCACAAGAGCGGGGACGTCCCGGCCGCGCTCAGCGGTGTCCGGGAGATGACCTCCCGCAACGGGATCAAGATCCTCCAGACGTCGTACGGCGCACCCAGCGAGGCCATCGTCCCGCTCATCGAGCAGAACAAGCTGCTGTCGTTCAACGGCGGCGGGTCCAGCCCGGGACAGGTGGGCAAGCCCTTCCTGTACCAGACCCGCATGATCTTCGGCGACGACCCGACGCCGGGCATGCTCGCCTGGCTCAACGAGAACTACCCCGATGCCAAGCGACTGGCGATCGTCGGCACCCAGGAGAACGGGGTGCTGGGTCGCACCGAGATCGCACCGCGGGTCTGGACCCAGCTCACCGGCGGGGAGGTCGTGGCCAGCGAGCAGCACGACGTCGGTGCCACGGACTTCCGGTCCGTCGTCGCCCGGGTCAAGTCCGCAACGCCGGACGCCATCGTCACCTACAGCTTCGGTGACGACGTCGGCTACCTGGTCAAGCAGCTGCGCGAGGCCAACGTGACCGTGCCGGTGATGGGCATCGAGTTCACCGACCAGGCCGCGGCGGTGGCCGGCGAGACCTACGACACCTACAACTTCGCGACCGACTACTACGACGTCAACAACCCCAACCCCTGGAACAAGATCTTCGTCGAGGGGTACCGGGAGGCCTACGGCGAGGACCCGGAGTACTACGGCGCCAACTACTACGAGCAGGTCTTCTGGACCTGGGAGCTGGTTCGCCGGGTGATCGCCGACGGGGGCGACCCGATGGACACCGAGCAGCTCGAGCAGGCGCTGATCGACGACCCGACCTTCCCGTCGCTCTACGGCGGCAGCGCCGACGAGGTGGGCCGGGTCGAGTTCGACGTGCAGGAGCACACCATCTCTAAGCCGATGGCCGTGTTCCAGGTCGAGGGCGGCAAGCCGGTCCAGCTGCAGGCCATCACCAAGGTCGACGACGGCGCCGACCCGCGCAGCGCGCTCGTCAAGGAGTAGGGCGCCGAGGGCAGGAGGAAGGCAGGCATGAGTCTGGATCTGCTGGCACAGCTCACGGTGTCCGGGATCGTCGTGGGGATGACGTATGCCCTGCTGGGAGTGAGCTTCGGCGTCATCTACGCGACGACGAAGATCTTCCACCTGGCGCACGCGGTCCCCTACGCAGCGGCCGCCTACACCGCGGTGTGGGCGGCCGAGCGCCTCGGGCTGGGGCTCGTGCCGGCTTGCCTCCTCGGCCTGGCGGTGGGCACCGTCGCCGGAGCGGCGATCGAGATCCTCGCCTACCGCCCGATGGTGGGGCGGAACGCCACGCTGCTGTCCATCTTCCTGGTGTCCCTGGGCATCAGCGTGGCGTTCCCCAACCTGCTGCAGATCGTGTTCGGCCCGGAGAACAGAGCGTTGCCCGGCTTCACCAACCCGACGTACGAGCTGGGTGCGGTGACGGTGTCCCGGCACGACCTGCTGACCGTGGCGGTGTCCCTGGTGCTGGTCGCCGTCGTGGTGCTGTTCATCGACCGGACCCGTCTCGGCCGATCCATCACCGCGATGCGCACCAACCCGACGATGGCCTCCGCGGTCGGGATCGACCGCAAGGCGGTCTACCTGCTGGTCTTCGGCATCGGGTCCCTGCTGGTGTCGGTCGCCGGTCTGCTGTTCACGCTGCGCGGCGTCGCCACCCCCACGATGGGGCTGGCGCCGGTCCTGACGGCGTTCATCGCGGCCTTCCTCGGCGGCATCGGCTCGTTGCCCGGTGCCGCTCTCGGCGGACTGGTCCTCGGCCTGGTCAGCAGCTGGAGCGCGCTCTTCCTCGAGGTCGACTACGGCCCGGTGGTCGTCTTCGGCGCCATGTTCCTCGTGTTGCTGGTCAGGCCGCAGGGCCTCCTCGGGAGGGAAGCGGTCTGATGAGCTACGCCGCCGACATCGGTATCTCGGTACTGATCTACGTCATGCTCGGGGTGTCCCTCAACCTGCTCGTCGGGTACACCGGGCGCATCTCTATGGCGCACGCCATCCTCTTCGGGATCGGCGGCTTCACCGCTGCCCGGCTGACGCTGCCGCCGGCCGACCCCACCGCCTCCAGCGGTTTTGCGGCGGTGGTCTCGGGCGCCGGCTGGAGCTGGTTGCCAGCCCTGGCGGCCGCGACCGTGGTCGCCTTCCTGGGCGCCCTGCTCATCTCCCTGCCGGCGGTCCGACTGGTCCGCGGTGAGTACCTCATCCTGCTCACCCTGGCCTTCCAGTTGGTCGCCAACCAGCTCATGGGTGTGCTCGACTGGGTAACCGGTGGGCCCTATGGCCTGTCGGGCATCCCGCCGATCGAGCTGTTCGGCATCTCTTTCCTCACTCCGCAGCGGATGTTCTGGCTCATGCTGCTGGCCACGGTGATCGTCGTGGCCATCTGCTGGCGGCTGGGCGAGTCACCCTTCGGGCGCCTGCTCAAGGGCATCCGCGAGTACGACTCCGCGGTCTCCAGCGTGGGGAAGAACCCCGTCGTCCCGGAACTGTTGGCCTTCGGCATCAGTGCCGCCCTGGCGGGCGCGGTCGGGGCCTTGGCCGCCTTCTACTACGGCTCGGTGGTGCCGGGGAACTACACGCTCGACCTGTCGATCCTGATCATCTCGGTCGTCGTGCTGGGCGGTGCGGGCAACATCACCGGGACCGTGGTGGCGGCGGTGGTGCTCGGGTTGTTGACCCCGGCGCTGCGTGAGTTCATCGGGGACGAGGCCATCCCGTGGCAGGCGGTGATCTACGGCGTCGCACTGATCCTCATGATGCGGCTGCGGCCCGAGGGCCTGCTGCCCGAGGGCGCCGGCGTCAGTCGGCTGTTCCGCCGCCAGCGGCGCAGCCCGATCGTGCACCGGACGCCGGAGGAGGCGCTGGAACGTCTGGCGCAGGTCGGCGAGGACCCACCGGAGCGGTCGGACGCCATCGTGGAGGTCGTCGACCTGCGGAAGAGCTTCGGGGGGCTGACGGCGGTGAACGGTGCGAGCTTCGCCCTGCCCGCGGGCCAGGTCACCGCCCTCATCGGCCCGAACGGTGCCGGCAAGACCACCATCTTCAACATGATCACCGGCACCATCCCGATCGACTCGGGACGTGTCTTCCTGCGGGGGGAGGACGTCACCGGCAACCCTGCGCACGGGCTCGTACGCAAGGGGCTGGCACGGTCGTTCCAGGACGTCCGCCTGCCCCAGCGGCTCACCGCGCTGCAGAACGTCGCGATGGCCGTCCCCGGTCAACTGGGTGAGCACGTCGCGCAACTGGCCCTCCGTCCGCGGGCCGTCCGCAGGCGGGAGGCCCAGACGCGGGAGAAGGCGCTGGACTGCCTCGCCCTACTCGGGATCGCGGAGAAGGCCGAGGTGCTGGCCGGTGACCTGTCCTACGGCGACCAGAAACTGGTGGCCATCGCCCGGCTGCTGGCCACCGACTGCAACGTGCTGCTGCTGGACGAGCCGACCAGCGGCGTCGACCCGGCCAGCGTCGACCGCGTGGTGGAGGGGATCGGCCGGCTCCGGGACCTGGGCCACACCGTCTGCCTGGTCGAGCACAGCGTGCACTTCGTGCAGCGCCTGGCTGACCGGGCGGTCTTCCTCGACCAGGGGGCGGTCGTCGCGGAGGGCTCGGTGGCCGAGTTGATGCAGCGTCGAGAGCTCGCCGACCTCTACTTCGGCACGTGAGCCAGGACAGGGAGGACGTCGTGCTGCACAGCGACAGCCGGCCGCTGCTGACGGCGGAGGGGATCACTGCGGGGTACGGCAAGACCCAGGTGCTGTCGGAGGTGAGCCTGCGGGTCCACCCCGGCGAGGTGGTGGGCGTGCTCGGGCACAACGGCGCGGGGAAGACCACCCTGCTCAAGTGCCTGTTCCGGCTGGTGCCGCCGCGCAGCGGCGAGGTGGTCTTCGCCGGCCAGTCGCTGGCCAAGAGCTCCAACGTGGACACCGTGCGGCGCGGGATGTCCTTCACGCCGGCGGAGAAGCCCATCTTCCGGGACCTCACCGTGCGGCAGAACCTCGAGTTGGGGGCGCACGCCGTGCGCAACCGCGCGGACATCGGGCGGCGGATGGACGAGGTCTTCGAGCTCTTCCCGGTGCTCGCCGATCGGCAGCGGGACCTGGCGGGGAAGTTCTCCGGTGGCCAGCAGCGGCAGTTGTCCCTGGGCATCGCGCTGATGGCGCGCCCGCGGTTGATGCTGCTCGACGAGCCCTCGCTCGGCATCTCGCCGGCCGTGGTGCTGAAGACCTTCAGCACCATCCGCGACCTGGCCCGGGCGCGCGGGATGAGCGTGCTGGTGGTGGAGCAGAACGTCCCCGCGGTGACTCGCGTCGCCGACCGGGTCTACGTGCTCCGCAACGGCTCCATCGTGCTCGAGGAGACCGGCGAGCAGGCCGCCCAGCGGGAGGTGTGGTGGAACCTGTTCTGAACGGCCGGCCCGAGACCTCCTCCCCTCCGACACCGGGACCGACGATGACCCAGCCACCTGCCCGCGGACCGATGCGGGGAGTGACCTCCTACGGTGACGTGGGATTCAGCCGATTCCTGCGCGGGGCGTTCCTCGCCGGGGCCGGCTTCGACGCGGACGACCTCGACCGGCCGCTGATCGGGATCGCCGACCTCGCGTCGGACTACAACCCCTGCCACCGTGCGGTCCCGGAGATCATCGCGCACGTCAAGCGAGGGGTCCTCCAGGGCGGCGGGTTGCCGATGGTCTTCCCCACGATGAGCCTCGGCGAGACCTTCCTCACCCCGACGTCGATGCTGTTCCGGAACCTGTTGGCGATGGAGACCGAGGAGCTGATCCGCGCCCAGCCGATGGACGCCGTCGTCCTCGTCGGGGGCTGTGACAAGACGGTCCCCGCCCAACTCATGGCCGCTGCCAACAGCGACGTCCCGGCCCTCGTCGAGGTGGTCGGACCGATGATCACAAACACCTACGAGGGCCAGCGGCTGGGGGCTTGCACCGACTGTCGGAGGATGTGGGCGCGGCACCGCTCCGGGGAGTTGGACACCGAGCAGATCGGGCGGGTCGAGGGGGCGCTGGCCACCACGTCGGGCACGTGCATGGTCATGGGCACCGCCTCGACGATGGCCTGCATGGCCGAGACGCTGGGCATGATGCTGCCCGGCGGGGCGACTCCGCCCTCCCCGACCGGCGACCGCCTCCGGCACGCCGTGGCAACCGGACGGCGGGCGGCCGAGCTGGCGCGCGAGCCGGTGGTCCCACGGGAGGTGATGACCCGGCCGGCCTTCCTGAACGCACTCACCGTCCTGGGTGCGGTGGGCGGGTCGACCAATGCCGTCGTGCACCTGCTGGCCATCGCCCGCCGCGCCGGGGTCGAGCTCACCCTCCGGGACTTCGACGAGGTCTCGAGACGGGTCCCCCTCCTGCTCGACCTCAAGCCGTCGGGGCAGGGCTACATGGAGGACTTCCATCGGGCCGGTGGCCTGCCGACCCTGCTGCGGGCCCTGGCGGGCCTGCTCGACACCGGTCACGTCGGCGTCGCCGGGCGCAGCCTGGGGGAACTCCTGGCCGACGTCCACCCGCCGGCCGGCTGGCAGACGACCATCCGGACGCTCGACCAGCCGTTGGGCGAGGTCGGCGCGCTCGCCGTGCTGACCGGCACGCTGGCGCCTGAGGGTGCGGTCATCAAGGCGTCCGCGGCCACCGCGTCGCTGCTCCGGCACACTGGTCCGGCGCTGGTGTTCGAGTCCCCGGAGGACGCCGCCGAGCGGCTCGACTCACCCGACCTCGACGTCACCGCAGATCACGTACTCGTCCTGCGCGGCTCCGGGCCCGTGGGCGCCGGCATGCCCGAGGCCGGTTCCCTCCCCATCCCGCGCAAGCTCGCCAGCGCGGGGGTCACGGACATGGTGCGCGTCTCGGACGCCCGGATGAGCGGGACGTCGTACGGCACGGTGGTGCTGCACTGCACCCCCGAGAGCGCGGTCGGCGGCCCGCTGGCGCTCGTCCGCGACGGCGACCTGATCAGCGTGGACGTGCCCGGGCGACGCATCGACCTGCTGGTCGACGAGGACGAGCTGTCCCGGCGGCGCAGCCTGCTGTCGCCCTGGCCGGTCCCGGAGCGCGGATGGCGGCGGTTGTACGCGGAGACGGTGCTGTCCGCCAGCCAGGGCGCCGACCTGCGGTTCATGTGACCGGCGGGCGGACGTGACGGACACGACGAACGGGGAGCCGGTGGACGGCCGGCCCCGCCTCCCCGCACTGGCGTTGGCCGACATCGTGCACGGGGACGTGGACCTGCCGCCGCTGGTGCGGGTGAGGCGAGTCGACCGGGCGACGCCGGCGGTCGATCTGCCGGCCATGACCCGAGCTGCCCTGGGACCGGCGTGCGCGCTGGTCCGGCCGGGGGACTCGATCGCCCTCGCCGTCGGCAGCCGGGGCATCGCGGGCATCCAGACGATCGTGCAGTCGTGCGTCTCGGCGCTGCGTGAGGCCGGGGGCGAGCCGTTCATCGTGCCGGCGATGGGCTCGCACGGCGGCGCGACGCCGGCGGGGCAGCAGCAGGTCCTGGCGGGGCTCGGGATCACCGAGGAGTCCGTCGGCGCGCCGGTGCGTGCTGCCATGGAGACCCTCGTGGTCGGCGCCGCGGACGGGGTCGAGGTGCACGTCGACCGGCAGGCCGCCGCGGCGGACCACGTCCTGCTGGTCAACCGGCTCAAGAGCCACACCTCCTTCTCCGGCCGGGTCGAGAGCGGACTGGCCAAGATGCTCGCCATCGGGTTGGGAAAACAGCGCGGAGCCGAGGAGCTCCACCGCCGCGGGCCCGCGCACCTGGAGGCACGGATCCTGACCGCGGGCGGACTGCTCAAGGGCGCCCTGCCGCTGTTGGGCGGGCTGGCTGTCGTCGAGGACGCGCACAAGTCGGTGCACCGCATCGAGCTGCTGCAGCCGGCGGGCATCGGCGGCGATCAGGAGGCCGAGCTCCTGGAGGTGGCCCGGTCGCTGGAGGCCCGGTTGCCCTTCGGCCGCCTGGACGTGCTGGTCGTCGATCTGATGGGCAAGGAGATCTCCGGTACTGGCATGGACACCAACGTGCTGGGGCGACGGATGGTGCGGGGGATGCCCGAGCCCCCGGGCCTGCAGGTGACCAACGTCGTCGTCCTCGACGTCAGCCCGGGGTCCGGCGGCAACGCGGTGGGCATCGGCCTCGCCGACTTCGCGCCGTCGCGGGCGCTCGAGCGCGTCGACCTGGCCGCGACCTACGCCAACGCCATGACCGCGGGGCTGCAAGGGGTGCAGCGCGCCCAGCTGCCCATCGTCCTGGCGACCGACCGCGACGCGATCCACGCTGCGGTCCTCACTGCTGGGCTGGCCGACACGACGGAGGTACGGATGGCGCGGATACGAAGCACCGTGCACCTCGATGAGCTGATGGTCTCCCCGTGCCTGCTGCAGGAGTGTGCTGAGCACTATGAGCCCGTCGACACGGCCGACGGGGCGGCCTGGGACTTCTCTGCCGACGGCGCGGTGACCGGGTGGCCGGTCGCCCCGGCCAGCCCGCAGGGCGCGAGATGACGGTGACCACGCTGGAGGCGCGCGCCGTCCGCGTGCCGGTGGAGGAACCGACGCGGATCTCCACCCGGCTGCTGGACAAGCGCGACTACGTCCTGGTGCGCGTGCGGCGCGGCGACTGCGCCGACGTGGGCATCGGCTACGCCTACGCCGGCACGAGCGGCGGCGGCCTGCTGGCCGGGGTGGTGGACGAGTTGCTCGCCCCGGTCGTCGTCGGTGCCGACGCCGGCGACATCGTGGGGCTGTGGGAGCGGATGTACCAGGAGACGCTCCTCGTCGGTCGCCGGGGTGGCGTGGTGCGGGCCATGTCGGCGGTGGACATCGCGCTGTGGGACCTGGCTGCCAAGCGGGCCGGCGTCCCGCTGGCCGTGCTGCTCGGGGGGCGGACCGGACCTGTGCCGGCGTACGCGTCGGGTGGCTACTACAAGCCCGGCAGTGGCACGTGGACCGATGCCGTCATCGACGAGATCACCCGCGACCGCGACCAGGGATTCCGCGATCACAAGATCAAGGTGGGTGGTCTGCCCGTGCGCGAGGACGCCAGCCGGGTGGCCGCGGCCGTCGAGGCCATGGGGCCCGACGGTCGTCTCGCCCTGGACGCGAACAACGGCTACCGGACACCGGCCGAGGCGCTGACGGCGCTGCGGGCCTTCGAACGGGCCGCGGGTGACGCGGGGCTGTGGTGGTTCGAGGAGCCGCTCCCCGCCGACGACCTGGCCGGGCACGCGTCGCTGCGGCAGCGCTCCGACACGCCGATCGCCACGGGGGAGATCGCGCAGACCCGCTGGGAGTTCCGGGAGATGCTCGCCCGCGGAGCGGCTGACCTGCTGCAGCCCGACGCCGGCGTGTTGGGCGGTGTCACCGAATACGTGCGCGTGGTACGCGCCGCTGAGGTCTTCGCCGTGCCGGTGGCGCCGCACTGGCACGCCAATCTGCACGCCCACCTGGCCGCCGCGAGCAGCAACTGCACGGCGGTGGAGCACTTCACGCCCGAGAAGGACATCTACAACTTCGAGCGGCTGCTCACCCCGGAGACGCGGATGGTCGCGGCCGACGGTCACGTGGTGGTGAGCGCCCGGCCGGGCCTCGGCTTCGAGCTCGACGAGGGGGCCGTGGAGGCCTTCGCCGTGGGTCCCTGGACCGCGGCGGCCGGAGCTCGTACCCGCCCCCACCGAACGTGACGCTCGTCGGGGGACACGGCCGCCCGGACAGCGGTCACGTCGGAGTGCCGGACGTGCGCCGTCCCGGCCGGGCGCCGCCTGCGCGTGCCCACCCGGGAGCCGATGCGGTGGCCTGCCCGACGCCCGCCGTTCCGCGTCGTCGGGCCGGCGCGCTGGAGGTGCGGTGTCCTCACCCGGTGTGTGGAGGAGATGTCGTCGACGTACGCGGGGACCGCTCGCCGCACCGTGGCCGTGCAGCCCGGTGCAACAGGCCCCCGGCCGAGCACCTGGCAACACCTGCAGGAATGGGAGGATTGCACGATGGACAGCGATTCCGGGGTGGTGTCCTCAGTGGAGCGCGCTCTGCGCCTGCTGGAGGCGCTCGGGGAGGGTCCCATCGGCGCAACGGAGCTGGCTCATCGCATCGGGACCAGCAAGGCCACCGCGTTCCGGCTGGCGCGGACGCTGCAGAGCAGCGGCTACGTGATCCAGCTGCCCGATGCCCGCTACCGCCTGGGTCCGCGGTGCCTGACCTTGGCCGCATCGGCCTTCAAGGACATCGACCTCCGCGGCGAGCTCCGCTGGGCCCAGGAGGAGCTGAACGAGCGCACCGGGGAGACCACCCTGCTCGCGGTTGCCACCGGCCGAGAGGCCGTGTGCATCGATGCGATCCCGTCCCGGCACTCGGTCATGTCGGTCGCCACGGTGGGTGCCATCTGGCCGTTGCACACATCCTCCCCCGGGCTCGCCATGCTGGCCGAGGACGAGGACCTGCTCGAGCGGTACCTGTCCGAACCGCTGTCGCGCCACACCGAGAGCACCATCACCGAGCCCGCAGCCCTTCGAGCACTGCTGGCGGACGTGCGAGCGCGCGGTTACGCCGTGAACCGGGCGTACTGGCGGGACGACGTGTGCGCCGTGGGCGCCGTCGTCCACGACGCGACGGGGCAGGCCGTCGCCGGCCTCGCCGTCGTGCTGCCGCAGTTCCGGCTGGACCAGACGGGGGCAGATGCGCTCGGTGCCCTGGTCCTCGACGTGACGCACAGGGCCAGCGAGCGGCTCGGTTGGCGCGGGGAGCCCCTCCCCGCTCCGGGGGTCGTGGCCTCCTGACCTGCGTCGATCGGCGCACCACCCGGCGGCGTTGGGTCGACGCCTCGCCGGCAGCCGTGGCGTGACGGTGTCCGGCTGCCCTGGTCCGTCCGGCTCGAGTGGCCGGTTGAACCGATCCGTGGGTCGACTTCGTTTCGCCATGCCGAACGGGGTTGCGGTGAGCGGAACAACGCCGCTACGGTCGCCCTCCGTCGGGTGAGCTCTGCCACACCCGGCGGCGAGTCGGACGGTGACCGGGAGGCGAAGCGAGGCATGAGGTCCGTCGCGCAGGCCCGCACGCCGGGGGCCCGGTGCGGTGGCTGCGGGGTGGGCGATCCCGCGGTCGGCACTCGCGCCGCCGCGGCGGCACCACCGCCGCCTCGTTCCAGGCACCAGACCCGTCAGTTGCGTCTCGGCGTGGGCGCCACGCCAGGAAGTGGGAAGCATGACCACGATCCCCCTGCTCAACCGCACTGCGCCCGACGTCGCGGATGTCCTCGTGATCGGTGCTGGCGCCTCCGGGTCGGTCGCTGTGAAGGAACTGGCCGAGAACGGGTTCTCGGTCGTGTGCCTGGAACAGGGTGACTGGACGCCGACCAGCGTGTTCGCCGGCGACAAGCCCGAGTGGGAGTTGCTCCGGCAGAAGGACTGGCACCCCAACCCCAACGTCCGTGCGGGGGCGGCCGACTACCCGGTCGACACCTCCGAGTCCGACGTCAACCCGCTGATGTACAGCGCCGTGGGCGGCAGCACCATCCTGTACGCCGCCCACTGGACCCGCTTCGCCCCGTCGGACTTCCGGGTCCGTTCGCTGGACGGCGTGGCCGACGACTGGCCGTTCGACTACGCCGAGATGCTGCCGTACTACGAGCGCATGGACCGGGCCATGGCCGTGTCCGGCCTCGGCGACGACCCTGCCTATCCACCGGGAGCCCCCTACCCGCTGCCGCCCCTGCCCATCGGCAAGTTCGGGCGCAAGGCCGCCGAGGGGATGGACAAGCTGGGCTGGCACTGGTGGCCGGGGCCCAACTCCATCGCGTCTCGTCAGCACGGGGACCAGTCCCCGTGCGTCCGCTACGGCGCCTGCCTGACCGGCTGCCCGCAGGGGGCCAAGGCCAGCACGGACCTCACCCACTGGCCGCAGGCCCTGGCCGCCGGCGCCGTCCTGGTCACCGGGGCGCGCGTCCGTGAGATCACGGTGGACGCCCAGGGCCGGGCCACAGGCGCGGTGTACGTCGACCGCAACGGCGGGGAGCACCACCAGAAGGCCGGCGTGGTCGTCCTCGCCGCCAACGGCGTCGGAACGGCCCGCCTCCTCCAACTCTCCCGCTCCACCGCGCATCCCGACGGTCTCGCCAACTCCTCGGGGCTGGTCGGCAGGCGCCTGATGATGCACCCCTACGGTGCCGTCGTCGGCACATACGAGGACGACCTCGAGAGCTGGATCGGCCCGTCCGGTCAGGCGATCCAGTCCATGCAGTTCTACGAGACGGACGCCTCTCGCGGGTTCGTGCGCGGAGCCAAGTGGAACGTCATGCCGACGGGCGGACCGCTGGGCATGCGTGCCGGCTACGGCGGGCGCCCGGTCAAGGAGTCCTGGGGCGCCAACTTCCACCGCAACGTCAAGGCGACCATGGGTCGGTCCTTCGAGTGGGGGATCATCGCCGAGGACCTCCCCGACGACACCAACCGGGTCGTGCTGGACGGTGAGCTCACCGACTCCGACGGCATCCCGGCCCCGAAGATCATCTACACGAGCTCCGAGAACACGAGTGCGCTCATCGACTTCCACATCGCCCGGGCGGTCGAGGCGCACGAGGCGGCGGGGGCGGTGTCCACGTCGGTGACTCGGCTGATGCGCGACTGCGGCTGGCACCTGCTGGGCACGGCGCGGATGGGTGAGGACCCCGCGACCTCGGTCGTCGACCAGTGGGGGCGTGCGCACGACGTGCCGAACCTCTACGTCATCGACGGCAGCATCTTCGTGACCTCAGCCGGCGTGAACCCGACTGCGATGATCATGGCGTTGGCCCTCCGGTGCGTCGAGCACCTGATCAGCGAGCGTCGCAACCAGGAGGTGGCGGTGTGAGCCTGAGCAGCGTCTACACAGGCGGCGACTCGGTCGTCGACGTCCTCACGGAGGACGACCGGCGACGGTACGGCGAACTCGCCGACGTCCTGGTCCCGAGCGCCGAGGGCATGCCGTCGGCCACGCAGGCCGAGGTCCACACACACTGGGTCGACCAGGCGTTGCAGGCCCGACCCGACCTGGGCGTGGGGCTGCGGAGGGCCTTGGAGCTGACCGGCGGCCTGCCGGCCGAGGCGGCGGTCGAGATGCTGAACGCCCAGCACTCACCCGTCTTCGACGCCCTGGGCACGGTGACGGCAGGGGCCTACTTCCTCAATCCCGACGTCCGGCAGGCCCTCGGCTACCCCGGGCAGGTGCCCCAGCCGATCGTCGACGACGTGGACACGTACGCCGACCTGCTGGAGCACGTCCTCGACCGGGGGCCGATCTACCGCGAGGTGTCGCCGGCGACACCGGGACAGGCCGGATGACCGGTTTCCCCCACCCCTCCCGGCCAGGTTTCTTCGGGACGACGTTCCCCGAACCGCTACGCCGGCAGGTGGCCTCGCTGTGCGACGCGATGCTCCCGGGGGACGGGGTGTACCCCCCGGGCAGCTCTGCCCAGGTGCCGTGGTTCATGAAGCAGCGGGCCAGTCCGGAGGACCGTGCGCGCCTGCAGGCCCTCGCCGACCGGTTCCCGCTGGACAGCCCGCAGGACGCCGCGGCGGCCCTGCGCGAACTGGAGCAGTCCGACGCGTGGACCTTCGGGTGGATCCGGGAGTACGTCTACCACGGCTACTACGCCTCCCCCCGCGTGCTGGCCGCCATGCACGACCGCGGCTACGACTACCACGGTGCACCCCAGCCACTGGGCTACGCACTCCCCGGGACGACGGCCGGTCCGGCGAAGCGCCGCGGCTCCTACGTCCCCACGACGGAGGTGAGCCGTGCCACGGCATGACCAACCCGACGTCGTGGTCGTCGGCGCCGGGATGGCCGGGGCCGCGATCAGCTACGTGCTCTCGCGGGCCGGTGCCAAGGTCGTCTGTCTGGAGCAGGGGCCCGCCGTCCACCCGACCGACCACCCGACCTTCACCGACGACTGGGAGTACGGCCTACGTCGCGACTGGGCGTTCGAGCCGAACATCCGCAACCAGCCGCACGACTTCCCGGTCGTGACCAACGGGACCTTCCAGCCGTACCTGTACAACGCCGTGGGCGGGAGCACCAACCACTACTCGGCGTTCTGGCACCGTCTCAAGCCGGTGGACTTCCGCAAGGGCACCGAGCACGGTCTCGAGGGCACCATCGACTGGCCGCTGACGTACGAGGACCTCGCCCCCTTCTACGACCGGAACGACGCCGACGTCGGTGTCAGCGGACTGCCCGGAGACGCCGCCTATCCGCCCCGGCCGGGAGCGCCGCGGCTCCCACTCGTCCGGCACGGCGACTACTACGACCTGGTCACGCACGGGATGGATCAGCTCGGGGTGCACTGGTGGCCGGCGGACAACGCGATCCTCACCGAGGACCGAGGCGACCGGCTGGCCTGCAACACCTGCGGGATGTGCAACTTCGGGTGCCCACGCGGGTCGCTGGGGACGGCGACGCAGGCCTACGTCAAGCCGGCACTGGCCCTCGGGCTGGACCTGAGACCCGAGGCGCGTGTCACGCGGATCTCCACCGGTGCCGACGGCGCAGCCGACGGCGTCGAGTACGTCGATCTGCGGACCGGCACCGGGCACCGTGTCGATGCGCCACTCGTGGTGCTGGCCGCCAACGGGATCGGCTCACCGCGCACTCTGCTGATGTCGACGTCACGGAGGCATCCGCACGGTCTGGGGAACGACACCGACCACGTCGGGCGGCACTTCATGACACACGGGTACCGCTTGGGCGACATGTGGTTCGACCGGTCGACGGCGCACTACAAGGGGCCCTTCGGTGCCGGTCCGTACTGTCAGGAGTGGTACGACACGGACCTCTCTCGGGGCTTCGTCAACGGCATCACCATCACGTTCGGCGGCGCGTGGGGCCCGGCGTCCAGCGCACTGGGGGCGACGACGGGGAGGTCACCGGCCCCGTGGGGTGAGGGGCACCACGCCGCTTTCGAGGAGCGGTTCGACCGGCACGTCTTCTGTGCCATCCAGGCCGACGACCTGCCCGTCCCCACCAACCGGGTGACGCTGGACCCGACGGCCACGGACTCCAGCGGGCTGCCCGCGGCCAACGTCCACTACGACCTGCACCCGAACACCCGGGCGCTGCTGGAGTTCGGCAGCGACCGGCTGCAGGAGATCGCCACGGCGGCCGGCGCCCGGGGCCTCGACCTCCAACCGATGGACGACTCCTTCTCCCAGCCGGGTTGGCACCTCATGGGCACCTGCCGGATGAGCGACAGTCCGGAGGAGGGCGTGGTGGACGCCTGGAACCGCGTGTGGGACACCCCCGGTCTGGTCGTCTGCGACGGCAGCTCCATGGTGACGGGAGGCGCAGGCAACCCGACGTCGACCATCGGCGCTCTCGCCCTGCGCTGCGCGGACAAGCTCGTGGCCGACATGGGGCGGCGGGTGGAGGCCCCGGCTCACTGAGGCCGGGCGGAGCGTGGCCTCGATCAGCAGGTGAGGAGGACGCGAGGCTCCGTGCGCCGCTGGTGCCGCTCTATGGCCTGTCGCTGGCGACCGAGGGACCGCGCGCAGGCCGGGACCCGGTGGTCGCCGTCTGGACCGGTCCCGCGTGACCCGGGGCCGCAGCCCCGGCCTGCCTCGTGCGCACGACACCGGCGGGTGGGGGTCTCTCGTCGGCGCCGACCAGCCGTCATCGCGCGGTAGTCGTGGCCCTCCACCCGCGCCGTCCCGGTGGCCGGCTCCTCCGCTCCTGGCCGGTCCGGGGCCAGGACCCCGCTGTCCCGGACGTCGTGGCCGGCGTCGTGGTCACGATCGGCCTGCTGGTGAGGACCGGCACCAGGGCCGCGCCCCGGTGTGGAGCAGCGACGTGCGTCGGCTGTGCGGCAGACTCGGGTGGTGGGGTCGATCCGTGACGTGGACGAGCTGTCGGCCACCGGAGCAGCTCACGGAATCGATGGGGTACCCATCCGGGTGGTCCTGCTCTGCGACCATCGATCGGTGACCCGCGCCGCGCTGGAGACCGAGCCGTCCTCACCGTGGTCTCACCAGCTGTCCACGGCCGCCGCGGCTGCGGCGGCGACCGCACTGCTGCTGGTGCTGCCGGCGGCGGGGGACACCGGCAGCCTGGTGGCGGTCGCCGTCCTGCAGGTGGCGCTGGCGGTGGCGTGGGTGCCGGCCACCGGCGTCCCCGCGCGGGCCGGCGCGCCGGTGCTCGGGCTGGCCGGGGCGGCCGGCGCGGACCTGCTGGTCGTGGTGCCCGAGCGCCCGGGGGTCGGCTCGCTGCTGGCCGTGCCCGGGCTGGGCCTGCTCGCCGCGGTGCTGCACCAGATGCTGCGTCGCGCGCCGCGCCACGACGTCGTCGGCTCCCTGGCCGGCGTCCTGCTGCTGCTGTGCGCGGTGTGCGCGCTGGCGGTCCTCCTGCTGCTGCCCACCGCCGGTGACGCGGCGGCCGCCACCACCGCGCTGCTCGTGGTCGGGACGGCGCTGGTCGCCGCCCCGCTGGTCGACCTGGTGCTCCCGCGGCCGCCGGTTGCCGTGGGCGTGCCGCACGGCGTGCCCGCGCTGGTCGTCGCCGCGCTGGCCGGGGCCGCCGTCGCGGCGCTGCGGCACGGCGGCGGCCCGGCCGCCCTCCTCGTGGCGTCCGTCGCCGGCCTGCTGCTCGGCGCGGTCGCCGCGCTGGCCGGTCTGGCCGCGGCCTACGCGGTGCCCGGGGCGCGGGCCTGGGCGGCGCCGGTCGTGCGGGCCGTGCTGCCGGTCGCCGCCGCGGCCCCGGCGGCCTTCGCCCTCGTGCTGCAGGACTCCCTCTGAGCGGCCGGTCCGCGCGCGCCCTGCTGGTGGTCCTGCTGCTGGTGGGCGGCCTGCTGCTGGTCGCCGACCGGGTCGGGGAGGAGGTCGCCGAGGACCAGGTCGCGCGGGTGGTCGCCGAGCGGGCGGGGCTCGGCGGGGCGCCGGACCTGGAGTTCGGCGGCTTCCCGTTCCTCACCCAGGCGGTCGCCGGCCGGTACGAGGACCTGCAGGTGTCCCTGACCGCGGCCGACCTCGGGCAGCCCGCCGGCACCCGGGCCGACGTCTCGCTGCGGGGTGTCCGGGTGCCGCTGTCCGACGTGGTGTCCGGGTCGGTGCAGCAGGTGCCGGTCGAGCGGGTCGACGGGACGGCGACGCTGGCCTACCAGCTGCTGGCCGACCAGCTGGGCCCGGACGCCACCGTGGCCCAGGAGGGGGACGGACTGCGGGTGGACACCACCGTGGAGTTCGCCGGTCAGCGCGTGCCGCTCACCGCGACCGGCACGGTGTCGGTCGACGGCGACGAGCTGGTGGTCGACGTCGAGGACGCCAGCACCGCCGGCGTCGACGCCCCCGACGCCTTCGTCGACCAGGTCAGCGACGCCCTCGACCTGCGCTACGGGATCCCGGCGCTGCCCTTCGGCCTGCAGGTCACCGGCGTCCGGGCCGCCGGGGACGGCGTGCTGGTCACCGTCGAGGCGACCGACACGGTGCTCGGCGGCTAGGACGGAACACCGGGGCGGGCGGCCGGGTTGGCACCTGCCGTGGACCGGACGGACGGCGCTCGGCGCCCGCGACCCCCGGCCTCCCGGGCGGGCTGGCACCCGTGATCGGTTACCCTCGCCGCCGTGGGCCCGCTGCTGACCTCTCGCCGCACGGTCGACCTGTGCCGCGTCCGCAGCTGCCTGTGTCCGGCCCCCTGAGGCCGAGCCCGCCCGTCCCGCGCCCCGACCGCCGTCCAGGGACCCCGCGCGCTCCCCTGCCGGCAGCCGCGGTGCGCCGCGCCCCGGGACGCCGCACCCCCTGATCCGCACGCGCACGACCGACCCCACCGACCACGGGAGGAACACCCATGAGCCGCAACGACGTGCTCGTCACCGCCGACTGGGCCCAGGAGCACCTCGGCGCCCCCGGCACCGTCTTCGTCGAGGTCGACGAGGACACCAGCGCCTACGACAAGGGCCACCTCGAGGGTGCCGTCAAGCTGGACTGGAAGACCGACCTGCAGGACCCGCTGCGCCGCGACTTCGTCGACCGCGAGCAGTTCGAGCAGCTGATGAGCGCCAAGGGCATCGGCAACGACGACACCGTGGTCCTCTACGGCGGCAACAACAACTGGTTCGCCGCGTACGCCTACTGGTACTTCAAGCTCTACGGCCACTCCGCCGTCCTGCTGCTCGACGGCGGACGCAAGAAGTGGGAGCTCGACAGCCGCCCGCTGTCCACCGACGTCGTCGAGCGGCCCGCGACGCAGTACCGGGCCGCCGAGCCCGACACCTCCATCCGCGCCTTCCGCGACGAGGTCGTCGCCGCGATCGGCCAGCAGAACCTGGTCGACGTCCGGTCGCCCGACGAGTTCGCCGGCAAGCTGGTCGCCCCGGCCCACCTGCCGCAGGAGGGCGCGCAGCGCCCGGGCCACATCCCCAGCGCGGTCAACGTGCCGTGGAGCAAGGCGGCCAACGAGGACGGCACCTTCAAGAGCGACGACGAGCTGCGCAAGCTGTACGAGGACGCCGGCCTGGACACCGGCAGGGACACCATCGCCTACTGCCGGATCGGCGAGCGCTCCAGCCACACCTGGTTCGTGCTGCGCGAGCTGCTCGGCCACCAGAACGTGAAGAACTACGACGGCTCGTGGACCGAGTACGGCTCGCTGGTCGGCGTCCCGATCGAGAAGGGCGCCTGACCGTGTGCGGCGCCCCGAAGCAGGGCGGTGCGCTCAAGGGTGTCGACCTGGACACCCAGACGGTGATCCAGGGTCAGGTCTGGCACGACGGCGCCCCGGTCGCCGGCGCCTACGTGCGCCTGCTCGACGCCACCGACGAGTTCACCGCCGAGGTGGTCACCAGTCCGGAGGGGGAGTTCCGCTTCTTCGCCGCTCCGGGCACCTGGAAGCTGCGCTCGCTGGCCCCCGTCGGCCGGGGTGAGCGGGTGCTCGGGGCCGACGTCGGCCTGAACGAGACCACCGTCGTCATCCCGTAGTCCACCGCCCACCAGGTCGGCCGGCCCCGCGGGTCCCGGCTCCCACCGCCGGTCGGGAGCCGGGACCCGTTCCGGTGGGCCAGGACGGCCCCGGACGGCGACCAGCGCGACGTCGTCGGTCGCCGGCGTGGTCAGCACCCGCGCCAGCAGGGTGTCGCAGAGCTCCTCCAGGGGTGACCGGCCGAGGTCGCGCAGCGCCTCCTGCAGGGCGGCCAGGCCCTCGTCCAGGTCGCTGCCCCGCCGCTCGACCAGCCCGTCGGTGACCAGCAGCAGGGTGGCGCCGTCCGGCAGCCCGGCGGTGTGGTCGGCCCGCCGCGTGCCGGGGTCGATGCCGAACATCAGGTCCGGCCGGGTCTCGAGCAGCGTCGAGGTGCCGTCCGGAGCCAGCAGCACCGGCGGCAGGTGGCCGGCGCTGCTCCACCGCAGGGAACGGGCACCGGTGGGGTCCGGGAGCTGGTCGACACGGGCCAGCAGCACCGTGGCCAGGGTGCTGACCGCCAGCCCGCGGGCGGCGTGCTCGGTGCGCGACAGGGTGACCGACGGGGGCTCGTCGGCGTCGTAGGCCAGCGCCCGCAGCAGCCCGCGCAGCTGGCCCATGGCCGCGGCCGCGTCGCTGTCGTGCCCCACGACGTCCCCGATGACGAGCACCGCCGCGCCGTCGGGTTGCAGGAACGCGTCGTACCAGTCGCCGCCGACCTGCGCCCCGTGCTCGGCCGGGCGGTACCGCACCGCGACCTCGAGCCGCTCCGGTCGCGGCGGCGGGGTGAGCAGCACCTGCTGCAGCCGGTCGGACAGTGCGCGCTGCGCCGCGGCCCGCTCGGTCACCCGCCGCAGCTCCTCGGCCTGCCGCAGGGCGGTCAGTCGGTCGGTGAGGTCCCGGAAGGAGACGACGACACCGGTCACCGTGCCGTCCTCGACGGTCGGGACGGCGATCAGCTCCACCGGCACGGGCGTGCCGTCGCGGTGCCAGAAGACCTCGGTGTCGGCGGCCGTCGTCCGCCCGGTCCGCAGCGCCCGCCAGACCGGGCACTCCTGCCGCGGGTACGGCGAGCCGTCGAGCCGGTGGCCGTGGATCAGCCCGTGCTGGTCACGGCCGACCTGGGTCTGCGCGGGGTGACCGGTGAGGCGCACCGCGGCCGGGTTGACGAACTCCACGCGTCCGGTGGCGTCCAGGCCGTAGATGCCGTCGGCGACGTTGGCCAGCACCCGCTCGTAGCGGTCGAGCGTGCGGGCCAGCCGCGTCTCCACGTCGCGGAGGACGTCGTCCCCGTCGCCGGACGCTGGTGCACCCACCCGCCGCCTCCCTCCCCGCACTCCACCGGACCCGTCAGCCTGCCCCACGGCCGGCCCGCTCACCCGGGTGGTCGCCCACCGGCCGCGGCCCAGCGCCGTCCCGCCCGGACGCCGGCGAGGGCCAGCACGACCGACACCCCGAGCACGACGCCCCCGCCCCGGAAGGCGGCGGCCACCGCCGCCGAGCGCAGGTCCGGTGCGCCCGCCGTCGCACTCAGGCCACCCGCGAGCCCGGCGGTGGCGATCACCGCCCACGGCAGCCACCACCGCGGCCGGGCCGGCACGGGGACGGCCGGCGTGCGCCGCCACCACCGGCCCAGCCACGCCAGCAGCGCCACCGCCCCGAGGACGGTGCCAGTGTGGTCCAGCCAGCGCACGGCCGACAGCGGTCCCCAGTCCCCGGCCAGGACGGCGAGGTGCTCGGCACCCCAGCGGCCGGGGTGGGTGAACTCGTCGACCAGCACGTGCAGGCCCGCACCGAGGAGCAGCGCGACCACGAGCAGGACGGCGTCCCGCGCCGAGCGCAGCCGCCGGCGCAGCCCGACCGGCACCCCGGCCAGCCGGCCGCGCGCCCCGGCCGGCGCGGCGGCCAGTGCGGCCGGGGCCAGCAGCGCGTGCCACAGCGCCCAGACCAGGACGGCGAGCAGCAGGTCGACGGTGACGACGGCGAGCGCGGTGTGCGTCGCCCAGGGCAGCGCGACGGGGAGGTAGAACGGGACGTCGGGCGCGACGCTGCCGGCGACGAGGGCCGAGGCGGGCAGCGGCGTCCGCAGGAACGGCAGCACCGCGGCCGGGTGGCTCCCGGTGAACGGCACGACACCATCCTCCCCGGACGCCCCCGCGACCGCCCGCGCGTGGCCGGTGACGCGGGTCCTACGGTGGGGCGCATGGTCTCCGCCTGGGTCCTCGTCGCCCTGACGTCGCTCGGGGCACTCGGCTGCGGCTACGGCGCCGTCCGGCTCGCCCGCCGTCCGCGGGACACCCGCCGGTGACCGGCGGCACCGAGCTGCCGGTCCCGGACACCGTCGACGTCCGCTCCGGACCGGACGTCTCCGAGGAGCTGCTCGCCGTGCTCCCGCTGCTCGGGGAGTGGCACGGGGAGGGCGTCATGACCAGCGCGGTGGCCGGGTCGGCCGGTGACGTCCGCTTCGGCCAGTGGACCCGCTTCGGCCACGACGGCCGTGCCTTCCTGGCCTACGAGTCGCGCACCTGGCGGCTGACCGACGACGGACGGGTGGCCGGGCCCGCCGTCCGCGAGTCCGGCTTCTGGCGGCCGCGGGGCCGCGACGACGTCGAGCTGCTGGTGACCAGCCCCGACGGGCTCGTCGAGCTCTACGTCGGGCGGGCCCGGACGACGACCAGCTGGGAGCTCACCAGCGACGTCCTCGCCCGCACGCCGGACGCCCCGGACGTGTCCCGGTCCGTCCGGCTCTACGGCATCGTCGAGGGGGCCCTGATGTACGCGATCGACCGCGCCGACGCCGACGGGCCGCTGCGGCCCACCATGTCCGCCCGGCTGGAGCGCCTCCGGTGAGCACGCCCGGCTCGTCGGCCCGCCCCGCACCCCCCGCCCGGCCACCCCCCGCCAGGTCGCCGACCGCCACGTCGACGCGGTGTGCGACCTCGACCCGATCGTCGCCACGTCGCTGGGCACCCGTCCTGGCGACGACCGGCTGCCGGACCTCGGCCCGGACGGGCTGGCTGCCGAGGCGCAGTTGGCCCGGGACACCCTCGCCGAGCTGGACCGCGTGCTGGCCGCCGACCCGGCGCTGGACGGCGACCCCGTGGAGCGGCGCTGCGCCCGGCTGCTGCGCGAGCGGCTGGGCGCCGCGCTCGCCACCCACGACGCGGGGGAGGGGCTGCGGGCGGTGTCGAACCTGGCCAGCCCGGTGCACGCGGTCCGCCAGGTCTTCCTGCTCATGCCGACGGCGACCGACGACGACTGGGCGGTGGTCGCCCGCCGGATGGCCCGGGTGCCCGAGGCCTACGGCGGGTTCACCGCCTCGCTGGCCGAGGGCGCCCGGCGCGGGCTGTTCGCCGCGCCGCGGCAGGTCGCCACCGTGGTGGGGCAGCTGGAGGAGTGGCTGGCCGGGCCCTACTTCGCCGGGTTCGCCGCCGGGGGCCCCGACGTCCTGCGCGGGGAGCTCGAGGCCGCCGCACGGGCCGCCGACGCCGCGGTGGCCGGGGTGCGCGACTTCCTTCGCGACGTCTACCTGCCGCAGACCGAGGGGACGCCGGACGCCGTCGGCCGCGACCGCTACGCGCTGGCCGCCCGCCGGTCGACCGGGTCGGACCTGGGCGCGGGGGGCGGGCTGGAGGAGGCCTACGCCTGGGGCTGGGCCGAGCACCGCCGGATCCTCGCCGAGCAGCGGGCCGAGGCCGGCCGCGTGCTCGCCGGCGCGACGCCGATGGAGGCGATGCGCTGGCTGGACGTGCACGGTCCCGCCGTCGAGGGCGTCGAGGCCGTCCGGGAGCGGCTGCAGGCGATGATGGACGAGGCGATCGCGGCGCTGGACGGCACGCACTTCGACCTGGCCGAGCCGGTGCGCCGGGTGGAGGCGATGATCGCCCCGCCGGGCAGCGCGGCCGCGCCGTACTACACCCGCCCCGCCCAGGACTTCTCCCGCCCCGGCCGCACCTGGCTGCCCACCCTGGGCCGCACCCGCTTCCCGCTCTGGGACCTCACCTCGACCTGGTACCACGAGGGCGTCCCG
The DNA here is from genome assembly GCF_032460525.1 of Geodermatophilus sp. DSM 44513. Lineage (NCBI taxonomy): Bacteria > Bacillati > Actinomycetota > Actinomycetes > Geodermatophilales > Geodermatophilaceae > Geodermatophilus > Geodermatophilus sp. DSM 44513. The sequence goes on along the minus strand of NZ_CP135963.1, from coordinate 3,926,571 downwards.
GGCCACCACCTGCAGCTGGCCCAGTGGGCGTACGTGTCCGGGCAGCTGTCGAGCTACCAGACGTCGCTGGGCTCGGTGGGCGCGAACGTGGAGGGCTGGGCGCTGTACGCCGAGCGGCTGATGGACGAGCTGGGCTTCCTCACCGACCCCGGCGACCGGCTGGGGTACCTCGACGCCCAGCAGATGCGCGCGGTGCGGGTGGTCGTCGACATCGGCATGCACCTGCGGCTGCCCGTCCCGGACGACGCCGACGGAGCGCTGGCCGGGCACGGCGGGCAGCCCTGGACGCCGGAGCTGGCGCGCGCCTTCTTCGGGGAGAACTGCGGCCGCGACGCCGCCTTCCTGGACAGCGAGCTGGTGCGCTACCTGGGCTGGCCGGGCCAGGCGATCAGCTACAAGCTCGGCGAGCGGGCGTGGCTGGCCGGCCAAGACGCCGCCCGCCGCGCCCACGGGGACGCCTTCGACGCCAAGGCGTGGCACATGGCGGCCCTGTCGCAGGGCTCGCTGGGCCTCGACGACCTCGCCGCGGAGCTCGCCGTCCTCTGAAGGACCCCGTCCTCCTCACCGCTCGCAGGCTCGCGGCGGGGCCCCTGCAGGAGGCCGTTCCAGCACGTCACCAGCGCGACGGCGCGGGGTTGACCCGATCGGCGTCGAAGCCGACCGGGTCCTCCGGCTGTGCCGGGTGGGCCTCCAGCGGGGAGGTCAGGACGGCGTCGACGGCACCGTCGGGCCCGCCGAGGTAGGTGCTCATCAGGGTCGGGTCGGTGGCGACGAACCAGGCGCGGTCGGCCGGCCACCACACCGCCGCGCTCTGCTCCCGCGGCTCGGGGGCGAAGTTGGCCGCGGCCAGCGTCACCGGGCCGGGGCGCAGTCGCAGGTCGCAGCCGGGCAGGCGCAGGTACGGGCCGCCACCAGGCGCGTCGGTCGCGGCGTCGGTGCACCAGCCGAACCAGCAGTCCTGCGGCGTGGTCGTCCACCCGGTGAGCAGGCCGGCCAGCGCTGCCGCGACGTGCGCGGCGAGGTGGCCCTCGGCGGGGCTGTCGTTCCAGACGCCGGGCTGGTCCTCCTCGCCGACGTGCTCCCACGAGCCGGTCAGGGCCGGCCACTGCACCAGCCGGTGGGCGGTGGTGCCGTTGTGGGCCGCGACCTCGTCCCAGCGGACGTCGACGTCGTCGTCCCCGGCGTAACGCACGGCGGGGTGCAGCACCCGGGCGTAGGCCGTGAAGACCGGGGGCACGAGCGAGGCCACGGTGCGGTCCCGCCGGAGACCGGCGGCGACCCAGGCGCCAGGGGAGTCGCCGGTGGTCAGCAGGGGCCTCTCCGGAGGACGGACGACCCCCGGGCTGCTCCACGGCGACTCACCTGGCGGGGCCAGAGGCAGCGCGTGGGCCGACTGGACAAGTGTCGGCGGCCCGGGGGTCGGGTGACTGTCCGGTTCTCGCTCGCCGCCGTACGACGGACGGGCGATCGAGCCTGCGTTCGGATTCCACTCCGAACGGGCGGCCCATCTGGACGGCGGCTAGCGGACAGCCACCTCACGAGTCCGGTAAGAATTCAATTCTCGGACCACCTCCTCTCTCGTGTACCCCGACGGTACGTCGCCTCGGAGAGGTCGGCAACGGCGTTGTTCAGCCCTCGGCGGAACCGCCGGCGGTGCGCCCGGGAGGGGGTGCGCCCTCCCAGCTGGGCCGGTGCTCGGCGCGGTCGTCGACGGTCTCCCGCTGGTAGACGTCCGGGATGCCGTCGCGGTCGAAGTCGGCGCGCTCGTCCTCGTAGATCCGCTTGTAGCGACGGTTGCGCAGTCGCAGGATCACCGCGGCCAGGAGCGCGGCGAGCAGGGTGCCGGACAGGATGCCGACCTTGGCGTGCTCGTAGGTCTCCGTGCCCATGCCGAAGGCCAGCTCGGTGATCAGCAGCGAGACGGTGAAGCCGATGCCGCCGAGCAGCGACAGGCCGAGGACGTCGGGCCAGCCGAGCTCGCTGTCCAGCTCGGCGCGGGTGAACCGGGAGACCAGCCACGTGGCCCCGGTGATGCCGATGGCCTTGCCCAGCACCAGGCCGACGGTGATGCCGACGGCGACGCTGTCGGTGACCGACTCGAGCAGGCCCGACACGCCCCCGACCGCGACGCCGGCGGAGAAGAACGCGAACACCGGGACCGCGACGCCGGCCGAGATCGGTCGGATCCGGTGCTCGAAGTGCTCGGCCAGTCCCGGGCCGGCGTCCGGACCGCCGGCCGCCTCGCTGCGCACCACGGGCACGGTGAAGGCGAGCAGCACCCCGGCGACGGTGGCGTGCACCCCGGACTCGTGCATCAGCACCCACGTGACGGCGGCCAGCGGCAGCAGCAGCCACCACGACCGGATCCGCTTCTGCACCAGCAGGCCGAACACCGCCAGCGGCACGAGCGAGAGCAGCAGGAACCCGACCGACAGCTCCTCGGTGTAGAAGACCGCGATGACCAGGATCGCCAGCAGGTCGTCGACCACGGCCAGGGTGAGCAGGAAGGTGCGCAGCGCGGCCGGCAGGTGCGTGCTGATCACCGCCAGGACGGCGAGGGCGAAGGCGATGTCGGTGGCCGACGGGACGGCCCACCCGCGCAGGGCCCCGTCGTCCCGGCCGAGGTTGAGCAGCACGTAGAACAGGGCCGGCACGGCCATGCCGCCCACGGCCGCGGCGATCGGCAGCGCCGCCCGGCGGGGGTCGCGCAGGTCGCCGGCGACGAACTCGCGCTTGAGCTCCAGACCGGCCACGAAGAAGAAGACGGCGAGCAGCCCGTCGGCCGCCCAGGTGCCGAGGGTCAGGTCCAGGTGCAGCGAGGCGGGGCCCACCACGGTGTCGCGCAGCGCCTCGTAGGCCGCACCCCACGGCGAGTTGGCCCACGCCAGCGCGACGGCCGCCGCGGCCAGCAGCAGGGCGCCGCCGACGGTCTCCTTGCGCAGGATGTCGGTGACCCGGCTGGTCTCGGCCCAGGTACCGCGGCCGAAGAGCCGGGCGGTGGACGTGGAAGGCATCGGGGCGGCTCCGGAGTTGGGGTCGGTCGATCGACTGCCGACCAGACTTCCCGGCGCACCTGTCGGAGGACCCTACCGGCGACCGCCCGGACGCGCCGTCCCAAAGAGGACCCCCTGCCCCCCGCCACTCGCGGGCTCGCGGCGGGACCCTGCAGGGGGCCTGCTCCGTAGAGTGGACGCCGTGACCCCCCGCCCCGCACGGCCCTCCGGACGCCGCCGGTGAGGCTGGCCGAGCTGGCCGGGCGCCGGGTCGGCGTATGGGGTCACGGCCGGGAGGGGCGCGCCGCGGTGCGTGCCGCGCTGGCCTCCGGCGCGGCCGAGGTCGTGGTCGTCGACGCCGTCCCGCCGGCGGACCTCCCCGCGGGCGTGCGGGCCGGTCCGGACGTCGCCGGGCTGGCCGGCTGCGACGTCGTGGTCCGCTCGCCGGGCATCAGCCCCTACCGCGAGGACGCCCGCGCGCTGGCCGCCCGGACCGCCCTCACCTCGGGCACGGGCATCGCCCTGGCCGAGTTCGCCGCGCGGGGGGTGCCGACGCTGTGCGTCACGGGCACCAAGGGCAAGAGCACGACCAGCGCGCTGGCCGCGGTGGTGCTGCGCGCCGCCGGCCGCCCGGCGGTGCACGCGGGCAACATCGGCACCCCGCTGCTCGACGTCCTGCTCGACGGTGTCGTCGGGGAGAGCACCTCGCTGGTGGTCGAGGTCTCCAGCTACCAGGCCGCCGCGGTCGAGGGCTGGTCGGGCTGGGGTGCGGTCACCTCGCTGTCGCCGGAGCACCTGGACTGGCACGGCGACGTCGCCACCTACTACCGCGACAAGCTGCACGTGTTCGCCGGCTGCGGCGCCGGTTCGGTGGTCGTCTCCCCGCAGGCCCGCCCGGTCGCCGAGGCGCACCTGGACCCGGCGGTGCTGGTCGACCCGGCCGACGTCGTCCGCCCGGAGCAGGCCGCCGCCTTCCGGCCCGAGGGGCTCGCCGGCCTGCACAACGTCGCCAACGTGCACGTCGCGCTGGCCGCCGGCGTGCGCATGGGCGTGGACCTCGACCGGCACGCCGACGCCGTGCGCGCCGCCGTGGCCGGCTTCCGCGCCCTGCCGCACCGGCTGTGCCCGGTGGCCACCCGGGACGGCGTCACCTTCGTCGACGACACCCTGAGCACCACGCCGGTGTCGGTGCGCGCGGCGATCGACGCGTTCGCCGGGCGGCAGGTGACGCTGGTCGCCGGCGGGCAGGACCGCGGGCTGGACCACGCCGAGCTGGCCGCCGCCGTGGTCGCCCGTGCCGGCCAGGTGCGGGTGCTGACCGTCCCGGACACCGGCGCCCGGTTCGCCGCCGACATCCGCGCCGCCGCGGCGGCCGCCGGCGTCGACGCCCCGGTCACCGAGACCGGCTCGCTCGCCGACGCCGTCGCCGAGGCCCTGCGGACGGCCCGCCCGGGTGCGCTGGTGCTGCTCTCGCCGGGCGCGCCCAGCTACAACCGCTTCCGCAACTACGAGGAGTTGGCACGGACCTATGAGCAGATCCTCCTCGACGCCGGGGCCGAGCCTGTCTGAGGCGTTCGTCGTCGCCGACCGCTCGCTGGACCCGGCCACCGGCGAGGCGGCGTTCGGCTACCGGCTGGCCGGCGACGAGTTCACCGAGCGGCTCACCCTCGACACCGCGCTGCTCGGCGGGGACGCCGACCCGGCCCGGGTGGACGCCGCGCTGGACCTGGTGCACCTGGTCATGGGCACCAGCTACTACAAGCTGCGGGCGCCGAGCCGGGTGGTGGTGCAGCGGCCGGTCAGCAAGGCGCAGGCCGCGGTCGCCGAGGCCGCCTACACGCACGGCCTGGGCGAGTTCGCCGCGGTCAACCGGCTGCCGGTGCCGCACGAGGTGGCATTCGACGTCGAGCTGCGCGACGAGCTGCCCGCGCCGGTGGCCGGCGGTGGGGGTCAGGCGCTGCTGCCGGTCGGCGGCGGCAAGGACTCCGCGCTGGCACTCGTCGTCGTCACGCCGGCCACCGCGCTGGCGGTCAACCCGACCGACGCACAGCGCTCCGTCACCCGCGCGGCCGGCGTCCCGCTGGTCGGCGTCCGCCGCCGGCTGGACCCGCTGCTCGGCGAGCGCACCCGCGCCGGCGGGCTGAACGGGCACGTGCCGGTCACCGCGATCAACTCCGCGATCTCCACGCTGGTCGCCGTCCTCGGCGGGTTCGACCCGGTGGTCTTCGCCAACGAGCGCTCCGCCGACGAGGAGACGCTGACCGTCAACGGGGCGCGGGTGAACCACCAGTACTCGAAGTCCCACGAGTTCGAGCGGCTGTTCGCCGCCGCGGCCGCCGAGGTGGGCGTCGGCTACTTCAGCCTCACCCGGCAGCTGTCCGAGCTGGCCACGGTGGCCGCGGTGGCGGGGCTCCCCGACCTGCGTGGCGAGATCCTCAGCTGCAACCGGTCCTACACCCAGGCCCACCTGGGCCTCCGCGACGGTGCGGCGGCTCCCCAGCGGTGGTGCCTGCACTGCGACAAGTGCCTGTTCACCTTCCTCTGCTTCGCGGTCTTCCTCACCCCCGCGGAGGCGGTCGCGATGTTCGGCGGCGACCCGCTGACCGACCCCGGCCTGCTCGACGGGTTCCGCCGGCTCTGGGCGACGGAGAAGCCGTTCGACTGCGTGGGCGAGCGCGCCGAGAGCGCCGCCGCGATGGCCCACCTGGCGGGCAGCACCGCGTGGAGCGGGCACGCCGTCGTCCGGGCGCTGGGGGCCGAGGCGGCCGGCTTCGCCGGGGTCACCGGCGCCACCGTCGACGGGTTCCTGCCGCCCCGCGGGGAGCACGCGGTGCCCGACCGGTACCTCGCCGCGCTGCGGCGGGTGCTCGCGGAGGCCCGCCCGCCGGTGCGGTGAGCCCCCGGGTGGTGGACGTGGCCCTCGCGGGCATCGAGCGCGCCCTGCGGCGCCCGGGCGCCCGGGACGTGACCGGGCTGGCGGCCGCCGTGCCGGGGCAGTTCGCCCGGCTGGCCACCGAGCTCGCCGCCGCCGGGCGCGCCGGCACCCGCGTCGGGCTGGTGACCGGCGTGCACATCGCCTGGGCGCCGGCACCCGCGGCGGAGACCGACGGCCCGGTCGGCACCGCCGTGCTGGCCGCCGCGCTGGCCCGGGTCGGCGCGCAGCCGGTGGTGCTCACCGACGAGCCGTGCGCGCAGGTCACTTCCGCCTGCCTGGCCGCAGTCGGCGGCGCGCCGCCCGAGGTGCTGCCGGCGGACGCGGTCGGGGCGGAGGTGACCGCCCGCGTCGCGGCACTGGGCCTGTCCCACCTCGTGGCCGTCGAGCGGCTCGGCCCGAACACCGCCGGGCGGGTGCTCACCATGCGCGGGTTCGACGTCACCGACTCCACCGCGCCGCTGCACGCGGCCTTCGCCCTGCCCGGCCTGGTCACCGGGGCGGTCGGGGACGGGGGCAACGAGATCGGCATGGGCAACGTGCCGGCCGGGGTCGTCGCCGCGAGCGTCGCGCACGGGGACCGGATCGCCTGCCGGGTGCCGGTGGACGCCCTGGTGGTGGCCGGCACGTCCAACTGGGGCTGCGCCGGGCTGGTCGCCGCCCTCGCCCGGCTGGTGCCCCCGCACCGGGACGCACTCGCCGCGCTGCTGGACCCGGCGCTGGACGCGCGGGTGCTGACCGCCGCCACCGCCGCCGGGGCGGTCGACGGCGTGACCGGACGGCCGGACGCCACGGTGGACGGCGTCCCGGTGGCCGGCTACGCCGACCTGCTCGCCGGCCTCGGGGCGATCGCGCGGGCATAGGCTCGACCGGTGCCCACCCCGCACCCGCCGCACGGCCTCGCTCCCGAGGCCCTGGCACCGCTGGCCCAGCGGTTGCGCGCCCAGGGGCTGCGGCTGACCACCCAGCGCCAGCAGGTCCTGGCGGCGGTCGCCGCGCTCGAGCACGCCACGCCCGAGGCGATCGCCACCCGGCTGCGCGCGGAGGCGGGGGCCGACGGCGCGGCGCCGGACACCTCGACGGTCTACCGCACCCTCGAGCTGCTGGAGCGGCTCGGCCTGGTGTGGCACACCCACCTCGGCAAGGGGGCGCCGGTCTACCACGCCGCGGAGCGCCCGCACCTGCACGTCGTGTGCGCCGACTGCGGGGAGATCTCCTCGGCCGACCCGGCGCTGCTCGACAGCGCCGCGGAACGTCTGGCCGCCGACCTCGGTTTCACCCTCGACGTGGGGCACGTCGCCCTGTCGGGCACGTGCCGCGCGTGTCGTGACCGAGTCGGAACGGAGCCCTGATGTCCACCCCGAGCCCCCTGCTGTCGCACCCCGGTGCCGTCGCCGTGGACGGCGGCTCCGTCCCGGCGCACTTCGGCAGCCCGCTGCGCGAGCAGCGCGAGCTGGCCGAGGGTGCCGCGCTGGTCGACCGCAGCGACCGCGACGTGCTCGCCGTCCCCGGTGCCGACCGGTTGAGCTGGCTGCACAGCCTGCTCACCCAGCACCTCGAGCGGCTCGCCGACGGCACCGGCGCGGAGGCCCTCGGGCTGTCACCGAACGGGCACGTCGAACACCACCTGGTGCTCGCCGACCTGGCCGGCACCACCTGGGTCGACGTGGAACCGGGCACCGGCGCGGCGCTGCACGCCTACCTGGAGCGGATGCGGTTCATGCTCCGCGTGGAGCCGGCGCTGGTCACCGGCTCCTGGGCGCTGCTGGCCCTGGTCGGCCCCCGCGGGGACGCCGTGCTGACCGCCGCCGGCCTGCCCGTCCCCGCCGAGCCGTACGCGGTGCTCCCCCTGGACGGCGGTGGCTGGGTGCGCCGGATGCCGCCGATCGGGGACGGCGCCCCCGTCGTCGACCTGCTGGTGCCCCGCGCCGACCTCGCCGCCCGCGCCGGGGCACTCGTCGACGCCGGCGCCGCCCCGGCCGGGGTGGACGCCTACGCGGCACTGCGCGTGCAGGCCCGCCGCCCGCGCCTGGGCGTCGACACCGACCACCGCACCATCCCCAACGAGACGCCGTGGCTGGGCGGCGCGGTCCACCTGGCCAAGGGCTGCTACCGGGGGCAGGAGACGGTGGCCCGCGTGCACAACCTCGGCCGCCCGCCCCGGCGGTTGGTGCTGCTGCACCTCGACGGCCTGGCCGAGCAGCTGCCCGAGGCCGGGACGCCGGTGCTGACCGGCACCCGAACGGTGGGCCGGGTGGGTTCCGTCGTCCGCCACCACGAGCTCGGCGTGGTGGCCCTGGCGCTGGTCAAGCAGTCCGTCCCGATGGACGCCGAGCTGACCGTGGCCGGCGCCCGCGCCGCGATCGACCCCGACGACGCGCCGACCGCACTGGACGACACGGTCGCTGCGGCGCGGGAACGGGTGCAGGCCGTGCGGTCTGGGACCATCCCCCGGTGAGCGCCCGCACCCCCGGAGAGGCCCGCCCCGTGACGCCCGAACCGACCCGCGCCGGCGGCGCCGCCGTCGACGCGCTGCTCGACCCCGGCTTCCTGACGGCCGCGGTGGACCTGCCGATGGCCGACGTCCGGCGGCTGCGCCGCCAGGCCGAGCAGGAGGAGGTCAACCTCTCCTACACGCGGCGGCTGCTGCAGGGCCGGCTGGACATCGTGCGCCGCGAGCTGCAGCGCCGCGCCGAGCACGACGGCCGCTCCCTGGTCGACCTGCTGCCGGAGATCCTCGCCGAGAAGGGCCGCGGCCCCGCCCACGGGCTGGGCCGCCACCAGACCGCGCAGCCGGCCGCGCCCGAGGAGTACGAGGGCTGGGTCAACTCGCTGACCCGCGGGGTGGACCTCTCCGACGTCCCCGTGCTGTCCGACGCGGACCTGGAGCGGGCCGCCCGGGCGCTGGCCGCCGCCGAGGGCTCGCTGTCCGAGCGGCGCCGCGGCGTGCAGCACGTCATGGACGGGCTGGCCGCCGAGCTGGGCCGCCGGTACCGCAACGGCGAGGCCGACGTCGCCGCGCTGCTCGCCGACGAGGGCCGCCACTGATGGAGGCCCTCCCACCGGTGCTGGTGGAGGTGGAGCGGTCGGGGTTCCTGGAGTCGGTGCACCGCGGGTCGCTGGTCGTCGTCGGCCCCGACGGGTCGGTGCTGCACGCCGTGGGGGACGTCGACCGGACGGTGCTGCCGCGGTCGGCGAACAAGCCGGTGCAGGCCACCGCGCTCCTGGCCGCCGGCTGGACGCCGCGCTCGGGCGAGGAGCTGGCCATCGGCGCCGGCTCGCACACCGGTGAGGACGGCCACCGCGAGCTGGTCGCCGACGTGCTCGCCGCCGCGGGCCTCACGCCGGAGGACCTCGGCTGCCCGCCCGCGCTGCCCTCGCACGAACCGACCCGCGCCGCCTGGCTGGTCGCCGGCCGCGGCCCCGAGCGCACGGCCATGAACTGCTCGGGCAAGCACGCCGCGATGCTGTCGGCCTGCGTCGCCGCCGGCTGGCCGACCGACGGCTACCTCGACCCGGGGCACCCGCTGCAGCAGGCGATCGAGGCCCGGCTCGGCGAGGCCGCCGGCACGCCGGTGGCCGCGGTCGTCGTCGACGGCTGCGGCGCCCCGCAGCACGGCCTGCCGCTGACCGGCCTGGCCCGCGGCGTGTCCTCCCTCGTCGAGGCCGCGCCCGGCACGCCCGCCCGGGCGGTGGCCGACGCCGTGCGCGCGCACCCCTGGTACGTGGCGGGCACCGGCCGCGACGACACCGAGCTGATGGGCGCCGTCCCCGGGCTGCTCGTCAAGGGCGGTGCCGACGGCGTGCACGTCGCCGCCCTGCCCGGCCGTGGCGCGGTCGCCCTCAAGCTCGACGACGGGAGCGACCGTGGGCGCACGCCCGCGCTGTGCGCCGGCCTGCGCCGGCTAGGGGTGCCGGCCGAGCAGGTGGCGGCCTGGTCGACCACCCCGGTGCACGGCGGGGACGGCGTGGTCGGCGAGGTGCGTCCCGCCGCGGCGCTGACCGGGTGAGCCGCAGCCCGGTGTGAGGAGCTGCACACCGGCGCTGAGCTGCGGCGCTTGCAACAGCTAGCACCCGGACATAGTGTCGGTGGTGTGCACACCCCTGGGGAGTTCGTCCGCGGGCAGGTGACGACCGTCCGCGAGAAGGTCGACCAGCTCGCGGGCACGGTCGCCGGGACGGTGGCCGCCGAGCGCTCCAAGGTGTCGGCCACGGGGACGCAGGTCGGGGACTTCATCCGCGAGCAGCGCAGCGCCGCCCGGGTGTCCCTGCGCGAGCTCGCCCGCCTGGCCGGCGTGAGCAACCCCTACCTCTCCCAGGTCGAGCGCGGGCTGCGCAAGCCGTCGGCGGAGATCCTCTCCGCGATCGCCAAGGGGCTGGAGATCTCGGCCGAGACGCTCTACGAGCAGGCCGGGATCCTCGACCGCCGCGACGGCCACCCCGACACGGTGGCGGCCATCCGCGCCGACCCGATGCTGTCCGAGCGGCACCGCGCGGTGCTGCTCGAGCTCTACGAGACCTACGTGCGCGAGCACGCCGCGCGCCCGCGTCCCACCGACCCCACCCCGTCCGGCTCCACGGAGGAACCACGATGAAGACCCCGCTCGACACGACGCTGCTCAAGCAGTACGGCCAGACGGTCGTCGTGCAGAACAAGACCGTGCTGCTGGCCGCCGTCGGCGCCGGTGACCTGGCCGTCGAGCGCGCCCGCGCGGCGGCCGACACGCTGCGCTCGCGCGCCGAGGCCCTGCCCGGCGAGGCCCAGGTGCAGCTCGACCTGGCCGCCAAGGAGGCCCGCACCCGCGCGGAGGAGGCCGCCGACCGCGCCCGTGTCGCCGTCCGCACCGCCCGCACGTCGGCCCAGCAGGTCGCCACCGCCGTCCGCCCCGAGACCGTCGTCAGCACGGTGGCCGGCCTGGTGAGCACCGCGCGCACCCAGACGGTGGCCACCATCGAGACCCTCGCCGTCCGCGGCGCCGAGGTCGTCGAGGAGCTGCGCCGTCAGCCCGTCGTGCGCACGGTCGTCGGCCGGGCCGGGCAGGCCGTGGACGCGGTGGAGGACGTCGTCGAGGACGTGCTCGAGGAGACCGCCGAGACCGTCGCCGAGACCTCCAGCGAGGTCACCTCGCTCGCCCAGAAGGCGGCCGCCCGCGCCGAGAAGGCCATCGACCGGGCCGAGCAGGCCACGCACGAGGCCGCCGAGGAGGCGCGCTCGTCGATCGACGAGGTCGCCCCGGAGCAGCCCGCGGCCCCGGCGCGCAAGCCGACGGCGTCGAAGAAGGCCACCAAGAAGAAGTAGGACACCCCGGACCCAGGGCCCCGGAGCTGCGCGCAGCGCTCCGGGGCCCTGCCGTGTCCGGGGCGCCCCAGGGCCCGACCCGTGCGGGGCACTCCCGCCCGCGTCGGGCCCGGGGGAGGCGCCCGCCGAGTACCGTCTCGGCCATGGCGCTCTTCGACGGTCTGCTCCTCACCGGGCTCCACTACGGCGTGCTGGCCCTGGCGCTGTGGGCCTTCGTCGACGCGCTGATCCGCCCGGCCACCGCCTACGTGGCGGCCAGCAAGCTCAGCAAGCCCGCGTGGGCGGCGATCACCGGGCTGGCCGCGGTCTTCGCCTACCTGTCCGGCCCCCTGGGTCTGTTCTGGCTGGTCGCGGCCGTGGCCTCGATCGTCTACCTGGTCGACGTCCGGCCCGCCGTCCGCGGGCTCAGCCGGGGCGGCAACAACTGGTGAGCCGCCGGGGCGCTCAGCCCCTCCGGTCGCTGGGGATGACCACCCATAGCACCAGGTAGGCGACGAACTGCGGGCCGGGCAGGATGCAGGACACCACGAAGGCCAGCCGCAGTCCGCGCCGCGACAGGCCGTAGCGCCGGGCCAGCCCGGCGCAGACGCCCGCCACCACCTTGTGGTGCGAGTCGCGGCGCAGGGGCATCCGGGCGGGTGACGTCATGGCCCGACCCTACGACCGACAGCCCGGCGCCGTCCGGCTTCAGCGGCCGAAGACGCCCTCCGGCGGCAACGGCGAGGCGACCGCGTCCGCGTCGTGCACCGGTGGCACCCGGCCGGCGAACCGGTCGAGGTCGGCGCCCTCCACCACCCGCGCCGGCATCGGGTCGGCGGCGCAGCGGCGGGTCAGGTCCGCGACCGGCAGCCCGGCGTCCGAGGCCACCGCCACCAGGTTCCCGAAGCGGCGGCCGCGCAGCACCCCCGGCTCGGCCAGCAGGCACACCGCACCGAAGACGGCGCGCAACGTGGCCACCTGCGTGCGGGCGAAGCGCAGCGGCGGGCCGTCGGCGACGTTGACGGCGTACGTGCCGCCGGGCCGCAGCACCCGGTGCACCTCCCTCGCGTACTCGACGCTGGTCAGGTGCGCCGGCGTGCGGGCCCCGGCGAAGACGTCGCCGACCACCACGTCGGCGCAGGCGGCCGGCAGCGCGGTCAGCCCGGCACGGGCGTCGGCGGCACGCACCCGGACGCGGGCGTCCCGGGGCAGCGGCAGGTGGGTGCGCACCAGCCCGGTCAGCTGCTCGTCGACCTCGACCACCCGCTGGCGCGAACCGGGCCGGGTCGCCGCGACGTACCGGGGGAGGGTCAGCGCGCCGCCGCCGAGGTGGACGGCGTCCAGCGGCCGACCCTCGGGGGCGGCGAGGTCGAGCACGTGACCCATCCGGCGGACGTACTCGAACTCCAGGTGGGTCGGGTCGGTGAGGTCGACGTGGGACTGCGGCGTCCCGTCCACCAGGAGCACCCAGGAGCCGTCGCGGTCGGCGTCCCCGAGCAGCTCGGCCGTGCCGCCGTCGACGGGGGTGGGACCGGGCGGCACCACCGGCGCGGCAACCCGGCGCCGGCTCATCGGGTCATCGGGGTCGACCGCACCCGCGCCATCGTGCCCGGCCGGCGAGATCGCCGATCTCGCACGGTCCCGGGGCCGGGAGCGCACGAGATCGCCGATCTCGCCGCGGGAACGGACATCAGACCGGGGCGACGGCCGACCAGCGCACGGTGACCTCGCCGTGCCGCCACCGGCGGCTGGACCCGACGAACGGCCAGCCCTGGTCGGCGAGGGCCTCCACCGCGGCCACCCAGCGCTGGCGGGGGCCGAACGCGGACAGTCCGGCAGCACCGGCCCAGGCGGCGTCGAAGGCGCGCAGGAACCCGTGCACCGGCCGGCCGGGCACGTTGTGGTGGATCAGCGCCTTGGGCAGCCGCTCGGCGAGGTCGGAGGGCCGGTCGAGGTCGGCCACCCGCGCCGACAGCGTCAGGGTGAGCGGGCCGTCGGCGTCCAGGGCCACCCACGCCGAGCGCCGTCCCCACTCGTCGCAGGTGCCCTCCACGAGGAGCCCGCCGGGGCCCAGCGCGGCGCACGTCGTCTCCCAGGCCCGGGCGGCGGACTCCTCGTCGTACTGGCGCAGCACGTTGAAGGCCCGCACCAGGACCGGGCGCAGGCCGGCCAGCTCGAAGCCGCCGAGCCGGAAGTCCACCCGCGGCGGGCGGCGGTCGGCGGCCACCGCGGCCACCCGCTCCGGGTCGATCTCCAGGCCGACCACCTCCAGGCCGTGCACCTCCGCGCCCAGCCGGTCGGCCAGCTCCAGCGTGGTGACCGCCGAGGAGCCGTAGCCCAGGTCGACGACGAGCGGAAGGGCGGCGTCGCGCAGCCGGGGCAGCTGGGTGGCCAGCAGCCAGCGGTCGACCCGGCGCAGCCGGTTGGCGTTCGTGGTGCCGCGGGTGGGCAGGCCCAGCGCGCGGGCCCGGCCGGCGGCCAGCCGCGGGTGGGCCCGCCGGGGGAGGCTGGCCCGGCGCTTGTGGTCCCCGCCGCCTGCCTCGCTCACCGGGTCCCACCCTAGTCCCGGTTAGCGTGGGGTCGTGCAGGTCCGACGCAACGCCCGGCTCGCGGAGCTGACGACCCTCGGTGTGGGCGGTCCGATCGACCGGCTGGTCGAGGTGGACGACGCCGAGGAGCTCCTCGCCGCGGTGCGGGAGGCCGACGCCGCCGCGCGGCCGCTGCTGCTGCTCGGCGGCGGGTCCAACCTGATCTGCCCGGACGAGGGCTGGCCCGGGGACGTCGTCGTCGTCCGCAGCCGCGGGGTCGTGCGCGACGGCGGCCGGCTGGTGGTCCAGGCCGGCGAGCCCTGGGACGACCTGGTCGCGTACACCGTCGAGCAGGAGCTGTCCGGGGTGGAGGCGATGTCGGGCATCCCCGGCTCCACGGGGGCCACGCCGGTGCAGAACGTCGGCGCGTACGGCCAGGAGGTCGGCCAGGCCGTCGCCGCCGTCCGCGTCTGGGACCGGGCGGAGGCCGCCGAGCGGGTGCTCAGCGCCACGGACTGCGAGTTCGGCTACCGGGACAGCCGCCTCAAGCGCGAGCCGGGCCGCTACGTCGTCCTCACCGTGACCTTCGAGCTGGAGCCCGGCCCGCTGTCCCGGCCGGTCGGCTACGCCGAGCTGGCCCGCACCCTCGGCGTGGAGCTGGGGGAGCGGGCGCCACTGGCCGACGTCCGGGCCGCGGTGCTGGAGCTGCGCCGCGGCAAGGGCATGGTCTGGGACCTCGCCGACCCGACCAGCCGCAGCGCCGGCTCCTTCTTCACCAACCCGGTCGTCCCGGAGGCGCGGGCGGTCGAGGGCTGCCCCAGCTGGCCGGCCGGCGACGGGCAGGTCAAGCTCAGCGCCGCCTGGCTGGTGCAGCAGGCCGGGTTCGGCAAGGGCCGCCGCGAGGGGCGGGTCGGCACGTCGCCCCGGCACAGCCTGGCCCTGACCACCGAGCCCGGGGCGACCACCGAGGAGCTGCTCGCCTACAGCGGGAAGATCATCGCCGCGGTCGAGGAGCGGTTCGGCGTCACCCTGGAGCGCGAACCGACCGAGGTGCGGCCGTAGGCCGGTGGCCCGCGCCGCGGGTGGCCCGTGGCGCGGGGGCCGGAGGCCTCCCGACGCCGACCCTCCTGCAGGGGCCCGCCGCGAGCGAGCGAGTGGTGGGTGGCAGGAGGGTCCTTCTACTCGCGGTGCACCTTGTGCTGGGCGGCCTGTGCGCGGGGGCGGACGACGAGCAGGTCGACGTTGACGTGGTGCGGGCGGGTCAGCGCCCAGGCGATGCAGTCGGCGACGTCCTCGGCGACCAGCGGAGCGCGCACGCCGCGGTAGACCGCCTCGGCCCGGTCCCGGTCGCGCACCCGGTTGAGGGTGAACTCCTCGGTCTTGACCATCCCGGGGGCGATCTCCACCACCCGCACCGGCTGGTCGTACAGCTCCAGCCGCAGCGTCTCGGCCAGCGTGTGCACGCCGTGCTTGGCCGCGGTGTAGGAGGCGCCGCCCTCGTAGCTGATCAGCCCCGCGGTCGAGCCGACGAACAGCAGGTCGCCGGCGCCCGAGGCGACCAGCTTCGGCAGCAGCGCCCGGGTCATCCGGACGGTGCCCAGCACGTTGACCTCGTAGGTGCGCGCCCAGGAGTCCAGGTCGGCCTCGGCCACGGGGCTGGCGTCGAACGCGCCGCCGGCGTTGTTGACCAGCACGTCCACCCGGTCCAGGGCGCCGGTGAAGGCGGCCACGGAGTCCGGGTCGGTGACGTCCAGCGGCAGCGCGCGGGCGCCGATGGCCGCGGCCAGCTCGGTCAGCCGGTCCAGGCGGCGCGCGCCGAGGACGACGTCGAAGCCCTCGGCGGCCAGGCGGGTCGCGGTGGCCGCGCCGATGCCGCTGGAGGCGCCGGTGACGACGGCGGTGCGCCCCGCGCCGGGCAGGTCCCGGGGGGCGGAGGCAGGATGGGGTGCTGAGCCGGGCATGGGACCCATCCTGGCGCTGTTGCAGGATGCGGAGTCCAGCGGGTGCCGGCCGGTGCCCAGGAGCACGGCAGGAGGGGTCGCGTGGCCGCACGCCGGCGTCCCCGCTCGGCCGTGCCCCGGCGGGTGGCCACGCTGTCGGTGCACACCAGTCCGCTGGACCAGCCCGGTGCCGGTGACGCCGGGGGCATGAACGTCTACGTCGTCGAGGTGTCCCGCCGGCTGGCCGAGCGCGGCATCGCCGTCGACGTGTTCACCCGGGCCACCTCCAGCGACCTGCCTCCGGTGGTGGAGATGAGCCCCGGGGTGACGGTGCGCCACGTCAGCGCCGGCCCGTTCGAGGGGCTGGGCAAGGAGGAGCTGCCCGCCCAGCTGTGCGCCTTCACCGCCGCCGTCCTGCGCGAGGAGGCCCAGCACGAGCCGGGCCACTACGGCGTCGTGCACTCCCACTACTGGCTGTCCGGCCAGGTCGGCTGGCTGGCCCGGGACCGGTGGAGCGTGCCGCTCATCCACACCGCGCACACCCTGGCCAAGGTCAAGAACGCCGCGCTGGCCACCGGTGACCGGCCCGAGCCGCGGGCCCGGGTGATCGGCGAGGAGCAGGTGGTCGCCGAGGCCGACCGGCTGGTCGCCAACACCGTCGACGAGGCCCGCCAGCTGGTCGAGCACTACGGCGCCGACCCGCGGCGCACGCTGGTCGTCCCGCCCGGCGTCGACCTCGACCGGTTCACCCCCGGCGACCGGGGGGCGGCCCGCCGCCGGCTGGGCATCGCCGCGGACGCCGTCGTGATGTTGTTCGTCGGCCGCATCCAGCCGCTCAAGGCCCCGGACCTGCTGCTCGAGGCGGCCGCGCGGCTGCTCGCCGACGACCCCACCCTGCGCGGCCGGCTGCAGGTGCACGTCGTCGGCGCCCCCAGCGGCACCGGCCTGGAGGCCCCCCGCCGGCTGGAGCAGCTGGCCGCCGGGCTGGGCATCAGCGACCTGGTCCGCCTGCTGCCGCCGGTGCACGCCGAGCTGCTCGCCGAGCACTACCGCGCGGCCGACGTCGCCGTCGTCCCCAGCCACAACGAGTCCTTCGGCCTGGTGGCCCTGGAGGCCCAGGCCTGCGGGACACCGGTGGTCGCCGCGGCCGTCGGCGGGCTGCGCACCGCCGTCCGGGACGGCGTCTCCGGCGTGCTGGTGCCCGGCCGCGACCCGGCCGACTACGCCGCCGCCGTCCGGTCGGTGCTGGCCCGCCGCGAGCTGCTGTCGGCCGGCGCCCGGCGGCACGCGGGCGCCTTCTCCTGGGAGCGCACCGTCGACAGCCTGGTCGCGGCCTACACCGCCGCCGCCGAGGAGATGGCCCTGACATCCCGGGAGCCGTCCCTGGGCACCCTGCGCCGTCCGGCGTGGGGGCTGGGTCCGGTGCGGTCCCCCGCCGCGCAGGTGGCCCGGTGAGCGGACCGGGGGACGCCGTGGGCCGCGAGCGGACCGTCCAGGAGCTCGACGCGGTCGTCGAGCAGACCCTGCGGGACAGCGAGCTGGTGTACGACCACCCCGCGCCGGGCCGGTGGCTGGTCGACCTGCCCGGCACGAACAAGCTCAAGACCGTCTGCGGACTGGTCGTCGGCGCGCACGCCCTGCGGGTGGAGGCCTTCGTGTGCCGGCAGCCCGACGAGAACCGCGAGCAGCTGTGGACCTACCTCCTGCAGCACAACGCGCGCACCTACGGCGTCGCCTACTCCATCGACCGCGTCGGGGACGTCTACCTGACCGGGCGCCTGCCGCACGCCGCGGTCACCCCCGAGGAGCTCGACCGGCTGCTCGGCGCGGTCCTCAGCTACGCCGACGACCACTTCAACACGATGCTGGAGATCGGTTTCGGGACGTCGATCCGGCGGGAGTGGGAGTGGCGGGAGAAGCGCGGGGAGTCCCTGCGCAACCTGGCGGCCTTCGCCGGGTTCGTCGAGGCCGACCGTCGGGCCCGCGGCACCGGCGACCCGGACGACGGGGCGTGACGGCGACCGAACGGTCGCTCCCCGAGGCCGCCGAGGAGCGGTCCGGCCACCCCCGCCGCTGGTGGGTGCTGGCCACCATGACGGTCTGCCTGCTCGTGGTGATCATGGGCAACACGACGCTCAACGTGGCCATCCCCACCCTGCAGCGCGAGCTGGGCGCCAGCCAGGCGCAGCTGCAGTGGGCGATCGACGCCTACATCCTCGTCTTCGCCGGGCTGCTGTTCTCCTGGGGCGTCATCGGCGACCGCATCGGCCGGCGCCGGGTGCTGCTCATCGGACTGTCGGTGTTCACCGCGGCCTCGCTGCTGGGCGCGTTCAGCGACAGCCCCGGTGAGCTGATCGCCTGGCGGGCGGTCATGGGGGTCGGTGGGGCGGCGGTGCAGCCGACCACGCTGGCCGTCATCACCAACGTGTTCCCGCCGCGGGAGCGTGGCCGGGCGATCGGAGTGTGGGCGGGCACCGCCGGAATCGCCATCGCCGGTGGCCCACTGGCCAGCGGCGCGGTGCTCGAGCACTTCTGGTGGGGCGCCATCTTCCTCATCACCGTGCCGGTGGCCGTCCTCGGCATCGTCGCGACGCTGCTGGTCGTCCCCGAGTCCCGCGACCCCTCGCCCGGGCGGCTGGACGTGCCCGGCGTGCTGCTGTCGATCGTGGCGCTGGCCGGGCTGGTCTACGGGATCATCCACGGCGGCTCCGGGGCCGGGTGGACCTCGGCCGGGGTCCTCGTGCCGCTGCTGGGCGGGGCGGGCCTGCTGGTGCTGTTCGTCTGGCTGCAGCGCCGCTCGGCCCACCCGGCCCTGGACGTCACGCTGTTCGCGAACCCCGCCTTCTCCGCCGCCGCGGCCGCGCTCGGGCTGAACTTCTTCGCGCTCATGGGCGCCACGTTCTACCTCGTCTACTACCTGCAGGGGGTGCTCGGCTACGGCCCACTGGCCAGCGGCGCGACGCTCATCCCGGTGGCGCTGGGCATGTCGCTGATGGCGCCGCAGAGCTCTCGGCTGGCCGAGCGCTTCGGGCCAAAGGCCGTCGTCGGCGGCGGTTTCCTGCTCATCGCGTCGTCGTTCGCGGGCTTCCAGCTGCTGGACCGGGTCTCCCCGCTGTGGCTGATGGTCGCCATCCTGACGGTGCAGGGCCTCGGCATGGGCGCGGTGATGGCGCCGACGACGGAGTCGATCATGTCGGTGGTGCCGCGGCACAAGGCCGGCGCCGGCGCGGCGGTCAACAACTCGGTCCGGCAGGTGGGCGGCGCGCTGGGGGTGGCCATCCTCGGCTCGCTGCTGTCCGCGGCCTACGCCGCCCAGCTGGGCGACGCGGTGGACGTGCTGCCGGCGGCGGCGCGCGGTGAGGCCGACTCCTCGATCGTGGCCACCCTCGGTGCCGTCGAGCGGCTGGCCGCCAGCGGGGAGGACGGGTCCGCGGTGGCCGCGGCTGCGCTGGCCGACCGGGCCGCGGACGCGTTCGTCTCGGCCATGCACCTGACCGCCGTGGGCACCGCGTCGGCCGCGGTGCTGGCGGCGGTGGTGGTGTTCACCTGGCTCCCCGGGCGGCGCCGCCCGCTGGACACGCCACCGACCTGAGCTGCACCGCCGGTGGGCGTGACCGGCGGCGGCAGCGGTTAGCGTGGCGGCGGTGCAGGAGCGTCCCGGGCAGCAGCAGCGGCAGGTCCGGGCCCTCGTCGGCCTGCTCGCCGCGACCGCGCTGGTGTACCCGCTGCTGCTGTGCGCGGTGCAGCTGACGGTCGCCCAGCTGCTGGTCGTCGACGTCGGGAACATCGTGTTCTGGCTGCTCGCCGGAGCCGGGTGCAGCGTGGCCGCCGTCGCGGCCCTGCGCTGGGGGGTCGACCGGCCGGTGCCCAGCCCGTGGCTGCTGACCGGCCTGCTGCCGCCGGCGGCGTTCGAGGCCTGGCTGCTGTGGCCGCTGCTGGCCGCGTGAGGTCCGGGGAGGCCGTCCCGTCGGCCCCGGGGTCGGGCAGGATGGCGGCGTGACGCACACCCTGGTGCTGCTCCGCCACGGCGAGAGCGAGTGGAACAAGGCCAACCTGTTCACCGGCTGGGTGGACGTGCCGCTGTCGGAGAAGGGCCGCGGCGAGGCTGCGCGTGGTGGCGAGCTGCTCGCCGAGCACGGGCTGCTGCCCGACGTGCTGCACACCTCGGTGCTCAAGCGGGCCATCACCACCGCGGAGCTGGCGCTGGCCGCCGCGGACCGGCAGTGGATCCCGGTGTCGCGCTCCTGGCGGCTCAACGAGCGGCACTACGGCGCGCTGCAGGGCAAGGACAAGGCCCAGACGCTGGCCGAGTACGGCGAGGAGCAGTTCACCACCTGGCGGCGGTCGTACAGCACCCCGCCGCCGCCCATCGACCCGGGCAGCGAGTACTCCCAGGACGGCGACGCCCGCTACGCGGTGCTGCCCCCGGAGGTGCGCCCGCGGACGGAGTGCCTGGCCGACGTCGTCGTCCGGATGCTGCCGTACTGGTACGACGCCGTCGTCCCGGACCTGCGGGCCGGCCGGACCGTGCTCGTCGCCGCCCACGGCAACAGCCTGCGGGCGCTGGTGAAGCACCTGGACGGCATGGGGGAGGACGAGGTCGTGGGGCTGAACATCCCCACCGGCGTCCCGCTGCGCTACGACCTGGACGACGACCTGCGCCCGACCAACCCCGGCGGGGAGTACCTCGACCCCGAGGCCGCAGCCGCCGCCATCGAGGCGGTCAAGAACCAGGGCAAGCGCTGAGGAGGGGGGCCGGAGGCCCCCCGACGAAGCGCTGCGACACTGTCGGCCTACCGGCCGACACCGCGGCCAGGAGCCGTCCCCCCGTGGCATGGAGCCCCCTCCGCCACCTCCTCGGGGAGGCCTCCGGCCCCCTCTCGTCGGGGCGCCTCGCAGGGCGGCCTCGGACGAGGCCTGCTTCGGGGAGCCCTCCGGGCCCCCGCTCAGCAGACCTCAATCAGACACCGCGTACATCTCCCGCTCGCCGGTGACCAGGTAGACCACCCGGCGGGCGACGCTGACCGCGTGGTCGGCGAACCGCTCGTAGTAGCGGCCCAGCAGGGTGATGTCGATGGCCGCCTCCATGCCGTGCGGCCAGTCGGTGCTGAGCAGCTCGCTGAACAGCTGCCGGTGCAGCTGGTCCATCAGGTCGTCGTCGGCCTCGAGCGCGGCGGCGGCCTCGACGTCGAG
Source organism: Geodermatophilus sp. DSM 44513 (assembly GCF_032460525.1). Classification (NCBI taxonomy): domain Bacteria; kingdom Bacillati; phylum Actinomycetota; class Actinomycetes; order Geodermatophilales; family Geodermatophilaceae; genus Geodermatophilus; species Geodermatophilus sp. DSM 44513. The sequence continues at coordinate 3,905,707 of NZ_CP135963.1, read as the reverse complement.
CTTGGCGATGACGGTCGCGGTCTGGGCCACCAGGCTCTCGGCGACGTGCCCGGCCTCGAGGAACAGCGGGCGCAGCTCCTGGGGCACGGTGTGCTCCGGGAAGCGCATGCGGGCCAGCTTGGCGACGTGGACGGCGAGGTCGCCCATCCGCTCCAGGTCGCTGATCATCCGCATCGCCGCGGTGATGGTGCGCAGGTCCGTGGCGACCGGGGCCTGGCGGGCCAGCAGGGTGAAGCAGCGCTGCTCGATGTTCTCCCGGCGGGCGTCGATGCCCTCGTCGCCCTCGATCACCAGGTTCGCCAGCTCGATGTCGGCGTCCAGCAGCGAGGTCGTCGCCTTGCTCATGGCCGACCCGACCGTGTTCGCCATCTCGACCAGGCAGTTGTTGATGTCGTCGAGTTCCTCGTGGTAGTGCTGACGCACGTCGTCCTCCTCGTCGGCCGGGCCAGCCGCTGGCGCAGCCAGTCGGGGCTACCCGCGCCGCGAGGTCCCGACGCCTCTGGACCTCGAGGGTAGGACCGTCTGCCGATCCGCCCCGCCCGAAGCGGTGAACGGGCGGGCACCGGCGCGTGAACAGTCGCGGTGCCGGCTGCCCCGATCACCCCGACGAGGGATCCGCGCGTGTCGCCGCGATCTAGCATCGGGCCGTGAGCTCGTCGGTCGCCCTGCTGGCCGGCCTGGTCGTCGGCCTGGTCGGTGGCGTCCTGGTCGCCGCGCTGCTGCACCGGTCCCGGCGTCCCGACCCCCAGGACGCCCCTCCGGCCGACGGCGCGGCCCCCGAGGCGGTCCTGGCCCGGCGGCTGCTCGACCTCATCGACCCCGCCGTCGTCCTGCTCGACCCCGGTGACGTCGTCCTGCTGGCCAACCCGGCGGCACGCTCCCTGGGCATCGTGCGCGAGACCCGGCTGCTGGTCCCCGAGCTGCTGGAGCTGGCCCGCACGGTGCGCGACGGCGGGCGCCGCCGCGCCGAGGTGAGCCTGCCGAGCTCGGTCGTCGGCGGGGGTCCGCGCCAGCTCGGGGTGCTCGGCGTCCGCCTCGAGCGCGCTGCCGGGTCACCCGGCCCGGTGGCGCTGGTGCTGCAGGACGTGACCGAGGCCCGGCGGGTCGAGGCGGTCCGCCGCGACTTCGTCGCCAACGTCGGGCACGAGCTCAAGACGCCGGTGGGAGCCCTGTCGCTGCTCGCCGAGGCGGTGGAGGACGCCGCCGACGACCCCCCGACCGTGCGCCGGTTCGCCTCCCGGATGACCCACGAGGCCGACCGGCTGGCCCGCCTGGTCCGCGAGCTCATCGACCTGTCCCGCCTGCAGGGTGGTGAGCCGCTGCCGGAGCTCGTGCCGCTCGAGGTGGACACGGTCATCGCCGAGGCGGTCGACCGCACCAAGCTGGCCGCGACCGCCAAGCAGATCGCCATCGTCGCCGGCGGCGAGCGGGGGCTGGTCGTGAAGGGCGTGGAGTCGCAGCTGGCCACCGCGGTCACCAATCTGCTGGCCAACGCCGTCGCCTACAGCCCCGAGCACACCCGCATCGCCGTCGGCGCCCGCGCCCGCGCCGGGCTCGTGGAGATCACCGTCACCGACAGCGGCATCGGCATCCCCCGCGAGGACCGGTCGCGCGTCTTCGAGCGCTTCTACCGGGTCGACCAGTCCCGGGCCAGCCGCACCGGTGGCACCGGACTCGGGCTGGCGATCGTGAAGCACGTCGCCACGAACCACGGCGGCTCGGTGAGCGTGTGGAGCGAGGAGGGGCTCGGCTCCACCTTCACCCTGCGGATCCCGCTGGCCGACCGCGCTGCGACCCCTCCACCTCCCGGCGACGCGCCGGACGAGCACGACCTCGCCGGCGGCCCGACCGCCGCACACGCCCCGAAGGGACGGTCATGACCCGAGTGCTGGTCGTGGAGGACGAGGAGTCCTTCTCCGACGCGCTGTCCTACATGCTGCGGAAGGAGGGGTTCGACCCGGTCGTCGCCGGCACCGGGCCGGAGGCCCTCGCGGAGTTCGACCGGGGTGGTGCCGACATCGTCCTGCTGGACCTCATGCTGCCGGGTCTGCCCGGGACCGAGGTTTGCCGCGCCCTGCGCTCCCGCAGCGGCGTGCCGATCATCATGCTGACCGCCAAGGACGCCGAGGTCGACAAGGTGGTCGGCCTGGAGCTCGGCGCCGACGACTACGTGACCAAGCCGTACTCGGCCCGCGAGCTGGTCGCTCGCATCCGTGCGGTGCTGCGCCGCCGCGGTGACGTCGAGGCGCCGGCGGAGTCGGCCCTGGAGGCCGGCCCGGTGCGCATGGACGTCGAGCGGCACGTCGTCTCGGTCGACGGCGAGCCGATCGCGCTGCCGCTCAAGGAGTTCGACCTGCTCGAACTCCTGCTGCGCAACGCCGGCCGGGTGCTCACCCGCGTCCAGCTCATCGACCGGGTGTGGGGGTCGGACTACGTCGGCGACACCAAGACCCTCGACGTCCACGTCAAGCGGCTGCGGGCCAAGATCGAACCCGACCCGGCCAACCCCAAGTACCTGGTGACCGTGCGCGGGCTGGGCTACAAGCTGGAGGCCTGACCTGCCGGCCGGGGCTACTGGCCCCGGCCGGTCTCGTCCTGCAACTCGTCGATCTTGATCGACGCGTCGGCCTTGGTGATGTCGTCCGGCACGTCCTCGCCGGCCTGGCGGGCCAGGGTGTGCAGGTAGCTCTTCTGCGCGCCGGTGGCGGGCTCGTCGCCGGTCACCCAGTCCGACGGGTCCTTCTCGGCGCTGCGGTCCTCGTTCGCGGTGGGCTCGCTCATGTGTTCGAGAGTAGGCGGAGGTCGGCTGCGGCGCAGGTCGAGCCGTGGCGGTTGCCCGGCCCGCCGCCCAGCGGCGGCCGGTGCGGTAGACGTGCACGCCGCCGCACGGGCACGAGACGTGCAGCGCGATGTGGTTCGGGTGGTTGACCACCGAGCGGATCCGCCGGTCGCCGACCAGCTCGTGGGACCCCGTCACGGGGCAGGTGATGAGCAGCACGGGTGCAGCCTGCGACCGTCCGTGCTCCCGGACGAGTGGCAGGACCGACCACCAACGCAGTTTTCCTGCCATCATGACGGGCATGGCCACGCCCGACCGCCCCGTCGTCGTCAGCACCCTGGTCGCCGACGGGCTGGTCGGCAGCTTCGGCCTCGGCGTGGCCGCGGAGGTCTTCGCCTACGACCGCCGGCACCTCGGGCTGCCGCTGTTCGACTTCGCGCCGGTCACCGAGCACCCGGGCGTCGTCCGCACGGACACCGGGCTGGCGATGACCGTCGAGCACGGCCTCGACCGGCTGGTCGCCTCCGACGTCGTCACGGTCACCGCCTGGGAGCGGCTGGACCGGGCGCCCTCGCCGGCGGTGCTCGACGCGCTGCGCGCCGCGCACGCGCGCGGGGCCGTGGTCGTCAGCCAGTGCTCGGGCGCGTTCGTGCTGGCCGCCACCGGCCTGCTCGACGGGCTCCGGGCCACCACGCACTGGCGGTACACCGGTGAGCTGGCCGCCCGCCACCCCGCCGTCCGGGTCGACCCCGCGGTGCTCTACGTCGACAACGGCCGGCTCGTCACCGGCGCGGGGACGGCGGCCGGCGTGGACACCCTGCTGCACCTGGTGCGCCGCGAGTGGGGCGCCGCGGCGGCCAACGCGCTGGCTCGGGAGATGGTGGTGCCGCCGCACCGCGACGGCGGGCAGGCGCAGTTCATCGACGCCCCGGTGGCCCGGGTGCAGGACGACCTGCTCGGCGCGGTGCTGGAGTGGGCGCAGGCCCACCTCGCCGACGACCTCTCCGTCGAGCTGCTCGCCCGGCGGGCCCTGATGAGCCCGCGCACCTTCGCCCGGCGGTTCAGGGCGACCACCGGGACGACGCCGCACGCCTGGCTGCTCACCCAGCGGCTCGCCGCCGCCGAGGCGCTGCTGGAGGGCAGCGACGCCCCGGTCGAGGAGGTCGCCCGGCTGGTCGGCTTCGGCACCGCGGCCGGGTTCCGCGAGCAGTTCGCCCGCCGCCGCGGTGTCTCACCGCGGGCCTACCGGCAGACCTTCCGCCGCGCGGCGACCGCCCCGCGGGGGGACGACGACCGCGCCGCCTGATGGAGGACCCCTCTGCCCCCCACCACTCGCGGGCTCGCGGCGGGCCCCTGCAGACGGGCCGCGTCGGTCACGGCGTCGCGGGGATGGGGCGGGCGACGCCGACGAGGGAGTCCAGCCGGCCGGCGTTCGCCGGGGCGAGCGGGTTGCGGACCACCCGGGTGAGCGCCAGCCCGGCCCGCGCGAGCAGCAGCGCGTGGGTGCGCGGGGTGAAGTGCCAGATGTGCTCGGCCGGCTTGAGCGTCCACCAGCGGGTGCCCAGCAGCCGGGCCGGCAGCGAGTCCACGTAGGGCGTGGAGAACACCACGATCCCGTCGTCGGCGACCAGCGAGCGCACCGCCCGCCAGAAGGACACGGGGTCGGGCACGTGCTCGGCGGTGTCCCAGGCGCACACCACGTCGAAGCCCGGCTCCAGCGGCGCGTCCTCCAGCTGGCCGCGGAACACGTCCAGGCCCAGGGCGTCCTGCGCGTGTTTCGCCCCGGTGCGGGAGAGCTCCACGCCGGAGGTCGCCCAGCCGGCGTCCCGGGCGGCGGCCAGGAACAGGCCGTAGCCGGCGCCGACCTCGAGCAGCCGCCCGCCCGCGGGGAGGCCGCGCTCGCGGTCGACGAGCGCCAGCCGGCCGGCCGTCCAGGTCCGCTGCAGTAGCATGGCGGGGGAGAGGCCCTCGGCGCGGACGCCGGCGTCGTAGACGCCGCCCTCGAAGTAGCCGGCGTCGTCGTAGAGCCGCTGCAGCGCCTCTGGGCGCAACCGCGGGCTGATGAACACCAGCGCGCACTGCGGGCAGCGGACCACCCCGAACGGGGCGAGGTCGTGCACCAGCGTGCCGGGCACCCGGCACAGGCAGCAGACGACGTCCTCGGTGTCCTCGGCCGTCCACCGCACGGGCTCCGTCACGTGGTCAGCCTACGGAGCGGCCGGCCTGCTCCGCGGCAGCGGTGGAGCCCGCGCCGGGCGTCGCACCGACCCCGCCGTCGCCGTCGCCGTCGCCGTCACCGTCCGCGGGCGCCGGGTAGCGGGTGGCCACCAGGGCGGCCAGCCGCCGGCGGACGACGGGGGAGACCAGCCCGCCGGTGCTGGTGGCGTCCAGCAGCTCCCCGGGGACGACGACGTAGCGGTCGGGCGCGGCCTCGGCCAGCTCGAGGAACGCGCGGCGCACCGCCTGGGCGTCGGCGCCCGGCGGGGCGGCGGTGACGGGGGAGTCGACGAGCACGGTGAGGTCGGGCAGCAGGCCGCGGGTGGCCCACAGCGACGTGCGGAAGATGCGGTCGCCGTCGAGGCCCTGACCCGCGCCGTGGAAGGCGATCGAGGTGTCCACGTAGTGGGTGTTGACCACGATCCGGTGGTCCTCCAGCGCCGGGCGGATGACCGTGGCCACGTGCTGCGCGCGGTCGGCGGCGGCGAGCAGGGCGGCGGTGTGCGCGCCGATCGGCCGGCCGGTGTCGTCGATCGACGGCTCCGACCGCGGGGCGGCGGCCGCGTCCGGCGGGGCCGGGAACAGCAGGCCGCGCACCTGGTGGCCCAGCCGGGTGTCGCTCGGCTCGGCGGTCACCTCGACCGGGCGCCGGGACTCCTCGCGCAGCACCTGGGCGAGGTCCGCGGTGTAGCGGCGGGTGAGCTCGCGGTCGGCCCCCTCGACGACGACGAAGAGCCCGACGCCGCTGGAGGAGGCGGAGAACAGGTCCGAGCGGCCCCACAGCAGGCGCAGCAGGTCCCGGACCCGGGTGCGCGAGCGGGCGGGCACCACCTGGCGGGTGGCGTAGGCGCTGACCGCCAGCGCGATCAGCCCGCCGACCAGCAGGGTCAGCCCGGGCCCGGTGAGGGTGAGCACCAGGTCACCGAGGCGGACGTCGTGCGTGCCGAGCAGGCCGGCCAGCCCGGGGCCGACGGCCACGGTCAGCAGCAGGACCACGCGCACCGAGGAGATGACGAAGGCGAAGACCCGGCCGCGCAGCCGGTCCTCCACCTCGTAGCCGATCAGGGTGTAGCCGATGATCCAGCTGACGCCCGCGAACAGCCCCACGCAGAAGGCGGCGGCGGTGGCCAGCACGAAGTCCCGCAGCACCGACATCACCAGCAGCGCGACCCCGGCCAGGCCGATGGCGTGGGTGAACACGCTGCGCCGCGGCACTGTGGGCAGGATGCGTGGCCCGGCCAGCATGCCGATGGCCAGGCCGGTGAAGACCACGCCGAAGACGACGGAGTACCCGGCGGTGCCGGCCTGCAGGGTGGCCACGTAGAGCTGGGCGACGCCGACGGTGAGCCCGCCGGCGCCGAACGCGCCGATGACGCCGACGTAGAGGGCGCGCATGAACGGCTGCCCGCGCAGGAAGGCCACGCCCTCCACGACCAGGGAGAAGACGTTGCGCTGCCCGCCGTCCCGGTCGACCGGCGTGCCCGGGATGAGCCGGCGGGAGAGCAGCACGGTGACGGCGCTGACGCCGAAGCTGGCCGCGTTGACGACGAGGGCCACGACGATCGCGGTCTGCGCCTCGTTGCCGTCGTCCTCGCCGATCAGCCGGCTGACGGTGGACAGCAGCGCGAACAGCAGCGCGGCGACCGGGACGGCGCCGTAGACGGAGAACAGCGACACCTGGTTGGCCACGGCCAGCCGCTCGCGGGGCACGATGGACACCCAGATCGCCTGCTTGGCGGGGTTGGTGAACAGCCCGACCGCCTCGACGAGGAACTGGGCCACGTAGAGCCAGGTCAGCTCGTAGCTGACCGCCATGGACAGGTACAGGGCGGCGGCCAGCACCTCGCCGACGACGACCGTCGTCCGCCGGTCCAGCCGGTCGGCCAGCGCCCCGGCCAGCGGGCCGAGCAGCAGGTCGGGCAGCAGCCGGGTGAGGATGACGCCGGAGATCGCCGCGCCCTGCACCGCGAGGGACTCCTCGCGGGTGAGCTGCTGGGCCATCGCCGTCGTGGCCAGCAGCCCCAGCCAGTCACCGAGGCTGGAGACGGTGATCGCCGCCCACAGCCGGCGGAACACCGGGATGCGGACCAGCGCCAGGAAGGCGTTGTCCGGAGATGCGTTGTCCGGAGATGCGTCGTCCGGAGATGCGTTGTCCGGCGGCGCCCCCCCGGCCGGGGGAGGGCCCGCCACCGCGCGCTCCTCGCTCACAGTCCCCGCCGTCCGCTCGTGGTCCGTCCGCTGAAGGGTAGTGGCGGGAGGCGGCCGGCCGGGGTCCCTCACCTCCGGACGGGGGAGGGCTCAGGGCCGCCGGCGCTGGAGGGTCAGGGGCACCGGTGGAGGGCTGGCCGGGTGCGGGGCGACCAGGCCGAGGTCCAGCCGCCGTCCGGTCAGCCGCCGCAGCTCGGCGTAGGCGGCCGGCCCGAGCAGGGCGGTGAGCTCGGCGGCGCAGGTGTCCACCAGCGGCTCGGCGGACACGTGCGCGGCCGGCGACCCGGTGCACCACCAGTGCAGGTCGTGCCCGCCGGGGCCCCAGCCGCGCCGGTCGAACTCGCCGATGGTCGACACCAGGACGCGCGTGCCGTCCGGGCGCTCGACCTCCTCCTGCTCGCGGCGCAGCGGCAGCTGCCAGCACACGTCGGGCTTGGTCAGCATCGGGTGCAGGTCCTCGCGCAGCGCCATGCTGTGCAGCGCGCAGCCGGCGCCACCGGGGGAGCCGGCGCGGTTGAGGAAGACGCAGGCGCCGTCGACCAGCCGGGTGCGCAGCGAGCGCACGCCGCCGTCCTCGTCGTCGGCCGCGTCCTCCTCCGTCCAGGACCCGCGGCCGACCGGCGCCAGCTGCCAGTCCGCGTCGGTGAGGTCGGCGACGGCGGCGGTCACCCGGGCCAGGTCGTCCTCGTCGGTGAAGAAGGCGCCGTGCTTGCAGCAGCCGTCGTCCGGGCGTCCGGCGACGACGCCGGCGCACCCCCGGCCGAACACGCACGTCCAGGCCGACGACAGCCAGGTGAGGTCGGCGCGGACGACGTGCCGCGGGTCGGCCGGGTCGGGGAACTCGACCCACTCGCGGGCGAAGTCCAGCGGCACCTCGGGCGGGACCTCCTGCGGGTCGTCGTGCACCGGGCCAGCGTAGAGAGAGGGCCCCCTCCAGCTCATGCCCCGCTCCGCTCGGCACGAGCCTCCGGAGGGGGCCGGGCAGACTGAGCGCATGAGGCTCGGGGTGCTGGACGTCGGATCGAACACCGTCCACCTGCTGGTGGTCGACGCCCACCGCGGCGGCCACCCCACGCCGCAGCACGACGACCGCTGGCTGCTGCGCCTGGCCGAGCACGTCGGTGACGACGACCTGCTGTCCAAGGAGGGCGAGAAGGCGCTGCTCAAGGCGGTGGGCAAGGCCTGCGAGCAGGCCGAGAAGCAGGGCTGCGACGAGGTGCTGGCCCTGGTCACCTCCGCCATCCGCGAGGCGGGCAACGGCACGGAGGTGCTGGAGCGGGTCCGGCGCCGCACCGGCGTGGAGCTCAAGGTGACCAGCGGGGAGGAGGAGGCGCGGTTGACCTTCCTCGCCGTCCGCCGGTGGTTCGGCTGGAGCGCCGGGCGGCTGCTGGTGCTCGACATCGGCGGCGGGTCGCTGGAGCTGGCCAGCGGCATGGACGAGGACCCCGACGTCGCGCTGTCGCTGCCGCTGGGCGCCGGCCGGATGACCCGCCGCTTCCTGCCCGCGGCCCGCACGGGTGGGCGCCCCGACCTGGCCGCGCTCGCCGAGCTCGACGCGCACGCCACCCACCTGCTCCGGCCCGCGGCGAAGAAGCTGCTCGCCGGTGGCCCGCCGGACCTGGTCGCCGCCACGTCCAAGACGTTCCGCACGCTGGCCCGGCTGACCGGCGCGGCCCCCTACTCGGCGGGGCTGCGGGCCCCCCGCCAGCTCACCGTCGACGGGCTGGCCCAGCTGCTGGGGTTCGTGGCCCGCATCGAGTCCTCGGCGCTGGCCGAGCTGCAGGGCGTGTCGCCCGACCGCGCCCACCAGATCCCCGGCGGCGCCGTCGTGGCGCGGGCCACCATGCGCGCTCTGGCCGTACCGTCCGTCCGGATCTGTCCGTGGGCGCTGCGGGAGGGCGTCATCCTCCGGCGACTGGACTCGTTGGAGGACGAGAGATGAGCACTCCTCCCGGTGGCCGCGGCGAGGGACGCCGTGACCCGGAGACCGGCGGCCGGCCGCTGGCCGACATCCTGCGCGAGGCCGGGGTGGAGTCCCCGACGCGCGGCCGGCGCCGCCGGGGGGACGAGTTCGAGGACACCGGCGTGCGCCAGCGCGGCACCGGCGACACCGGTCGGGTCGCCGAGCGGCCGGAGTTCGGCCGGCGGGCCGGTGACCAGCCCGCTGCCCCGGCCGGGGACGGCGTCGCCCCCGCCACCGACCGACGGCGCCCGGCCGAGCCCTCGACCGCGGCCATCCCCGGCCTGCGGCCCTCCCGCAAGCCCGGCGTCCCGGGCGCTGCCACGGCGGGTGCCCCCGACGGCTCGCCCCGGACGGGGACGGTGCGCGAACGTGCGCCCCGCCGGGCCGCGGCGGGGTCCGGCCGGGAGCCGCAGACCGGGCCGATCCCCGTCGTCCGCGGCGGCGAGCCGCCGATGCTCGAGGACGGGACCGCCGGCGCCGGGGAGGGCGTGCTTGCCTGGGTGCGCTTCGGCGGCGAGCTGGTGCTGGCACTGGCCGCCGGGGTGGGCACCTTCTTCCTGTTCACCGTGCTCTGGCAGCAGCTGCCCTACCTGGCCGTGCTGCTGGTCCCGGTCGCGGTGGCCGCGCTGGTCGGCGGCGTCGGCGTGTGGCGGCAGCGGCTGGACCAGGAGCCGGCCGGGGTGCGGCTGGTGGCCGTCCTGGTCTTCGCGGGGACCCTGCTCACCATCGCCCCGGCCGCCGGCCTGCTCGCCACGGGCTGAAGGCCCCCTGCGGGGTCCCGCGGCGAGCCTGCGAGCGGGGGGCAGAGGAGCCGGGGGTCACCCCTCGCGGTCGCCGGCGGGCTGCAGCGCGAACTGCTCGACGATCGCGGCGTTGAAGGCGTCGAGGTCGTCGGGGTTGCGGCTGGTGACCAGGTTGCCGTCGACGACGACCTCCTCGTCGACCCAGGTGGCGCCGGCGTTGCGCAGGTCGGTCTGCAGCGAGGGCCAGGAGGTCATCCGCCGGCCGCGGACGACGTCGGCCTCGGCGAGGACCCACGGCGCGTGGCAGATGGCCGCCACCGGCTTGCCCGCCTCGAAGAAGGCCGTGACGAAGGCGACCGCGTCGGCGTCGGCGCGCACGAAGTCCCCGTTGACCACCCCGCCGGGCAGCAGCAGGGCGCCGTACTCGTCGGGGTCGGCCGAGCTGACCACCGCGTCGACCTGCTTGGTGTCGCCCTTGTCGATGTGCTGGAAGGCGGTGATCTCCCCGGCCTCGAGGGAGACGAGCACCGGTTCCGCACCGGCCTCCTCCAGCGCCTGCCATGGCCGGTCGAGCTCGACCTGCTCCACCCCGTCGGTCGCGAGGACGGCCACCTTCATCCCGTTCAGTTCTCCTGGCATGGGGCGGCGGCTACCCCGCCCCCGAGGAGGGCACACGCCGCGCGCACTAGGTTCGGGCGAGCGACCGACAGCGGGGAGGGCGTCATGCCGGGGCAGGTCCGCAGGCAGCAGCAGCACCGGCCGGCGGGCCGGTCGTGAGCGCCGGGGACGCCGGCCGCTCGGGTCTGGCGATCGTCGGCGGCGGGAAGATCGGCGAGGCGCTGCTGTCCGGGCTGGTCCGCCGCGGCGGGTCCGGGGGCATCGTCGTCTGCGAGCGCCACCCCGAGCGCGCGGCCGAGTTGACCGCCCGCTACGGCGTCCCGGTGGTGGCGCTCGCCGAGGCCGCCGCCCGCGCGCGGGTGCTGCTGCTGGCGGTCAAGCCGCAGGACATCGGCGCGCTGCTCGGCGCGCTCGCGGGTTCGGTGGACGACGGACACCTGGTGGTCTCGGTGGCGGCCGGCGTCCCGACGTCGGTCATCGAGGCGGCGCTGCCCGCCGGCGTCCCCGTCGTCCGGGTCATGCCGAACACCCCCGCGCTGGTCGACGAGGGGATGAGCGTGCTGTCCGCCGGTGCGCACGCCGACGACCGCCACCTGGACGAGGCCGAGACGCTGCTGGCCGCCGTCGGGCGCGTGCGGCGCGTGCCGGAGAGCCAGCAGGACGCCGTCACCGCCCTGTCGGGCAGCGGGCCGGCCTACTTCTTCTACCTGGTCGAGGCCATGATCGACGCCGGGATCCTGCTGGGCCTGCCGCGCGACCTGGCCGCGGACCTCATCGTGCAGACCGCCCTGGGCGCGGCGGTCATGCTGCGCGACTCCGGTGAGCACCCCGTGCAGCTGCGGGAGGCGGTGACCAGCCCGGGCGGGACGACCATCGCGGCGGTCCGCGAGCTGGAGCGGCACAGCGTGCGCGCCGCGCTGATCGCCGCCATCGAGGCCGCCCACGCGCGCTCGGTGGAACTGGGGCGGGCCACGCAGGACCGCTGACCCTACCCCGACCCGGGGTCGATGTGTCGACTCAGCGTGAGGGGATCGGGACGTGTCGTCCGCGACGCGCCCGGAGACATGTCGACGAGGAGCTTGAGGCACAGATGTGCCCAGGACGGACCGTTCTGCCTGTTCGTTTCTTCCATCGCTTCCGTCACGCATGCCCCCCTACTCTCTGTATCAGCACGTGCGTGCCCCGTAGTCGGTGGGGAAGCCGACGAGCGACACGTGCCAGGCCGGAGATGAAGAGATGACCATGCCCCAGCGCACGATCCCCGCCGCCGCCTACGCCCGTCCGGGTGTCCCCGGCCCGCGTCCCGTCGGCCGGCCCATCCCGGCCGCCACGATGGCCCGCCCCATCCCCCCGCAGCACCCGGCCGCGATGCCCGTCGGCCGCCCGCCCGTCCCGGCCCCGCGCGCCGCCGTCACCTTCCTGACGGTCGCCGAGGTCGCCAGCATGATGCGCGTGTCCAAGATGACCGTGTACCGCCTCGTGCACGCCGGTGAGCTCGCCGCCGTCCGCGTCGGCCGGTCCTTCCGCGTCCCCGAGCGCGCCGTCCAGGACTACCTGCGCGACGCCTACACCGACATCGCCTGAAGAAGGACCTCGGTGCCCCCCGCGCCTCGCAGGCTCGACGCGGGTCCCTGCACCGAGGCCGTTCCAGCAGGTCACCTGCACCACTCCCACCCCTGCGGGTGGGCCTCGACGCCGGCTGGTCCCGCGGCAACGTCGCCACGGGGGCGCCGGGTACTCTCGGACGCCGAGCGACGCCGGGCCGTCAGGCCCGGGTCGTCGCACTGATCACCCCGCGCGGCGCCCGGAACGACCTCCCGGTCGACGGTGGCTGCCGTGCCGCAACGACGTCGGGAGCACGGACATGGGTTCGGTCATCAAGAAGCGCCGCAAGCGGATGGCGAAGAAGAAGCACCGCAAGCTGCTGAAGAAGACCCGCGTCCAGCGACGCAACAAGAAGTGAGCTGACGCTCGTGCCGCCGTCCGTCGTCCTGGTCACCGGTGTGAGCCGGTGGCTCGGCGGAGCGCTGGCGGCCGAGCTCGCTCGCGACCGCGCCATCGAGCGCGTCATCGGGGTGGACACCGTCCCCCCGTCCCCGGAGGTGCTCCGCCGCCTGGGCCGGACCGAGTTCGTGCGGGCCGACATCCGCAACCCGCTGATCGGCAAGGTCATCGCGACCGCGTCGGTCGACACGGTCGTGCACATGAACATCAGCTCCACACCCGCCGGCTCCGGTGGGCGGGGGCCGATGAAGGAGCTCAACGTCATCGGCACGATGCAGCTGCTCGCGGCCTGCCAGCGCGCGTCCTCGGTGCGCCGGTTCGTGCTCAAGTCCAGCAGTGCCGTCTACGGCGCCTCCCCGCGTGACCCGGCCGTCTTCACCGAGCCCATGCAGGCCCGCCGGGTCCCCTCGGGCGGCTTCGCCCGGGACAGCCTGGACATCGAGGGCTACGTCCGGTCCTTCTCCCGGCGTCGTCCCGACGTCGGCGTGGCCGCGTTGCGGTTCACCAACTTCATCGGCCCGCGGATCGACTCGGTGCTCACGCAGTTCCTGCGCATGCCGGTGGTCCCCACCGCGCTCGGCTACGACGCGCGCGTGCAGCTGCTGCACGAGGACGACGCCCTGGCCGTGCTGACCCGCGCCACCACCGGGACCTTCACCGGCACCGTCAACGTGGGCGGGGAGGGCACCCTGCTGCTGTCCCAGGTCATCCGCCGGCTGGGCCGCCTGCAGGTGCCGCTGCCCGCGCCCGCCCTCGGCTCGCTGGGCCGGCTGACCCGCCGCTTCGGCTACGTCGACTACTCCCCGGAACAGATGCGCTTCCTCAACTTCGGCCGGGTCGTGGACACCACGGTGCTGCGCGAGACGTTCGGCTACACACCCCGGTTCACCACCGAGCAGGCGCTGGCCGACTACGCGAGCACGATCGTGCCGGTGGTGCCGCCGCAGGCCGTCGCCGCGGTCACCTCTCGCGCGCAGGACCTCGTCCACCGGGTCGGTCGCACGGCGGACTCGGTGGGGGAGCGGCTGCGGCCGGCGCCGCCGGCCCCCGGGCTGCGAGCGGTGCGCGATGCCTGAGGCGCGGGTCATCCCGCTGCGGCGCGACGACGACGAACCCCGGCTCCCGCCGCCGTCGACCGCGTCCTGGGACGAGCAGGTCGCCGGCGGCCTGGAGTTCCTGCGCCGCCGGCTGACCGGCGACTACGCCACCGACGAGTTCGGCTTCGACCCCGACCTCACCGACCACGTGCTGCTGCCGGCGCTGCGGCCGCTGTTCTCCCGCTGGTTCCGCGTGGAGACCCTCGGCGTGGACCACGTGCCGCACACCGGCGGCGGGCTGGTCGTCGCCAACCACTCGGGCACGGTGCCGCTCGACGCCATGATGGCCACCGTCGCGCTGCACGACGACCACCCGGCCCGGCGCCGGCTGCGGCTGCTCGGCGCCGACCTGGTCTTCGAGCTGCCGGTGGTCGGCTCGCTGTCGCGCAAGCTCGGCTCGACGCTGGCCTGCAACGAGGACGCCGAGCGCCTGCTGACCGGCGGGGAGCTGGTCGGGGTGTTCCCGGAGGGGTTCAAGGGGATCGGCAAGCCGTTCCGCGAGCGGTACACGCTGCAGCGGTTCGGCCGCGGGGGTTTCGTCACAGCGGCTCTGCGCACCGGGGCGCCGATCATCCCGTGCGCGATCGTCGGGGCCGAGGAGGCCTACCCGATGCTGGGCAACGTCCGGCCCCTCGCCCGGCTCCTCGGCCTGCCCTACTTCCCGGTCACGCCGACCTTCCCGGCCCTGGGACCGCTGGGGCTGGTGCCGCTGCCGTCGAAGTGGCTGATCGCCTTCGGTGAGCCGATCGAGACGGCGTCCTACGGGCCGGCCGCCGCCGAGGACCCGATGCTCGTCTTCAACCTCACCGACCAGGTGCGCGAGACGATCCAGCAGTCGCTGTACCGGCTGCTCCTGCAGCGCAGGTCGGTCTGGGGCTGAAGGAGGACCCTCGTCCCCCCACGCCTCGCTCGCTCGACGCGGGCCCCTGACGAGGGCCACCGTCACAGCCGCCGGGGCCGTTCCCGCACCTCACCAGGGGAGCTTGTCGCGCCGGCGCAGGGCGATGGCGCCGCCGACCAGCCCGCCGGACAGCGCCGCGGCCGCCACGGTGGGGACGACGGTGCGCGCGGCCTTGCGCCCGGTGCGGAAGTCCCGGACCTCCCAGCCGCGGGAGCGGGCGACCGCGCGCAGCTCGGTGTCGGGGTTCACCGCGACCGCCCGGCCGGTGAGCGTGAGCATCGGCAGGTCGTTGGAGCTGTCGCTGTAGGCGGTGCACCGGGTGAGGTCCAGGCCCTCCCGCACGGCCAGCGCCCGCACCGCCTCGGCCTTGGCCTCGCCGTGCATCATCTCCCCGACCAGCCGCCCGGTGTAGCGGCCGTCGACGATCTCCGAGACGGTGCCCAGCGCGCCGGTGAGCCCCAGCCGGTGGGCGATGATGCTGGCCAGCTCCACCGGCGTCGCCGTCACCAGCCAGACCCGCTGCCCGGCGTCGAGGTGCTGCTGGGCGAGCACCCGCGTGCCGGCCCAGATCCGGTCGGCCATGAGCTCGTCGTAGATCTCCTCGCCGGCCTGCACGATCTCGGTGACCGCGCGCCCCGCGGCGAAGGCCAGCGCGCTCTCCCGGATGGAGAGCATGTCGTCGGTGCTCTCGTTGCCGGCGATCCGGAACTTCGCCTGCTGCCACACGAACCGCGACATGTCACGGGCGGTCAGGTACTTGCGGGCGGCCAGCCCCCGGGCGAACCAGAAGATCGACGCGCCCACCATCATCGTGTTGTCGACGTCGAAGAACGCCGCCGCGGTCAGGTCGGGGACGACGGCCGGCGCCGGCTCGACCTCGGCGGCCGCGGCCGAGGCGGCACCGGCGACGTGCGCCCGCGTCTCCTCGTCCGGCACGCCGGCCCGGCGCGCGCGGCGGCCGCGGAAGGGCAGTCCCGCCACGACGACCTCCTGTCGCTCCGCCACCACCGGCTGGGTGCACCGACGACGCCTGGACCCTATCGGCGGCCCCGTGCCCGGCGGCCCCGGGTGCGGTGCTGCGGGCACGGACCCCGGGTGACACCATCGCGGGGGCCCGGACCAGGGTGGCCGGAGGCGCTGCGTGCCGAGGAGGAGAGCGTGACCGACGCCGTCCCCTCGCTGTCCGCGCTGGTGCGCGCGGCGGCCCGCGAGCGCCCGGACGCGCCGGCCGTCGTGGCCGGGGACCAGCGGCTCACCTGGGGCGAGCTGGACGCCGCGGTCGACCGGACGGCCGCCGGGTACGCCGCCCGCGGGCTGGCGCCCGGCGAGCGGGTGGCGGTGCAGCTGCCCAACGGCGTCGCCTGGCTGCGGGCGACGCTGGGCGCCCTGCGCGCGGGGCTGGTCGTGGTCCCGGTGAACACCGCCTACACCGATCCCGAACTGGAGCACGTGCTCACCGACTCCGGTGCCGCGCTGCTCGTCGTGGCGGGAGAGCGGACGGCGGTGGCCGGGGTGCCGGTGCTCGCCGGGCCGCCCTCCGACGACGCCGCACCACCGGAGGAGCCGGAGGACCTCGAGCGCCTGGCCTTCCTCGCCTACACCAGCGGCACGACCGGCCGGCCGCGCGGCGCGATGCTGTCGGTGGCCGCGCTCCGGGCCAACCAGGAGCAGTGCCTGCGGATGGCACCCCCGCCGGTGCGGTCCGACGACCGCGTGCTGCTCGCCCTCCCGCTGTTCCACGTCTACGGGCTGAACACCGGCCTCGGCCTGGTGGCGGCCACCGGCGCGTGCGCGGTGCTGGTGGAGGCGTTCGACCCGGTCGACTCCCTCGCCGTCATGGCGCGCGAGGGGGTCACCACCGTCCCGGGCGCCCCGCCCGTCTACCAGGCCTGGCTGGCCGCCGCCGACGCCGCCGGGTCCGACGCCGACCTGCGCCGCGCGTTCGCCGCCGTCCGGGTCGCCTCCTCCGGTGCCGCGCCGCTGCCGCCCGCCGTCTGGACGGCGATGCGGGACCGGGCCGCGGTGACCGTCTGGGAGGGGTACGGGCTGACCGAGGCCTGCCCGGTGGTGGCCAGCACCCTGGCGACCGGGCGGGCCAAGCCGGGGTGCATCGGCGGCGCCGTCCCCGGGGTGGAGGTGCAGCTGCGCGACACCGCCCTGCGCGCGCCGGTCGACGACGTGCCGGCGGCCGGTGACCTGGTGGAGGACGGCCCGGGCGAGATGTGGGTCCGCGGCCCCAACCTGTTCGCCGGGTACTGGCCCGACGGTGCCGACGGGCCCGACGCCGCGGGCTGGCTGGCCACCGGCGACCTGGCCTACGCCGACGAGGACGGCGACCTGCACCTGGTCGACCGCCGCAGCGACCTGATCCTGGTCAGCGGCTTCAACGTCTACCCCGCCGAGGTCGAGCGGGTGCTGGCCACCCACCCCGCCGTGGCGCAGAGCGCGGTCATCGGCGTGCCCGACCCGCGGACCGGCGCCGCCGTCCGGGCCGTGGTGGCCCTGCGCCCGGGCGCCCGGCTGGGCTTCGAGGAGCTGCGCGCGCACGCCGCGACCTCCCTGGCCCGGTACAAGGTGCCCACGTCGGTGCAGGTGCTGCCCGCGCTGCCGCACTCGCTGACCGGCAAGGTGAGCCGGGCCCGGCTGCGCGAGCTGGGCCTGGCCGGCGCCGGTGAGGTCACGGCCGGGGACGACGATGCGTCCTGAGGTGCCCCGGCTGCAGTTCCTGACCCGGGCGGGCTGCCACCTGTGCGCCGTGGCCGCCGAGACGCTGGACCGGCTGGCGGACGAGGCCGGCCTGGGGGTGGCGACCGTCGACGTGGACGCCGACCCCGAGCTGCAGGCGGAGTACGGCGACCGCGTGCCCGTCGTGCTCCTCGACGGCCGCGAGCACTCCTACTTCACCGTCGATGTGCCGCGCCTGCGCCGGGACCTCGGCATCGGCTGAAGGGGGACCCGCCTCCGCTCAGGCGGGCACCTCCCGCCCCGGCACCAGCCCGGCCAGCACCGGGTCGACGACCAGCACGGTCTTGCCCCGTGCGTGCCCGGCCTCGAGCTGCCGGTGCGCGGCGCGCACCTCCACCAGCGGCAGGGTGCGCTGCACGACCGGTCGCACCGTGCCCTCGGCCAGCCAGCCGGAGAGCACCGCCAGGTCGGCGGCCCGCGGGGCGACGAGCACCGAGCGCAGCCGGCGCCCGCCGCGCAGCGGGGCCAGCAGGCCGGGGGACAGCCGCTCGGCGAAGGGGTTGACGCTCACCGCGGTGCCGCCGGGGGTCAGCAGCGCCCGGGCGTGCCGGAAGGACAGCGCGTTGGCCGCGTCCAGGACGACGTCGAACGCCTCCCGCAGCCGCTCGGGTGGCCGGGTCAGGTCGACCGTCCCGCGGTCGAGCACCTCCTCGGCGCCCAGGTCGCGCAGCAGGGCGGCGGCGTCCCGGCTCGCCGCGGCGGTCACCGTGGCACCGAGCGCCCGGCCGACCTGCACGGCCAGCGAGCCGACGCCGCCGGCGGCGCCGTGCACCAGCAGCCGCTGACCGGCCCGCAGTCCGGCCCGCAGTCCGGCCCGGTCGCGCAGCGCCTGCAGCGCGGTCGACCCGCACAGCGGGACGCCGGCGGCCTCAAGCAGCGGCACCCCGGCTGGTGCCGGGGCCAGGTGCTCGCGGGGGACGGCGGCGTACTCGGCGCACGCGCCCCCGGTGCGGGTGGCCTGCATGGCCATGACCGGCTGACCGGACCGGACGTCGTCCACCCCGTCGCCGACCGCCTCCACCACACCGGCGAGGTCGGCTCCGGGGACGAAGGGGAAGCGCAGCCGCAGCGCGAACCGGAACTGGCCGCTGCGCAGCCGCCAGTCCGCCGGGTTGAGCCCGGCGGCCGCGACCCGGACGAGCACCTCGCCGGGGGCCGGGCGCGGGACGGGGACCTCGCGGACCTCCAGCACGTCCGCCGGGCCGTACCGGTCGTACACCACTGCTCTCACGTCGACCTCCATAGCTTGTCGGGGTGACAATAGGATACGGATATCCTGTCCGTTCGTCTACCCTCTGGCCATGGGTCGCCGACCGGGAGCACGCAACCGCGACTACGAGCAGACCCGGCACGCGCTGGCCGCCACGCTGAGCGCTGCCCTGCTGCGCGACGACGGGACGCCGGCGACGCTCGTCGACCTGGCCCGGGCCGCCGGGGTCAGCACCACCACGCTCACCCACTACTTCGGCGACCGGGACGGCCTCTACGCCGCCGTCCTGGAGGCGGTGCGCGCCGACGCCGCGGACTTCCTCGCCTCGGGCACCTCGGCCGGGGGCCGCCCCCCCGAGGAGACGCTGCCGGGCCTGCTGCTGGGCACCGTGCTGGCCTGGCGGCGCTTCGGTCTGGGCCGCGTCTTCGCCGGGGGGCTGGCGCTGGGGCTGGGCAGCCCGCGGCGCGGCCCCGCGTTCGTCTCCGGGCTGCTCGAGCCGTTCCTGCAGGCCGTCGAGCAGCTGCTCGCCGAGCACGTCGGCCGGGGCGAGCTCCCACCGCTGGACGCCGACCAGCGCCGCGCCGCCGCCCTCGGCGTGCTGTCCCCGGTCGTCCTGGCACTGCTGCACCAGGACGGCCTGGGCGGCAGCGGCGTGCGCCCGCTGGACGTGGAGACCCTCGCCCGCGGCCACGCGGCCCTGCTGCTGGCCGGCCTGCGGGCCTCCTGACCGGGGGCCCGGCGGGGCGCCGTACGCCTCCCCGGGTATGGTCTCCACCACAGCGGGGCGGATCCGTGCTGGGGAGCGGCCCGTGGGCCCCCCGGCGACTTTGTTCCTGCGTTCACAAGCGGTTACCGTGGCGTTCGCCGGGCGATCCTGTGCCCGGGCCCCCGATGTCGCGCGACCGCACCGGCACCCCGCCGGACCCGGGCGCGACCGCTGTGGAGTGGTACGCCCGTGTCCTCACCCCGGCCCCGGATCCCGGAGGCCACCGTCGCCCGCCTGGCCGTGTACCTGCGGGTGCTCGCCGCCCTGGCCGACGCGGGGCGCAGCAACGTCTCCTCCGGCGAGCTGGCCTCGGCGGCCGGTGTCAACCCGGCCGGGTTGCGCAAGGACCTCTCCCACCTGGGCCCCTGCGGGGTCCGCGGGGTGGGCTACGAGGTCGTCACGCTGCGCGACCGCATCGCCCGCGTCCTCGGCGTCGAGCGGTCCCGACCGTGCGTGCTGGTGGGCATCGGCAACCTGGGCACCGCCCTGGCCGACTACGCCGGCTTCGGCAGCCGCGGGTTCCGCTTCGTCGGGCTGTTCGACGCCGCCCCGGGGCGGGT